>JBGAGQ010000084.1:0-21538 GCA_044226625.1 Thermoanaerobaculia bacterium
ACTACCCGTTCACCGCGCCGCTCGCCCTCTCCTTCGGCCTGCTGCTCGACGCGCTCGCCACGCGGATCGCCTCTCGCTTCCGGGGCTCTCCGGCACCCGGCGGGGAGACGCCGTCCCCGCGGAGCCGACTCGCGGCGGCGCTTTCGTGGGATCGGCTCGCCGTTCTGCTGGTCGCATTCCCGTTCGTTCTCGGCCAGGCCGCGAGCTTCCGCCAGACGCTCCCCTCCCCACCGCACGACGCCTCGCCCGGCTTTTGGCGCGCCGCCGCGGTGCTCTCGCATCTCCTGGAAGCGGAAGCCGCCCGGCCCGGCGCACCGCCCTGGACGCTCACCGACGGCCAGTTCCCCTTCCCCGGGATCCACGACGGCAGCCTCGCGTTCTCGACCATCTTCCGCACCCACTTCCCGCGGCCGATCGCCGGAGAGCGTTTCGCCCTGGCGCCGCCGGGCACCCGGATCGTTCCGGGCGTCTCGGCCGACGATCTCCGCCGGGAGAACGAGGTGCTCGACCGCTGGGCCGACGCCGTGGGCGCCGCAACGGTGCCGGTCTGCGCGACCCCGAGCGGCCTGGTGGCCCCGACCGCCGCGGCGCACGTGGCCGATTTCCGCGCCTCCCCGCGGGACGACGTCGCCCTGTTCGGCCTCTACACCTGGGAGCCGCCGTTCCGCTGGATGGGCCCGACAGCCCGCCTGCGCCTCAAGGCCGCCCCCGGCGACCTGATCGTCCGCGCCTGGATGCCTCCGCCGAGCGCCCTCTCCCGCCCCGAGCCGACGTTCACGCTCACCGCTAAGGCGGCCGGGCGGATGCTCGGAACGTTCCGCTTCGACCCCGCCGGAGGCGAGCAGCTCGCCCGCTTTCCTCTCGCCGAGCCTCTCGCCCCCGACGGCTCGTCCGTGGTGATCGTCCTCACCGCCGATCCCGTCTGGCGCCCGAGCGAGAACATGCCGGGCTCGCGGGACACCCGGGAGCTCACCGTCGGCCTGTTCGTCGTCGGCTTCTCCAGCGACCCCCTCGAACGCCCGGTACCGATGCGCTGCCTGTCCGGAGGCGAGCCTTCCGGAATCGCCGCCGCGGGAACCGCCGCGCCGGCACCCGCCGCTCCAGCAATCCAGCCTCGTTGATTCGGCGGACCTCGGCCCGTATCGTTGTCCGATGCCGCCGAGCCCGCCGGATCCCACCCAGCCCGAACCGCCGACGCCTTCGTCCGCGGATCCGGCGGTCGTCCTCCGCCCCGCGACCCCCGCGGACCTCGAGGCGATCGGCCGGCTCGGCGCGCATCTGGTGCGCCTCCATCACGGGTTCGATCCGCTCCGTTTCCTGTCCGCGACGCCGCGGACCGCGGAGGGGTACGGCGCCTACCTCGGCACCCAGCTCGACGAGCCGAACGTCCTCGTCCGCGTGGCCGAGCTGGCGGGAAAGGTGGTCGGCTACACGTACGCGGGGGTCGAGGGGACGGACTACATGGCCCTGCGTGGGCCCGCGGGCGTTCTGTACGACATCGTGGTCGATCCGGAATATCGCGGCCAGGGGGTCGGCCGGCGCCTGCTCGACGCGACCCTCGACGAGCTCGGGCGGCGCGGCGCGCCCCGGGTGGTGCTCCAGACCGCGGAGCGGAACGAGACCGCGCAGTGGCTGTTCGAGCGCGCCGGCTTCCGCCGCACCATGGTCGAGATGACGCGGGAGTCGGACGCTTGAGGCGAGCCGGGCGATGAAAGTCTTCGAGATCGTCATCGCGCTCCTGATGGCCGGCGCCGCGCTCGCCGCCCTGTCGCGCAAGCTCGGTGCCCCCTACCCCGCCCTGGTAGCGTTCGCGGGCGCCGTCGCCGCGCTGATCCCCGGCGCGCCGACAATCGGCCTCGATTCGGAGTTGGCGCTCGCGCTGTTCGTCGCGCCGGTCCTGCTCGACGCCGCGTTCGACTCTTCGCCGCGCGACCTGCGCGCGAACTGGCGGGCGGTGGCGAGCCTCGCGCTCGGCGCCGTGGCGCTCACCATCGCGACGGTCGCCGTGGTCGCGCGGTGGCTCGTCCCCGACCTGCCCTGGAGCGCGGCGATCGCCCTCGGCGCGATCGTGGCGCCCCCCGATGCCGCGGCGGCCACGACGGTGCTCAAACAGCTCCGCCCGCCCCACCGCCTGCTCGTGATCCTCGAAGGAGAGAGCCTGTTCAACGACGCGAGCGCACTCCTCGTGTTCCGCCTGGCAGTCGCGGCGACGCTCACCGGCGTCCTCTCTCCCTCGACCGTCCTGCCGACGCTCCTCGTGGTGACGCTCGGCAGCGTCCTCCTCGGCCTGGTGCTCGAGCGGATCCTGCTCGGATTCATCTCGAAGATCGACGACATGGCGACCGCCGTAGTGTTCCAGTTCTGCGGCACGTTCGCGGTCTGGATGCTCGCCGAGCGGCTTCATCTGTCGGGAATCATCACGATGGTGGTGTTCGCGATCGCCGCGGGGCGCCATTCGGCGAAGATCACCCCGGCGCGCATCCGCATCCCCTCCTACGCGGTCTGGGAGTTCGCGGTGTTCGTGCTCAATGTGCTCGCTTTCATCCTCGTCGGCTTCCAGCTCAAATCGATCTCGGCCCGGGTCACCGGAGCGCAAAGCGCGCGCTACGCGCTGGTCGCCGCGGTGGTCTGCGTCGCGGTGATCGCCGCGCGGATCGTCTGGGTAACCGGTGCGGCCGCCTTCAGCCGGTGGCGCTGCCGTCCCCGGGGGTCCAAGCCGGGGCCGAAAGACGCCGTGGCGCTCGACCGGCGCGGCGCCGCGGTCGTCGGCTGGTGCGGCATGCGCGGCACGGTGACGCTCGCCGCCGCGCTCGCGCTGCCGACCGGAGCGGGAGGGGGAACGCCGTTCCCCTACCGCGACCTGATCCTCGTCACCGCCTTCGGCGTGGTGCTCGGCACGCTCGTTTTCCAGGGCCTCACGCTTCGGCCGCTGATCCTCCGTCTACGTCTGGAAGACGACGGAACGGTCGATCGGGAGGTTCAACTCGCGCGAATCGAGACCCTCAAAGCGGCCACGAAAGCCGCGGCCACCTGCCCGGGCGCCGAGACGGTCGATTTCGTCCGCCTCCGCTACGACCTCCAACTCCGCCGCGCCGAGGCCGAGCAGGACACCGCCCACGCGGCGGAAGTGGCGCGCGCCGAGGCGGCGGAGCGCAGGAAGGAAGAAGCCGTCGTCCGCGCCGCGACCGGAGCCGCCCGTCAGAGGCTGGTCGACCTACGGGCCGACGGAACCATCGGCGACGCCGCGTTCCAGCGCGTCGAGCAGGAGCTCGACCTCACCGATCTCGATTGGGCGCAGTTTCTTCGATTGGAGGAGGGGGAAGGGTAGCTCTCGTGTTTCGGAAGCTCTCCTTCGTCGCAGGTTGCAAATTGGAATCAAGCAGCACGACGACGTTCGACTTCAACCGATAGCACTTGTCATGAGTGAGGCCAGAGCCCAAGCACCTGCGCGGCCCGCTCGGGATCCATACGGAAAGGGCTGCCTGCGCCTTCGAAGAGGTGGTGGTCGCGGATTAGATGCACCAAGAGACCGGAGCCTCGAAGGAAGTTTCGGGTCTTTCTCTGAACGATGAGGAACTCCAAGTTGGAAAAGCGGTATGAGAGGTCCGCACTGCAGGGTAGCTCCTGATCGGTCGACGGCGTGAGAACGGCGACGCCCTGTTTCAGTTTCCTGAAGACCTCGATCGCTGGGACCTCATCGCTCCACGGAAGGCGCAGGCAGGTAAACGGGCAGTACTGATACCCCAAATAGATCTGCAAGTAGACCTCGTGGTCTCCCACGAGGGCGCCGCGTTCCTCGGGGATCCGATCGCCAGAGCTCAAGCGCCTTTCGAGATCGTCGAGCGAGAAGCCGAGAGGTAGTATGGCCAAGCTGGCCATCCCTCGCTCGCCCGAGGCGCGGAGCGCCTCCACGAACTGCTCGGTCGCACGCGCGATGCGATCTCCGGACGCCAGCAGAGCTTCCGAGAGCAGGCGATCGAGCGCGTCCGAGATTTGCGAGTGTGTGAGCCCCATTCGCTGCAGCGTCTCGGCGTCGCGGTCCATGACATCGCGTAGCGATTCGCTCTCTCCAAGAAAGCCGGAGCGCGACCATCTTCCCGGCCGCATCCGCGCTTCGACCCAGGCCTCGGTAGGGCTGGTCGTGCACTGAGGGCATGCATACCCCGCCAACAGAACGCCCTCGATGACGGCATCGAAATATGCGGACTCGCGCTGGCACGATGCGCACCGTCGAGCCGAGCCAGTTAATTCGCTCCGCCCAAAAACAGGCCGCTCTCCGAACAGCGTCGTCGGTAGGCCGGGGTCGTGGTGGTCGAATCCATCCATCGCCACCCCGAGAATCTGCTCCCCTTGCATGAGCACGCGAAGGTTGCGTCCTACCCTTGCCAACGCTCGCCGATCTGGTTCGATCCCCCTTGGGATTGTCCAGGCAGGATCGCAAAAAAGGGAATCGAATTGCTCCAACCGCATCTCGAGGATGCGCGGCCCTATTCCATCCGCGACCTCGGTGAGCGACTTCCGGATGCCGTCCTGGCCGTAGATCGGCAGGAGGTTCCTGCCGCCATCGGGAAGCGTTACCACTCCAAAGAACGCTCCATTGGACCACCGCACCTTTTCCAAGAGGTCGCGTACGGCATCGCCCAGGGAGAGCGGGACGATCTCGGTCCACAGGTCTTCCGTAGAGGGGTTCTCGGGCTCGGATCTCTCAAATTCGCCGCGCTGCAAATCCCGGCGTCGGCCCGCGGCCAGGGACGCAAATTCTCCCTTGGGGGCCACCTCGATAGCGTTTTGGTAATCGCGAGCGGCGCGAGAGGGGTCGCCGAGCATTTCGTGGGCGAGCCCTCGGTGATACTGCGTCATCGGTTGCGAAGGGTCGAGTCGGATCGCGATGTCCAGGTGCGGGAGCGCTTCCTTCCAACGGCCGAGCAGCAGACAGGCGATGCCCTTGTTGTCATGCGCTGTTCGATAGGAGGGATCGAAAGCAAGGGCTGCGTCATAGTCGCTCAGAGCTCGCTCGACTTGGCCGCTCTCAGCATACGCGAGCCCTCGCTCGGTCAGCGCCATCGGAAAGCAGGGCCGGAGTTTGATCGCCAGATCCAGATCGGCGATCGCTTCCGGATAGCGTCGGAGCCTGCAGCGCACGAGCCCCCGACCATAGAAAGCGCTTGCGTCCGGACCGCGCTCGATCGCCCTGGTGAAGATCTGGAGGGCTCCGTCCAAATCTCCCGCCTGGTTGAGTGCCCACCCCTGATTCAAAAGGTCGGTGAGATTCTCCTCGCGCTTGGCACCCGCTTCTCTCCCCAGCGCACCTCCAGCGTTGTCACCGGACGTCCCGGACGCCGGGCCTCTCGAAAGCTTCTCCTTGACCCTACTCAACCAAGACATCGGCCCTCCAAGCGTTCAGGGCGAATCCCACTGATCACATCGACACACACGGCGATCACCGAACCACAATCACCATGTGATGCGCTCCCATTCGGCGATCCTCTGCCATTCGCTCGTTCCGGAGGTGTACGACACGAAGGCCTGGCAGATTTCATCCGCCGTCAAGCTGCGCTTCGCGCGATAGTGATGCGCCACGTCGCCTTCCTGGTACTCCAGATCGAAGCCAACATTCCGGTCGCCGCTCGTCTGAATGTAGGTCATCTCGTACTTCTCAAGAATCAGGAAGGCGTCGTCTTCACTGGAATCCAGGGAGAACACCGCATGGCGGATGTCGGCCTCCGTGGGGTCCGGAATCGATTCTTCGCCGCAAATGATGAGACCGTAGCCCATCGTCCAATTGTCCCCCTGAAGGTCGTTTGAAGGCTTGTTCTTCTAAGGAGCGTTACAAGAAAAGGCGCTGAAGTGCCGCGTCAATCTTGAGGCGCCACTCCAATGTAGACGAGACGCTTCGGCCTATCGACCCCTAGCTTGGTGAGCCTTCAGGCGGTGCCGGGACCAATGTGGCGAGTTGTTGGATCAACAGAGGAATCTCGCTCACGGTCAGCAACCAGATGCGGTCATCCGCAATCTCATCGTAAGCGTGCACGAGCACGTTCCGTTGATCGACGATCCGTCGCCAAGGAATCTCGGGGTGAGCTTCTTTGAATTCGCTGGAGACTCGCCGTGCGGCCTCTCCAATGATCTCGATTCTCCGCTCGGTCGCAAGACGAAGATCTTCGTCCTCGACGTACCGCGCGAACGTGGAACCGCGGAGCGAAGAGACGACTCCCTTCACCGCCTTCAGCATGTCCCAAAGATGAACCGCATCACGGCCCGAGTCAGGCGGCATAGAGGAGCTGCTGATTCGCCAGGATCGCCTGTCGGCGGAACGGATTCCGCAACCCCTTCTTCTCGACCAGGTCAACCTCGCGTCCGAAGATGCCTTCCAGCTCTTCCCTCATCGCAGAGAGGTCCCACAACGTCCAGGGTGCCTCGGCTGCGAAGGAAACGAGAACGTCGACGTCGCTTTCTGGCCGAAAATCGGCGCGCAGCACGGAGCCGAACAGCGCCAGCTCGGTCACCTTCCAGCGCTGGCAGAATTCGGAGATACGTTCGCGGTCCATCTGGATTTCGGGCATCGGGTCTCCTCGGGTCGAATTCTACTCCCGTCCCGTCGGCCTCGGAGGCTTCGATCTTTCACTCCCGAACGCAGCTGGCCGACTCCTCTTGCCCCTTCAGGAGGAGCCTAGCCCCCCACCTCGCCGAGGCTCCCGGAAAGCAACCGATCCAACTCCTCCCACTGGTCATCGCAAAGGCCCAGCCGATAGGCGGCCTGCCGGAAGGCCGCCTGCTCGCTGCGATAGAGCTCCCAGAGGCTCACCTTCCGATCCTCAACGCAGGCCCGGACGTTCGCCAGGCGGTCGGCGACTTTGACCAACAGAGCGAGCTCCGTCGGGCCGGTAACCTCCGCCAGTTTCGCGTAGGTCTTGGCCTTTCGCTCCTTACGGTTTGCGCCGGGCTGGTCCGTCAAGAGGTCCACGCAAGCCGCCACGTTCGATCCGAACCGGGACTCGATCTCCGACAGCGTGGTGCCGGTGTCCTCGACGGTGTCGTGCGGGGCAACAACATACTTGACTCACCAGATAGTATCGTCTATGCTTTGGGCATGGCATGGACCAAGCCTCAATTCGGGCGCGGGCGAGTGGACGCAGCGGGCGACCACTTGGCTAGCGATGATCTAGCAGATGAAGCCTTTTTTGATTCGCTTGCGGTTATAAATAACTGGCGATCTTCCCATAGTTACCCACTTCAGGTCCTGAAAATGAACCTGCTCGGCCGCGCGAGAAGGGTTGATGGCGAAGCGATTGTGGCGCAGCGGCTTAAGAGGTTGTCGTCAATCAACATGAAGTTGAGACGCAATCCGAATATGAAGCTCTCACAAATGCAAGACATTGGGGGTTGCAGAGCGGTCGTTAAGTCGGCCGACAACGTTGAGAGTCTCCTCAAGTTATATCAAGAGGGGAGCGCAAAAAACCCTCGGGGTCGATCTGAGCTAGTCAAGACCTACGATTACATTGCAAACCCGAAAAGCGACGGCTACAGGAGTATGCATTATATATACAAGTACAGGACCGACTCTCAGCAGCACCAGGTTTATGATGGCCTTAGAATCGAAATTCAAATACGATCTCGGCGACAGCACGCTTGGGCGACAGCAGTAGAGACAGTTTCCACTCTGACCGGTCAATTTCTGAAATCGAACATCGGAGACGATCAGTGGAAGAGGTTTTTTGCCTTAATGGGCAGCGCTATCGCTATAAAAGAACGAAAGAATCCAGTTCCGGGGACACCCACCAACCGCAGCGAACTTTCCGAAGAATTGCGTGACCTGTCGGCACAGCTAAAAATTGAGACCGTTCTCTCAGGCTACAGTAACGCTATCCATTCAATTCAAGCCTCTATGGAAAATGCTATCGCCTACCTGATGGTTCTGGATTCGAAACGACAAACGGTAAACATTCACGGCTATTCGAAGCATGAACTTTTAGACGCCTCGGCCGCATATCTCCAAGTGGAAAAGGAGACCTCGAATCAACCGGAGATCCAGGCCGTCTTGGTTTCTGTGGAGTCCATCGCCGCACTTCGTAGCGCATACCCGAATTATTACCTGGACACCAGGGCGTTCATTAGCGAAGTCCGAGAGGCCGTGTCTCCGCGTCCTGTTCGACGAACTTGAGGGGGCCGGCCCTCCTTAAAATCGTCCTACTGCTTTCAATCCTCAACCCCCAGAAACTCCCGCAGTGCCCGGCGGATGATCTCGGATTTGCTCGCCCGCTCCTTCGCCGCCCGCTTCTCCAGAGCTTCCGCTTCGTCCGTGTGTAGGTAAGCGACCTCCCGAACGAGTCCGCGACTCGTGGCGGGAGTCCTGCGCTCCGGTTTGGCTTTCCTGGTAGGCACCTCAGGACAATACCGAACCGCGCTACCTACACTAGACACACGATAAACACGCACTATGCCCACATTGTAACCACCGGCCACCAATCTGGGAACGGAGGTGGAGCGAGCCGAAGGCGAGTGCGAAAGCCTTGCGCGAAGGGCACCGCCTTGCCTGTAGGCGGGGCGGGTTTCCATCTCAGAACGGAGGAAGCGGTGACGGTCGAACAGGCACAAACGGCGCTCGCCGCCGTGGCGGATGCTTTGGGAGAAACCGAGCGGGCGCTGGAAACGATCTTGGCGGAGTTGCCGCCGTCAGAGCAGGAAGATGCAATCCTTGAGCACCAAGGGCCATTCGACCGCGCGACAGAGATCCGCTCGGTGATCGAGTGCGCGTTGGCCGACAACATCCGGCCCGCGTTCGCAGAGCTTTGGGCGGCCGCTCTGGCGACGGATGATCAGTTGCTCGCCCGCTGGCGCGAGAGGCGCGCCTAGGCGGGTTTCGGGGCGTTCCTGCGGTCTTTGTAGGCGCGCTCGCGCTCCTCGATCTCCGACTTGGGAACGGAGAGAACGCGGCGCGTCAGGTCCGAGAACTTCTCAAACGGCGTACGTTCGGGCGGGATCTTCCCGCCCGGCTCGTCGTCTTTCATTTTTCCCCCTTTGGTTTCTTCCCCCGTCCTTGGCCCTTAGGCCGTGGTCGTTTGTCCGATCAACTCTTTGTACTGGACGCGCCGACCGATCAACCCGGCGGCGGCGCGGACGAACCGGAGAGCATCGGTCCCCTTGCGGAGGTTGAACCGGAAAGTCTGTTCGTCCAGGTACCGGAACAAGTGGAACGGCTCGACGTTGACGTAGGTTCCCTTAATCGCCCGCTTCAAGAGGCTCCAGAAGTTTTCGAGCCCGTTGGTGTGAATCCGGCCCTTGGCGTAGCTCTCGGCGTGGTCGATAACCTGGTGCTCGTAGTCGCTCCCGAGATCGGCGTAAGACTTGAGAGCATCGGTGAAGACCGCGGAACCCTGCTCGACGTTCGACCGCACTTCCGGGCTCAGGGTCTTTCGCTTGACGTTGGCGACCACCTTGGCCTTGACGCGACTGTGGCCGTCCTTGCCGTGGCGCTCCAAAAGCCCCATGACCGCCGCCTTACCCGCTCCGCCGGTGCCGGTGATTTTCGCGGCTCGCTTGTCGGCATGCATGAAGCGAGCGCGACCGCCGATAAAGGTTTCGTCCACTTCGACCTCTCCTGACATCATTTCGACGGTGCCATCCTGCAAGGCGAGCCGAATCCGGTGCGACATGAACCAAGCGGTTTTCTGAGTCACGCCGAGCGCCCGGGCGATTTCGTAAGACGAAACGCCGTTCTTGCAGTTGGCAACGAGCCAGAACGCCGGGAGCCACTTTTCCAGGCCGATCGGGGAATCCTCGAAAATCGTTCCGACCTTGACCGAGAATTGCTTTTTGCAGGCGCGGCACTTCCAGATTCGGCGCGTCGCGAGAAACATCGGGTTCTCGGCTTCGCAACGGGGGCAAGTCACGCCGTTGGGCCAACGGAGATTCACGACGAAATCAAGCGCAACGTCGGGATGCGAGAAGTAAACGACGGCTTCGAGCAGAGTCTCGGGAAAGTGCTTGGTGGCGTCCATGCAGAGACTCTACCCGAGAAACGCGGGTGAGTCAAGTATATTGTTGCCCTTCTTCCCCGTAAGGGGCTGCGATCGCCGCGACGGCATCGAGGTGATAGGCGTAGGGATGATCGCCGTACTTCTGTTCGCCATGCGCCTCGAGGGCGAAGGCACGGGCTCGGGCGATTGTGGGCGACATCTTGGGATCCAAGGATACTCGAGAGCACCCTGAAGCGCCCGCCTTCAGCCAATGGGTACTTGGGGCGGTGATGGCGCTCTAGCTCCCCATCGTGGAGGTCCCGTCGCGCTGGATGCCGTAGCGAGCCTCCTCAGCCGATCTTCTTCAGCTTGGCGAGCTCGGGCTCGCCGAGCCACGCTTTGAGCTCGGCGACTTTCGCCGCGTTGGCTGCCCGCCAATCCGCGGAGCCCTTCGGGTCGAGCGATTGGAGCGCCAGGTAGGTGAACGGCTGGACGAGCGATTTCTCCTTCAAGGCATCGAAGAATCCGCCATATTGCCCGCAAGGGAAACACTTTCCGCCCTGTCCTGGCTTCAATTCCGACATCGAACCGAGCAGCGAGTCCAAGACCCCGGCCAGCCACTGCAGATCGCCTTGGTCCTTGAATTCGGGCAGATAGCGGCCCGCCGCGACGATCGACAGCATCAGATCCGACGATCCGAAAGGCCCCTTGCCGGCCGTTTCCGACAAGTTGATCGTCACGTTGCCCCCCGAGCCCTCCGGCGTGACGCCCTTTAACACGAGGTCCTTGACCGAGCGAGCGACTTGGCCCGCGCGTTCGGACTCCGAATCCAGGCTCAGATACCGGAGGTTCGCGAGAAGGGCGGGAATCCGCCGGCCGGTTCGAGCGTAGAGAACTCCGAGCGCGTAATTGCCCGACAGATGTTCCGGCTGCACCTTCACCGCCCGCTCCAGCGCCGACTCCACTTCGGAGATATCGCCGAGTCGGTCGTAGACGACCGCGAGGTTGAACCAGAGCCCGGCGTCTCCAGAATCCTCCCGCAGACCACGCTTGATCACGGCGATCGCCTTCTTGGGCTCTCCCCCGGCGTCGTAGCAGCTTCCGGCGAGAGCAAAGATCTGAGACCGAATCGAAGATTCGAGCCGTAGGGCTTTCTTGGCGGTCTCGTAACAGGCCTGCCATTGTTTCTGGAAGGCATAGGTGAAGCTGGATTCGTAGAGGGCGGTCACGTTCTTCGGGTTGGCGGCCAACACCTCGCGATATTTCGCGAGCGCCCCTTCGAAATCCCCCTTTTCGTGGAGCCGAACCCCGGCTTCGATTTCAGCCTGTTGTTCCTCCAAGGTCATCTGCTCGGCGGAGGCACGAACCGCCCCAAGGGCGGCCGCCAACGAGAACAGCAGAACAGGGCCCCATGCCCCGCGGTTACGGCGGCGACGACCGTACTGATCTGGAATCATGGCAACGCCTTCCCGGGAGAAATGTACGAATCGTTAGACACCCAAAGGGCGATGGACGTTCCTTGACCGCCCATAAGCCTCGTAGCGGCGTGAGCACCGCGAAGATTATTCAAACAAGACGTAACACAACAGATTCTAATTCGCCAACCTCTGACAGACGCGCCTTGCGTCCGCCCTGCCCGGAGCGGTCCGGGCTCGCGCCTCTCCAGAGGAGGTCCGTCATGGCCGAGTCGAAATTCAACACTCCGAACGACACCCCGCACGCCAAAGCCGCCGCTACCGCCGAGGCGGTCGCCACCGCCTCTCCCCTGGTGGGCACGTGGCAAGCCTGCAACAAGGCGACGCGCGGCATCGTCCGCGTCGAGATCTCCGAGGTGGCCGGCGTGCTTCACGTTCACGTCTTCGGCGCCTGCTCGCCGACCCCCTGCGACTGGGGCGACGTCAAGGGTCTGGCCTACGCCACCGGCCTGCTCGACGCCGGCTCGCTTCTGGTGGAGAACTACAACACGTTCAAGGACGGCAGCGGCCGAGCGAACTACTACGACCGCGGCTACTTCTGTAAGCGGTAGTCGCGACCCTCCCGGCGGCCGGCGCTGCCGAAGGGAAGTCGTCGCGTCAGGGGACGTGCGTCGTGATCTCAGCCGCCGCGCCTTCGGGCGTGGCGGCGTTGCGAAAAGCGCAGCACGGCGCCGAGCTGCTCGACGATCCAGTGGAGGTTCGCCCCCTGGCGAGGTTCGGCATTCCCAGGGCGGCGGATCAACGGAATGCGCCGAAGGTCGGCGGTCCCGCGGTAAGGACCAGAGCTCCCGCGCCAGGGATCAGCGATCCGTCTCGAAGGACCAACGATCCCGCGTCAAGGACCAGCGATCCTTCGCGAAGGACCAGCGCTCCCGCGCCAAGGACCAACGTTCCTTCGCGAAGGACCAGCGCTCCCGCGCCAAGGACCAGAGATCCTTCGCGAAGGATCAGTGATCCCGCGCCCAGGACCAACGATCCTTCGCGAGGGATCAGTGATCCCGCGCCCAGGACCAACGTTCCTTCGCGAAGGACCAGCGATCCCGCGCCCAGGACCAACGATCCTTCGCGAGGGATCAGTGATCCCGCGCGAGGGAACGGCAAGTATTGCCGAGGAGCGCTGATCCCGCCTGCGGGATCGGCTTTTACCGGGCCGGGCTGGTTTCTGACGTAACGGTCAGGTCTCCAAGCCGTCCCACGACCATCGCGGGATTCGTAGGTCGCCCGGGACCTGTTCGGGGCTATCCGGGTACGCCGCCATCGTGGTGGTCGTCGTCCACGCAAAATAGTCGTGGAGCGCGCGTCGGAGCCGCGGGTCCGTGAGCCCGACTCGATCCATGGCTTGATCGAAGCATTCGATCGCGCGGCGATCCATCTCCTCATGAACGCCGTTGCCGCTGTGGAGACGAACGACGGACGACTCACTGCCCAACGATTCGCTGTACGTCGGCGGGCCGCCCCACGCCTCGCCCCAGTAGGCCGCCAGGCGCTCCGTATGCTGAGGATGGAAGCCGTGGCTAAAAGCGTGGGCGACGATCTCGTCTGCCAGAACGCACTCATGCCAGGCGTGCGCTAGGTCTCGTACGCCGTCGGCTCCTCCGAGCGATTCGAACAAGGTAGAAGATTGCATATCGTCGCTCCTCCCGCGGCGCGAGTGTACCGCGCGGAGTGAACGGATCTTGCGGTGCCCATCTGGCGCTTTCCGAGCCAGAAAGTGACTTCAAGGTCCAGCAAGTGACTTGAAGGTCTGGGAAGTGACTTCCTGGAGTGTAGAGCGGCTGGTTCGACCGTAAAGCCGCTTCCTCGACCGTAGAACTACTTCCTCGATCGTAAAGCCGCTTCCGGAGATTCGGAGGGCGGTGCGCTCTTCGATCAGGTGGGGAGCCGCCCGGCCCGGCGCAGCAGGTACTCCCGCTCGGGAACGCTCGTCGTCTTCTCGGCCGCAGCGCAGTAGAGCGCTCCAGCCTCTTCCGTCCTTCCGGCGCGCTCGAGCAGATGGGCGCGGACGGCGTCGAGGCGATGCCCTCCGGCGAGGCGCTCGTCGGTTTCGAGGGGCCGGAGGCGTTCCAGCCCCGCTTCCGCGCCGTGGACCATCGCGAATGCGACCGCCTGGTTCAAGGCGACGATCGGGTTGTCCTCCAGGCGCAGGAGCACCGTGTAGAGCGCGAGGATCTGCGGCCAGTCGGTCGCGTCGGCGCTCGGTGCCTCGTCGTGGACGGCGGCGACCGCGGCCTGGAGCTGGTACGGGCCGACCGCGCCGCGGCGGAGGGCGGCGGAGACGAGGGCCACTCCCTCTTCGATGCGCGCGGCGTCCCAGAGCGAACGGTCCTGCTCGTCGAGCGGAATCAGCTCGCCTGCCGGCCCGGTCCGCGCGGCGCGGCGGGCGTCGGTGAGGAGCATCAGGGCGAGGAGGCCGGCGGCTTCGGCGTCGTCCGGCAGCATGCGGTGGACGATGCGGGCGAGCCGGATCGCCTCGTTCGAGAGATCCGTGCGCGCGAGCTCCGGGCCGGAGGTCGCGGCATATCCCTCGTTGAAGATCAGGTACAGCACGTGAAGGACCGAGGCCAGCCGTTCCGCTCGCTCCGCGGCGTCGGGGAGGCGGAACGGCACGCCCGATTTCTTGATCGCCTGCTTTGCCCGGTGGATGCGCTGCCCCATCGTCGCCTCGGGCAGAAGGAACGCCCGCGCGATCTCCCCGGTGGTGAGGCCCCCGACCGCGCGCAGCGTCAGGGCGACCGCCGCCGAGGACGGAAGCGCGGGATGGCAGCAGAGGAAGAGGAGGACGAGCGTGCCGTCCGCCTCCGATTCGAAATCCGCGCCGAGATCGGCGGCGGAAGAAAGGTGCCGCTCCGTCTCACCGTACGCCGCGGGCACGACCACGAACGCCGTCTCCTCGGCGAGAGCGGCCTCCCGCGCCCGCCGCGAGGCGTCGCTGCGCAGGAGGTCGATCAGGCGGCGAGCCGCCACCTGGATCAGCCAGCCGCGCGGGTTTGCGGGGAGTCCCCCACGCGGCCATTGGTTCGCGGCGGCGAGGAGCGCCTCCTGCACCGCGTCCTCCGAGGCGTCGAAGTCCCGGAACCGCCGCACGACCGCGCCGAGCACCTGCGGCGCGAGCTCGCGCAACAGGGGCTCGAATTCGAAGTCCTGCGACGGCACGGGCTGGAGTCGCTCGCTCGACCGCCGGTCCTACTTCAAGTCCCGGCGCGAGCCCATGATCTCGCGCACCTCGACCCAGAGGTGATGGATCGTCTCCCCCTCCGGCGTGGTCACCGTGCCGCCCGGCGCGGTCGAGAGCTCGGCGGCGATCTCCTCGGCGCGCTCGGGGCTCTCGACGTCGATCACCCAGTATCCGGCGAGGAACTCCTTCGATTCGGGAAACACGCCGTCGGTGATCGGCCGGCCGTCCTCGCCCCGCCGCACCCGCTTGGCCTGGAGCGGCGAAGCGAGCCCCTCCGTGCGCAACAGCTCGCCGGTCTCGGTGTACTTCTGGGAGAACGCCCCCATGAACGCAAAGTTCGCCTCCAGGATCTCCTTCGGCCACTTCATGAACTGGGTGTAGCCGTCGCGGGGGGAGCTCATCAGCAGCATGTATTTCATCGCGGGACTCCTTCGGGGTCGCGTCCGCTCCGGCGCGAAGCGACGTTTCCCTCAGAGGTCGGAGCGGACCCGGGGATTTCGACATCTCCCCGAAATTTTGTACTCAAGGGGGCTCCCGAGGAGATCAAGCCGGGGACGGCGCGAGTAGCTCGAGCTCCTCGGCGGTCGGCTGGAAGACGACGGCGCCCACCGTGCCCGGGCCGACGTGGGTGCCGACGATCGGGCCCATCTCGGCGAGCAGGAAGTCGGCGACCGAGAGCTCGGCGCGCAGGGTCGCCTCCAGTCGCTCGGCCCACAGCGGCGCCGCGGCGTGGGCGACGCCGGCGATCACCGGACGGCGGGGATCGACCTTTTTCTTGAGCAGGTCGACGAGCCGGCGCTGCGCCGCCCGTCCGCCGCGGACGCGATCGACCGGGCCGACCTCCCCTTCCGAAACGCCGAGGATCGGCTTGATGCCGAGCAGCTTGCCGACCATCGCCTGGGCGCGGCCGATGCGCCCGCCGCGGGCGAGGAATTCCAGGGTGTCGACGACGAAGTGGGCGTGGAGCCGGCGGCGCATCCCCTCGATGCGATGCGCGACGTCCTCGACCGCGAGTCCTTTCTGGACCATCCGCGCGGCGAACAGGACCAGGAGGCCGAGCGGCAGGCTCGCCTGCTCGCTGTCGATCGCGCGGATCGTCGGCAACGGGGCCTGCGCCGGATCGACGCGGTCCGGCTCCTCCCGGCCGATCGCCTGCGCGGCGAGCGCCGCGTGCTCCTCGGTGAGCGACATCTTGCGCGACAGGTGGATCGACAGCACGTGCGTGGCGCCGCGCAGCCGCCGGTACTGGGCCGCGAAATCCTCGACGGACGGAGGCTGGGTGGAAGGGTGCGATTTGCGCGAGGTGAGCAGGTCGTAGAACTGGCGCGGCGTCAGGTCCACCGCGTCGCGGTAGGTCTGGTGCCCGAAGATCACCGACAGCGGCACCAGGTGGATCCCCTCCCGCCGCAGCAGCGCGTAGGGCAGGTCCGAGGAGGAATCGGTGACCACGGCGATCTTTTCCCGGAACGGCTTGAGCTCGATCAGGCCGCGGTCGGCGAGCGAGCGGAGGTCGCGCGCGATCTCGCCGTCGGGCGCGGCGAGCGCGTCGAGCAGGCGGTCGGCCGGAATCCCCTCGCCGACGATCGAGAGGATCTCGCGCTGGAGCGGCGTGAGCGTGGCGTCGAACAGCGCGCGGCCCAGCTTGAGCTCGATCCGCGTGCGCGGGTCGGGCGTCTCGACCAGGCTGTCGTCGATCGCGACCGCGAGCAGCTCGCGGGTCGAGGTCTCGATCGACCGCTCGGGCGCCGCGTTCTCGGGCACGAATTTGAAGATCCCTTCCGACCGCGGCGTGGCGAGCCGGCAGAACGCCTTCAAGCCGGAGACCGCGCCCGCGCGGGCGGCGACCACGTCGCCGCGGTCGAGCGCCAGCTCCCCGGCGGGAAGCTGCAGCCGGCCGCGCACCTGGGCGCCGACCAATCGCGGCAGCAGCGCGAAGAACGGCCAGCGGCTGACGTCGCCGACGAGCGCTCCCTGCTCGACGTCGACGTCGAGCGACAGCTCGCGGCCGAGCAGGAGCAGACGGATCCGCTCGAGCAGCCGGGCGGGATCGGCGTCGCGCTGGGGGAGAATCAGCGCGCGGTCGGGGGCGGCCGCCTCCTGGCCCGCGTTCGCCGGCAGGAACAGGAGGGTGTTCGCCGGGTCGTCGGCGCGGGCGAGCAGGTCGGCGTAGAGCTCGGGCGGATCGTCGGCCGATCCCGAGAGGACCAGCACCTGCGCCTCGAGCTTCTCGATGAACGAGCGTCCTTGCGCGAGCGTGGCGGCCGGGATCACCTCATAGGCGAGATCGGCGAGGCCGGTCGCCAGAGCGCGGCGGCGCTCCTCGAGGGGATCGATCACGAGCAGGGTCTGGCGCTCCAACCGTCGGGCCTTTCTCGAACCGATCGCAAACGGGCGGCGAGGCCGCCTTAGGTCAAACCTTCCAGGAACGACGACAGACTGCCCGGCACGCCGTCCGAAAGGCGCCACTTTTCCTGCCGGGCGAGCGGCGCGGGCCCCGCCTCGGCCGATTCGGCCGAATCGATCGGAATCCAGAGGCCGGAGCGGAAGTTGGCGAACGACCGCGAGCGCTCGATCAGCGTCGCCGCGAGACCACTTTCGTCCCCCAAGTCCCACCAGATGCCGCCGGCCCGGCAGAGGGGCAAAACGTTTTCCGCCCGCGCCAGCGTCGAGGCGTCGAGAGCCAACAGATGGAGTGAGGCCTCCGGGCCTTTCGCGCCGGCGTCCGCCCCGCTCTTCGAGCCGCCGAGCTGGATGCTTCCGCCGCGCTCGCGGGCGATCGTCTCGAGCCGCTCCCACCACCCTTCGAACGGCGGCGTCCAGGCGCCGAGCTGGGCGATGAAGCGATGCCAGGCGCTCGCCGAGGCGACCAGGAGGAAGTGGGACGCCTTGCTCGGGTCCCCCTTGTCCGAGCCTCCTTGAAGGCGCTCGAGCGCCGCTTCGACGCGCCGCTGCTCGCGCCTGGAGGCGGCCTCCGGGTCGAGCGAAACCAGCGCGCCGCGCTGGGCGAGGGTCGCGAGCAGGAGGTCGATGGTGATCGGAGCGGCGAGCCCGCGCTCGTTGAGCAGGCGCCGGCTCGAGCTCGGCTCGGCGACGAGTGCGCCGAGGACCCGCTCGCCGCCGGGGCTCATCAGCTCGGGCGGCACCTCGATCGCGCCGCGCTCGCGGAGCTTCAACGGCTCGTCCCAGTCGGGCAGGTAGGGCGCCCGCGCGGCCATCTCGTCGCCGAGCCAGGCGGCGGTCATCAACAGGTTCGCGAGATCGACCGGCCGAGCCTCCGCCGGCACCCGCGGCTCCTCGTCGAAGAAGCGGAAGGTGCCGTCTGTCCCGGTGAGCGCGACGAGAGCCGCCTCCTCGCCCACCAGGGAGACCATGCCGCGCTCCAGGACCTCCGAATGGACGAGATGGCCTTGGCGCAGCGTGAGGTCGATCGTCCGCGCGCCGCGCTCGATCGAGATGCGGCCCGAGCGGCCGGAACGCTCGAGCGATTGGAGGAGATCCCAGAGGGGATACGCCTCGAGCGAGCCGGACAGCTGATGGGCGGCCCGAGCGCTTTCCGAGGCGATGCGGTCGGCGACCATCTTGCCGAGCCGCAGCAGCAGCTCCTCCGGCTCGAACGGCTTGGCCAGATAGTCGTTCGCTCCCTCGCGCAGCCCGCGCACGCGGTCGGATCCCTCGGCGTGCGCCGAGACGATGATCACCGGCAGGTCGCGATGGCGCGGGTTGTCGCGGATCCGGCGCAGCAGCTCGAGCCCGGAGATCTCGGGCAGGGACAGGTCGAGGATCACGGCATCGAATTCATTCCGGTCGAGCAGCGTGAGCACCCGCCCGGGGTGCGAGACCGTCTCCACCTCGAAGCCGGCCCGGCGCAGGGTCAGCTCGACCAGCAACAGGATGTCCGGATGGTCGTCGATCGCGAGCACGCGGACGGGACGGGCGCCGGGTGCCTTCACCACCGGGAGAGCGAGCCCAGGCTCCAGCTCCTTCGATTCCCCGTCCCTTTCGAATCCTACGTCCCTGGCACCCAGATCGGCGGCGGCCCTCGCCGCGTCGCGCGTTCGCATGTTGGTCCCCTCGATCTCCGCCGGTGCGGGGGCTCGCGCCGCGACCGCACCCCTCTCGAATCAGTCAGCAGGATGTCGAGAGAAGAGCAAACTTTGGGCCACACCGGGATCCTACCTCGTTTCGAATCCCCCGCCCGGACCTCTACGCAGCCTGGGGCGAACGGCCGGCGCCGGTACGGCAAGCGCCCTCGCCGACGACGGGCTCGCTCAGCGCGAGCCGGCGCGGGCTTCCAAAGCGCGTCCGCGCCGCACCTCGGCGGCCGCTTCGGCCCGTCGGCCCGCGCGCTCGAAGACGTCGGCCAGGACGTAATGGCCGAGAGCGGCGATCGGCGAGGCGGCGTCGAGCGCCAGTCCGCGGCGCGCCTCGGCCGCCGCGTCGGCCGTCCGGCCGAGCTCCAAAAGAGACTGGGCATGGTAAAAATGACCTACCGCGAAGTCCGGATCCGCCGAAACGGTCTGGCGAAATGCCTCTTCGGCACCCGCGGCGTCCCCCCGCCGCGCGAGCAGTCTCCCCAGGTTGAACCAAGCCTTGTAGGCGTCGGGATAGTCGGCCACCTCGGCGCGGTAGGCCTTCTCGGCACCCGCCGGATTCCCCTCCGCCTCCTCCACCAGGGCCAGGTTGAAGCGCGCGTGGCGCGCCTTGCCGTCGATCGCGAGCGCGCGGGTCAAGGCGGCTTTCGCCCCGGCGAAGTTCTGGCGCCGGAACGCGACGACCGCGCGGCCGACCTCCGCGCGCGCGGTGGCCGGCTCGATCGCGATCGTGCGGCCGAACCACTCCTCCGCCTCGCCGTCGCGGCCGTCGTCCAGCAGCACCTGGGCGAGCCGGTAGGTGATCTGGGCGTTGCTCGGATCCTGCTCGAGGAACTTGCGATAGCCGAGCACCGCGTCGTCGATCCGGCCCCGCGCGACCAGCGTGTCGGCGAGACCGATCATCGCGTAGTCGTGGTCGGCCCGGCGCGCGAGCGTCTGCTGGAAATCGGCCGCCGCCGCTTCCCACTGCCGCTTCTGGAACCGCGCGTTGCCGCGCCCGAACCAGGCGTCGATCACGTCGGGGTCTTTCGCGAGAACCTGGTCGTAGGTCGCGATCGCCGCGTCCGGCTTGCCCGAGGAGAGCTCCTCGCGAGCCCGCGTCATCAGGTTGTAGACGTCGAGCCGGTCCTTCGGATCGGGCAGCTCGCGGAAGCTCTTGCCCGCCGCGGCGTCCCCCATCGAGCCGACGTAGCCGAGCGCCGCGAGCTTGCGCAGCGTCTCCTCGTCCTCCTCGATCGGCGCCGCGGATTGGCCCGGGGACTTGCGACCGGCCGCCTCCTTTTCGATCGCCGCGTCGATCTCGCGATCGAGCGCCGCGAGCCGCGCACGCAGATCGGCGACCGTCCGCCGCTCGGTCGAAGCGAGGTTCTTGAGCTCGCCCGGATCGGCCTCGAGGTCGTACAGCTCGGGCCGGGGCGCCTCGATGAAATGCCAGCGCTCGGTGCGAAGCGAGCGCAGCTCGCTCCAGCCATAGTGGAACCGCGGGTAGAACGCCTCGCTGTATCCGGGATCGGGGGCGCGCGCGGTCGACCGCCGTGTCGCCGCGCCGAGCAGCGGCACGAGGCTCCGCCCCTGCCCTTCGAGCCGCGCCCCGGGCCCACCGAGGCCGACCAGCTCGAGCAGCGTCGGGGCGAGATCGACGTTCTGCACCACCGCGCCGACCTCGCGCCCGGAGAGCGCCGGATACGGCCCCGCGAGCAACAGCGGCACGCGCGTCGTCGGCTCGTAGATGAAGAACCCGTGGCCATGCTCGCCATGCTCCCCCAGGCTCTCCCCGTGGTCGGCGATCACGGCGACGATCGTGCGGGAGGTCAACCCCCGTTTCTCGAGCCCGGCGAGCAGGCGTCCGACCAACTCGTCGGTCCAGGCGATCTCGCCGTTGTACGGATGCCCCGCGTAGCGCGACGCGTACGGCTCGGGCGGCTCGTACGGCGAGTGCGGATCGTAGAGGTGGACCCACGCGAAGAACTTCTCCTTTGCTCCCCGCTCGCCGATCCAGGAGAGCGCCCGCTCGACCGTCGCGTCGCCGCGCCGCTGGATGTCGCCCATGCTCATGGTCTTGAACTTGGCGAGGTCGAAGTCGTCGAAGTACGTCGAGAAACCTTGCGCGATCCCCCACCGATGATCGAGCACGTACGCCGAGACGAACCCGCCGGTCGCCCAACCCTTCTCCGCAAGGACCTCGGCGAGCGTGAGCTTCTCCGCCCCCACCCGAAACCCGCCGTTGTCGCGCACGCCATGCATGCCGGGCAGCTCGGCCGTCATCAGCGACGTGTGCGAAGGGAGCGTGAGAGGAACCGGAGCGACCGCCCGAGAAAACCGCGTGCCCCGCGCCGCGAGAGCATCGAGGTTCGGAGTCTCGACACCGCGAGCCCCATAGCACCCGAGCCGATCGGCCCGCGTCGTGTCGAGCGTGATCAGGAGGACGTTCAGATCGCCCGGAGCCAGGCCGTTCGGAAGACCGCCGAGAGGACCCGAGCGACGTAGAAGGAGCCAGCCGACGAGAGCGGCCCCCGCGAGCGCTATTGCTCCGACCGCGAGAACGAGGCGTGCGGAGCGCTTCCGGCCGGGAAGAGAGGATGAAGAGGATGAAACGGCTGGCGCGGGCGGCGAGGCGGCGGGCGTTCCGCGCGGGCGTTTGCGAGGCATGGGGGCCGGTATCGTACCAGCGACGCGTACGGGCATGGCGGCGCGCCCCCCTCCTAGCCTCCCCCCGCACGCGGGGGGAGGGACCCCTTCGCCGAAGGGCTCGTGGTCGTCGAAGATGATGGAAATCGCGATGCTTCAGAGATCTACGCAGTCCGAGCAACTTCGATCGCGCAACTTCCCATCGCAGGAGCC
>JBGAGQ010000085.1:0-21373 GCA_044226625.1 Thermoanaerobaculia bacterium
GGTGGCGGACTGCCGCTCGGCGCGACGGAGAAGCTCGTGCCGCCCACGGGGACGACGATCCACCATCCCGGCGACCTGCTGGTTTTCTACACCGACGGATTGCCCGAAGCGACGACCGAGGGGGGGGCCACGTTCGGCTATGACCGGTTGAGGTCGCTCGTCGGCCCCGAAGGCTCGGCCGCGACCGTCCACCAGAGAATCGCGCGGGCCTTTGCCGAGCACCTCGCCGACGAACCGCTGAAGGACGACATGACTCTTCTGGTAATCGGCCGCGACGGGGAAGAGCTTGCGGAAGCGATCCCGCCGCCCGCCGAGGCCTCCCCCTCGGCTCAACCGGCGGCGTAGGTGAAAACGAGCCGGCGCCCGGTTAGGAGACGAACTCGGGGCCGGATGTGGGGCCGACGGAGTGGAACCGGAGGTCCGGCTAGGGCACGAAACGGCGCAGGAGGCGCTTCCAGCTGAATCGCGCGCCGACCCCGGCCTTGCGGCGCCGCCAGCGCGACTGGCGCGCCTCGGGGGCTCCCAGCTCCTCGAGCAGGCCGTCCGTCGCCTCGCCGAGCGCGGGGACGTGATCCGAAGCCGACGGGCGGCCCCCGTCGAAGCGGGCGGGAAAGGCGATCCGAGGTAGGCCGTCGTCTCCGGCTCGGACGACGTGTCGCGCCTTGGCCGCGGCGCTCTCGCGCGCCTCGGCCGCCGAGAGCACCGGACCGGCTGGCAGATCGTGGGCGACGAACAGCTCCGCCCACTGGGCGCGGGTCCGGCTGCGCATCAGCCGTTCGAGCTTCCGCCGGATGCCGGTCCCCCGATCGAGGTGGTACCCGGCGAGGTCGGGCCTCTCCGCGGCGTGGCAGAAGCGGTGCCAGAAATGCGGTTCGAGGAACGCGAGCGCCACCTTCTTCCGGTCGGCGGTCTCGTAGACCGAATAGCAGGGCAGATCGCCGGTCAGCGCGAGCGGCTGTCCGACCGAGCGGGGGCCGCCCGCTTCGGCCGCCCAGCCGATCAGGTTCGAGTGGAGCGCCGCGTCGAACAACGAAGCGTCGATCGTCGTTCCCTTGCCGGTTCGCTCGCGGGCGTAGAGCGCGGCGAGGATCGCCGAGACGGCGCTCCAGGCGCCCGTGAGGTCGGCGATCGGCGCCGCGGGCAGCGCCTGCGGCGTCGTGGCCGAGATCGGCGCGAGCAGGCCGGCCGCCGCCTGATAGGTGAGATCGTGCCCCGAGCGGCGCGACGCCGGTCCGTCCTCGCCCCAGCCGGAGATGCCGCAGACGATCAGGCGCGGGAAGCGGCGGCGCAGCTCCTCCCGGGTCCAGCCGAGCCGGCCGAACGTGCCGGGGCGAAACGTCTCGAGCACGACGTCGGCCCGGGCGATCAAACGGTCGGCGACGTCGCGGCCGGAAGGCTGTTTGAGATCGAGCGCGATGCTCTCGATACCGGCGAGCAGCTCGCCCGCCAGGGCGCCGTTGCCCTTGGCGCGCGGCGGCGCGGCGCGCACCGGGTCGCCCGTGTTGGGCTCCTCCACCTTGACCACGCGCGCTCCAAGGTCGGCCAGCAGCCGCGCGGCGAGCGGGCCGGGGAGATGGCGGGAGAAATCGGCGACCAGGATGCCGGCGAGCGGAGCCGGGGCTCCGCTCTCTTCGACCGGGTCGGCTCGGCCGACCTCAAGGGTCACATCGGGGGTGGTGCGCGGATCGTCGGTCGGAGTCATCGGCCCGGACGCTCCCCCGCTACTCCCGCTCGAACACGATGGCGAAGCCGGTTCCGCCCGCGGCGCAGACCGTGAGCAGTCCGAGGTTTCCGTTCCTGCGCCGCAGCTCGTAGAGCAACTGCGTGGCCGCTCGGGCGCCGGTCGCGCCGAACGGATGCCCGATCGAGATCGAGCCGCCCGTCGCGTTGAGCTTCGCCAGGTCGACGACTCCGAGAGGCGCCTTGCGGTCCAGCTCCTCCCGGGCGAATTTCGCCGAGGCGAAGCCCTTCAGGTTGGAGAGGATCTGCGCCGCGAACGCCTCGTGCATTTCGACCAGGTCGAGATCGGAGAGCCCGATCCCGGCCGCGTCCAGCGCCGCGGGCGCGGCGTAGGCCGGCCCTTGGAGCAGCTGGTTCGCCGGATCGACCGCGGCGAAGGCGTAGCTCCGCAGGTAGCCGAGCGGCCGGTAGCCGAGCGCCTTGGCTCGATGCTCGGACATCAGGAGGACGGCCGCTCCACCATCTGTGAGGGGGCTCGAATTGCCCGCGGTGAGGGTGCCGTAGCGCCGATCGAAGACGGGCTTGAGCTTCGCGAGCGCCTCGACCGAGGTATCGGCGCGGACGCCGTTGTCTTTGTCGACGGGGCGGTCGTACCCGGGGGGAGGAAAAACGGTCGCGATCTGCTCGACGAACCGTCCGTCGGCCGCCGCGGCGGCCGCTCGGTGATGGGACATGAGGGCGATCTCGTCTTGGGCCCGGCGCGAGATGGCGTTTTCCTTCGCCATCTTTTCGGCCGACTCGCCCATGCTCTGGCCGGTCGTGTACTCGGCGATCGCGGGAGCGACGGGCGCGAGATCGGCCGGCCGGATCTTCGCGATCGCGGCGGCTTTCTGCTGGAGCGTCTTCGCCTTCGAGAGCGCCATGAACATGCGCGAAGCGTTCTTCGAAAAGAGGATCGGCACGTTCGACAGCGATTCCGCGCCTCCCGCGAGCACCACCTCGGCCTCGCCCGCGAGGATCGCCTCGGCGCCGAAGGTCATCGCCCGGTTCGACGAGGCGCAAGCCAGGTTGACCGTCGTCCCTACGACGTCGTGCGGCAGCGACAGACGGAACACCACCTCGCGGCCGAGGTTCGGGGCATGAAGTGCCGGAATCACGCAGCCGAACACCGACAGATCGATCTCGGAAGGATCGATGCCGGAGCGAGCGATCAGCTCGCCCGCCGCCGCGCTCGCGAGATCGACGACGTCCATGTGCTGGAGGTCCGTGCCCGCCTTGGAGAACGGGGTCCGGCAGCCATCGACCACCGCGACCCGGCCGCGCACCCCGCGCAACGCCTCGCGGCCGACCGCCTTGACGGCGGGGCGGCGCGCCGACCCGGTCCATACCGTATCCGCGCGTTCGGAGATCTCTTCCTGCACCGAAGCGTCGTTCGGCGGCGGTAAGGGCGACGGGGGCGTGACGACGATCGGCTCGACGGACATCCTGGACCTCCCAGGTCGATTCAAGTCTCATGTATACCACGGGATCGGCCCGAATGCCGCAGCGCGGCGACACCTCGGGCATGACAGGCGAAGTTTCGTGGCGGCCCGCCCCGATTCGGTCGCGCCGAGGATTCGCCCCAAGGAGGAGCTCGGCGTTCCCCCGGACGTTTCGGAGGGCTCCCGGTGTCGCCGAGACTGCTACAGTTCACGCATCTTGTTTCCGATCCACCCCGAACGTCAGGGCGCGGCGCTGGTGATCGCTCACCCCGGGCACGAGCTGAGGGTCCATGGCTGGCTGGAGCGCGAGCGACCGATCGTCTTCGTGCTGACCGACGGCTCCGGCCGCGGCCTCTCGAGGCTCGATTCGACTTCCCGCCTTCTGGCCTCGGCGGGAGCCGCGCCCGGCTCGATCTACGGACGCTTCTCCGACCGCGCGCTCTATGACGCCCTTCTCGCCCGCGAGCTGACGCTTTTCGTGTCGCTCGCCGCCGAGCTGACCGAGGCCCTCCGCGCCGCGGCGGTGGCCACCGTGGCCGGCGATGCGCTCGAAGGGTTCAATCCGACACACGATCTGTGCCGCCTCCTCATCGACGCCGCGGTCCTTCGCCTCCGCCGCGGCGGAACAGAGGCCGCCGCACGCACGATCGCAAACCTTCAATTCCCCCTCGAGGCGCATCCGGAGAGCGGCTCGGAGGACGCCGCCGAGGGCCTCTCGCTCGATCTCGACGAGGCGGCGTTCGCGAGAAAGCTCGCCGCCGCCCGCACCTATCCGGAGATGGCGTACGAAGTGGACGCCGCGTTCTCGCGCTTCGGACCCGACGCGTTTCGCAAGGAACGCCTCACGCCGGCCGTCTCGACGCCGGTCGATGCGCTCTATCGCGAAACGCCCTATTTCGAGCGCCACGGCGAGCGGCGCGTAGCCGAAGGGGTGTACCGCACGGTGTTGCGCGGCCGGGAGCACCTGGCGCCGGTAGCCGATTCGCTCCATCGATGGGCGAGCGAATGAGCGTCCGGCCATGAAGCCGATTCGGGTGCTGTTCACGCTCCGGACCCTGAGCCGTCGGAGCGGCTCCGAGGCGTACGTGATGGACCTCGCGCGCGCGCTCCGGCGCCGCGGCCACGAGCCGATCGTCTACGCCTCCGAAGGGGGGGATCTCGCGCACGAGCTCAAGATGGCCACCGTCGCGGTGATCGAGCGGCTCGACCGGTTGGCCGTCGCGCCCGACCTGATCCACGGCAACCACCATCCGGAGACGATGACGGCGCTGCTCCATTTTCCCGACGTCCCGGCGATCCACGTCACCCACGCCTGGAACTCGTTCGAGGCGACGCCGGTCCACCACCCCCGGGTGCTGGCCTACGTCGCGGTCGACGACACCTGCCGCGATCGGTTGATCCAGGAGGAAGCGATCCCCCCCGAGCGCATTCGCGTTCTGCAGAACGGGGTCGATCTCGATCGCTTCCGGCCCCGCGATCCCCTACCTCCCCGGCCGAGGCGGGCCCTCGTGTTCAGCAACTACGCCGCTTCCGGCACCCATCTTGAGATCTGCGCGGAAGCGTGTCGCCGCGCGGGAATCGAGTTCGACGCGATCGGCTCCGGCGTCGGCCGGGAGGCTTCCGCGCCGGAACGGACGATCGGGGCCTACGACCTGATCTTCGCCAAGGCACGCTGCGCCCTGGAGGCCCTCGCCGTGGGCGCGGCGGTCGTCCTGTGCGACACGACCGGCTCGGGCCCGCTCGTCACCGCGGGCAACGTCGCCGCCCTACGCCGCGAGAACTTCGGCCTGCGGGCGATCCAACGGCCGCTGGACGTCGATCTGCTGCTCGGGGAGATGTCGCGCTACGACCCGGCCGACGCCGCCGAAGCCAGCCGGTTCATCCGCGAGACGGCGCACCTCGAAAAATCGGCCGACGACCTCGTCGCCCTCTATGGCGAGGTGGTCGAATCCTTTCGAGGCCGGCCGCGCGATCCGCTCGCGGAGAGCCGGGCGGCCGCCGAATACCTCCGCCGCTTCAGCCCCTCCTGGCGCGACACCGACGTCCTCAAGAGCCGACTCGAAAACGCCGAGGCCGAACGCGACCTGATGCGCGGCGAGATCGCCTACTTCGCGAACAGCGCCACCTGGCGGCTGCGAGAACGTATCGTCCGCTGGAAGCCGCTGGTCGGCGTCTACAAGAAGCTGTTCGGCAAGAACCGCTAAGCGCCGGCAGGAAGGAAACTAGCCGGCGCGCTCGACCAGCATGGCGTCGCCGTACGAATAGAAACGGTACCCCGCCTCGATCGCCTCGCGATACGCGGCCAGGATCCTCTCCCTGCCCGCAAACGCCGACACGAGCATCAGCAGCGTCGAGCACGGGAGATGGAAGTTGGTCAGCAAAAGGTCCACGACACGAAATCGATAGCCGGGGGTTATGAACAGCTCGGTGACGCCCGAGCCGGCGCGCACCTCGCCGCCGCTCCCCTCCACGGCCGCGGAGGATTCGAGCGTCCGCACCACGGTCGTACCGATCGCGACGATCCGGCCTCCCGCGCTTCGCGTCCGGGCGATCGCGGAGGCCGTCTCCTCAGGCACGACCCAGCGCTCCCGTTCCATCCGATGCTCGTGGACCAGCTCCGCGGTCACCGGCTTGAAGGTGCCGATCCCGACGTGAAGGGTCACCCGCGCGACGTCGATCCCGGCCGCTCCGAGGGCGGCGAGGATCTCGTTCGAGAGGTGGAGCCCGGCGGTGGGCGCGGCGATCGCTCCGGGATGGCGCGCGAAGACGGTCTGGTAGCGCTCGCGATCCGACGAGTCGTCGGTCCTCTTAATGTACGGAGGCAACGGCACGTGGCCGAGCCGCTCGAGATGCGGCTCGATCTCGGTCGAGAACAGGACCTCGCGCCGACCGTCCTCTCGCACGGCGACCACCTCGGCCGAAATACCGTCGCCGAAGTCCAGGCGCGCGCCCGGCCGCGCCCGCTTGCCCGGCTTGGCCAGCACCTCCCAGGTCCGCTCCCCGAGCTTTTCGACCAGGAGGATCTCGATCGGGGCCGCGCCTTCGGGCGACTCCTCCCGGCGCGCGAACAGGCGCGCGGGGATCACCCGGGTGTCGTTGACGATCAACAGGTCGCCCGGGCGCAGCAGCCGAGGGAGATCGCGCACCCGCAGGTGCCGGTCTGCGCCGGCGCGATCGACCGCGAGCAGCCGGCTCTCTCCCCGCGGCGCGGGACGGTCGGCGATCGCGCTGTCGGGCAGGTGGTAGTCGAACTCGCGGGTCAGCATGGTGTCCGGCGGGAGGAAAGCGCGAGCTTCAGCGATCGGCGCTCGTCCGCAGGCGGGGATCGTATCGGTCGCGCAGCCCGTCGCCTACCAGGTGGAGCGACACCACCGCCAGGCAGATCGCGATGCCGGGAAAGGTCGCGATCCACCAGGCCGAGGAGAGGAAGTTCTGTCCCTCGGCGATCATGTTTCCCCAGCTCGCGCGCGGAGGCCGGATTCCCAGTCCGAGAAAGGACAGGACCGATTCCGCCAGGATGGTCGATCCGGCGAGCAACGCGGCCTGGACCAGGATCGGACCCGCGGCGTTGGGAATCAGGTGATCCCACCAGATCCCCGGCCAGCTCCTGCCCAATCCCCGCGCCGCGAGGACGAATTCCCGCCCCTTGAGCACGAGAACCCGCTCCCTGGCGATTCGGGCGACCGCCATCCAATTGGCGAACACCAGAACGCCCACGACGAGCGCGTCGCTCGGCGGGAACAGCGCTGCGACCGCGATGACCAGGAAAAGATCCGGAAACGCGAGCAAGGCGTCGACTCCGCGCATCAGGATCGCATCGGTCCAACCGCCGCTGAGCGCGGCGAGCGAGCCGACCGTGACTCCCAAAAGTAGCGCGAGCAGGGTAGTCAAGAAGGCGACCGAGGCCGACACGCGCGCTCCGTGGATCAACCGGGAGAGGAGATCCCGGCCAAACCGGTCGCTGCCCAGGAGGAAGACGCGAGAGTCGGCGACCCCTCGATCGGTGAGATTCGCAACCTCGGCCGCGGCGATCTCGCTCCGCACTCCTCGGCGGAGCACCTCCAGCCCCCCGGGAATCCGACGCACCTGCTCGGCGAGCATCCAGCGCCCGTCGGTGAAATGGATGGCGGCGAGCCTCGTACCCGGCGGCTTCATGCTCGCCGCCGCGGAGTCGAGCTGCTCGTCCGGATCGTACGGCGCCAAGCGCGGCGCGGCGATCGCCACCACGCCGATGACGCCGAGCAGGATCCAACCCACGACGAGCGTCTTGCCGGGGCTCGCCCCCTTCACGCCGAGCCCTCCGCTTGGCCGAGCCGCACCCGAGGATCGACCGCTGCGTGCACCACGTCCGCCAAGAAGTTGAACCCTATGACCAGGGCCGCCGACAGGGCGGTTCCGGCCAGGATGACCGGATAGTCGCGCGCGATGGCCGCTTCGAAGCCGACCCGTCCGAGGCCCGGCAAGGAGAAGATCACCTCGGTGATCAGCGACCCGGACAGCAGACCCGGAATCAGGAGGGCCAGCACCTGGATCACCGGACCGAGCGCATATCGGAGGGCATGCAGACCGAGGATTCTCCGCTCGGTAAGACCCCTCGCTCGCGCCATCCGGATGTGCTCCTGCCCGAGAGCGTCGAGCAGGCTGCCGCGGACGAATCGGGCGAGAATTCCGGAGGTCGCGAGGCCCAAGACCGAGGCCGGCAGAATCAAGTGCCGGATCAGGTCGTGCGCTCGGGCGAGCGGCGGCAGGGCATCCGCTCCGATCGAATGGAGGCTCCCGGCCGGCAACACCGACCACCGGACGGAGAAAAGTAGGATCGCCATCAGGCTCACCCAAAAGACCGGGAGCGAGAAAGCGACCAGCGAAACGACACGGAGCGCGTGGTCGAGAGCTCCGTCGCGGCGAAGAGCTCCCGCGAGCCCGAACAGGAACCCGACTCCGAGCTGGATCGCGAGCGCCGCGGCGGCGAGCAGGAAGGTGGCCGGCGCCGCGTCGGCGAGAACTCGAGCGACGGGCCGGTTCTGCACCATGGAGGTGCCCCAATCGCCGCGAGCCGCCGCCGCGAGCCAGAGAACATACTGCTCGCCGAGCGGCCGATCGAGGCCGTAGACGCGACGGAGGTTCTCCCGGCCGGCTTGGGTCAGGCGGGCTTCCTCGACCAGCTGCGAGGGATCTCCCGGCGTCGCGTGGGCGATGAAGAAGAGGGCCGTCAGGACGAGCCAGAGGAGGACCAGCGAGGCGCCCAGGCGGCGCAGGAAGTAGAGCGGCACCGGTGGTCCCCGGCTTTCAGCGAGCGCCGGCGGCCGCCTCGACCCACCAATCGCGGAGGTTCCAGAGCATGTAGACGGGGCTGGGCTCCGCGTTCCGCAGGCGCCGGCTGATGCCCATCAGCCGCTTCGACTCCCAGAGGAAGGTCGCGGGCTGGTCGCGCGCGACGATCCGCTCGACCTGACGGACGCGAGGCACCATCGCTTCGACGTCGCGCTGTTCGGCGGCCTCGTCGATCAGGCGGTCGACCTCCGGATTCGAGTAGCGCGCCAGATTGTTACCGTTGCCGATCGAGCGGGTGTGAAGGAGGGTCGTCAGGTCGAGGCTCGTATCCATCCCGAGACCCAGGATCACGCTGTCGTAATCCCCCTCGTCGAGCTTCGCGGCGAGCGAGTTGAATTCGATCACCCGCGGCACGGCCTCGATCCCGACGCTTTTCAGCTGCGCCTGGATCATGACCGACGCGTCGATCCGCTGCTGGTTCCCCGCGTTGGTCGTCACCTCGAAGCGGAACGGACGCCCGTTGCGCTCCACCACCCCATCCCCGTTGCTGTCCCGGAAACCCTTCGCTGCGAGAATCTTTCGCGCTTCGGCCGGGTCGTACGGCAGCGGCTGGATCGCCTTGTCGTGGGCCCAGACGAAGGAAAGGATCGGCGAGACGGCCATCTGGGCGTACGAACCCCAGAGCGTGTCCACGATCTTCTCGCGGTCGATCGCGAGGGTCAGGGCCCGCCGGATCTCTGGATCGCCGAACAGCGGGCGCTGGTTGTTCCAGGCGATGAAGACGAAGTTGCGGAAGGGGATGGCCCGCAGCTCGAGCCCGGCGTCGCCCTCGATCCGCGGCGCGTCGGTCGGCTGCACGACGGTCGCGAAATCGACCTCGTGCGACAGCAGCTGCGCGACCTGGCTCGAAGATTCGGGGACGATGCGCAGCACCACCCGGTCGAGCCGGGGCCGGTGAGGCTGGAAATAGCGCTCGTTCTTCTTGAGCACGATTTCCTGCTGAGGCTTCCAGGACTCCAGCAAGAACGGCCCACTGGTCACCAGATGCTCCCGGAACCAGTCGGCGCTCTTTCGCCATTCTCTGAACGGCAAGGTCGACCAGGCGTGCTTGGGCAGGATCGTTCCCTCGTTGATGTCGAGGAGCTGCTTGGCGTAGGTCCGCGAGAAATGGAACCGGACGGTGTGCGGATCGACCACCTCGACATCGGTGATGAACCGCTTCGCGGTCGCTTCGGAGTACGCCACGTCCGGGCTGACATGAGCCTGCCACGTGAATCGAACGTCGTCGGCGGTGACTGGAACGCCGTCGCTCCAGACCGCGTTCTCTTCCAGGTGGAAGGTGACCGTCTTGCGGTCGGCCGACCAGTCCCACGACTTGGCGAGCTGGGGCGCCATGGTCGGCGCGTGCTCGGCAAAGTCGGGCTGCTCGGCGACCAGATGGTCGAAGACTTGGAAGAGGACGTCGTTGTTGAGGTTCGACGAAGGAAGGATCGTCTCGTTCCAACCGGCGACGTCGTTGCTCCAGGCGATCGCGACGGTGCCGCCGTCCTGGGGCACGCCGCTCGCCGCGGAAGCTCCTGGCTCGTCGGCCGGCCGACATGAAACCCACGTCGGCGCCAGGAGGGCGAGCGAGGCCGCCGCGCGCAGCCAGGCGGAGACCGATCGTTTCTTCGTCATGGTAAGCCCCGAAGTTCCGAAGAGTTTCGAACCGCGGGCATGCTAACAGACTGGCTCGCCCCGATACGAAAAAGCCCCACCCGCCCGGAGGCGGGTAGGGCCGTCAAGGGACGTCAGAATCGGGGGGCCGGCTCAGGCGATCGCGATCTTGCGCGACTTCGCCTCTTCGGCTTTCGGGATTCGAACCGTGAGCACGCCGTCCTTGAACGACGCCTCCACCGCCTCCCCCTTGACGTTGTTCGGCAGGGTGAACGAGCGGGCGAAGGTACCGTAGGCCCGCTCGATTCGGTGGAAGTTCTCTTCCTTGACGTCCTTCTCGAATTTCCGCTCGCCGCGGACGGTGAGGACGTTGTTCTCGAGCGTGATGTCGACGTCCTCCCGAGAGAGGCCCGGGAGCTCGGCGTAGAGGGTCAAGGCGTCGGGCGTCTCGGCGACGTCGACCGCCGGCAGCCAGTTCCGGTTCGAGACTTCCTCACCCCGGACGACCGGCGTGAACAGATCGCCGAGCGCATCCTCGAAGAATCGGTTGAAACGGGTCCGGGCGACGTCGGCGGGGACCCAACGGCTGAGAGATCGCTGCATGGCATCCTCCTTTTCAGTCTGCTCTTACGGTCTGGTTCACATTGCGCCACGTTCGCATCGGGCGCATTCGTGACACGACAACGCTTATATTTTTCCCGTTATTCCCGTTGACATGAGTTTGTAGTCAGCAGATTTTTGCACCGGTCGATCTCGGCCTCGGGGTGCTATCCTTTTTCGGGATGACGAAGGTTCCCGCCTCGCTGACTTCGCGCCGGCTTCTCCTGGCCACCGTGGCCTTCGGGATCTTCCTTCTCCTGGACATCGCCCTCTTCGGATGGCTGATGTTTCGATCTCTTTCGGAGAGCGAGATCCAGCGAGCGCTCGACGAGACCCGGACGGAGGCGGAAAACCTCGCGCGTCAGATCGCCAAGAACGCCGAGGTGCACAAGAATCTGTTCACCGCCCTCGCCGTCGAACGGGAAACCCAGACCTACATCGACTCGATCCTCGCCCGGCGCGAGATCGTGCGCACGGTCGAGATCCGCGATACCAACGGCGTCCTCGTCCTCCGCGACCAGCGCAAGACCCAGCTGTTCGGACCGAGCGGCCCTCTCGTCGGCTCGCCGGAGCTGCCGATTCCGCGAGGGACCCCCCGGCGGACCGTGACGGAACGGCGCTTCGAGTCGCCGGTGACCGCTTCCACGGACGTCGACGGAACCGATGCCCCGAACGTGCGGGTACCGATCGGCTCGCTCGGCGTCATCGAGATCGGCATCTCGGAAAACGAGATCGCCAAACGGATCGGATCCCTACGCCTCCGCCTGATCCGCCAGACCGGCATGATCAGCGCCCTCACCATCGCTCTGATCGGCTCGGCCTACGCGATCATCGTGGTCCTGCTCCGCCGCGCGCGGCGGCTGGAGATCCAGGCCGAGGAAGCCGAGCGGCTGGCCTACATCGGCACGCTCGCCTCCGGCCTCGCGCACGAGATCCGCAATCCGCTCAACTCGCTCAGCCTCAACATGCAAATGCTCGAGGAGGAGATCGACGATCCCGCTTCGGCCTCGACCGGCAAGCGCCTGCTCGCCATCACGCGGTCCGAGATCGGGCGCCTGGAGCGGCTGGTGACCGACTTCCTTTCCTATGCCAAGCCGCGGGCGCTCGACCAGACCGAGCTGCCGGCCGTCGCCCTATGCGAGCGGGCCGTCGAAATCCTGGGCGGCGAGATCCAGCGCCGAGGAGCCGAGATCAGGGTCGAGGATCGGTCGGGAGGGGCCTCGATTCGGGTCGACCCGGCGCAGATGACCCAGCTCCTCCTCAACCTCGCCCAAAACGCGCTCGGGGCAACCGAAGAGCTGGCCCGGCGTCCGCTCCTCGAATTCATGGTGGACCTCGCCGAGCGGACGAACGGACGCTCCGACCGCTCGGAACCGAGACAGGTGAAGATCTCCGTCGCGGACAACGGCATCGGCATCCCGGGGGACGAGCTTCCGAAGGTGTTCGACCTGTTCTTTTCGACCCGCAAGGGGGGCACCGGCTTAGGGCTGGCGATCGTCGACCGGATCGCCCGGGCGCACGGCGGATCGGTCCGCATCGACAGCCGCCCGGGCGAGGGCACGACGGTGAGCGTCCTGCTTCCCCAGGCTCTTCCGGCGGCGGAGACCGCGACCGCTTCGACCGGACGGTTCGGCAACGGCCGATCGGTTACCCCCCCGTCGTCTGCTCTTCGAACTCCTCCGGCGTGACGAACAGAGGGAGCTCCTCGTTGCCGCACGCCGCGCAGACCGCCTCGACGATCCGCCCCCCTTCCCACTCGAAGACGTAGACCGGGCTTCCGCACTCCAAGCACATCATGTAATCGGGCATGTCCATGCCCTTAGAATAACCCCGTTGACCGCCCGAACGAGCCCGTGATAGGTTCCGCCGTCCACGCGTCCCCGAGGCGCCAAGGGAGTTTCCTACTATGTATGCGGTGATCGAAAGCGGTGGCAAACAGTACCGCGTCGCCCCGGGCGACGTCGTCGAGGTCGAATTGACCGGAGCCGAAGGGGACACCCTGGAGCTCGATCGGGTTTTGATGGTCTCGGGAGACGAAGGCGTCCAGGTGGGACAGCCGACCGTCGCCGGAGCCAAGGTACGCGCCTCTCTGCTAGGCCAGGTTCGGGGCCCCAAGATCCGGGTCTTCAAGTCGAAGCGGCGCAAGGGTTACCGGCGGACCAACGGTCACCGCCAGAACCTGCTGCGCCTCCGGATCGACGGCATCGACCTGCCGTCGAACAGCTAAGCGCGCATCTAAAGCGAGGCACAGGAGAAGGTCATGGCGCATAAGAAAGGTCAGGGCTCGACTCGCAACGGTCGCGACTCGAACCCGCAGTATCTGGGGATCAAGCGCTTCGGCGGTGAAGAGGTGAGCGGCGGCTCGATCCTCGTCCGTCAGCGCGGTACCAAGTTCTTCCCCGGCACCAACGTGGGCCGCGGCAAGGACGACACGCTGTTCGCCAAGATCGGCGGCGTGGTCAAGTTTCAGGATCGCGGCAGGCACGGACGGTACGTCCATGTCCTCCCGGCGACGGCCGAAAACGCCTCCGGCGAGTCGTAAAGACCTCGAACCGGCGCGGCTCGGGGGGTTACCCGGCGCGCCGCTCATGGGTCTCCTTCGGCAAACGTTTCACTCGACCCGAACCACCCCACCTTGATCTTCGTCGACGAGTGCACCATCCACGTCCTCGGTGGACGGGGTGGCAACGGCTGTCTCGCGTTCCGCCGGGAGAAGTACGTCCCCAAGGGGGGACCCTCGGGCGGCGACGGCGGCCATGGCGGCTCGGTTTATCTGGTCGGCGACGAGGCGAAGAACACCCTCTACCACCTGAGCTTCGTGGCGCAATTCGCGGCGCAGCGCGGGCGGCACGGAGAGGGACAGAACAAAACCGGCAAGACCGGCGCGGACCTCGAGATCGAGGTGCCGCTCGGAACCCAGGTCTACGATCGGGAGACCGGCGAGCCGGTGGGTGAGGTCCTCGCCCACGGCGAACGGCTCCGCGTCGCGGCGGGAGGGCGGGGAGGCAAGGGCAACGCCCGCTTCGCGACCGCCACCGACCAGGCCCCGCGGCGGGCCGACCCGGGCACCGAGGGGGAAGATCGCCGCCTCCGGTTGGAGCTCAAGCTGCTCGCCGACGCGGGCGTGGTCGGACTTCCGAACGCCGGAAAATCCACGCTCATCAGCACCATCTCGGCGGCTCGCCCGAAGATCGCCGACTACCCCTTCACCACCCTGGTCCCCCAGCTCGGCGTCGTCGCCCTGGGTGACGAAACCGAGCCGTTCGTGATCGCCGATCTGCCCGGACTGATCGCCGGCGCTTCGGAAGGCGCGGGACTCGGGCTCCAGTTCCTGCGCCACGTCGACCGCTGCCGGGCGCTGGTTCATCTGGTCGATTTGTCCGCCCCCGGGAGCGCTCGAGACGACCTCGAGGTCGTCGAACGCGAGCTCCGCGCATTCGATCCGGAGCTGCTGGAGCGGCCGCGATTCCTGGTCGGGAGCAAAGCGGATTCCGCCACGCCGGAACGCCGGACCGAGCTCGAAGCGGCGGCTGCCGCGGAGAAGGTGCCGTATTTCGAGATCAGCTCGGCTACGGGCCAGGGAGTGCGCCCGTTGGTGCAGGCGCTCTCCCGTCATCTGGCGGCGAACAAGACGAAGGGAACGGCCCTTTCGAGCTCGGCGGGTGCCGGCGAATACCGCAATCCCCCGCCGGATCTCGAGCCATGAAGATCGGGCTGTTCGGAGGCAGCTTCGACCCGATCCACGCCGGCCACGTCGAAACCGTCCAGGGGGCGCGGCGCGCGCTCGGCCTCGACCGGGTGCTCTACCTTCCCACCGCGCAACCGCCCCATAAACCGGGTCGAAAGCTCGCTCCGGCTCTCTCTCGGTACGCCATGGTCGAGCTGGCGTTGCTCGCGGAAGAAGGTCTTTACGCCTCGCCGTTCGAGCTGACGTTCGGACGCCCCGCTTACACGATCGACTCGCTCGAGCATTTCCGGCGGAGCTATCCCGACGACGAGCTCCACCTGCTGATCGGCGGCGATTCCTTTCTCGAGCTCGAGTCCTGGTGGCGATGGCGAGAGATCGCCGAGATCGCTCACCTGGTCGTCCTCTCCCGGCCGGGCTCCGATCTGGAAGCCGAGCGGCTTTCTCCGGCGCTCGCCGACCTGATGCGCTCCGGGCGGGCGAAACTGCTCACCGAGCGACGGGTCGACCTCGCTTCGACCGAGCTTCGACAGCTGCTCGGCCGCGGCGAGACGCCGCCTCAGGGCGCCCTCTCCCCCTTGGTGCTAGACTACATTTCGAAGTACGACCTCTACCGATGACGATCGAAACGCAGACCGCCCCTCCCCCCGTTTCCACCTTGGACCGAGTCCGGACCGCCGTCGCCGCCGCCGAGGGGCGCAAGGCGGTGGATCTGCGCGTGCTCCACCTCGGAAAGGTCTCCGACTTCACCGAGTACTTCGTGGTCTGCGGCGGCACCAACGAGCGACAGGTGCAGGCGATCGCCGACGCGGTCGAGATGGACCTTCGCAGCCAGGGCGTACGCCCCCTCCACGTCGAAGGATTGCAGCGCGGCCAGTGGGTCCTGCTCGACTATGGCGACCTGATCGTCCACGCGTTTCTCGAGGAGCCGCGCCGCTACTACGCGCTCGAGCGCCTCTGGTCCGACGCGCCCGACGTCACGGCCTCGTTCCGTAACGCGGACGCTCCGCAGGCCGGATCCGAGACCGCCGTCTCGTGAACGCCGCGGGCTCGCCGCTCGCGCTTTCCCGCTTCCTCCGCTATACCGATCTCTCTTTGGCGCTCGCCGGCGCCGAACGGGCCGCGCGCTCGAACGCCCCGATCCTTGTCCTCGGTGAGCCCGGCACCGGCCGTACCGCTCTCGCGCGCGCGTTTCATGCCGCGAGCGACCGGGCGCGCGGGCCGCTGATCGAGGTCGACGCGGGCGGCATTCCGACGACGCTGTTCGAGAGCGAGCTGTTCGGCGTCCGGCGCGGAGCGTTTACGGGCGCCGACCGGACGGTCGCCGGCCGCGTCGAGCTCGCGCAAGGCGGGAGCCTCCTTCTCGATCGCGTCGAGGGGATGCCGCTCGCGGTCCAGGGCAAGTTACTGCGCCTGCTCGCCGAAAGCCGCTTCGCCCCCCTGGGCGGAGCGGAGAAAGAGGCTGACGTGCGCTTTTTAGCGACCGGCCCCCACGATCTCGCCGAGCGCGCCGAGCGGGGCACCTTTCGACCGGACCTCTTCTTCCGCCTGGACGTGTTGAGCTTTCGCCTCCCTCCGCTCGCCGCCCGGCGGGCTGACCTTCCCACCTTGATCGACGAACAGCTCGCCGACCTCTCCGAGCGCCTCGGCCGCGAGAGCCCCGGAATCTCCGCGCGGGCGCGCGGCTGGATGGTGGCCTATCCTTGGCCAGGGAACCTGCGCGAGCTTCGCAACGTCCTCGAGCGCAGCCTGATCGCCGCGAGCCCCGGCGCGGGCGCGCTCGATCCGCAGCCTCCTCCGGGGACGCGCGGCGAACGTCCGCGCACGCTCGACGAGATCGAGGTCGAGGAAATCCGCCGCGCTCTGGCCTACGCCCGGGGTCACCAGGGGTACGCCGCGGAGCTGCTCGGCATCTCGCGGAAATCGCTTTGGGAGCGGCGCAAACGGTACGGGATCCCCTGAGGGGAGCCCGCCGAGAAAATGCCGAATCTACTGCGAGCGCGGGACGGCGCGGAGATGCCCGATCTGGCCGAGCTTGCGCGGCGCGGCCAGCTCCGGCAGCGGAGTCAGCCCGACGTGGAAGCTCTCGCAGTGCTCCCGCAGCCGGCGCAGCTCCAGCTCGGGAATGCGCCGAAACTCCTCGACCAGCCGCGGATCGAGCTGTCGCCCGGCGACGCGCTCCAGCTCCATCACCGCGGAGGCATGCGTCCCGGCGCGCCGGTACGGTCGATCGGAGGTGATCGCGTCGTAGGTGTCCACCACCGCGAAGATCCGCGCCGCGAGCGGGATCTCCTCGCCGACCAGCCCGGTCGGATACCCCTCGCCGTCCCATCGCTCGTGGTGGCTGTAGACGATCTGCAGCGCGGTCCGCTGAAGGAACCGGATGTCGGCCAACATCTCGAAGCCCCATCCCGGATGCTGGCGCATGATCGTCCATTCGTGGTCGGAGAGCGGCCCGACTTTCCGCAGGATCTCGTCCGGCACGGCCATCTTGCCGACGTCGTGGAGCAGGCCGCCCCACTCGATCGCTTTGAGCTCCTCTCCTTCGAGCCCGAGCCTCTTGGCGAGCGCCAGCGCGTAATGGGCGACCCGGAACGAATGCCCCGCCGTCTCGTGGTCGCGCGCGTCGGCGGCGGCGACCACCGCGCCGAGCGCCTCGACGTAAGAGCGCTCCCGTTCGGTCTGCGATTCCTCGAGCGAGCCGAGCAGCCGCCGAATCGTCTGCTCGATCCGCAGGACCTCGCCGTTACCGCCGGCGGAGGGAAAATCGCTCTGCAGCTCGCCGCGCTCCGCCATCCCCGAGATGGTCTTGGCCAGGCGCCGCAGCGGCCCGATCTCCTGACGCATCAAAAGGAGGATCGCCGACGCGCCCGCGATTCCGAATCCAAGGGCCCATGCGACGAGGACGAGCGGCGTCCGCACCAGCGCAAGCGCGGCGGAAGCCCACGCGGCGCCGCTGATCGCCAGCGCGATCCACGTTGCGGAAAACAGGAAGATCTTCGCCCTCGCCGTCAACACCGTCGCCTCGCGTCGTCTAGACCGGATTCTCTCGTCCTCTCCAGAAGCGACACCTGCGACGAAAAAGCCCCGTAGTACATAGCTTTTTCCAGCATTCGCCCTGGCGGGTGAGGGAAGTATACGCACAAAGGTTGACACTGCAAGGTGGAGTTTCGGGCAGGCGGAAAGCTGCGGGGCCGAGGATCGCTCCCGCGGCCCCCGCCCCGAACGGTCCGCATCGCCGGGGCGGGGGCTTTCGATCCGATTGGGGCCTAGCGGCCTACCCAGTTGGGAGCTCGCTTTTCGAGGAACGCGGCCACGCCTTCCTTCTTGTCCTCGGTCGAGAAGCAAAGACAGAACAGATCGCGTTCGTAGGCGAGGCCTTCTTCGATCGGCAGCTTGTCGCTGTTGCGGATCGATTCCTTGGCGATGCGAAGCGTCAGCGGGGAGAACGATCCGATCTTCGCGGCGAGCTCCAGCGTTTTCGCCCGCAGCTCCTCGGCCGGAAACGTCAAATCGACCAGGCCGATCCGCAGCGCCTCGGCCGCGTCGATCATGTCTCCGGAAAGGATCAAGCGCATCGCCTGGCCGGTGCCGATCAGGCGCGGCAGGCGCTGGGTTCCGCCGCCGCCCGGGATCAAGCCGAGCTTGATCTCCGGTTGGCCGAACCGCGCCCGGTCCGACGCGATTCGAATGTCGCACGAGGAGGCGAGCTCGCAGCCGCCCCCGAGGCAGAAGCCGTTGATCATCGCGATCACCGGCTTCGGGAAGGTCGCCATCGCGTCGAAGATCCGCGGGCTGCGCATCGCCTCGCGCTGATCGAGTGGCGAGCGGCCAGCGAACTCGCCGATGTCCGCCCCGGCGATGAACGATTTCTCCCCCGCGCCCGTCACGACCACGGCGCCGATCGAGTCGTCCTTCTCGATCTCCGCGAGCACTTCGAGCATCTCGTCGCGTACCTGCTGCGAGAGGGCGTTCAACTTGTCCGGGCGGTTGATGGTCACGATCGCGACGCGGCCGTCGCGCTCCAGGAGTACGGTTTCAGGCATCGGAATCTCTCCTCCCTGAGGGATGGGATGACGGATTGAGGGGCCCCGGGCGCGCGAACGTGCGTCCGCGGACACCCGCGGAAACAACCGTTCAGCGCTGCTTCCAGACCGGGGGGCGCTTCTCGAGGAAGGCCTGGATGCCTTCCGCCATGTCCTCGACCTGGCAAAGGTCGTCGAGATAAAGGTGCTCGGTCGCGTCGAGGGCCTCGTGGAACGGCAAGTCGCGGCCGGCGCGAACCGCCCGCTTGGTAAGGCGCGCGACCGGGGTGCTGTACTGAAGGAAGTCGCCCACGATCTGGTCCAGCTTGGCCTCGAGATCGGCCGCTCCGAGCCGCCAGTGGACGAGCCCGAGCCGCTCGGCCTCTTCGCAGGTCACGTTCCGGCCGGAGAGGAGCATTTCGAGCGTCCGTCCGGCGCCGATCCGCCGCGGATAGAGCGCCGCCGCCACCGGCGGATAGCAGCCGAGCTTGATCTCCGGCTGGCCGAACTTCGCCTCCCGCTCGGCGATCACCAGGTCGCAAGCCAGAGCGACCTCCATGCCGCCTCCCAGGCAATGCCCGTTGACCAGGGCGATCGTCGCGGCGTCCGAATCCGCGAGCTTGCGGATCGCCCCGTGCAGCCCCTGGAGCATCCTCTCGACCTTGTCCGGCGTGTGGTCCTGCACCGAGACGCCGGCGGAGAACGCCCGCTCCCCCGCGCCCCGCACGACGAGCACGTGCAGGGCGTCGTCCCGCTCGAGATCGGCGAGGTGGCCGTCGAGCGCCTCGATCATCTCGAGGTCGAGGATGTTGAGCGGCGGCCGGTTGAGCGTGAGCGTGGCGACGCGGCCGTCTTCGCTCCGCGCGAGCTGGACCGGTTCGGTCATGGCGCCTCCTTGCCGTGGCGGCGGGCCGCCGCGGCGAAATCCTCCCAGAGCGCGCGCTGGTCGGGGAGGTCGATCAGATTCTCGGGATGCCACTGCACGGCGCGCAGCCACCACCCGCCGGGGGTGCCGGGATCGCCCGCGCCGCCGTCGAGGTCGAACGCCTCGATCAAGTCGTCCGGAGAGAGCGCCGCCGGGCGCAGGCCGCGTCCCAGGGCCTTGATCGCCTGGTGATGCCGGCTGTTGACCGCCACCGGACCCAAGGCCTCGCCGCGCGCGAGCAGCCGGTCGCCGAGCGGAGAGACGCCCGCCACCGCACGCACCTCGTGCAGCAGCGCCGCGTGCGGCATCGTGCGATCGGGTGGTTCATGAGAAAGCTTGGAACCGACCTGGCTCGGAAGGTCCTGCCAGAGCGAGCCGCCGAAGTAGACGTTGATCACTTGGAGGCCGCGGCAGACTCCGAAGACCGGCAGGCCCCGCTCCCGCGCGAGGTCGAGCGCGCTCCACTCGAGCTCGTCGCGCTTCGGGATCGTCTCGACGTGCCCGTCGGGGAGGACCGCTTCGCCGTAGCGCGCGGGATCGACGTCGCATCCGCCGGAAAGTAGGACGCCCGAGACGCGCCCTGCGAGATCGCCGAGCCCCGAGCGTCCGTCAGGAGCGACGACCGCGATCTCGTCGCCCCGAAACCCGACGGCTCGGAGCGCCTCGACGTACGGCTCGGCCCTCTCCTCGGCGGAGGTCGTGAGGAGGATCAAACCCCCTCCCGCTCCACCAGGATCGCGATCCCCATCCCCCCCGAAATGCAGAGGGTCGCGATGCCGAGCCTCTCGCCCCGGGCGGCCATGCCGTGGAGCAGGGTGACCACGATCCTCGCTCCCGTCGCGCCGATCGGGTGCCCGAGCGCAATCGCTCCGCCGTCCGGGTTGACCCGCTCGGGATCGAGCCCGAGCCCCTCGACGCAGGCGAGCACCTGGCAGGCGAACGCCTCGTTGAGCTCGATCGACTCGATCTCCGAGAGGGAACGACCGGTCGTCAAGAGCAGCTTCTCGACCGCGGGCACGGGGCCGATCCCCATGATCCTCGGCTCGACGCCCACGACGCTCCATCCGGCCAAACGCGCCTCGATCTTCATGCCCCGCCGCTCGGCGGCATCGCGCGAGGCGACCAGCAGTGCCGCCGCCCCGTCGGTGATCCCCGAGGCGTTGCCCGCCGTGACGGCTCCGCCCTTGCGGAACACGGTCGGAAGCTTCGCCAGCGATTCGAGCGTCGCGCCGTCGCGCGGATGCTCGTCGGTCTCGACGAGGAGCGACCCCTTCTTGCCGGGAACCGAGATCGGCGCGATCTCCGCCTCGAACCGGCCGGCTTTGCGGGCGCGCTCGCAGCGGCTCTGGCTCTTCAAGGCCCACTCGTCCGACGCCGCACGGTCGATCCCCCGCTCCTCCGCCAGCTCTTCGGCGGTCTCCCCCATCACCAACTTCGACAGCGGATCGTCGAATCCGTCGCGGTACATGCCGTCGACGATCTCCGCGTGCCCCATCCGGTACCCGGTCCGGGCACGCGGCAGGAGGTACGGCGTGTTCGACATGCTCTCGGTGCCCCCGGCGAGGATGATCTGAGCTTCGCCGAGCAGGATCGTCCGGGCGGCCGAGAGAATCGCCTGCAACCCGGAGCCGCAGGCCTGATTGACGGTGAACGCGGGCGAGTCGACCGGAACCCCCGCCCGATGGGAGATCTGGCGGGCGGTGTTCGGTCCGCCTCCCGCCTGCCGCCCATGGCCGAAGATCGTTTGGTCGACGACCGAGCCGGGGAGCCCGGCGCGGATCAAGCTGCCGGAGGCCGCGGCGGCCCCCAGGTCCGCAGCGGACAGGGGGGACAGCACACCCATGAATTTCCCGATCGGCGTGCGGACCGGGGCGCAGAGAACGATGTCGTCGGGGCTCAACGGGAGGCTCCTGGAGGGCTAGGCGTCCGGACGAGAGATCCTACAACGGGGCCCGGTCTCTTCCCCAAGCCGCTCTCTCAGCGTCTTTGCCAGATTTGCGGATCGCGCGAAGAATGGAGGACGGCGATCACCTGGATCGAGTCGGGATGG
>JBGAGQ010000131.1:0-2701 GCA_044226625.1 Thermoanaerobaculia bacterium
CGACCGGCCGCGCGAAGAGTGGCCGCGGCACGGGGAGAATCTGGAGATGTTCACCGAGGCGCTCGATCTCGAAGCATTGCTCTCGGAGGGGACCGCAGCCCCCGAGAGGTCGAGCCTGCCGGCGGGCACCACGATGGGTCACGTCCACCTCCACGTGCGCAACCTCGCCGAGGCCGAGCGCTTCTACGTCGGAACGCTCGGTTTCGAGGTGACGCAACGCTACGGCCCCTCCGCCCTGTTCGTCTCGGCCGGTGGCTACCACCATCACCTCGGATTGAACACCTGGCAAGGGGAGGGCGCGCCCCCGCCGCCGACGAACGCGACGGGCCTGCGGCATTTCGTGATCCGCCTTCCCGACGGGCCTGCGCTCGATGCCCTGCAGGGGCGGCTGATCCAGGCCGGCGTCTCGTTCGAGCCCCGGTGGGATCGGCTTGTCCTACGCGATCCCTCCGGCAACGGGATCGTGATCGAGGATTCAGGCGACCGGCTCTAATACCAAAGGTTCGGACGGTCGTCCAAGGAATCGAAACGGCGTCATTTCCAGACACCGTTCGATCCCGACCGGAACCCAACCGGAGAAAGCGAGCCTGCCGTGAAAAAGAAGCTCCAGCTCAACCGCGTCACCCTTCGCAACCTGAACGCGACCGAAACCGCCGCGGCCGACGGCGGCGTCCTCACGGTGGGGACCTGTTTTTGTACCATCCTCACCTGCAACGTCAGCTGCGGCGGCACCTGCCAGAACACCTGCTTCGCGCAGGTCTGCGACCCGCACTACACCAACTTCTAAGCTCCGTCTCGGCGATCGCCGCGGACCTGTTCCCTGACGGCTTCCGCGGCGATCGTTTCCCCCGCTTCTCCCCCGGGCCGCCTGGGATCTGGCTCGCTACCGCTCGCTGTCCAACATCTTCATCTGGTGGGGATCGTAGCGGGTGCCGGCTACGGCATCGGCCGGGATCGCCTGTTCGATCCGCGCGAGATCGTCGGCCGAGAGCTCGACATCGAGAGCCCCTAGGGTTTCGTCCAGCTGTCTCCGGCTGCGCGCACCGAGGACTGGGATGAGGCTCTCCCCCTTGGCGAGCACCCAAGCGATCGCGAGTTGTGACGGAGTGATCCCTTTCTCGGCCGCGAGCTTGGCCAGCTCGTCGATGAGCCGCTGGTTTCTTTCGCGGTTTTCGCCCGAGAAGCGGGGAAGGCGGGAGCGGAAATCGCCCTTCCCGCCGGGATCCGAGCCGGAAAGAAGCCCGCGCGAGAGGACGCCGTAGGCGGTCACCCCGATGCCGAGCTCAGTGAGCTTGGGGAAGATCTTCTCCTCGGGACCGCGGCTGATCAGCGAGTATTCGATCTGGAGGTCGACGATCGGATGGACCTTCGCGGCGCGGGCCACCGTCTCCGGGCCGACCTCCGAGAGGCCGACGTGCCGTACGTACCCCGCCTGGATCAGCTCGGCGATCGCGCCGACCGTCTCTTCGATCGGAACCGTCGGGTCGAGGCGCGCGGGCCGGTACACGTCGACGTGGTCGACTCCCAGGCGGGTCAAGGTGTAGCCGAGGAAGTTCTTCACCGCCACCGGCCGGGCGTCGCCGCCGAGCCAAGAGCCGTCCGGAGCGCGCAAGGCGCCGAACTTGACCGACAGGAGCGCTTGATCGCGCCGGTCGCGGAGCGCCCGCCCGATCAACATCTCGTTGTGTCCGAGACCGTAGAAATCGCCCGTGTCGAGGAGGTTCACCCCCCGATCGAGCGCGGCATGGATCGTCGCGATGCTCTCGCTTTCGTCGGAGGGGCCGTACATCCCCGACATGCCCATACAGCCGAGCGCTAGGGGAAAAACCTGGGGACCAGTGGAGCCGAGTCGTCTCGATGGAGTCGTCATGGGGGAAGGTTAGGTTCCATGGTTTCCTTTGGGAAGTAGGCACCTGCAAGTGCCATACTCACCCCATGGAAACCTTGACCATCGGCCCCGACTCTTGCGCCGAAGCGTGCCCGTCCCAGTCGGGGGGCCCGGAGAAAGAAGCCCTGCTGCGGGAGATTCTCGAGAGGGTCGGCGACAAGTGGACGCTGCTGGTGATCGAGGAGCTCGGGACCGGCGGGGAGCTGCGCTTCACCCAGCTTCGGGACCGAATCGGCAACGTGAGCCAGAAGATGCTCACCAAGACGCTCCGCGATCTCGAACGGGATGGCCTGGTCACCCGCCGCGTCCATGCGGTCGTCCCGCCGCGCGTCGACTACAAGCTCACCCCCCTGGGCGAGGCGCTCGGCGAAGCCGTCTGCGGCATTTGGCTCTGGGTCGAGGAGCACATGGAAGATGTCGAACGCAGCCGGCGGGAGTACGACGGCGCAGCGGCGGCGCGAATCGAAAGCCGCTGAGGAGGAAACTACGCTCTCAGGAACCGCTCGATGAATAGGGGATTGGCCAACCGCTGCAGAAATCCCGGTCTCGGCGCGCAAGGCGCGAAACGCAGGCGGAACCGAAAATCCGAGCCCGAGTGTTGCGTTCCAGACCGTGAAGCGACTTCCGGCGGCCGATCGCTTCTTCCAGAACCGTGAAGCGACTTCCGGCGGCCGATCGCTTCTTCCAGAACCGTCAAGCGACTTCCGTCGGCGGAATCACGTTTTCGGAGCCAGGAAGTCACTTCCTGAGCTGGGAAGTCATTTCCTGGTCTGGGAAGTCACTTCCTGGCCTGGGAAGTCACTTCCTGAGCTG
>JBGAGQ010000086.1:0-20863 GCA_044226625.1 Thermoanaerobaculia bacterium
GAAAGCGGCGGCCTGCCGGTCGACGTCCCGATTCCCGGCCGAGCGTCCCGGCGTCGGCCGTGGGGGACGAGCCGACGGCGGGACGTCCCACGTTCGCCGCGCTCGTCCCGTTTTCCGAACGAACGTCCCATTCGCCGAGCAGACGTCTCAATTCCCAGTCGTTCGGTCCCGTTCTCTGGAGCTACGTCCCATATTCTGGATTTCCGTCCCGTTCTCTGGAGTAACGTCCCGTTTCCTGGCTGTACGTCCCGTACTCCGATAATACGTCCCGTACTCTGGAAAATCGGCCCGAATTCTGGAAGTTCGTCCCGTACTCTGGCTTAACGTCCCGTATTCTGGTTTCACGTCCCGTATCCTGGATATACGTCCCGTACTCTGGTTATACGTCCCGTATTCCGGACTAGACGATCCCAGCTCTTTGCGAGCGGAGGGGGGGAGCTTGCCTCCCCCCCAAATCTGCTATCACCGCGGGCGGAGGCAAGCTCCGCCCCTACTTCACCCGGCCGGCCTATTGGACGGGCGGGGCCTTCTCTCTACGGGCAGTCCGGAGAGCCGGTGAAGTGGAACACCGCCGAGGTAACGCCCGAATACACCGTGTAGGCGTCGAACCAGTGGCAGGAGTTGGTCGGACTGCCGCTCGAGATGGTGTTCGACCAGGTGGTGTCCGCCGCGGGGGTCGCTTGATAGGCGACGGCGCTCCAGGCGCCCCAGATCCCTTGCGTGCTGCGCTCGCGCCACCAGAGCTGGACGGTGCCGGTGCCGTTCGCGGCGTACCCGGCTGCGGTGAGCGTACCGGCGGGGCCCCAGCTGGTCTCCGCCTTCTGGATCCAGGCGATGCTGGTGGTTGGCGACGGGTTGATGACCATCAGCGAGAAGGTATTGCTCCAGGCCGAGGTCCCCAGCCCGTTGTACGAGCGAACGCGGAACTGGTACGGACCGAGCGGCGGATTCGCGGCGCTCGTGTACGACGCGACGTTCGCTCCCAGGTTCGAGAGATCGGAGAACGCGCTGCCGCTGACGGAGAACTGGAGGGTGAAGCCCTGCTCGTTCGCGCTGTTGTCGGTCCAGCTCAGGGTGAACCGATGGGTCGAGGCGTTGTACGTACCCGAGAGGCCCGACGGCGCCGCGGGACCGGCGGAGGGGGTCGTCACCGTCGCGAGGTTCGAGAAGCCCGATCCGTCGGTGCCGTTCAAGGCGCGGACCCGGTATTCGTAGGAGGTCGAAGCCTGCACCGAGTCGGTCACCTGCGTCGTGTTGGCGCCGACCGTCGCGACGGTTGCGAACGTGCCCGACGGGAGCGTCCGCCGATGGATCTCGAACTGCGTCTCGTTGTTGCTGTTGTCGGCCCAGATCAGGCGGACCGCGCTCGACGAGAGCGCCGTGGCGGTCAAGCCCGAGGGCGCGGTCGGCGTGTTCGACGTCACCGTGATCGTGCGGCTGTAGGGGATGCTCAGGTTGCGGCCGAAGGTGTCGCTGACGGCTGTCGCGACCAAGGTCTGGTTACCGGAGGAGCTGAACGTGCGGGAAAAGGTCGTCGAGCCGGTGGGCGGCGTGACCGTCGTGCCTCCGGTCCAGGTGCCCGGCGCCATGGTGAGGTTCACCGCGTTCGCGTACTTGTAGCAGGGGCGCATCTTGACCGTATAGGTGGCGGTCGCACCTTCCGCGACCGAAGAGGGACCGAGGATCATCGGTTGCAGCGCCGTCGAGGCGCCGGGTCCGAGGAGATCGCGCCATCCCAGGTAGTAGTCGTGAGGCGAGGTGAAGCGCAGGCGGTCCGGAAGAGCCCAACCGCCCCAGCCGTAGGCGAGCTGATATCCCCAGGAGAGATCTCCGACCAGCGCGCGCACGGTCTCGTTGTTGCCGTCGCCGTCGGCGTCGCCGCAGGCGTTGCCGAGGTAGCCCCAGATCCCCGTTTTCGCGTAGGCCTTCAAGCCCCCTTCGACGAAGGCGAACTCGTCGTCATAGAGGGAGAGGCGCAACATCACCCGCGCGTGCGCCTGGGCGCCGAGGTCGACGGTGGCGCTCGCGGTCGGTCCGGTGAACTCGAACTGGTCGGTGAAGTCGTTCGTGCCGGTGCAGTCGTCCGGCGTGCAGGTATAGGTAAAGCTGCCGGTCGCCGAGGCGTCGAGCGACGCCGACACCTGGGCCGAGAACTGCGCGTCGAGCTTGGCCCCGACGTAGATCGGCAACGTGAAGACCAGGCGAATGGGGACCGGACCGATCGAGAAACTCACCTCGCCGAGCTTCGGGTCGTCGACCAACCACTCCTTCTCCCAGGTGTCGCCGGCGTTCGCGGTCACCGACAGAGCGCCGCTCCCGCTGATCGAAGCGGTACCGCTCGCCGTGGCGCTCTCGAAGCGGAAGCCGATCGGGACGCCGAAGCACTTATGGATCTTGTAGGTCGCGGCGATCTGGAACTGGCCCGAGATCGGGAGGTCGATGTCCAGGCTGCCCGAGAAGATGCCCCCCGAGAAGGGATAGCTCTTGTCCAGCAGGTTCTTCGAGAACGGCCAGCTGCGATTGCGGGTCTCCGTCTTCCAGCTGCAGCCGAGCGACTTTTCGTTGAGCGGTTCGTCGGCATACTGCTCGTAGCCCGCGGGGAACGTGGGCTGCTCCAGGGCCTGGAGCATTTCTTGAGAGAAATAGATCAGGTTCGAGTCGCTGGCGGTCGGCGGCAGTTCCGAGAAAGCCTCCAGGAGGAGGTCCTTCTGCGCCTGGGATACGGGAAGGTTCGCCACGCCGGCCGGGCTCACTTCCCAGAGGAGCGTGTTCGATCCCCCGCGCGAGGTCGGATCGGCATCGATGAGGCGCCAACCGGTCCCCGTGGAGATCGTCTCCGTCGTACTGGTCGAAAGGGCCTCGGCGTCGAGCCGGCCCGCTCCCAAGAGTCCGGCGGCTAGGATCAACAGCCGGAGCGAAGCTCGTAGATGTCGCGGAGAATTCATGGAACATTCCTTTCGTTGGCGAGGGGGAATTCGCCACCGTCGGTCGCCGGGCCCGCCGACGGGACCGACCGACCGCCGGAGGCCCTCCCTCGTTCGGAACGGCGCAGACGAAAGGAAAACCGCATCACCCCGATGCCGACGAATGCGCGGCACCGGGGTCGCTGCTCTAGAGCTTAAAAAGGAGCTCCTACGAGATGACGGCCTGGCGCGTGATCGGCGGCAGACAGCGCTTCTCGTCGCAGGCCTGGTACGAAAGCAGAAGGCGCGCGGACTCGGATTCCTGGAGTAGCTCGCCGACGATCTCGACCGTACCCTCGTAGATCGCAATCGGCTCCTCGCCATAGGCAAGCTCGGCGAGGCGTCCCTCCGGATAGACCACCTCCTGAAGTCGAGCCCCTTCCGCCTCGATTTGGGTCGCGACCAAGAACTCCGCGCTCGCCGGGTTCGCGTTCAGATGCCAGCCCGATTCGATCGACAGGATGAGCGCGAACTTTCGCCAACCGTCGAGGCGAGGCTCCGAAATCTCGAACCGCGGCTCGACCAGACGCTCCGCCTGGATCGCGAGATCTTCGAACGAGGGTCCCACCGGCTCGTCCCCCGGCGCCTCGGCCGAAATGCGCCAATAGCGACGGGCGGCGACCGCCGTCGATTTGACCCCTTCCGGATGTTGGGAAACCTGCGGCGCCACGCTCGCGAGCGCCTTGCGCGCCGCTTCCAGGTGGCCGCGGTCGCCCGTCGCCTCGAACAGGCGGAGAAGGTTGTCGATCGCCACGGCGTTCGCGGCGGGTAGAGCGCCGTCGAAAACGTCCTTCGCCCGGAACAGCACGTCGTCGCTTTCGCCCGCGGTGTAGAAGCCGCCCGCCGGATCGCCCAGGCGCGTGGTCTGCTCCGCCGTCAGCTCGAGCGCGGAGTCGAGCCAGCGCGGCTCCCCGGTCGCGGAGTGGAGGGCGAGCAGTCCATGAATCAGGAACGCGTAGTCGGAAGAGAACGCCGGGATCTTCGCGGCACCGTCCCGCCAGACGTGCAACAGCATGCCGTTCGGGCGCAGGTTCTCGAGCACGAAATCCGCGGCGCGCGCGGCGGCGGCGATCATCCCCGCCTCGCCGAGCGCTTTGCCAGCCGCGGCGAGACCGGCGATGGCCGTGCCGTTCCAGTCGGTGAGGATCTTGTCGTCGGTCGCCGGTCGCTTCCGCTGGGCCCGGGCGGCGAACAGCTTCTCGCGCGCCGGGCCGACCTCTCCGAGCAGCTCGGCCATCGGCATCCGACGACGCGTCACGACCTCTTCGAACGGCAGCGGCTGATGGAGCACGTAATGGGTCCCCTCGAAGAACGGCGGCCGGTCGAAGCCATAGAGAGGCGCCAGGAACGCCGTGTCCTCGCGCCCGAGGACGCCCTCCAGCTCCTCGCGGGTCCAGACGTAGAAGGCCCCTTCGTGACCGTCCGTCTCGGCGTCGATGGCGGCGAAGAAGGCCCCTTCGGGCGACGTCATCTCGCGGGCGAGGAACGCCGCCGTCTCGCGCACCACGCGCGCGGCCTGGGCCTCCCCCGTGCGGGCGTGCTCCCGGGCGTAGAGCTCCAGGAGCAGGCCGTTGTCGTAGAGCATCTTTTCGAAGTGAGGGATCTTCCATTCGCGATCGGTCGCGTAGCGATGGAAGCCGCCGCCGATCGCGTCGTAGATGCCGCCGCGCGCCATCTGGTCGAGCGTCGCGCGAAGCATCTCCCCGGCGGCTGGGATCTCGGCCGCGACCTCCTCGAGCAGGTGGAGATTCGAAGGGCTCGGAAACTTCGGCGCGCCACCGAAGCCCCCCCACGCGGCGTCGAAACGGCGGCCGAGCGATTCAGCGGCCCGCAACGCGGCCACCGGCCCCGGCGGCGCCGTCGCCGGCACGGTTCGCTGCTCGAGATAGCGGCGCATCGCCCGTTCGAGCTCCTCGCCCTGCGCGAGCACGTCGGCCCGCCGCGTCGCCCACGCCTCGGCGAGTTGCGCGAGCACGGCGCGGAAGCTCGGCCGTCCCTGCGAGTCGACGGGCGGAAAGTAGGTCCCGGCGTAATAGGGCAGAAGATCGGGGGTGAGGAAGACCGAGTTCGGCCAGCCCCCTTGCCCGGACAAGATCTGGGTGGCGGTCATGTAGATCTCGTCGAGCTCCGGCCGCTCCTCGCGGTCGAGCTTGACGTTGACGAACTTCTCGTTCATGAGCGCCGCCGTCTTCGGATCGGAGAACGACTCGCGCTCCATCACGTGGCACCAGTAACAGGTCGAGTAGCCCACCGACAGGAAGATCGGCTTCTGCTCGGCTTTCGCCCGGGCGATCGCCTCGGGCCCCCAGGGATACCAATCGACCGGATTGTGCGCGTGGAGCCGCAGGTAGGGGCTCGACTCGTGGGCCAGGCGATTGGTGGTAGGCACGGCGGATTCGCTCATAGGGGTCCCCTTCCCGAGAAGAGGGGGCATTCTAGGTGAGAGTGAGGAAGGGAAGGTCCGAGGGAAGGAAACGCGGGCCTACCAAGGAGCCGTCGAGGGGGATCGCCCCCCCTCGACGGTATCTCCCTATTCCGCGCGCAAGACCGTTACGGGCGGGGTGCGGGTTGCGCGATACGCGGGGACGAACGTCGCGATGAGCCCGGCCCCGATCAGCAACGCGGCGGCGATCGCGAGGGCTCCGGGATCGAGGACCTTGCCGCCGTAAAGAAGGCTCGACAGGTTGTCGGCCGCGAGGCGCGCGAACAGCACCGAGAGCCCGAGCCCCCCGACCAGGCCGAGGCCGACGAGGATCGCCGCCCGCTGGCCGACGAGGGCGACGATCCCGCTCCGGCTCTCGCCGAGCGCCATGCGGATGCCGAGCTCTCGGCGCCGGGTGGCGACCGAAAAGGCGAGCAAGCCGTAGACGCCGATGACGGTCAGAAGGAGCGAAGCCCCGCCGAAGAAACGCGACAACGTCGAAGCGAGCCGCGAGCGGACGAGCGAGTTGGCGACCCGCTGCTGCATCGTCTCGATGTCGTCCACCGGGATGCCGGGGTCGAGCTCGTGCACCGCCTGGCGCAGCGCGTTCGACAGCCCGGCCGGATCGGAGCTCGACCGGACCACGACGAAGGCGAGGGCCGACTGGGCCGCGGCAAACGGCAGGTAGAAGGTCGGTTCGGGCTCCTCGGCCAGGCTGAAATGGCGGACCGGCCCGACGACGCCGATCACCTCGAGCGCTGCTTTCGGCCCGAGGGAATCGTCGTAGAAGCTCTTCCCCAGCGGGTTTTCCGAGCCCCAGAGGGCGCGGGCAAGCTTCTCGTCGACCAACGCGACCCGCGCGTTCGGATTCTCTTCGGCCGGCGCGAACAGCCTTCCCTGGACGAGCGGAATGCCGAGCGCGGCGAAGTATCCGCTCGACGCGCCGCGCACTCCGACTCGCAACGGCGGCGCTCCCGAGTCTCCCCCTTCGGCGCGGACCCCGGAGACGACGTTGTCGCCGACCAAGGGCAGCTGCGTCACGAGCCCCGCGTCGGTCGCGCCCGGCAGGCCGCGCAGCCGCTCTTCGAGGGCGCCGAACCAGCTCGCCATCCGGGCCGGCTCGCCGGCGATCCGCTTCGGCACGATCAGCGGCACCGTGAGCGCGCCTTCCGCGCGGAAGCCGGGATCGACCCGGTCGAGCCGAGCGAGGCTGCGATCGAGCAGCATCGCCGCCGCGAGAACCGCCAGGGCGAGCCCCACCTGGACGATGACCAGCGCCGCACGCAACGGCTGCTTCTCGCCGCCACCGCTCCCTTTGCTCCCCTCCTTCAGGCGCTCCACGACGTCCACCCGGAAGGCCCGGAAGGCGGGAGCGAGTCCGAACAGCAGCCCGGTGACGACCGCCGCGAGGAAGCCGAATCCGAGCGCGCGGCCCGAGAACTCGACCCGCGAGATCACCGGGAAGACCTGTTCCGGAATCGTCGCGAGCAACGCCTTGAGCGCCCAGAAGGCGAACACCACGCCGACCGCTCCGCCGAGAAGGGAAAGGAGCAGGCTTTCGACCAATAGCTGCCGGACGATCACGCCACGCCCCGCGCCCAGGGCGGCCCGCAGGGCCACCTCGCGCTCGCGGGCGAGCGCCCGGGCGAGCAGGAGGCTCGCGACGTTCGCGCAGGCGATCAAAAGCACCAGGGAAGCCGCGACGGAGACGAACAGGATCATCGGCCGAAAACGCCCGATCACCTCGCCCCGGATCGGCTCGGCATGAAGGCCGAAACCGCCGTCCGGGGGATAGTCCCCGGGGTGCTCGCGCACGAATCGGTCCGCGATCACCGCCAGCTCGCTCTCCAGGCCCTCGAACGACGCGCCCGGCGCCAAGCGGGAGATCGTGACGAGACCCCGGGCGTTCCGCGGCGGCAATGCCGAGAGATTCATCGCGATCGGGATCCAGAGGTCCTGGTTGGGCGCCAAAGCGCGAAAGCTCTTCGGCATCACCCCCACGACCTCGTACGGTTTCTCGTCGAGCAGGATCTTACGGCCCAGGACTTTCGGGTCCCCCTCGAACCGGCGCTGCCAGAGGGCGTAGGAAAGGACCGCCACCTGGTTCTGGCCGAAGACGTCCTCCGACTGCGAGAAAGTCCGGCCGATCTCCGGCGGAACTTGAAACAGGTCGAACAGGTTGGCCGAGACGCGACCGCAGCTGATCCGGGTCGGCTCGCCGTCGCCGGTCAGGTTGATCATCAGCGGCACGACCGCCGCGCTCTTGCCCAGAGTCTTCGATTGCGCCACGAGGTCGAGGTATTCGTACCCCGAGATCGGCGAGCGGTCGATCCCATCGCGAAGGAATTGACCGTAGACGACCACCACCCGATCGGCTTCCGGATAGGGCGCGGCGCGCAAGATCAGGGTATCGGCAAAGCTGAAGATCGCCGTCGCCGCGCCGACGCCGAGCGCCAGGCAGAGGGCCGCGACGACGGTAAAGGCCGGCGAGCGGGCGAGACCGCGAGCGGCCAGACGGATGTCACGAAGCAGAGATTCCATAGGGTCGAGGCTCCGGGCGAAGGCCCAAACTCGAGAAGTCACAGCACTGGATGACCCGGGGAGATCGTTCCCAATCGACGGGGGGAACGGCCGAGACGGTTGGTCGGGAGGAACCGCAACGCGCTTCCTGACGATAAGTGTCGCCCGGACCTGACAACGGGACCGGTCGGCCTTCGATGCCAAGCCGAGGAGATTCGCCATCTCACCCGGGCGTCGGACCGTCGCGGACGGTCGTGTCGGGCCCTGTGACGGGTTCGATCCCGGTCGATGATAAGCTTCTCGCCAGAGCGAATCAGAATGGTCGCCGCCGGAGTCTTCCGGCACCTAATCTGGACTCTTCGGTCGCCCGGAGGAGACGTGGCCCGTCAGAACTATCAACAGGGAAGGCGCCAGCGGGAGCTGGCCCGGAAGCAGAAGCAGGACGAGAAACTCCAGCGTCGTCTGGAGCGCAAGAACAACCCGAACCGCGAAGAAGGCTCCACCGACGAGCTCGGCGAGCCGGTCGAAGCGCCCGCGAACGACGACGACTCGACCTCTCCGGAAGACGTCGCGTAATTCTCAAGACCGCCGTAACGATCAGGCACCGCGTACTCCTCCACCGGTCCCGATCGAGTCCCCGGCTGGGGTCGGTTACTCGCCTCCGACCCCGTAGCGATCCGACAGGCCGGCGAAGCTCCGCCGGAACTCCTCTCGCATCTCGTCCTTCCTCCGGTCCGGTAGAAACGACGCATCGAGGGCCGCGAGCGAAAAGCCGGCCAGGTCCCTGGCGTCGTAGCCGAACGTCCTGGCCATCCGGGCGTATTCGGTCGCGAGGTCGGTATCGAAGAACGGCGGGTCGTCGGTATTGACGTTCACCGCCACCCCCGCTCTCCGCAGTCGGTCGAACGAATGCGAAGCGAGGTCGGGGAACACCCCCAGGCAGACGTTCGACGAGGGGCAGATGTCGAGGGGGAGCTGCGTCGCGACGAGCTCGCGCACGAGGTCCGGATCCTCCATCGCGCGGACGCCGTGGTCGAGCCGGTCGAGGCCGACGACGTCGAGGGCGGAGCGGATCGACTCCGGCCCCCCGTGCTCGCCCGCGTGCGCGACCACCTTGAGCCCCGCTTTCCGCGCGGCGTCGAAATGTTCCCGGAACGGTTCGTTGGGATAGCCGTTCTCGATCCCCGCGAGCCCCACCGCCACCACCAGACCGGTCTTGTCGGCGAGCGCCCACTCGATCGTCTTGTCCGCCGCCGAAACCGCGACGTTGCGGACGATGTCCGGGATCAACCGCAGGGTGACGCCCCACGTCCGCTCGGCTTCGGCCACGGCATCGGCGATCGCCTCGCGCACCGCCTCGCCGTCGGCGCCGTTGCCGAGATGGGTCTGGATCGTGAAATGGGCTTCGGTATAGACGATGTTCTGGCGCGCCTGCTCCGCGAGCACGTCGGCCGCGAGGGCACGGAAGTCCTCGGGCGACCTCAGACAACGCGAGCAGGTCAGGTAGATGTCGACGAAGTGGTCGAAGTCGCGAAAGCGGAACCACTCGCGCAGGCCCGCGACATCGCTCGCCGGAAGGTCCACGCGGTTGCGCTTCGCGAGTCCGAGCAACACGTCGGGGCGCATCGACCCTTCGAGATGGACGTGCAGCTCGACCTTGGGGATCTCGAGCGCGAAGCGATCGAGCGCCGTGCCGTTCTCAAGCCCCGGAGCGCTCATGGACGCTTCCCCGGATGCAAACGCTCGTCGAGCAACGCGAGAACCGAGGGGGGCACGAGACCGGTCAGGTCCCCACCGAGCCCGAACACCTCTTTGACCAAGCGGCTGGACAGGTAGCTGAAATCCTCTTTCGGCATCATGAACACGGTCTCGACGTTCGGGTTCAGGCGCCGGTTCATCAAGGCCATCTGGAACTCGAACTCGAAGTCAGAGACGGCGCGCAGGCCCCGAACCACGGTCCGCGCACCGAGCCGAGCCATGAAGTCGACCAGCAGTCCGGAAAAGCTCTCGACGCGACAGGAAGCGCCCGGAAAGCGCTCGACCAGCAGGTCCCGCACCATTGACACCCGCTCGTCGACCGAGAACATCGGCCGCTTCTCCTCGTTGAACAACACCGCCACCACCACCTCGTCGAAGATCGGCAGGCACCGCTCGACGATGTCCAGGTGGCCATTGTGAAACGGATCGAACGACCCGGGATAGACCGCGATCCGTCGCGTCACGTTGCCTGTCATCGGCCCCTCGCCCTCGCAATCTCGTCCGTCAGATCAAAAGTTGCCGCATTGTATGCGCCGTCGGTCGCGCGCAACAGGAGATACCGTGCCCCCGCGGGCACGTCGATCAGCAGCTCTTCGCGCCGGCCGTCGAGCAAACCGTCCGCCGCCCGCGCCGGTTGCCATTCCTTGCCGTCGACGCTGATTTGCGCGTCGCGCACCGGGCTCCAGACGTCCTCGACCCGAACCCGCAGCCGGTTGCCTTCCGCCGCGACCCCGGCGAGGACGGGCGGCGTGTGATCGACGGTCAGCGCCGGGCTGACCTCTTCGGCCGCGAGCCCTTCGCCCGCCTCGTTCGCGTCGGCGTCGCTCACCTCGAGGCGGAAGCGATAGAGGCCGTCCGGCAGCGCCCCGACGTCGAAGCTCAGGTACTCCTCGGTCAGGCGATCGGCGAGCGGCATCCAAGCTCCCGGGGTTCCCGGCTCGCCCGGAGAGGCACCGCTATCCCCGCCCACTCCCTTCCCGGCGGGACGGAACGAAAGGGCGTACTCCAGCGCGTCGGCGTTGGGATCGCTCGCCTTCCAGCGGAGCGATCGATAGCCCAGCTTCCAGAGGGTCTTCAACCGCCCGCTGTCGTCGAGGTCGACGGCGGGAGCGAGCGTGGTGAACAGCCCTTCCCGGTTCGGGTGCGCCGGTTCGAACACCTGGTTGGCCGGGTTGAAGTTCTGCGGCACCAGGATCTGGCCGGGCGGCAGCGCGCCGAACGCCTCGATCTTGGGCCGCTGGTTGAGCTGCCGGTACGACAGCTCGACCGCCGCCACGCGGGGAGAACCGCTTCCTCCGCCGGTCAGCTGGACCCGCCACTGGAGATATCGCCCTTCGGGGGCTCCCTCGTCCCCGAACAGGGCCATCTCGTCGCGGCTCGCGATCTTCCGCCAAGGGCTCCACGCGGACCAGGTCTTGTCCGGGGTGGCGCTCGCTCCGCTGCGCACCGAGAAGCTCACCGAAGTGCCCTCCGGCACATCGCCCCGCCAGCGCAGCCTGCCGAATCGGGCCGGCGCGCCGGCGTCGAGGACGGCGCCGGTGAACGTCCCTTTCGCTTCGAGCTCCGCGGTCGTCCGATAGAGCGCGGAGCCGTTCGTCGACGCGATCGTCGGACCCGCCGGGCCGGGGATCAGGGCGACGAGCTGCCTCTCGTCGGTGTCTTTCTCGAGCTCCATCCGGCTCGAGGAGGTGCCCGCCGGGCGGTAGGAGTAGAGCTTCCCTTCGAGGCCGGTGGCGACCCAGAGGCGCCCGCCCTGCCAGAGCAGGTCGAACACGGTCTCGTCGGCAAAGTTGCCGATTCCATCGGCGAGGCCGTTCGGCGCGATCGCCACCACCTCGCTGCGCGGCCCGCCGTCTTTGCGACCCGGGGTCGCGTCGGGCTCTCCGACGGTCACGGTCACGGTGGGCTCGCCCGGCTTCGCCGGAGCCCCGGGCGCCGCCGCGGCGCCCCCGGCGACGAGGCTCGACTCCGACGCCACGAGCGCGGCGTACACGGTGCCGTCGGGGCCGAGCGCGAGCGAGGCGACCTCGGGCTCCGCGGCATCGAACAGCGTGCGCGCCGAGCCGTCCTTGCCGATTCGAACGACCAAGCCGTCCCCCGAAGTGCCGACGACGACGCCTCCCCCGGCGCTCGCGGGGAGCGGCAGAAGGCTTCGGATGTGCGGCTCGTCGGCGTCGTAGAGCACCTTGCCCTTGCCCGAGCCGTCGACCTCGAAGAGCTTGCCCTCGGTTCCGGTCGCGACCAGGAGCGTGCCGGCGGCGGAACGCCGGATCGCCCAGATGTAGGTGGCCCCCGGGTCGAAGAACACCTTCGCCTCGGCCTTCGAGGAGGATCCCGAGGTCGCGATGCGGTAGACCTTGCCGCTCGGCGAGGTGCCGGCGAACAGCGTCCCGTCCGGATCGGCCCAGAGCGCGAAGACCTCCGCCTCGTCGGCGTCGAACAGCACGCTGACCTCTCCCTTTGACGTCACCTTGAGCACCTTGCCGTCGTTGCCCGTGCCGACCGCCCAGCCCCCGGGGATCGCCACCGCCGAGAAGACGAACGGCTCGGACAGGCCGGCTACCCGTTCGACGCGCGGGGCGAGGTCCAGGAATCCGCCGGGATCGAGGGCGATCCCGGCCAGGGTGCCCGAGCGAAAGTCGGCGCCCGTCTGGACCTGGAAGATCCGGACCTCGGTCGCTCGCGCGGTGGACGCCGCGAGCAAGATTCCGGCGCCGAGGGCGGCGGCCCGCGCGAGGGTGTCGAGCGTTGCTTTCATCGTGGGTTCTCCAGAGAGAGGTCGAAGGACGCTGTGGGCACGCCTCGAGGCGATGACGGGGAGGACACGGTCGAAGGAGCGAGAGCGGCGATCCCTTCGCCGCCGTCCGGAGCCGTCCCGTCGGGCGATTCACCGGGCATTCCGTTCTCGCGCCGAACCTCGAAGTCGAGGCGCACGATCCCGGAGGCCGGAGCGGGAAGCGGTTGCGAGGCCCGAGCCACCACCACGTTGGAAATGGGTTGGCCCAGACCCGGACCGCCCGCGCCCCAGAGAGAACGGACGCTCCCCGGCAGCTGCGGCATCGCCCTCCCCCCCGCCACGATCCCCGGCCCAGGAGCGGCGACGATCGCCGCCAGCTCGCGCCGGGAGTGGAACGAGCCGAGCAGCTCGAGCGCTTGGGTGACGTTTTCCGGGTTGGCCGGCTCGAGCTGCAGTCGCGCCGCGTCGACGCTCGCGCCATCGCCGACCCAGACCGAGTAGCGGCCGGCGCTGAGATCGGTCGGCACGGCCAAATCGAGCGTGCGCCGCGATTTTTCGCCGCGGAACGCGCGCAGGTCGACCGCCACCCGGATCGTCTCCCCCGGGCGAACCACCGTCCGCTCGGCATGCGCCCCTTCGATCGAAAGAGACCGCGGCGCGCTCACCTGGTCGAATTCGATCTCCACGCCTTCGATCCGCAGCCGCTCGAGGTCGTTCTGGGCGAGATACGACGCGATCGACAGCAGGTAAGAGATCGCCTCGTTGGCCGCGTTGTCGCCATCGAAGCTCTGGGCGATCGAGAGATCTCCTCGGCCCGCGAGCCGAAAGCGGGCGGCGAGATCGAGCGACTGGCCGCCGGCGGTTCGGCTCGCCGCCTCGAGGCTCGCGAGCGCGGCCGTGCCGACCATGCCGGCCACCAGCTCCGGAACGTCCGCGATGCGCATGTGGTACTCGTGCTCGCGTTCGCCATGCAGCTTGACGACGACCGGAAACGTCGGTGCCGTGGCCCCGATCCGCCCCTCGATCCCGGTCCGACGATCTTCCACGACCGCGCCGACGACGGGACCGACGTTGGCGATCTTGAACGAGTTGTACTGGTTCGAAAGGACCGTCACCACTTCGGCCGGCGCCATGGGAATCGACACCTTCCCGATCCCCAGGAAGTTATGGCCGAAGGCGAGCAGCGAGTCGCCCCCGCGATCGGTGACCGTGCCGGTCACCCCGAGGCGAAAGTCGCCGTCCAGGATGACGCCCGAAACGGCGCCGCCGGGACGAAGGTCGTCGACTCCGAGCGAGGGCCCCCCCTGCCCCTGGGTCGGGGCACTCTCCGCCCGCCCGGCCAGAGCGATCGGGACCGGTCCGAATCCGAGCCGGAGGGCCGCGAGCGAGCGCTCGCCGAACCCGCTCGCGGTCCAGACCACGGCCCCCGGCGCCCCCGCGCCCTCGGGGTGCGAAAGGGCGGACAGAGCGGACAGCTCGCGAGCGAGGAGGTCCGAGGGGATTCGCCGCGCCACGAGATCGCTCAACGGCACGACCGGCGTGCCGATCGCTAGCGCGCTCTTGCCTGGATCTTCACCCAACTTCCGCATCGCCTCGATCGGCGTGACGCCGCCCACCGCATCGTTGGAGAAGGGCCAGCCGAACGACACCGCGCCGAGCAAGCGGTCGTCGAAATAGACCGGGCTGCCGCTCATCCCCGCGGAGATGCCGCTCCGTTCGAGGTCGTGACCGGTGAGCTTGACCAGCACGTAGCTCAGGCCGGGCGCGAGGTTTCTCATCACGCCGACGATCTCGACCTCGAACCGTTCCGGCTTCGTACCCTGAAACACCGTGATGCCGTATCCGCGCTGCCCTACCTTCACCTCGTCGACGGAGATCCATGGAGCGGTGTAAGGCCCCCGAGGCGGGGTCGCGGGCGCGGGGGCGCCCATCGAGGTCAGGGCCATGAGGAACATGCCGAGGGCGAGCGCTGAAGATCTACTCCATCTCGTGCTCATACTTCTCCTCTCCGCGCGAAAGACGAACCGTCGCGGCCGAGCAGCCTCTCGGCGGGAAACGGGCCTTGCCGCAGGACGCGGACCTCGTCGCCCTCGAAGGCGACGAGCGTGGACGGTAGTCCGCCGGGGGCCTCCCCGTCGACCACCACGAAATCGATGTCGTCGGCCTCGGTCCCTTCGCGGAGAAGGGCCTCGACCTCCCGCGCCGAGAGCAACGGGGGCTCGCCGGTCCGGTTGGCGCTGGTCGCGGTGAGCGGTCCGACGGCGGCGACCAGGGCACGCAAGCCATCGTGGTCTGGAATACGTACCGCGAGCGATCCCGTCCCTCCGGCTGCCGGCAGATCCGCTCCGCGCTCGAGTGGCAGGACTACGGAAAGCGGAGCGGGCCAGAACGGAGCGACCCGGGCCACCGACGCCGAGCCCGCGTCGATCCCCAGCTCGGCGAGCTGCGCGAGATCGGCGATCACGACCGGCATCGGTTTGCGGCGCGGGGAGATGGCGTCGCTCTCCCGGTCGATGCGCCGTTTGATCCGCTCCACCGCGAGGACGCCCGGCCAGCTTTTCGGATCGGCGCCCAGGCCGAAGCTCGATTCGGTCGGGAAGGCGAGCACACCGCCGCGGGATCGCAGCGCCACCAGCGGCTCGACCGGATCGCCTGGATGCCAGAGGCGCCGGACCGAGGTCGCGGCTCGGCTCACCGGCGGGCCGCTCCGGCGATCAGCTCTCGGGCGTGCGACAGCGAGAGGTCGGTCACCTTCGACCCGGCGAGCATTCGAGCCACCTCTTCGATCCGTCCTTCGCCATCGAGCTCTTCGACCGTGACTCGCGTCCTTCCTCCCGTCACCTTTTTCGCCACCCGATAATGGCGGTCCGCCGCGCTCGCGACCTGCGGCAGGTGGGTCACCGCGAGGATCTGGCCGCCGCGCGCGAGGCGCTTGAGCTTGAGACCGAGCGCCGCGGCCTCCGCACCGCCGATCCCGGCGTCCACCTCATCGAACACCAGGGTCGCCTCCGCTCCTTCCCGATCGTCGCCGCGCGCCGCGAGCTGAAGCGCGAGGAAGAGGCGGGACAGCTCGCCGCCCGAGGCGATGCGCGCGAGCGGACGAGGTTCCTCGCCCGGATTCGGCGCGAACAGGAAGACCACCTGATCGACCCCCTCGCGCCCCGGCTCGACCTCGATCCCGTCGAGGGCGAGTGCGCCGCCGGACCGCCGCCTCCTCTCGAGCAGCACCTCGAGGCGGGCTTTCGAGAGCCCGAGATCCTTGCACTCGGCGGCAATCCTCTGCACCAGGTCTCGTCCCCAGACCTCGCGGCGTTTGGAGAGCGTGAGCGCCGCTTCGCGATAGACGCCCAACGCGCTCTCCACCCGCAGAAACAGATCGGTGCGGTCCGCGGCGTCGGCATCGAGCTCGGCGAGCTCTTCTTCGATCGTCGCCCGGTAGGCGAGCGCGGAAGCGGCCGAGCCGCCGAAACGCCGGCCGAGCCGCTCGACGAGCGCGAGCCGCTCCTCCACCGCGTCGAGCCGGCCCGGATCGGCGTCCAATCGATCCAGATGATGAGCGAGGGTCTGGGCAAGATCGGCGAGACGGACCTCGATCTCCGAAAGGTCCGCGACCCACCCCTCCGCCTCGGGCTGCCAGGAGACGATGCCGGCGAGCAGGTCGCGAGCCCGGCCGACGCGCTCCACCGCCGCGCCTTCGTCCTCGGAAAGCGAAGCTTGCGACGCGCCGAGCGCCCGGGCGATCGAATCGGCGTTTCGCAGCCCGTCGCGCTCGGTGCGTAGGCGTTCGTCCTCGCCGGCGACCAGGCGCGCCACGTCGATCTCCTCTGCGTGGAAGCGAAGGAGCTCGAGGCGTTCGCGCCGAGCCTTCTGATCGCCGCTCGCCCGCGCCAGCCGCTCCGCGAGACGCGACCATTGGTCGTACGCCTCGGCGACCTCGCTCAACAGGCGATCCGCTTCGGCGCCGCCACTCCGGTCGAGCCATTGACGCTGCAGATCGGGGGTGGTGAGGCCGAGCTCCTCACGCTGGCCGTGGATCCGGAGCACCAACGGCGCGAGATCGAGGAGGAGCCGCAGCGTCGCCGGCTGATCGTTGACGAAAACTCGATTGCGGCCGTTTCTCGCGATCTCGCGGCGGATCAGCAGCTCGTCGCCGTGCGCCTCGAGCCCGGACTCTTCGAGGACCTGCCGCCAAGCGCTTCCACGCGGCGCGAAGACTCCCGCGACGGAAAGGACCTCGGCACCGCTGCGGATCATCTCGGTCGAGGCGCGGGCCCCGGCGAGAAGCGACAACGAGTCGACGACGATCGACTTGCCTGCACCGGTCTCGCCCGAGAGCACGGCGAAACCTTCCTCCCACTCGATCGTCGCGCCCTCGATCACCGCGAGGTTGCGGACGTGGAGCTCGCGGAGCACTCGGCGGAGCTCCTATTCGTCCGCGCGGTTCGCCGCGACGTCACGCGAAGGGGGATGGTTGAAGGTCGAGGGAACGTGGTCCGGATCTTCCTGGGCGCGCCGCTCGAAGCTCAGGAAGTCGTAGTAGCCGCAGCGTCCATCGCCCGGGTAAGCCCGGCAAATGGTCGGTCGCGCCAGGTAGATCGAACAGCGCCGGGTCGTGCGGTCGAGGAACTGGCAGGCCGTGCCGTAGATCTCGTCCGGGGTATGGCGCAGGATCAGCTCGCCCGGCTCCTCGCCTCGGCGGACGAATTTCTTCCGCGCGACGCCATAGGAGACGCCGAAGTGTTTCGCCAGCCGAACGAGATCGCTCTCTTCGACCTGGATGCGCGGGTACGAGCAGCAATACGAGGGGCAGCGATCGCAGTTGTAGAACGGCACCGGGTCCTCCCAATCTTGGAATTCTATCCCGGCCGAAGCGGCCCCGGCAGACCTCGAGCCGCGGGACGAGCTGGGAAAGTTGAGCTCGGGATCTCGGTGCGGACCGCGTCCCGCCCGATGTGTGCGGCTCAATCGGGGCTCCGACCGGATCCTGCCGAGGTTCAGGCGTCGCCGGTCGGCGTTTCCGGATGGTGGAGGCTCACCCGCCCGCGCCCGGAGCGCTTCGATTCGAACAAGGCGGCGTCGGCCGCCTCGAACAGCTGGCGCGGCGAGCGCATCGAAGGATCGAGTCCGGCGACGCCGAACGAGCACGACACCTCGATCTTGTAGTCCTCGTAGCGGTAATCCAGCTCGAGCACCCGCTCGCACAACTTGCTGGCGAGCGTCTCGGCGCCCTCGGTCTCGGTCTCGGGCGCGAGAATCGCGAATTCGTCGCCGCCCAGGCGGGCGAAGATCTGCTCGGGCCGAACGACCTCGCGCACCAGGCTCGCGAGCTGCTTCAGGACGAAGTCGCCGCACAAGTGGCCGTACGTGTCGTTGACCTGCTTGAACTCGTCGATGTCGAAGGTGATCAAGGACAGCGGACGGCGATGGCGCAGTGCGCGAGCGAACTCGCGCTGCAGCTCCTCGTCGTACTTCCGCTTGTTGTAGATCTCGGTCAGCCCGTCGCGCATCACCAGGTCGTAGATCGCCTCGTGATACGCGTGCTCCGGATCGCGCTCGTGGAGGAACTTGAAATGCACCGCCGCGGTCTGGAACCGGTCGCCGCTCTGGAGCGGCGCCTGGCCGTTGATCCGCCGCCCGTTCACGTAGGTGCCGTTGGTGCTACCGAGATCCTCGATCGTCACCCGATGTCCGAAATAGCGGAGCCGGGCATGGGTACGCGAGATCGAGAGGACCTCGGGCAGGCTGATTCCGGTCGCGGCGCTACGGCCGATTTCGAGCGTCGTCCCCGGAGAGAGGCGAAACCGGGAACCGAGGCGCTGGTTTTCCGGATGGGCGATCAGGATGATGCCGGCTTCGACCTCGACCGCCGCGGCTTCCGGCTCGGCTCCTCGCGACGCCGTGCTGATCGAAGCGGTCAGCCCGCTCTCCGAGAAGGGCGTCAGGTCGATGTTGTCGGTATCCGCATCGCGCACGGCGCCGAACGAGCCCGAATTGCGGGTAGAGGTCATAGCAATATCGCTGCTCGATCGCCAGGAAAGCCTCAAATCGAAGAGCCGATGGTCTTGAAAGGCTAGCATTCGAGCGAGGAAGCCGTCAAACGAACCCGTCGCGACGAACGCCTCGCCTCCCCGCCCGCAAGATTCGGGTTTGACACGTCCACCTCGCTTTCGTCTACAATCCCGGCCCGGCACGCGAAAGTGGCGGAATTTGGTAGACGCGCAAGATTCAGGATCTTGTGGTCGCAAGGCCGTGGGGGTTCGAGTCCCCCCTTTCGCACCAATCCCCTTCTTCCTTCATCGCACTTCCCATACTTTGGCTTTCCCGTCGTCGTAGACGAGACGGAATCTCCGCGCGAAGCTCTCTCCGCTCGGCAGCGGAGGCGGGTTCCCCGAAAGCACCAACAGGTGGGTGACGCCACGACGCCGTAGCTCCTCGGCGAGCGCATCGCCGTCCGCGACGTATCGCAACAGCTCCCGGAACGGCGCCGTTCCGTCCCAATCCCCCTGAAAGCGGCCCGGCGCGTAGTAGACGTGGTTCTCCGCGTAGAAGGCGTAGATCGACGCGTGTCGGCCTCGCGTCTGCTCGAGGAAGCGGAGCGCCGAGTACGCGGGGTATCGCGCGGCAAGGAAGTGGTCTCGCTCGACCGGAGAAACGGGAAGACGACCGAGCCGATGGATTTGGTACAGGCTCCAAGCCGTCGTCGGTGCGAGGGCGAGGAGGGCTGCCGCGGCCCAGATCTTGGGACCCTTGACGGGAACCGCCGACGGTACCTTCGACAGCGGCCCCACCATCCCCAGCGCGGCAGCCCCGACCAAGAGCGGCAGGATCGACAGGAGATACCGGCCATCGAGGGGCAAGAAGAAGAAGGCGAGGAGGTACGCCAGCGCGACGGCCAGCAGCCGACGGATCCGGCGGTCCCGCCGCGACGCGAAGAGCGCCACGCCGAGCGCGATCCAGAGGATCGGCGACCAGGGGGGCATGCGGCCGAACTCCGGCCGGCCGAACGTCGTCGTCCAGGGGAGCAGGGCCATCTGCGCGAGCTGGGCGATTCCATGGCCCTGCGACCAGGGGGCGAGCTCGCCCGGGCCACCCCAAGGCGACGGACCGAACAGGCGTGGAAATAACGGGATCACCGGGTTGCCGGTGTAGACGGCGTTCCGGACGTACCACGGTAGCGCGAAGGCCAACGCTCCCCCGAGGCCCCAGGCGAGGCGCCGCACTCGCTCGGCGCGCGCTCCCCGACCGAGGACCGCGGCCGCCACGACGAGGCCGACCGGGAAGAGACCGAAGTACTTGATCCCGGCCGCCGTACCCGCGAACATCCCGACGAGGAAGCCGCGCCACCGGTCGTCGGTGCGGTCCCGGGTGCCACGGTCGAGCTGATCGAACGTCGCGACCGCGAAGAGAACCAGCATCGGCTCGCAGTAGGCGGTTCCCGCCAGATAGGCGATCACCGGACCGCCGAGGAACAGAGCCGCGGCGAGCCCTCCGGCATGGGCGCCCGATCGTCCGGGAGCCACTCGGTAGACCCACCCGAAGAGGATCGCGGCGGCGGCCAGGGTCGCAAGCAGAGACATCAGCTGCGCGGCGCGATCGCCCCCGAGGAGCATCGCTTCGGCGAACAGCACCTCGCTCCCCTGCGGGAAGACCGGAAACCGCAGATCCTCAAGGTACGGCAGCCCTCCGGTCGCGACGAACGCCTTGGCGAACGGCAGGTGGTACATCGTCGCGTCGAAGCTGTTCGGCGGGTAGAGCGCGAGAACGACGAGCAGCAGGACATTGGCGCCAGCGAGGCAGAGCGCCCAGCGGGGCCAGGTCGGCGGCTGGAAGACTCCGGGTCGTTGGGTCGCGCGGTGCCGAAGCTCGGCCGGTCGACGGAGGGCGTCGAGAATTCCGCCCCGAATTGCCAGCCCCCCTAGCAGGGCGGAGAGTCCCAGGATTCCCACGACGAGGCCCATGAGGTCGAGCCGACCGGCGATCCCCAGCCAGAATCCGAGCCCGATGAGCAGCGCGAGACCGGCCGCGAAATCCACGCCGAGCCGGGCGAGGCGCGGATCGGAACGCCGCGGCTCACCCACGCCACGGCGCAGGAGAGCCCCCAAGGCCAAAGCGCTTCCCCCCAGGGCCCCGGCGGCGCCGAGGGGCACGAGGAGATTCAAAAAGGCGGCGAAAATTTCGGTCATGGGAGGTCTTGCGGGCCGCTGGATCCTATGTCGTTCGGGCTTCCGCCGGGCAAAGGCCGCCCTCCGCTCCCGTTTCGAGCTATCTACAGCATCTTGTGGTCGTTCTCCTGCGCCTCCCCTACTCCTTGTAGCCGCTCGATGCCGTCTGGTAGGCTTACCGACCCATGCTGAAAGTCGAACGCCTCGAGATCTCTGGATTCAAGTCTTTCGTCGACCCGGTCGCGGTCGACTTCGCCGGCGGCGTCACCGCGATCGTCGGACCGAACGGCTGCGGCAAATC
>JBGAGQ010000006.1:0-172586 GCA_044226625.1 Thermoanaerobaculia bacterium
CTAACCCAGGGCGTCGGCCTTCGGCCTCGGCCCTGGGCTAGATTCCGCCGGCCCGTTGGGCCGGTGGCCCTTCGTCGTCAGGTTTCCGAGCCGAGGCGGCGCCAACTCGTTCGGCAGATCTGGTTTCCCGACCGCGCGGAACGGTTTTGTGGATGCCGAAATCGACGCGACTGGATTCGCCATTCAGCGAAGGGGGCGGCCCAACGGGCCGCTAGATCCCAGCCCAGGGCGGAGGCCGAAGGCCGACGCCCTGGGGTCAATGGACACAAAGTTCCGGCGGCCTGAAGGGCCGCAGGAGTCGGCACCTGCGACGCCTTCGACGGGCCGGGGCCCGGCCGGCCGTGCACCGCACACCCGGTCCAGCGCAGCGCGGAGTTGGCCCAGCTCACCCTGGGTTCGGCCCAGGACGGTACTGGACTGGCGCGGCCCACCAGCGGGCTGGTTCCGATCAGAACCGGGCTAGCGCAGCTCACCGCTGTGCTGGCGCAGCTCACTACCGGGTTGGCGCGGCTCACCGCTGTGCTGGCGCGGCTCCCAACCGGGCTGGCTCAGCCCACCTCTGGGCGGGCGCAGCGCACGACCGGGCCGCTCCAGCTCACCACCGGTCGGGGCCGGGAAACCCCTGGGCTGGCTTGGCTCACCCCTGGGCTGGTACAACTCACCCCTGTCGTGTTCCAGGTCACGAGTGGGCTGGCTCATCTCAGCTCTGGGCCGGCATAGCTCACGACTGGGCTGGACCAGCTCGCTTGTTGGCTGGCGCAGATCACACCTGGGCTGGTTCAGCTCACGGGTTAGCTGGCGCAGCTCACTCCTTTGCCGGCTCGGCCACAAGGGGCGTGACTTAGCGCGCCACGGGTCTGTCCCAGCTCACGACCGAGCTGGCTCAGCACACTTCAGGGCTGGAGCAGCTCACAACTCGGCAGGTTCGAAGTCCGCACCTGCCAGAGTCGGCTGAACCGAGGTCCGCGGTGTGGCTGATCGTGGTCGTCGTCGAACTTTTCGCCCTGAGGAGGAACCCGAAATGACCGAGGCAGTCAAGCAACTCATGGTGACACTCGAAGGGCTCACCTTAGAGGAGCGCGCCGACCTGGCCTACCACCTGCTTGAATCTCTCGACGAGGACGATGGCGAGGTGGCGGTCGCATGGGATGCTGAGATCGACCGACGCGTAGCCGAAGTCCGAAATGGTGATGCCGAGGGCCGCACGGCGGAGAAGGTCTTTGGTCACCTCCGCGAGCTTTATCCGTGAACTCGATTCGCTTCCACAAGGATGCGGAAGCGGAGCTACTAGATTCGGCGGCGACCTACGAATCGCAAAGGGTGGGATTGGAGCCCGAGTTCCGTAATGAGGTTGAAGCTACGATGGCGAGGATCCGGCAGCATCCTCGCATCTGGCCGCAGCACTCTATCGCCGGGACAAGAAGGGCCCCGATTCGTCGTTCCCCTACAAGATCTTCTTCCTGCAGCTCGAGGCGACGCTTTGGATCATCGCCGTCGCCCACAACCGCCGGCCCCAATTACTCGACCGGGCGGCGGTCCGGATAGCGAACGATCGCAGACGAGTCGAGGATCATTCCCCCGCGGGTCCGTAGCCCAAATTCTGGCAACAATATACTTGACTCACCAGGCCGAGGTATATCCTATGATCGCTGAACCTCTCCTAGATGATCCCATTCCCCTCTCGGGGAGGCTTTCGGCTCGCCCCGCGGCTGCAATCTCGCTCCCTGGGAGGCGGAGCCGTACAGGCTTTGGAGCCTTCTGGACCTCATGAAAATAGTAGACCAGAGTTTTTTGGACGATGTAATTAACTTCTGTCTCGTTAGCGGCCATTATAGTGGCGCTCAAGCGGCGCTTCGGAAGTTAAAACTGACCGATATTCCGGTTTCGGACGGGCAAGCGCTTTTCACCCTTTCAGAAGCCCGAGAGATTGCTGCCGCTTTTGTGGCGCATGGATTACCTCGGTCGGCGGATATCCTCTTGGAGTGGATCGGGAAGGATGTGCGGTCGCGTAATCTCACTCCGGACGTTGTAATGGCGGAATTGCAGCGAAGTATTGAGCGAGAGCTTCGAGCAAATATTTTCCTTCACGTTGACGGGAAACGCCGCGAATATCTTGAAGGCAAAGACCTCTTCGGTGAAAATGTCAGCGCTGCATTTCCCTCCGCAAGCTACGACATAGAGGAAGCGGGGAAATGTTTTGCTCTATGCCGGTACACCGCATGCGTATTCCACTTGATGCGCGTACTAGAGATCGGACTTGATGCGCTTAAAAAAATAACTGGTCTCACCGCCTTCAGTCCGACCTGGAAAGTGGCCCTAGATCAGATCGCCAAGTCTGTGACTAACAAGCCGGAAAAGGATAAGACGGCGGAAGAGCGGTCTCGGGACAGATTTATTCTCGACGCTGTGCACTACTTGCAGACCGTCAAGGACGCTACACGAAACCCTGTGGTGCATACACCCGCTCGGACATACACCGAGGAAACGGCCCTAGAGGTGTATGTTGCTATGCGCGCGTTTGTGCGGCACTTGTCCAGCAGGCTTTCTGAGTAGGTCAGTCCTCCACCCCCAGAAATTCCCGTAAAGCGCGGCGGATGATCTCGGATTTGCTTGCCCGTTCCTTCGCCGCTCGCTTCTCCAGAGCTTCCGCTTCGTCCGCATGTAGGTAGGCGACCTCCCGCACGAGTCCGTGGCTCGTGGCGGGAGCCCCTGCGCTCCGGTTCGGTCTTCCTGGTAGGCACGTCAGGACGATACCGAACCTCGCTGCCTACATTAGGAACACTATAAACACACATTATGCACACATTGTAGCCTGTCTTCACAATCTGGGAACGGAGGTGGAGCGAGCCGAGCGCCGAAGGGGAAAGCCTTGCGCGAAGGGCACCGCCTTTGCCTGTCGGCGGGGCGGGTTTTCCATCTCAGAACGGAGGAAGCGGTGACGGTCGAACAGGCACAGGCGGCGCTCGCCGCCGTGGCGGATGCTTTGGGCGCTGCCGAGCGGGCGCTCGAAACGATTCTGGCGGAGCTGCCGCCGTCAGAGCAGGAAGATGTCAAGCGACACCCACCTTTACGAGCTAAGGCGACAGCTACCTTTACGAGGTTTTGGTGGGAGGGGAAGGGCGGCGGCGGTGGCCCGCGGGGAGCTCGAGGAGTAGGCCCGGGGAGGGCCGGCCAGGGGCGGAGGCCGGTCGGCGGGGTGGGGGTCGGCCGGAGCCCCTGGCCGGCGCGCGCGGGCACGGGAGGGGCTCCGAAAAACATCAGCGTCCTCGCTCCGCGGACGCTTCCAGCTCGCGCAGTCGGTAGCTGCGTCCCTTGATGTTGAGCACGTGACTTCGATGAAGAAGGCGGTCCAAGATCGCCGTGGCGAGTACCTCGTCGCCGGCCAAGATCTCCGGCCAATCGCGGATGCCTTTGTTGGTCGTGATCAGGAGGCTCCCGCGACCGTAGCGGTAGCTGACCAGGCGAAAAAACAGGCTCGCTTCGTGCCGGCTCATCGGCTCGAAGCCCACCTCGTCGAGGATCACCAAAGACACGTTGTTGTACTTGCGTTTTCGGAGCCGAGACGACGGCAGGTCCGCGTCGCGCCGCAGCGACTGGAGAAGCTCCTCGAGGCGAAAAAAGGCTACAGAAAAGCCGTTCTCCACCGCCCGCACGCCCAGCGCGACGGCCAGGTGCGTCTTTCCTACTCCCGGCGGCCCTTGCAGCAAGAGCGTCGCTCCCTCCCGAATCCAGCCGCAGGTCGCGAGCGTCTCGATCCGGCTTCGATCCACCGCCGGTTGAAAGCTGAAATCGAAGCTCCCGAGCGTCTGCCCCGTGGGCAAGCCCGAAAGACGAAGCGACACCTTGGTCCGGCGCTCTTCTCGGCTCGACAGCTCCGCGTCGAGCAAACTATCGAGAAAACGATGCGGCGACTGCGACTCCTTGACGGTCTCGGCGATGCGCTCGCTCAGCTGCTCGGCAGCGTACGACAAGCCCAGCTTCGTCAGCCGCTCGCGTGTCGCATCCAGATCCACCCGCGGCTTGGTCGCGCTCATCGCGCCACCTCCGCCAGGGAAGCGTACAGGTCCAGAGGTCGCTGCTGGGGCACCAGGGCCGCGATCTCCTCCAGGCGACGCCCCATGCGCCCCAGGGGGAGCGGCGGCAAAACCTCGCCCGTCGCAGGACCCTCGAAGTGGCGTGGATCGACGACGATGCGCGATTCGGTCTTGCGCGGATGGCGGGCGATCACAGCGCCTCCCGACAGAATCAGCACGTCGCTTGCACCGCCCCACAGCTCGACCGATCGACCCACCCAGGCAAAGGGCACCGAGTAGGTCCGCCCTTCGAAGGACACCGTGCAGTCGATTGCCACCTTGCGCTCGGCCACGACGTCGAAAGGCTCCGGCAGCAATGGGAGAAGGCCCAGAAAGGGCTTCTCTCGCTCCCAAGCTTCGAGTACCGAGGTCCCCGTTGCCGGGCAGCGTCGACGTTCAGCCGAGCGCCGCACGGCTTCGTCGGTGGCCGCTTGAAGCTCTTCCAGGCTGTCCCAGGCACGGCCCGTCACAGCAAGCCCAAGAGTGCGGCGCTCGACGCCGATTCGGCGCTCAATCTTGCCCTTCGCTTCTGGACTACGGGGAGCACAAGCGTCCACGTGGAATCGCGCCACCTGCGCATAGCGCCGGTAAGCCGGGTTGATCTCGCCCCAGGCTCCCGCACCCCGCGACATCGCCGTCTTCTCGTTGTCTACGCGAATCGAGGCCGGCACCCCGCCCAGCCGCATCAGCGCCCGGTTGTGGACCTCATGCCACGACAGCTGGCCCTTGCGCCGAGACCACACCACCGCCTCGTGTCGCGAGTACGACAGCTGAAGGTAGAACGCATACAGCGCTTCGCATCGCCCTCCCACGATCACCTCGGGATACGTCGCCCAATCCGCCTGGGCTTGGCCACCCGGAGGGGTCTCCACCCGACGCCGAGCTCGCCGCGGCGGCGGCGGGTAGTGCCGCGCTACGTAGCGTTCGACCGAGCGCAGGCTCCCTGCGTACGAATGCTCCGCCACCAGGTACTCGTGAAGCGCCGCGAGATTCCACCCCGGCCGATCACCCACCGCCTTCAACCACTGCTCGATCGCCTCGCGGCAGACCTCCGCCCGCTGCACCTGACGGGCACGACCGTCTACCGCCTCCGACTTATCTCGACGCTCGTGATATCGAACGGCGCCTTCAGACACTGACAGCGCCAGGGCCACCGCGCAACGCGACCACCCTCGGCGCAACAACTCTCGAATCGTCATGACTGCCTCCGGACCGAGCTTCGGCGCCATGGGTCACTCCCCCTTGCGGAGAAGCTTGGCGCCTCGACTCCCGTCTTCGATCAGGTCGTAAGACTGGGTGTCGCCTTAGCTCTAGTCTCGGGTGTCGCTCGACAACCGGAGGCCGGAACCGAGAGCCCAGTGCTTCCTGCCGCGCGAGCCTCTCCTCCGGTGCAACCCCTAGATCCGTCGCGCCGATCCACCGGCTACGGATTTCAGGGAACCCGTTTTCGATAGCGCGAAGGGAGGCGACCCGTGCCGCGCTCGACGCGGTGCAGGCGATGATCTTCTTCTACCAGCCGGATCAGCACTCGGTGGAGGACGGCGCGGTCCGGCACGTAGTCGAGCACCGCGAGGACGTCGTCGCGGGTGAACTCCTCGGGCACCCTCTCGAGCGCAGCCACGACGTCGTCGTAGACCTGGAACGACGGCCGGCGCTTCGGCTTCGAGGGAGGAGCGGACGCGACCGGAACGGTCGGGATCGGGATCGAATACGGCGAGGGCGAGGGCGACGCAGGGGCCGGGCCGAGGGCGTCCTCCAGGCCGCTCCGCCAGAGGATCTCCAGCGTCCGCAGCTGGAGGCGCCGACCGGCTTCCAATAGCTCGACCCCGAGCCGATGCTGGTCCTCGATCTGTCGCTTGCGATCTTCGTATTCATCGCGTGTCATGGCGTGGCACAAGTCGTATCACAGAACAGGACGCGTACCGCCCGTAACCGATCCCTCTCCCCGGAGATCGTCACAACCGTCAAGGAGGCCAAGCCATCAGGCGTTAAGATCCGCGGCATGCGAGAAGAAGACTGGTCCTCGCGCTCGCGAGCGAATTCAGCGAAGCGGGTGGCGCGTCCTTCGCGGCCCTCGTGCGCCTCACATCGCAAGAAGCTCTATTGGGTCGCGGCGGTTCTCGCCTTGGCAACAACATGGACAATGCCGACCTTTGCCGAGGAGCCCGTCAAGCTGACCGTCTGCCAGTTGCTGGAAGACCCCGGGCGATACAATCATCGACTCATCGAGATCAACGGCACCGTGAACCGAGGGTTTGAGAATTTCACCCTGAGCGATCGCGCCTGTGACACGCACGACAGGATCTGGCTCGAATTCGGAGGAGAACGAGGCACCGGAGCCGTGTATTGCTGCGGTGTGCCGGCTGAGACCAAGCGGAAGAGCACTCTCGTCGTCGAGGGAGTGGAAACCCGATTGGTGGTCGACGCGATGTTCAAAAAAATTTCAGCAGCTCACTCGGGTGAAGACGGGCACGGCGCATGCCAAGGTGACCTTGATCGGGCGCTATTTCTCGGGAACGCGAGAGACGTTTCCGGGGGGCACGTACTGGGTCGGGTACGGACACCTGGGAATGGCGACGCTCCTCGTGATCGAGCAAGTGAAAGAAGTCCGCCCGAAATAGAGCCGCTCGGCTCCTTCGCGTGCGCGCCTACGGCGCTGCCAGTCGCCTACGCGGCGCAGACCGAGCCATCCCCGAAGTAGACCCTTCACAGGAATCTCGACGTCGACGGAGAGCGCAAAGCGAAGAAGATGCGCGGACTTGCCTCGGTGTTCCTCGTTGTTTCCACCGTCTCCTGCGCCAGCCATCGGCTCGACATCGCGGGAGTGCTTCAGGAGGGCCGGCATATCGACGGGCGTCGGGTCCAGGTCACCGGCGAGGTCGCCGGATCTCCGCAGATCGGTCCGAGCGGGGCGACCTCCTACGAGATCACCGACGGCACCGGGACGCTCTCCGTGACATCGCGGCTCGATCCTCCCACCCGGTGTCACACGATCCGGGTCAAGGAAAGGTCCGGTCGGTCTTCACCGCCGAGACGAACAGCCATCGCCCAGGCAAGGTCTACCGCCCGTGGTGGACCGGACTCGCGATCGAAGAGGAGTCGCGGGAAGACCTCGGATTGAGCCCGAAGGCCAAGATCTTCGGGTGCGAGCCCGAACGCCACCCCGAGCCCTCCCCGTAGCGCTCCGGTGATCGGGGACCGAAACCCGCAAGGGAGCGCCCGGGGAGGCCCCCTCCAAGGGCGACCCGTCATGACTGCCTCCGGACCGAGCTTCGGCGCCATGGGTCACTCCCCCTTGCGGAGAAGCTTGGCGCCTCGACTCCCGTCTTCGATCAGGTCGTAAGACTGGGTGTCGCCTTAGCTCTAGTCTCGGGTGTCGCTCGACAACCGGAGGCCGGAACCGAGAGCCCAGTGCTTCCTGCCGCGCGAGCTCTCCTCCGGTGCAACCCCTAGATCCGTCGCGCCGATCCACCGGCTACGGATTTCAGGGAACCCGTTTTCGATAGCGCGAAGGGAGGCGACCCGTGCCGCGCTCGACGCGGTGCAGGCGATGATCTTCTTCTACCAGCCGGATCAGCACTCGGTGGAGGACGGCGCGGTCCGGCACGTAGTCGAGCACCGCGAGGACGTCGTCGCGGGTGAACTCCTCGGGCACCCTCTCGAGCGCAGCCACGACGTCGTCGTAGACCTGGAACGACGGCCGGCGCTTCGGCTTCGAGGGAGGAGCGGACGCGACCGGAACGGTCGGGATCGGGATCGAATACGGCGAGGGCGAGGGCGACGCAGGGGCCGGGCCGAGGGCGTCCTCCAGGCCGCTCCGCCAGAGGATCTCCAGCGTCCGCAGCTGGAGGCGCCGACCGGCTTCCAATAGCTCGACCCCGAGCCGATGCTGGTCCTCGATCTGTCGCTTGCGATCTTCGTATTCATCGCGTGTCATGGCGTGGCACAAGTCGTATCACAGAACAGGACGCGTACCGCCCGTAACCGATCCCTCTCCCCCGGAGATCGTCACAACCGTCAAGGAGGCCAAGCCATCAGGCGTTAAGATCCGCGGCATGCGAGAAGAAGACTGGTCCTCGCGCTCGCGAGCGAATTCAGCGAAGCGGGTGGCGCGTCCTTCGCGGCCCTCGTGCGCCTCACATCGCAAGAAGCTCTATTGGGTCGCGGCGGTTCTCGCCTTGGCAACAACATGGACAATGCCGACCTTTGCCGAGGAGCCCGTCAAGCTGACCGTCTGCCAGTTGCTGGAAGACCCCGGGCGATACAATCATCGACTCATCGAGATCAACGGCACCGTGAACCGAGGGTTTGAGAATTTCACCCTGAGCGATCGCGCCTGTGACACGCACGACAGGATCTGGCTCGAATTCGGAGGAGAACGAGGCACCGGAGCCGTGTATTGCTGCGGTGTGCCGGCTGAGACCAAGCGGAAGAGCACTCTCGTCGTCGAGGGAGTGGAAACCCGATTGGTGGTCGACGCGATGTTCAAAAAAATTTCAGCAGCTCACTCGGGTGAAGACGGGCACGGCGCATGCCAAGGTGACCTTGATCGGGCGCTATTTCTCGGGAACGCGAGAGACGTTTCCGGGGGGCACGTACTGGGTCGGGTACGGACACCTGGGAATGGCGACGCTCCTCGTGATCGAGCAAGTGAAAGAAGTCCGCCCGAAATAGAGCCGCTCGGCTCCTTCGCGTGCGCGCCTACGGCGCTGCCAGTCGCCTACGCGGCGCAGACCGAGCCATCCCCGAAGTAGACCCCTTCACAGGAATCTCGACGTCGACGGAGAGCGCAAAGCGAAGAAGATGCGCGGACTTGCCTCGGTGTTCCTCGTTGTTTCCACCGTCTCCTGCGCCAGCCATCGGCTCGACATCGCGGGAGTGCTTCAGGAGGGCCGGCATATCGACGGGCGTCGGGTCCAGGTCACCGGCGAGGTCGCCGGATCTCCGCAGATCGGTCCGAGCGGGGCGACCTCCTACGAGATCACCGACGGCACCGGGACGCTCTCCGTGACATCGCGGCTCGATCCTCCCACCCGGTGTCACACGATCCGGGTCAAAGGAAAGGTCCGGTCGGTCTTCACCGCCGAGACGAACAGCCATCGCCCAGGCAAGGTCTACCGCCCGTGGTGGACCGGACTCGCGATCGAAGAGGAGTCGCGGGAAGACCTCGGATTGAGCCCGAAGGCCAAGATCTTCGTGGAACGGCCCGGGCATTTTCACCCTGCTGTAATGCCGATGTAAGAAACGCCAATTTAAGTTCCCCTCAGATTTCAACAAACCGTGCACCCGACGGGTGCGCCCAAGGAGATCTGGGAATGAACGCCTCACCTCGTTTCGCACGATGGCTGACGCTCGCCATCGCCCTCCTCATCGGCCTCGCGGCCTTCCCCGCCGAAGCGCAGGTCAGTTGCGCGGGCTACGTCGACGCCGAGGTCGTGGCGCTCGACCAGGCCTGGACCTGGAACCGATATGGCGCGATCGAACCGCAAGGGATGATCTACGCGCTCAAGAGCGACGTGCTGCCGCTCTCCGATCCGGACGGGCTGCCCGACCCCGGCGTGGTCTATTCGCTCACCGCCGGCCAGGTGCAGCTGCGGCGCGACAAGCGGCCTCGTCCCTTGGTCCTGCGCGTGAACGTCGGCGACTGCCTGCGGATCAAGTTCACCAACCTGCTCGACAGCGTCCAGCGCGACGAGGAGCAGCCGGCGACGCGGGACGCTTCCATCCACGCGGTCGGCATGCAGCTGGTCGACATCATCCGGAGCGACGGCTCCTCGGTCGGCGCGAACCCGGTTTCGGGCATCGTCCCGCCGGGCGGGGCGGTCACCTACCTCCTCTACGCGCCGCAGGAAGGCACCTTCATCTTCCACAGCGAGGGCGCGCCGGTCGGCGGCGAAGGGGACGCGGGCTCGCTGTCCGCGGGACTCTTCGGCGCGATCGACATCGAGCCGGTGGGCGCGGAGTGGTACCGCAGCCAGGTGACCCAGGACGACCTCGCCAAGGCGACCACCAGCTACGACGCGAACGGCTATCCCCGGATCAACTACGCCGCCACCTATCCGCTCGGCCACCGCTACGCGGGCAAGCCGATCCTGAAGATGTACACCGGTTCGGCGAGCGCTCGGACGATCGTCCATTCGGACCTCACGGCGATCATCACCGGACCGAACGCCGGCAATCTGAACTCCCTCTCGACGGCCGCCTCGTCCAAGGTCTACCCGGAACGCAACGAGCCGTTCCGCGAGTTCACGATCATCTTCCACGACGAGGTCGGCGCCCTGCAGGCGTTTCCGCAGTTCGAAGACCGGGAGATGCAGCACACGCTCCACAGCGTCCGTGACGCGTTTGCGATCAACTACGGCTCGGGCGGCGCCGGAGCCGAGATCATCGCGAACCGGCTCGGCGTGGGCCCCGCCCACGACTGCCCGGAGTGCATGTACGAAGAGTTTTTCCTTTCCTCTTGGGCGATCGGCGACCCCGCGATGGTGGTCGACGTGCCCGCCAACGCGCCGTGCACCGAGAGCGACATCGACCAGATGGGCGAGCCGCTGTTCAACAACGTCGCCCCTTATCCGTGCACGCCCACGCCGGGACGGAAGGCGACGCGCGCCCTCTATCCCGACGACCCCTCGAACGTTTACCACAGCTATCTGAACGACCACGTCAAATTCCGCAACACCCACGCGGGATCGGACGACCATCACATCTTCCACCTCCACGCCCACCAGTGGCTGCACACGCCGAAGGAAGACAAGTCGAACTACAGCGACAGCCAGGCGATCGGCCAGGGCGGCAGCTTTACGTACGAGATCGCAAACGGCGGCTCGGGCAACCTGAACAAGACGCCGGGCGACTCGATTTTCCATTGCCATTTCTATCCGCACTTCGCGCAGGGCATGTGGTCGCTCTGGCGCGTCCACGACGTGCTCGAGCTCGGCACCCGGATGGCCGAGAACGGACGCCCCGCCTCCGGCTCGCGCGCCCTGCCGGACAACGAGATCTACTCCGGCACGCCGATCCCCGGCCTCGTGCCGATCCCGGTGCTGCCGATGGCCCCGGTTCCCGGCGCCGCCTCGATCAATCCGCTGAACGGCCAGCCGGTCTTCACCACCGCGACGAACCCGGGCTTCCCGTTCTTCGTTCCCGGCATCGCCGGCCGTCGCGCGCCGCATCCGCCGCTCGACACGATCCATGACGGCGGCCTCCAGCGCCACGTCGTGATCAAGGGCACCTCGAGCCACGTCGAGACTCGCTTGAGCTTCGACAAGCACATCAATTCGCTCTCCCCGAAGTTCCTCCTGGAGACGGGCGAGCCGGTCGAGCTCACGGCGATGAACTTCCACAACAACCCGCTCGGCTACACCACGCCGCGCGCCGACAACCTCCCCGCGACCAAGAAGTTCCTGGTCAACACCCACGGCGGCGTGCGCGGCGCGCCGATCGCCGACCCCTGCCCGACGGGCGCGCCGATGCGCTACTACAAGGCGGCGAACATCCAGTTCGACATGGTGATCAACAAGGCGGGCTGGCACTTCCCGCAGGCGCGCATCCTCACGCTGTGGAACGACGTCGCGCCGACGCTCGCCGGAACCCGGCCGCCCGAACCGTTCTTCTTTCGCGCGAAATCGGGCGAGTGCATCGAGTATTGGCACACCAACCTGGTGCCCAACACCTACGAGCTCGACGACTTCCAGGTGCGCACGCCGACCGACATCATCGGTCAGCACATCCACCTGGTGAAGTTCGACGTCCTCGCCTCGGACGGCGGTGGCAACGGCTGGAACTATGAGGACGGGACGTTCTCGCCCGACGAGGTGCGCGAGCGCATCGATGCGATCCGCATCGCCAACGGCTGCGCGCCGGGCGCGTTCAACCCGACCGTCTGTCCGGTCGCGCAGGTCCATCCATTCTTCTCCTCGCACACCTCGGAATGCTCGGCCTCGGACGTCAACGAATGGCTGGGCGCGCAGACCACCGTGCAGCGCTGGTACGCCGATCCGATGACCACCCTCCAGGGCGGCAAGCGGACGCTCCGCACGGTCTTCACCCACGACCACTTCGGCCCCTCGTCGCACCAGCAGGTGGGCCTGTACGCCGGCCTGATCGTCGAGCCGTCGGACTCCACCTGGGTGCACAGCGAGACCGGTACGCTGCTCGGCTCCAACATGGGCCTCGGCCTGACGCAGGACGGCGGTCCGACCAGCTGGCAGGCGGTGATCAGCAGCTCGAGCGAGAACTACCGCGAATTCATGCTGGAGTTCGGCGACTTCTTCCTCGCCTACGAGCCGAAGAGCCCGAAGTGCCCGACCGACGCGCTCGGCTATGCCGATCCGAAGCGCGCGATCAACCCGCCGGGACGGAAAGACGTCGCCCCGCCGCAGCTGTTCGAAAAGCCGATCGACTGCCCGGTCAACGCCCCTCCGGGGACGCCTGGACCGCCCGCTCCCTGCCCGGAGGCCGTGTCGGCCGACGACCCGGGGACCAAGACCGTCAACTATCGCAACGAGCCGATCGCTCTGCGCGTGCTCGACCAGTCGGGCCCCGTGCCGCAGCAGTACACCGGCGGTTTCCTCGGCCGTGGCGGCGACCTGTCCTTCGCTTACGAAACCCGCACCGACCGCTGGGATCCGGAGTTCAACGTCAAGCCGTACGCGCCGTTCCTGAGCAAGGCTCCGTACGGACCGCTCACCGATCCGTCGAGCCTCTACCCCGGCGACCCGTACACCCCGTTGATGCGCGCTTACGAAGGCGACCTGGTGAAGGTCCGGGTGCTGGTCGGCGCGCACGAAGAGTCGCACAACATGACGGTCCACGGCATGAAGTGGCTCCGTGAGCCGGAGGTCGCGGATTCCGGCTGGCGCAACTCGCAGGGCATGGGCATCTCGGAGTGGTTCGACCTCGAGGTCGGCCGCATCCCGCAGCTCAACGCCGACGGCAAGTTCGCCGACTTCCTGTACAAGCCCGGCGCGGCGTCCGAGTCGCAATGGGACGGCCTCTGGGGGTTGATCCGCACCTATCGCGGCCAGCGTCCCGACCTGCGCCTGCTCGACTCCGCCAACCCGGATGCGCGGGGAACCGACGCGGCGGGCGGCTATCGCTTGACCGACGCCTCGACGGCGGTCGGCATCAAGAGCTTCGAAGCCCGCACGCTCGATGGCGAGCCGATCAACCAGAAGGGCCTCGCCGGTCCGACGGCGGTGCCCACCAACTGCCCCGCCACCGCGCCCCTGCGGCATTACGACATCGTCGCCGTCGCGGCGGCCGAGGTGCTGCGCAACGACGGTTACGGCGCCAACGCGGGTTTGATCTACAACCGGCGTCCCGACACCGTGAACCACCCGGCTCCGCCCGAGGGACACGGCGGAATCAGCGTCGGACCGATCCACCAGTCCGACGCCATCATGTTCGTCTACAAGTCGGACCTGAGCTATGCCCTCGGCCGTCCGGTCCTCGTCCCCGGGGTGCGGCGCGAGCCGCTGATCCTGCGGGCACGGGCCGGCGAGTGCATCGAGATCAAGTTCGAGAACGACATTCCGCCCGGCTATACCGATCTCCAGGACGGCTGGAACAGCGTCCCGATGATCGTCGAGAACTTCAACACCGACCAGGTGAAAACCTCGCTCGACGTCGGCCTGCACCCGCAGCTGGTGACCTACGACGTGATGACGAGCGACGGCGCGAACGTCGGCTTGAACCCGGTCCAGGTCGGCAAGCAGACCGTGGCGCCGGGCGAAGGGGTCGTCTACTACTGGTACGCCGGAACCTACGTCGGCGCCGGGCCGATCTCGGTCGAATACGGCGGCACGGGCCTCACGTCGTCCGATCCGATCAAGCACTCGAACAAGGGAGCGATTGGCGCTCTGATCATCGAGCCGCCGGGCGCCACCTGGACCGAGGACCTGGTACCGGAGACCGATCTGTCGATCCGCAAGTCGCGGGCCTCGGTGTCCGTCTCTCCCACCGACGTCCGGAGGTTCAAGGAGTTCGTGGTCCTGTTCCAAGACGACTTGAACCTGCGCTTCACCAAGGGCGACGGATACGACTTCTCGAATCCGGCGTTCGGACCGGCGATTCAAAACCTGATCGTCAACGCCGACCCGGAGGACTCGGGCCAGAAGGCGATCAACTACCGCACCGAGCCGCTCTGGTATCGCGCGGGCTGGGCGCCCGAGACGGCGACCAACGACACCCGCAACTTTACGCAGTTCAACCTACTGATGGAGAATGCCTGGGTACACAACGATCCGGAAACCCCCGTGTTCTCCTCCAGCCTGGGAGATCAGATTCGAGTCCGGGTTCTCCACCCGGGCGGCCACGAGCAGCCGATCGTCTTCGACCTGCACGGCCACGTGTGGGAAGAGTACCCGGTGCTCGCCGGCTCCAACTCGACCCGGCAGGGATCGAACGCGGTCTGTGAATGGAAAGGGGTCCGCGATGGACTGGGACCGTCCGACCACTTCGACGCGTTGCTCAAGGGAGGCGCCGGCGGGATGGTCGGCGTGCCCGGCGACTACCTGTTCCGCGATTACTCCCCGTCGCACGTCGATGACGGTCTCTGGGGCTTGCTGCGTGTCAACTAGCCTCGCCCGTCGTCGGGTCGCGGGTGTCCTCACCGGCCTTCTGCTCTCCCCGCTCGCGGGGAGGGCGTTGGCCGGGGGGGCACCCGCCCTTCCCGTCTCCTCCCCCTCGGCCGAAGCCGCGACCCAGGCACCCGCCACTCCGGGGCGGATCGGTCAGGCGAACGTCGGCGGCGTCGCCGTCGACGTTTATTTGGAATCCGTACGCCCCGGCGTCCCGCTCCGCGAAGGAGAGGAGGCGCGGGTCCGGCTGGAGCTCGTCGACGCCAACACCAAGGCGCCGCTCGACGGTCTCTATCCCGGCGCTTGGATCGACGCGCTCACCCCGGGCGCGAAAGCGGGCGATTCGGAGGAGTGCAAGAAGAAGCTCCAAGGATTCGCCGGCGGCTCGCTCTTGAATCCACCGGAGCACGATCTGAACGCCTATTTCGTCCTCGGGCTGAACGAGGACGCCACGATCACCGTGGTCGATCCGCTGTTCAGCTTCGGCGGCAGCAAGCTGCTCGACATGGTGTTCCTGAAGAGCGCGGGAACCGACTGGGCGCTCTCGAAAGACCAGCTCCGGCTCTATGTTTCGCAGGCCGAAGCGGGCGAGGTCGCCGTGGTCGACACCGAAAGCTGGAAGGTGATCGCGAGCGTCCCGGTCGGCAAGGGCGCGGGGCGCGTGATGCTCCAGCCCGACGGGCGCTATCTCTGGGTGGCGGTCGACGGCGCGGCCGCGGGAACCGGCCTCGCGGCGATCGACACGGTGAAGCTAGAGACCGTGGCGTCGATCGGCCTCGGCGCCGGGCCGCACGACCTCGCCGTCTCGGGCGACGACCGCTACGTATTCGCGTCCAGCCGGGACGCGGGGACGGTTTCGGTCGTCGACGTGCGGGCGCTCGCCGAGACGCGGCGGGTCGAGGTCTGCAAGCGTCCGGTTTCGATCGCCTGGTCCGAGCCGGCGGCCGCGGCGTTCGTCGCGTGCGAAGGGGACGGCGCGATCGTCTCGGTCACCTCCGACGCCGAACGTGCGCCGGTGCGCCTCGCCGCCGAGCCGGGCCTCGGGCAGATCCGCTTCGCTCCCGACGGCCGGCTCGGCTTCGTCCCGAATCCGAAGAAGAACGTGGTCCACATCTTCGACGCCGCGGCGCCCCGGATCGTCCAGAGCCCCGAGGTGGAGAGCGAGCCCGATCAGATCGCCTTCAGCAAAGGGCTCGCCTACGTCCGCCATCGCGGCAGCGAGACGGTCCTGATGATCCCGCTCAACCAGGTCGGCCGCGAGGCGGCGGCGGTGCCGGTGGTCGACTTTCCCGGCGGCCAGCTGCCGCCCGGGCGGATGGCGCTCGGCACTCCGGCGGCCGGCATCGTCCAGGCACCCGGCGAGGACGCGGTCCTGGTCGCGAACCCCGGGGACCGGATGATCTATTTCTACAAAGAGGGGATGGCGGCCCCGATGGGCAGCTTCCAGAACTACTCGCGCCAGCCGCGCGCCGTGCTCGCCGTCGATCGCAGCCTGCGCCCGGCGGGCGCCGGCCGGTACGCGACGACGTTCCTGCTCGGCCCGCCGGGCCGCCGGGAGCTTGCGCTGCTCATCAACTCGCCGCGCATCGCCGAGTGCTTCCCCTTCGAGATCGAGGCCAATCCGGACCGACCGGGCGCCCAGACCGAAGCCGTGGCCACGGCGCTCAAGCCGAGCTTCAAGGTCGCGCCCGGCGAAGAGGTCTCGGTCCGATTCCGGCTCGAGCGGGCCGGCAAACCCCTGGCCGGTCTTTCGGACGTGCGCGTCGTTACCTTCCTCTCGCCCGGGGTCAACCGCCGCACGCTGCCCGTGACCGAGGTGGAACCGGGGGTCTACGAAGCGCGCTTCACCCCCGCCGAGGAGGGGATCTATTACGCCCTCGTCCAGTCGACGGCGGCAGATCTCAAAGTCCAGAAATCGCCTCCGACCCTGATCGAATGCGCCGCGCCGCCGGCCGAGCCGGCGAGCGAAGGAACCACCTTGCCATGAGCTTGCGTATCCGTCCACTGCTACTCCTCGTCGTGGCTTTCCTTTCGGCCGGGGCCTTCCGTGGGTCCGAAGGCTGGGCTCAAACCCCGTCCAAAGGTCAATCCGCGCAAGAACCGGCCGTGCTCGCCGCGCCGACGATCCCCGACGTATCGCTCGTCGATCAGAACGGCCGCAAGGTCCGCTTCTACAGCGACCTGATCGCGGGCAAGACCGTCGCGGTCAATTTCGTCTTCACCTCGTGCAGCACGATCTGCACGCCGCAAGGGGCGCGCTTCGCCGAGCTGCAGCGGCTGCTCGGCCCGAAAGTCGGGACCGAGGTCCACCTGATCTCGGTTTCGATCGATCCCGAGACCGACACGCCCGCCAAGCTCAAGGCCTGGTCCATCAAGCTCGGCGCCGCCCCCGGCTGGACGCTGGTGACGGGAAGCAAGGAGGAGGTCGTCCGGCTACTCAAGTCGCTCGGCGCGTTCGACGTCGACATCCGCCGGCACACGCCGTCGATGCTGCTCGGCAACGACCGAGAGAAGCGCTGGACCCGCGCCTATTCGCTCGCTCCGGCCGCGCAGCTCGCGGGCCTACTCGACGCCCTCCGCCCCGCGGCGGACGAAGGGAAGAAGGAAGGGAAATGACCATGCGCCGCAAGCTCGCCGCCCCGCTCTGCCTCGCGCTCCTCGGGATTCTGGCCGCCTCGACCGGCCTCCACGCCGACGAGCCGCCGAGTGCCCCGGCCCCTGTCCAAGCCACCGGCCAAGCCGCCTCCGACGCTCCCGCCGCGACGACGGGCGCCGCCGAGCGCTATTTCACGAACCTGCCCCTGATCGATCAGGATGGCGTCGAGCACCGGCTGTACGCCGATCTGCTCGCGGGGCGCATCGTGATCATCCAGGCGATGTTCACCGAATGCGCCGGGGTCTGCCCGGTGATGGCGGGCACCCTCGAGCGCGTGCAGGAATGGGCCGGCGACCGGTTGGGCAAGGACGTCGCGATCCTGTCGTTTTCGGTCGACCCGAACGACACGCCGGCGAAGCTCAAGAAGTTCTCCGAGCGCTTCCACGCGAAACCGGGCTGGTACTTCTTGACCGGCACCAAGGAGAACTGGGAGACCGCGCTCCGCAAGCTCGGTCTCTACACGGAGAACCGCGAGGCGCACTCGGCCGTGTTCACCGTCGGCAACGACCGCACCGGCCTCTGGAAGAAGGCGCTCGGCGTGGCCAAGCCGAAGGAGATCGTGGAGATCGTCGAGAGCGTGGCAAAGGATCAGGGTTGAGCGCGCGACGCGTCGCCTACGTCCTCGCCGGGCTGCTCGCCGCGGCCCTCGGCGCTCCAGCCAAGACCGCGGCGGGGGAGGCCCCGCCTCTCACTCCCGAGGAGACGCGCGGCAAACGCCTGTTCCTGACCGGCGAGAGCGGAACGGGCGGCGAGATCTCGGCGGTCCTGGGCCCCGGCGGGCCGGAGACCGCCGTGCCGGGTACGACGCTCCCGTGCGGCAGCTGTCACGGCCGCGACGGCCGAGGGAGGCCCGAAGGGGGGATCACCCCGTCGAACGTCACCTGGGATTCGCTGACCAAGCCGTACGGCTCGGGAGCCCTGGTGGGGCGAACCCATCCGGCCTACGACGAAAGGAGCGTCAAGCGGGCGATCACACTCGGCTTCGATCCGGCCGGCAACGCGCTCAACCCGTCGATGCCGCGCTATCGGATGAGCCAGGCGGACGTCGCCGACCTGATCGCCTATCTGAAGCGCCTGGGCAACGAGCCGGTCCCCGGCGTCGACAACGCTACGGTGAAGCTCGGCAGCTTGATCTCGGCCGGCGAGTCGGGAGCGGCGGTCCGCGCCGTGCTGGCCGCCGCGGTCGCGGAGGTGAACGCTCGCGGCGGCCTCTACGGACGGAAACTCGAGCTTGCGACCGAGACGCTCCAGGGCGACGCCGCCGAGCGGATTCGGCTCGCGACGGCCTTTTTCGACCGCTCTCCGCTGTTCGCCCTCGTGGCGCCCGAGATCTCCGGCGCCCCGGGCTCGGACCGGGAGCTCGCGGACTTGATCGAGGAGCGGGAGATCCCCGCGGTCGGCGCGCTCAGCCTCGCGCCGCCGAAGACGGCCGACCTCGACCGGCAGACCTTCTATCTCCTCGCGTCCCCGGCCGATCAGGCGCGCGCCCTGCTCGAAACGCTCGCCAAAGAAAGCGTGCGGCCGGTTTGGGCCCTGGTGGCGTCCGAGGCGCCGGAGATCTCTCCCTCGGCCGGCGGGGTCCTCGCCGAGGCCGAGGCCCGGGAGTACGCGCCCGCCGCGGTCCGGCGGTATACCCCATCCGACTCGTCCTGGGCCGACGCGACGGCGCGCGAGCTCGCGGCGGGCAAGGCCGGCGTGGTGATCCATCTCGGGCCGGCGCGCGACGCGGTCCTTCTCGCTCTCGCGCTCGACCGCCTCGGCGTCCGCCCGCGGATCCTCGGGCTCGGCGCCCTCGCGGACCGGAGCCTCTTCGATCTGCCGCCCCTCCTCGCCGACAACGTCCGGCTCGCTTTTCCCGCGCGTCCGATCGTCCCCTCGGCGCCCGAGGCCGGCGAATGGCGCGCCTTGGCCGCAAAGCACAAGCTTCCCGCGAGCGAGCTCGGCAGCCAGGCGACGGCGCTCGCGGCGATCAAGCTGCTCGTCGCGGCGCTCGAAAAGACCGGCCGCGATCTCAGCCGCGACCGCCTGATCGCCACGCTCGAAACCTTCGAGCGGTTCGAAACGGGGATCTCGCCGCCCCTGCGCTTCCGGCCGGGCAAGCGGATGGGCGCCCGGGGCGCTTATCTCGTGAAGGTCGACCTCGCGAGCCGCGGATTCGCGCCCGAAGGAAGTTGGATCGACCTCGACTGAGGCCGCGTTCCTCGACCCAGCCGCGGCCTCAGGCGCAGAGATCTCGCGTTTGGGTCGCGGTCCGGTCGAGGATCTCCCGCACTTTCGCCGTCAGGCGGCTCGCCGCGAAGGGCTTCTCGAGGAAGTCGAGCTCGCCCGCGAGCAGGCCGTGGCGGAAGATCACGTTGTCCGTGTAACCCGAAATGAACAGCACCGGCAGCTCGCTGTGTCGTTCGCGGATGCGGTCGAGGACCTCTTTGCCCGAGACCCCCGGCATCACGACATCGGAGACCACGAGGTCGAACTCCGCCCCCCGCTCGATCGTCTCGAGCGCCGCTTCGCCGCTCTCGACCGGCGTGACGCGGTAGCCGCTCGCCGTGAGGATCCCGGCCGTGGCCTCCCGAAGCTCCGCGTTGTCTTCGACCAGCAGGATCTTCTCCCCCACGATCGAGCGGCCGGGACGCCGGGCGGGCTCGACGCCGCCCCGGCTCTCCGGATCGTGCGTCCGCGGCAGATAGACCTTGAACGACGTCCCCCGGCCGAGCTCGCTGTAGACCGCGATGTGTCCCCCCGCCTGCTTGACGATCCCGTAGGCGGTCGCCAGCCCGAGACCGCTGCCGGATCCCGTCTTGGTGGTGAAGAACGGCTCGAAGATTCGGTCCTTGAGCTCGGGGGGGATCCCCGTGCCGGTGTCCGAGATCGCGAGCAGGACGTAGTCGCCGGCGGCGATCGGGGCGGAGATCTCCAGCAGGCCTCGTTCCAGGACCACGTTGGCGGTCTCGATCAGGACCTTGCCCCCGCGCGGGCTGGCCTCCCGCGCGTTGACCACCAGATTCAATACGATCTGCTCGACCTCGCCGGGGTCGATCTTGACCGCCCAGGTCTCGGAGTCGAGCGCGGTCTCGAGGTGGAGATCCTCGCCGACCAGTCCGCGCAGCATGGGTTCGAGCCCTTCGACCACTCCGTTAAGCCGCACCACCTGGGGGCGCACCGGTTGGCGGCGCGAGAAGGCGAGCAGGCGGCGGATCAGGCTGGAGATCTTCTGCGCCGTCGCGATCACCACGTCCATCCGCCGGGCGAGCGGGCTTTCCGGTTCGGCGTCGAGCTGCACCAGCTCGCACTGGCTGGTGATCGCGGTGACGAAGTTGTTGATGTCGTGGGCGAGGCCCCCGGCGAGCCGGCCGACGGCCTCCATCTTCTGCGCCTGGAGCAGCTGGGCCTCGCTCTTGCGCAGCGATTCCTCGGCCATCAGGCGGCGCACCTCGCGGCGCCACAGGCCGACCGCCGCGACGGTGACCGTCACGAGCCAGATCAACAGACAGGCGAGGAAGAAGCCGCTGGTCCGCTCGTCGTCGCGCTCGATCCGGCGCTCGAGCTCCCCTTCGACGGCGGTCGCCTTGGCGATCGCCTGCTCGAACAGCCGGTCGTACAAATCGTCGATGCTCGTTCCGACTCCGGTGGGAAGGCCGGTATCCAGGCCGACCAGGCGCTCGCGCGCGAGCCCGCGCAGGCGGTCGATGTCGCGCAGCATTTCGCGCACGTCACTCCGCAGCCGGCCCTCCTCCAAGGGTTCCAGCTTCTCGCCGAGCCCCGGCAGCCGGCCGCCGTCGAGCAGGCCGGCCCCGAGGTCGTGGGCCTGGTCGAGACGCTCCCAGATCTTCCGGCGGTCGAGGCCGTCGCCGGTGAGCACCTCTTCGAGCCAGAGGTGCGACGTCGCGAGCGCCAGGCTGATCTCCCGGGTCGCCCGGATCAGCGCCCGGTCGCGGAGCTTCAAACGCTCGGAGACCGCATAGGCGGCACCCCAGAGCAGCGAAGAGACCAGGCCAAGGATGACGATCAGGACCGGCAGGCCCAGTCCGCTCCGCGGCCGGTCCGCGGCGGCCGGGTTCTCCAGGCGGGGGAGATTCTCGATCGGCATCGAACGTCTACGCCTCCGAAGCCGCGCTCCGCGCTCCCCGGAGCACGTAGCCTACCCCTTTGACCGTCTGGAGCAGCCGGTCCGGCCGGTCGCCGTCGATCTTCTTCCGCAGCCGGTGGATCGTCACATCCACGACGTTGGCGAACGAGTCGAACGAATCGTCCCAGACGTGCTCGGAGATCTCCGTGCGCGACACCACCTGATCGCGCCGGGTGAGCAGAAACTCGAGCAGGGCGAACTCCTTGGGCGACAGATCGAGGTCCCGACCGCCGAGCGTCACCCTCCGCCCGGCCCGGTCCATGGCAAGATCGGCCGCGACCAGCTCGCTCTGGAGCGCCCGCGTCCGCCGCCGCAGCAGGCTGCGCACCCGGGCGAGGAACTCCGCCAGAGAGAACGGCTTCGCCAGGAAATCGTCCGCCCCGGTATCCAGACCGTCCACCCGGTCGTCCACTCCGCTCCGCGCCGTGAGCATCAAAACGGGCGTCTGATCGCCCGAACCCCGCCATCGGCGCAGCAGCTCGATGCCGCTCGGCGCGGGGATCGTCCAATCGAGGACGATCAAGTCATAGGCGTTGATCGACGCCAGCTCCTCCGCCGTCGAGCCGTCCTCGGCCACGTCCACGGCGTAACACTCCCGCCGCAGAAGCTCCGCAAGCGCCGACGAAAGCGCCGCCTCGTCCTCGACGACCAGAATCCGCATCGCAAGGAGTTCCCTGTCGTTTCTGCTCCTGAGCTGAGACTATACAAAGGACGTGTGAACCGGTAGACCGATCGGGACAGCCTGCGGAGGAGCGTGACGCCGCTCGGAAACCGCTAGGTCTCAGGCGGCTGGCGGCGGACCAAGCCCCCGCCCGGGAATCTCTCCTATCCCGCCGCGGGCGCCGGCCCGACCCCGAACAGCTCTTTCACCGACGGCTTGAGCAGAACCAGCAGGGTGAAGACGCCGAGCACCGTGCCGAACGGCATGAAGGCGCACGAAATCGCCGCCATCACCAGACAGAAGGTGTAGCGCCGATGGCGCGCGAGGGAGCGTCCCGCGAGGACGAGCAGGGCGACGAGCGTCCAGCCGAAAAGGAGGATGACGCTTGCGATCGCGACCATGACGCCTCCGACCAGGCGCCCGTTGGGATCCGGTCCGTCGGCTCCCGGGAACCGGCCGCTCAAGAAGGCGAGGCCGATCGTCAGATGGATGAGCGGGATGCAGGCGAACAGCCCGGCGAATCCGGCGACCACGTAATGGAAGATGGACAGCAGGCGCAGGTGCTCGCGATCGTCGTTCATGGCCGGTCCTCCAAGGTCTGCGCTACGTCCTACGGGCGCCAGGCGTTGCCCGAGGCGGCAAGCAGCGCCAGCGCCTTCAGGGTATTGCCGTAATAGTCGGCCTCGTCGAGGGGAAAGTCGACGATCTCGTCCCAGAGTGCCGCGAGCCATTCCGGATGCTCGGGCTCGAGCATCGCCCCCACGGTCGCTGGGGCGAGGAACGCGAGGTCGGAGTAGTCGTTGCCGGGGAGGTCGCGGCCGTCGAGGCGAAAGCCGGCGCGCAGCGCCGTGGGGTCGCCCCCGGACCGGCCGCGAAGAAAGACGGAGATCTTCCGCACCGCGGTCCGCCCCCGGGCGTCGCTCGAAAGGAGCGCGTCGAGCCCGAGGCGCCAGGGGTCGCGGCAGGCGTTGTAGAAGTAGGCGCCGTCGTTCGGTCCTTCGAGGAAGCCGGGGCTCGCCGGCCGGGGGGAGGCCTGGGTCCGCTCGATGAAATCGGGGAGCAGGCCGGTCGCGGGCGAATAGACCGACTGCATCCGTTGGACGAGGGCATAGACGCGGTTCGCCGCGGTCGCCCAACGGGCGTCGCCGGTCGCCTGCCGGAATGCCTTGAAATGGCCGGGCATGAAGTCGGAGCTGCGCGTCGAGTTGAAGTGACGCGGCTGATCGGTCGAGACCCAGCTGCCGAGCTGGATCGTCGCGTCGGCCGGATGGAGCTCGACGGCGCGGATCGCGCGGATCACCTTCTTCGCCTCGGCGAGATAGCGGATCGAGCCGGCGCTCCCCCACTGACGGTCGGCGAGCAGGAGCGCGTAGGCGACGTCCAGATCGCCGTCGGTCGCCGTGTCGTGCCCGTCCGGGGCGTCCTCGCAGCCGTCCTGCTGTTTCCACGCCATGACGTTCGGGTCGCGATCGCTCGGGTGGTCGCGGAAATAGCGGTAGAGCCCGTCGAAAATCGTCCGGGCCTCCGGATCGGCCCCGGCGACCGGCAAGACCCTGGTGATCGACGACCCGGCCGAGCATCCCGATTTCGTCGAGATCTTTCCCGGCACGCTCTCCGAGCTCTGCGCGCCGATCCGCCATCACGGCGAGGTCGTCGCCGTCCTGAATCTCGAAAGCCCGCGACCCGCCGCCTTCTCCGACCATCTGCCGCTGGTCGAGGCGATTGCCGATCAAATCTCGGGCGCGATCGCGAACGCCCGGTTATACGAGGCGACCCGCCAGCGCGCACTCCATTTCGAGGTGCTCACGGAGGTGTCGCGAGCCGCCCTGGGGGGAGCCGATCTCCGTACGATCCTCCATCGGATCGCCACGTACATCCAAAGGCGATTCGATTTCTTCCTGGTCGACATCGTCGTCGCCGCAGCATCCGAGGAGGCCTGGTCGTACCACGCGGTTGCGACGAGAACCCCGATCGACGTTTCGGACCGGGAGGCCTGGCCGATCTCCGTCGGCGTCGTCGGACGGGCCACCCGGCTCGGCCGGCCCGAGCTGGTGCAACGGGTCGAAACCGATCCCGACTATCGGGCCGTCTCGGCGGAGGTCAAAGCCGAGTACGTATCGCCGATCCGTTTCGGCGACCGGACGCTCGGCGCGTTCAATCTCGAGAACGACGACCCGGAGGTGTTCTCGACCGAGAACCTCCGGCTGCTCGACCTGGTGGCGGACCAGGTGGCGGGGGCGATCGAGATGGCGCTGCTGAACGAGCGGATCTCGGTCACCAAGAGCCAGCTCGAAGAGGCGAACCGGCATCTGCAGAGCGCCAACCGATCGCTCCAGCAGATGTCGCAGATCGATCCGCTCACGGGGGTCGCGAACCGCCGACGGCTCGAAGAAGCGCTCGACCTCGAGTGGCGTCGCCTCGGGCGTTCCGGCCAACCCCTCTCGATCCTCCTCTGCGACGTCGATCGCTTCAAGGACTACAACGACAGCCTGGGGCACCTCGCGGGTGATCGCTGCCTGCAACGGATCGCCGGTCTGCTGCGCGATTCGGTGCAACGGGCGGGAGACCTCGTCGCCCGCTACGGCGGCGAAGAGTTCCTGGTCGTCCTGTCCGGCACCGACGCGGCCGGCGCGGTCACGCTCGCCGAACAGGCCCGGCGGCAGCTCGCCGCGCTCGAGCTCGAGCATCCCAGCTCGCCGGTGGCGCCCGTCGTCACGCTCTCGATCGGCGTCGCGAGCATCGTTCCCACGGGTGAGCCGGCGCCGGCCCCGCTGATCGCCACCGCTGATCGCGCGCTCTATCGCGCGAAACAAGAGGGGCGAAATCGCGTGGTCTCCTCGGACGCCGAAGACCAGCCGAAGAACACCTGAAAAGTACGCTGCCTCGCGGACTTTTCACGAAATCATCGCGGCATCTTTTTCCGACGCGCGGCTCCAAAGGAGCCTTTTTCCCCTGGTCTTTCTCTTGCACTTGCGGCCTTCCGGCGGCGTCCGACGAACGGATCGGACCCCTTCGGAGGAGACCATGCGAAACCGATTCGGACTTTTTGCGTTGGGTCGCGGGCTCCTCGTGGGGGCTCTCGGCTCCATCATTGCGAGCGCGGCGGCCGCACAGATTCCTGATCCGCAGGAAAGCTCCTTTACCTCTCTCATTCGAACCGACGACCGCGCCACCCCTCGCGAGATATTGGTACCTCTCGCCGATCGGCGAATCGACCTCTCCCCCGAGGTCACCCGAGACTGGGGCGCCTTCGAGTCCAACGCGGGAGACGCGGGCTCCTGGGCCGCGTATCTCGACGCCCGCAACGGCTTCGTGGAATCCGCCGAAGGCCCCGGCATTCGCTGGTTCGAAGGCAAGACGACCCTTCCCGGCCTCGAGCGCACGGCGCGCTCGTTCCTCGCGGCACACCCCGGCCTCTTCGGGACCGACGGCTCGAACCTCCGCCTTTCGCAGGGACGCTCGGGGCCCGCTTCCGACGCGCTGCGGATCGTCGATTTCGACGTGGTGCGAGGCAACCTGGTGGTCTACGGCGCGCGGGTGGTCTTTCGCATCGGCCACGGCCGACTGATCCAGATGGGGAGCGAGCGGCTCCCCTCGCCTTCGGCGGTCGTCCCGCCCGTCCGCGTGACGCGCGCGGAGGCCCAGGCGAAGCTCTCGGCCTACGTCGGAAGGCTCGATCCGGTGGTCGATCGTTTCGTCGATCGCGGCTCCCTCTTCCTCCTGCCGGTTGCGCCTCAGGACGGACGTTTCGCCGAGGGATTTCAGTTCGGTCGGGGATACGACCTCGTGGCCGTTTGGCAGCTGATCTTCAGACGTCGTGGCGAACCGGGGACGTGGCGCATCCGGATCGATGCGACGACCGGAGAGATCGTGAGCTTCGAGAACATCGACCTCGACGCGGCCGCGACCGGCGGGGTCGCGGCCGACTCGAGCGACGGCACGGAGGTCCTTCGTCCGATGCCCTGGACCGACCTCGGCACCGGGCAGGCGACGACCTCCGCGGGGACCTTCGCCTATCCCGGATCGCCGGTCCTTTCGACGTTCAACGGCCTGTTCGTCGGCGTGGCGGAGACCTGCGGCGGCATTGCCGTCTCGTCCAACGCGTCGGGCGATCTGCCGTTCGGCACGACCACGGCAGGGAACTGCGCGACACCGGGCTTCGGCGGCGCGGGCAATACGCGAGCGGCCCGAACCAGCTTCTATCACGTGAATCGCGGCAAGGAATTCGCCCGCGGCTGGCTGCCGGACAACGCCTGGCTCAACAGCCAGCTGGTGGTTTCGGTCAACAACTCGGGCACGTGCAACGGCTTCTGGAACGGCAGCCGAATCCAGCTCTTTGAGGGAGTTCCCGGCTCGTGCGGCGCGAGCGGCGAGGAACCCGGATTCATCCTCCACGAGTTCGGGCACGGTCTGGATCAGAACGACGGCACGGGGCTGGACAGCGCGACCACCGAGGCGTACGCCGACGTGGTCGCCGCGCTCGCGCTCCACAACTCCTGCGTCGCCCCGGGTTTCCGCCCCGACCTATGCGACTCGTACGGCGATCCTTGCACCGCCTGCTCGGGTCTCCGCGACCTGGACTGGGCGCGCCACGCCTCGGCGACGCCCCACACGGCCGCCAATTACATCCAGACCCACTGCGGAAGCGGCGGAGCGGGAGCCTGCGGCGGCGAGCCGCATTGCGAGGCGGCGGTTCCCTCCGAGGCGATCTGGGATTTCGCCAACCGCGACATGCCGGCGGCCGGCGGCGCCGAAGCGTGGAACGTACTCGAACGGCTCTGGTTCAAATCTCGGGGCACGGCGACCGCCGCGTTCAATTGCACGCCCGGGCCGACCTACACCTCGAACGGCTGCAACGTCGGCTCCTGGTGGAAGACCCTCCGGGCGCTCGACGACGACGATGGCAACCTGGCGAACGGAACGCCCCATTCCTGTGCCCTCTTCGCCGCTTTCAACCGCCATGGCATCGCCTGCCCGACCGACCCGGGGGCGGACGTCTGCTTCCGCGCCTGCACTCCGCCGGCGGCGCCCGTGATCGACCTCGCGGACGGCGACCTTTCGACCACCGTATCCTGGCCGAGCTCGGGGCAGAGCGGCGTCGTCTACGACGTCTTCCGAAACGAGGTGGGTTGCAACTCGGGTTTCACCAAAGTCGCCAACGATCTCTCCTCCGCTTCGTTCGCGGACGGTGCGGTGGCCGACGTCGCGACCTACTTCTATCAAGTGGTCGCCCACCCTGCCGGCAACGAGGCCTGTCATTCCGCACCGAGCCCCTGCAAGAGCAACACGAAGAACGCCCAGCTCATCCGCCAGAGCGTCCCCACGACGATGACCGCCGGACAGTCCTACTCGGCGTCGGTGACGGTGAGGAACGTCGGCGGAGTTTCCTGGACCACGATCGGAGCGCGGTGCGGCGCCTATCGCCTGGCCCAAGTGGGCAGCTCCGCTCTGAATCCGATGCGCGTGGATTTCTCCGCCACGGTCGCCTCGGGCGGCGAGGCGACGCTCACCTTCCAGGTGACCGCGCCGTCCACGGCGGGCTCCTACTCGTTTCAGCTGCGCATGGTCCACGAATGCGTGGAGTACTTCGGTACCGCCGGGCCCGCGGTCACGATCCAGGTGAGCGCCGGAGCGAAGCAGGCCCAGGTCGTTTCCCAGACGATTCCCTCGAATCTCTCGGCCGGGCAGCGGTTCAGCGCGACGGTGACGATCAAGAACGTCGGTACGCAGCCTTGGAGCCCGATCGGTCCGAAATGCAACGCCTTCCGACTGGCGCAGATCGGCGCGGGAGCCTGGAGCCTCGATCGCATCGACCTGCCCACGACGCTCGCCCCGGGCGAGCAGGCGACGGTGACGATCGAGGGTACGGCCCCCGCGAGCTCGGGCCAGTACGATTTCCAGATCGAGATGGTCCACGAATGCACGGAATACTTCGGCGCGCCGGGACCGAAGGTGGCCGTCGCCGTCGGCGCGTAAGACGCGCATCAGCTCCGACCGTCGCAAAAAACAAAAGCCCTCGCGGCAACGTATTCCCCTCCGATTGAGGTTTCCCCTGGTTTCGGAGGGGTTCACGCATGGAAATTCGTACGCCGGCCGTCGCTTTGGCGCTCGCCTTGGCCGCGGCCGCGGGATGGTCCGAGGAGTGGGGACCGAACGCGGTCATCCCTCCCCTGCCGGTCGCGCGCGCCGCGGGAGCGATCGCAGTGGACGGCGATCTGTCCGATCCGGGCTGGCAGGAGGCGGCGAAGATCGACCGCTTTTTCGAGACGCAGCCGGCAGACAACACGGCGCCAAGAGTGGCGACGATCGCCTGGGTCACCTACGACGACCGGTACTTCTACATCGCGGTCCTCTGCAAGGATCCGGATCCCGCCTCGATCCGAGCACCGTTCGTAGAGCGCGACGCGGTGATCGGCACCGACGACAACGTGGCGATCTTCCTCGACACGCGAAACGACAAGCGCTCGGCCATCGAGCTGCGCGTGAATCCGCGTGGCATCCAGGGCGACGCGGTGTTCAACGACGCGAACGGCAACGAGGACTTCTCGCCCGATTTCTTCTACGACACGGCGGCGAAGATCACCTCGGAGGGCTGGCAGGCCGAGTTCCGGATCCCGTTCTCGAGCCTGCGCTATCCGAAAGAAGATCCCCAGAGCTGGGGCCTGCTGATCTGGCGCAACTACCCGCGCGACAACCGGTACGCCTTCTATTCGGCGCCGCAGCCGCGCGGCTCGAACTGCTACATCTGCCACGAGCACGAGATCACGGGGCTCTCCGGCCTCCCTTCGTCGAGCCATCTGGTGGCGGCGCCCTACGTCACCGCTTCGCGCACCGAGCGCCGCGACGGGCGAACGGGTGACTTCGAGGCAGAGCCGACGGATACGGATGCCGGTTTGGACCTCAAATGGAACCCGAACGCCGACACCACGATCGACGCGACGGTGAACCCGGACTTTTCGCAGATCGAGGCCGACGTTCCCCAGATCGCGGTGAACCAGCGGTTCGCCCTGTTCTACCCCGAGAAGCGCCCCTTCTTCCTCGAGGGGGTCGATCTGCTCGACACGCCGATTCAGGCGGTCTATACGCGGACGCTGACCTCTCCGCGCTGGGGCCTCCGCGGCTCGGGCAAGGTGGGCGGCTCGGCCTATACCCTGCTCGTCGCGGAGGACCGCGGCGGCGGACTGGCCATCCTTCCGGGCTCGACCGGATCGAGCTTCGCGCTCCAGGATTTCGGCTCGAAGGTGGCGATCGGTCGCGTGCGCCGCGATCTCGGCGGCTCGTTCGGCGGATTTCTTTTCACCGATCGAGAGGTCGACGGCGGCGGCCATAATCGGGTGATCGGACCGGATTTCCAGTGGCGCGCCAGCCGGCGCGATCTCGTCTCGTTCCAGTTCCTCTGGAGCGACACCGAAACTCCGAACCGTCCCGATCTGGCCGAAGAATGGGACGGGCGAAAGCTCTCCGATCACCAAGCCTTCCTGAACTGGAGCCGGAACGAGAGGCGGTACGACTGGAGCCTGCGGTGGGTCGATTCCGGGGACGAGTTCCGTGCCGACACGGGATTCGTCCCCCAGGTCGGGTTCCGAAGGGCGCGCGCGCAGGCCGGATTGCGCCGATATCCGGAACACGGGCTCCTCAACTTCGTCCGGCTCTACGGCACGGCCCAGCTCGAGGAGGACACCCACGGCCGCCGCATCTACCGCGACCTTGCCCCCGGCGTGTTCCTGATGGGCAAGAAGAACCTGCAGTCGTTCCTCGAGCTGCACGCCGAGCAGGTCGACGCATCCGGCGTCTTGCTCGAGCAGCGCTACGGCATCTTTTTCGTCCAGATCGACCCGTCGCGGCGCTTCTCCCGGGTGAGCCTCCAAGTCCAGTTCGGCGACGCCATCGACTTCTTCCAATCGCGGCTGGGCCGCGGCGGCTCGGTCCTCCTGACCGGCACCTTGCGGCCGATCCCTCGGCTCGGGCTCGAATGGAGCGGCGAGCGCCGTACCCTCGATGTCGACGCCGACGGCCGGTCGCCGCGCGGCGGCCGCCTGTTCACCGCCGACGTGGAGCGGCTCAAGGCGACCTACGGATTTTCGTCCCGCTCGATCCTCCGCCTGATCGCCCAATACCAACGCACCGACCAAGACCCCGAGGTTGCAGGCGTGCTGCTGCCCCGGCGCTCCGGAGCGTTCCTCGGCTCGCTGCTCTACAGCTACAAACTCAACTGGCAGACGGTCCTGTTCCTCGGCTACGGCGACGACCGGCTACGCGAGGAAAACGGCGACCTGCGGGCGACCGGCCGATCGCTGTTCTTCAAGGTGTCGTACGCCTTGCAGAAGTGAACGGTCGGAGTTGAAGCGGCAGGCGGCCCGGCGGAGAGAGCGGCAGCAGCGCTCCCTGCCGGGCCGGAAGCTCGATCAGTAATCGAACCGGTTCGTGATGTAGCCCGAGAAGTGCCACTTCTCGGCGTAGCCGAATGGCGTTCCGACGTAGATCTTGAAGTAGTCGCCGATCGATCCGCTCAAGCCGTAGACTCGTCCCACGCAATCGTCGCAGGCGAGGGTTCCGTCCTTGTAGACATCCCAGATCTTGTCGATTTCGTCGTTCGTCGAGGTCGAGACGCCCACGAGGCGAAACTCGTAGAGGTGCCCGCCACTGAGCGCCACAGCGTGAGAGAACGCTTGCGAGGTACCTTCCTGCCAGTTGGACGAGGAATAGCCGACCGACGGCGTCGACCAGACGCCGGTGTCGCCATCCCGAACGGCCAGCGGCGAGTTGTCCGACCAGACGCTGTGAACGGGAACCCATTTGGCCTCGGCGGCCGTCGCGAGGCCGAGAAGCGAAAGGGCGGCGATCGAGGTTCGAAGCGGGCTCTTCATTGGCATTCTCCTTTCAAAGGAAACGGCGACTTCCAGAGAGACGGCGGCCGCTCGCCTTGTGCGAAACGGCCCCCCGAATGCGTCCAGTTGGAAGTGCGCATATCTCTGAACCTTGAGAGTGCCCGCGGGAGACAAAGTGAGACGAACGAGCGGCGGAACCCGCGCGCCGCGGACGCCGATCAAACAGGCGCCAATCGCTCGATCGAAAAGCCCGGAAATCGAGCGAAATCCCGATCCTCCGTCAGCAGTGCCCGCGCCCCCACCTCGCGGCAGACCGCGACGATCTGGGCTTCGTAAACCAGGTTCCCCTTGGCCTCAGCCGCCCGGACCGCTTCCGCAAAAAGGGCTGGGAAACGCGACCCGGGATTCAAGATACGCAGCGAGGGCGAGGCGGTCAGCCGTTCGATCGCGGCAGCCGCCTCGCTCGGCGTATGGGGCGGATCGAAGAGCTTGGGATGCGTGATCACTCGCGCCAGCTCCCCCAGACAAAAGACCGGGATCGCCCAGATCTCGGGCGACTCGGCAAGGGCCGTCAATCGCGCGAGCGCGGACCTATGCTTGGGCAGCTCCGCGCGATGGGCGTAGACGAGGACATTGGTGTCGACCGCAATCATCCCCGCTCCTCCATCCGCTCGAACAGAGCGTCGCGGTCATCCCAGTCCAGGCCCGGCGCGCTCCGGCCGCTCTTGATCACCGGAGCGAAACGGAACGAGTCAGCGGCCGGCCGGCCGCCCTGCAGATACAACCGGAGCGCTCGCTCGAGAAGGCGGGTGAACGGCTCGCCCATCTCCGCGGCGCGGGCTTTGGCTTCACGGAAGAGGTTGTCTTCGAGATCCAGCGTCGTTCGCATGCAGATATCTTCCGCGAAGAAGCAGAAATCTGTCAACATGCCGCCACCTCCTCCCCAGCCCGGGAAAAACCCGGCAAAGAGTCCCGGTTGGCGATGTCGACGGGGGGAATCGTCCGTTCCTCCCGCGCATAGATCAATCGGTCGAGCCGGCTGGCGAGGTCGACGCTCGCGGCGAGACCGAGCTCGAACAGCTCGAGCGCTTCGCAGGGATCGAAGGTGCCTAGGCGCTCTCCGAGATCGACGTAATAGGCCACTTCGGCGAGGCGGCTCCGCGCTTCGGCCAGCTCGGCGAGGCGAACCGTTCGCGGGCGGCCCGAGGGATCTTCGGGATCGAGCCGCGACAGGAGGTCCGCGGCGCCGACCGAGGCGCGGCGGAGGCGGTCGCCGATCCCGTGAGGATCTTTCGACTCCGCGAGCCCTGGAAGTGTCGCTTCGTGAATCGCGAGCACCAGCCGGTCGACCGCGGCCAACGGCGGCCGAGGCGACGGCTCGAGCGGTTTAGGAGGTAAGGGAGGGGTCGGCGGCGGGGCGGGGGGAGCGTACGGCGGGCGGCTCGTGGCGAACATCGTCCATCTCCTTTTCCGTGAGCGAGGTGGGGCTCACGGAAGAGAGAAGACGTAATTCGCTCCTTTCATCTCGATGCTTCGGCGGAGAAACTCTTCGAAGCTGGGCTCAGCGTCGGCCGCTCCATTCGTTTCGCTGGACCACCGGCAGCTGGAGGGCCCGCTCGCGATCGAGGTCGAGCGACCCGACGTGGAGCGCGAGCGGCGCCTGCACCCACTTGTAGATCGAGCGGGTGAACAGGGCCGCGAACCGTTCGGACCAGGCGGCGAGACGTTCCGCGGGGATCGTCGGGAACAGGGAGGGGAGAGCGGCGGCGACCTCGTCGGGCGCGAGCTTTTCCCCCGCGTACAGGTGGAGGCAGGCGTCGAGCACGGCGAAGGGCATCAGCTCGCTCTCCGCGGTCTGCGCCGCAGCGAGCTCGGGTCCGGGCTCCGTCGCGAGCGTCATCGCGATGCCTTCGAAGCCAAACCGGGCGTGAAGCCGTTCGAGCAACGCCACGACCACCGTCTTCGGCACGTTCGCGATCACCGAAAGCGCCCCTTCGAGATCGCCGCCGATGGTCGTGTATCCGACCGCCTTTTCGCTCATGTCGCCGGTCTGAAGGAAAAGGTAGCCCGAGGTGTTCGCCCAGTTCCACATCCGAACGGCGCGCAGCCGCGCCTGAACGTTCTGTTTCGTGATCTCGCTCGGCTCGGCCGCCGCGTCGGACACGCCCGGCTCGCCCCGGCCGAGCATCGCTCGCGTAGCCTCCACCTCGCGGTCGAACGCCTCCTCGATCGCCACGGTTCGCAGCGGGACGCCCAGCTCTTCGGCGAGCTTTGCCGCGGCCCCCTGGGTCGTTTCGGCCGAGTAACGGGTCGGCATGTAGAAGGCCTGGATCGTCTCGCCGATCCGCCGGCGCAGCTCGTCGCCGGAGAGACGCGGCGCGGCGAGCACCGCCGCGCGCCAGGCGACCAAGAGGGTGAGCATGGAGTCGCGGCCTCCCGAGAGCGCGATGCCCAGCCCTTTGAAAGCGCCGGTTTTCACCCAATAGTCGCGCACGCCGAGCGCGAGCGCCTCGAACAGCTCGTCGAGCACTTCCTCGCGCGCCGTGGGCTCGGGCGGAGCGGACGGGTCCGAGGGCGCCGGCAGGAAGAAGCTGCCTCCGGTAGGCGCCGGATAGGCGAGATTCCGCCGGTCGGCGGTCGGCTGGCCGCGCCGGTCGATGATCGGCACGCGCGGCTGCGCGCGCTGGAAGTCCTCACAATCGACGCGCCAGGTGGTGTTCTCCTGACGGATTCGGCGAGTCCTGTCGAGATCGATCACGCAGGCCTTCCAACCTTCGCGGAAGCGCTCGAGATCGAGCGCGCGGCGGCCGTTCTGAAACACGAACCCGCCGCCGTCGAAGATCAGGCCGTCCTGCGCTCCGACGGCGTTGGCGTAGACCAGCGTCGCCTCGTTGTCCGCCGAACGGGTCGCGAGCATCTCGCGCCGCGTCGCGACGAAACCGAGCCGAAACGGCGAGGCGGACAGGTTGACCACCAGCTCCGCGCCCGAGTAGCAACGCCGGCGCATCGGACCGTCGGGAGACCAGGCGTCCTCGCAGACCTCGAGCGCGACGGTGCCGAAATCGAAATCGAAAAGATAGTCGCCGAGCGGCACTCCCTCGGCGTCGAGCGCCAGGCTTCGCGCGCCTTGGGAAAGCGTTCGCGCCTCGTAAAAGACGTTGTAGGTCGGGAGCTTTTCCTTCGGTACGAAGCCGAGGATCGAGCCGCCATGGACCGCGGCGGCGCAGTTGAAGATCTGCCCTCCCACGGGCACCGCGAGCCCGACGGCGAAGACCGTCTTCCAGTCCTTCGTCTCGTGAGCGAACCGCTCGAGCTCGGCTCGCTGGGCGGCGAGAAACGCCCGCCACTGGACCAGATCCTCGGACGGATAGCCGCCGATCGACTGCTCCGTGAACGCCCCGAGCGTCACCTCCTCGGAGGCCATTTCGCGCGCCATCTGGAGCATTCGGTCGGTGTTCGAGCGCACCGCTCCTACGGTCGCGTCGAGGCTGGCGATAGCGATCTTGATCAAGCGCATGGCGTTCCTTGCCGGGACCCTTTTGTCCTTGCGGGGGGTTCGATCGAAAAAAGAAGAGCTGAAAATCGGACGCTGCCGTTTCTCGCCGGCCGAGCTTCCGCTCGGAGCATAGCAGGGCGCGCCGGCTAGTCCGGGTCTCCCGCGGCGGCCGAGAGCAGCAGGCGAGACAGCCGGCGGATGAGCTCGAAAAGGGCCGGCTCGTCGGTGGCATCCGAGGCCGCCGCGGCGAGACGCCCGAGAGCGGCGAGCGGCACCGGAGGCAGTGCGGGATCCGCGAATCGTTCGGCCTCCGCGCGGCTCCATTCCGCGAGCGCCGCCGGACCGCCGGAGGCGAGAGCGAGGCGCCCGCGATCGAGCGCCGCGAGCGCCGCCTCGAGCGGCCGGCCGCGACGCAGGCCGGCATCCCGAAGGTCGTCGAGGGCCGCCTCGACCTCGACCGCAACCGCGTCCTCGGCAACCTCGAACCGGGTCGGCATGCCGAGGGGATACACCGCGTCGTCCGCTTCGTCGGTGTCCAAAGAGGGCGGAAGCCGCCGGGCCTCCCGCCTGGGGCCCCCGATCTCGCGCGCCCGGCGCTCGATCCGCTCCGCCGCGGCGAGGTGCTCGCGACAGAACGGGAGGAGTGACCTCCCAGAGGATCGCGCGCCCGGCTCCTCTTCCGTGAGAGCCTTGAGCGCCAGGCGAGCCGCGTCGAGCGCTCCCGCCGGATCGTCCGGCCAGGAGGTCCGGCATCGGGCGAGCAGCTCCGCGGCAACTTCCGGAGCGGAGAGCTCGGGCCGGTCGCGCAGGGCGAGGCGGCGTTCATGCTCCGATCGCTCGAGCAACGCGTCGACCTCGTGGTCGCCACGCGACGCGAGCGTGTGCGCGAGATCGTTCAGGAATTCGCCGAAAACCGTCCGCCGGCCCGGATCCGAGGCGGGGTCGGGGTCGGGGTCAAGGATTGGCGCGGCCGGCTCGGGACGGAAACGCTCGGGCGAGCCCAACAGAGGGGCGACCCGCCCCTCTTTCTCGGATTCGTCGGGCGGCTCGCCGCTCACCGGTCCGCGGAGCGCGCGTCGGGCTCCGCCTCTTGCGCCTTGCCCCCGACGGCGCCGGAGATCGCGAACAGGATCGCGCCGCTCGTCAGGCAGAGATCGGCCACGTTGAACACCCCCGTGCGCACCGGCCCGATGCCTAAGATCATGAAGTCGGTCACCGCGCCGCCGCGGAGAACCCGGTCGATCAGGTTGCCGAAACCGCCCGAAATCAGGAGCGCCAGGGCGAACGTGGGCCAGAAGGTGAGGTCCCGGCTGCGCACGAGGTAGGCCGTCAGGCCGACGACCAGGAGGACGTTCAAACCGCCGAGGAGCCCTTCGCGCCAACCGACCGGCAGGTTCGCTCCCAGGCTCAGAAAGGCCCCCCGGTTTTCGGCGTATTCCAGCCGGGCGATCCCTCCGAGATAGCTCCGGCTCGGTTGATACGCCAGGTGCTTGCGCGCGAGGAGCTTGGTCGCCTGATCGAGCGCCAGGACGGCCAAGAAGACGGCGATCAGTAGTTGCACACGCGCAGCTCGGGTCAAGGGAGTGTTCCTTTCGCGGGGCCGGCCCCGACGAGGCCTCGACGCTCCAACTCCTCGAGGAGCACCTCGGCGTACAGCCGATGGCCGAGTGCGTTCGGGTGACCGTCGTGGGGGATGCGGAAGACGGTAACCCAATTCTTCCGGTCGTGCTGAAGGTCGTGGGCGACCAGGTAATCGTAAAAGTGAGGCGCCGCGTTGAGGAAGGTAAAACCGTTCTTTTCCGCGGTCTCTCGGGCGAGCTTGCCACGCCCGTCGTCCCCGCCGAGTGCCATCACGATCACCGGGATGTCGCGCGGTCGGGTCAATTCGCGGAGCCGGCCGAGCGCCTTGACGAACGCCGCCTCGCCTACGATGCCCTCGTACTGCTTGCGCGCCTCGTAGCGCTCACCTTTGGCGTCCCCGTCGGTGTCGTGGCCGACCAGGTCGGGATCCACCTCGTCGTCCGGCGACGGCGGGGTGAACCGAGCCTTGAGCAGCTCCCAGAGCAGCCAGCGCGACGGCGCGGCACCGCGGTCCTGGGAGGCGTCGGGCCGACGGAGGAAATGCGGCAGACCGAAGTCGTTGCCGATGAAATGGAGCACGACAAGATCGGGCGAGAAAGGCAGCGCGCGATGCTCGAACGCCGCCACTTCGAGCGACGTGTTGTAGCCCGGAACCGCGAAGCTCAAGGCGTCGGTGGGCCGGCCCCGAGCGGAGAGCTCCTTCTCGACGATCTCGAGGTACGGCTCCCCCTCGCCCACCCCCCAGCCGAACATCACCGAATCTCCGAGCCCGGCGATTCGAAACCTCCCCGGCGGTTTGGCCGTCGGAATGTCGCGCGATCCGCGGAGCCCCTGGGCGTTCGTCCGCAGGCTCTTGCCTCGAAACGTTCCGGAGACGTTCGGCTTGAGCTCGTAGACGACGTCCGGAAACACGCTCGCCTTGACCAGACCGGAAAGCGAGAACTTTCCGCCGTGCTCCGCGTTGTCGGCGACCGAGGTCCGCGCCGACTTGGCGAGAATGGTGCGCACGTCCGCCGCGGATTCGCCCCCTCGCGAACGGAAGTAGAGGCGGACCGCCCCCTCCGCCGCCAGCAGCGAGAGGACCAGGGTGGAGAGAACCACACAGAGACGAAGGGTCAGGCGGCGCATGAGCGGGTCGGATTGTATGGCGTCGGACCGCCGCTCCGTTCACCGCTAAGATTCCGCCGTGCGTTTTCGCCACCTCGGGCCGCTCGTCGCGGCTCTCCTGTCCGCTCGCTGCGCTCCCCGACCCGAGAGCTGGCCGGTCGTCCGGGATCTCGCGGGCGATCTGCCGGTCTGCGAGGCGCGGCGGGAGGCGGAGCATCCTGGGCCGCCCAGGCCGCCCCAGCCGCCTCTCGAAGCCCTCGCCACCCGCGTGGCGGAAGGAATCGCGATTTCGGGAGGGACGCGCGTCGACGGCTACCTCGCGATCGAAGGGCACGCGGCCCTCGGGATCGACGGGACCGTCCTGCGCGGATCGCCGATCTCCGTCGAGATCGAGCTGGCGACGGAGGGAGAAGGCGAGGACGAGGAGGGCGCATGGCTCAATCCGGGGCCTCGGGCGGAGACCTGGGAGATTCCGGGCGAGGGAACACGGCTGGTCCGCTGGACTCTTCGGGCCGAGGGCAGCCCCGACCACTGGGCGATCGTGCGGCGGCCGGTCCTCCGGGCTCTCCCCGCCTCGCACCCGGTTTCGGCGGGAGGACGGCGACCGGCGGAATCGAATTCCGCGGCGGCGCGGCCAAACGTCCTCCTCTACCTGATCGACACGTTGCGGGCCGACCGGCTCGGCGCCTACGGTTCTCGGCGCGCGCTCACCCCGCGCATCGACGCGCTCGCCGCCCAAGGCTTCGTCTTCGAGCGGACCACCGCGGCCTCCTCCTGGACCAAGCCGTCGACCGCGACGATCCTGTCCGGTCTTCCGCCACAGGCGCACGGCGCGACCCGGCTGGAACGGCGGCTTCCGGGGAAGGTCCGCACCCTGGCCGAAGAGTTGCGGGACGCGGGGTACCGAACCGGCGGGTTCAGCGCGAACGCCCATGTGACCGCGGCGACTGGATTCGACCAAGGGTTCGACCGCTTCGAGTTCCTCCCCGAGCTCGCGGGCGCGGACCGCCTCGCCGATCGGGCGAAGGAGTGGCTCGAGGGGGCCGACTCTCCCGGCGTCGCCGCTGGCGCCGCGCGCCCGTTCTTCCTCTATCTCCACACGATCGAGCCCCACGCGCCGTACGAGCCGGCGGAAGACCTCCGCCGCCGCTTCGCGGCCGAGGTACCCCCAGGGACCGGAAGTCTCGCGCAGGTCGAAGAAACCTACCGGGCGCTCGGTCGGCGGCGGCCCGACGCCCAAGAGCGGGTGGCGCGACTGGCGCGGCTCTACGATGCCGAGGTCGCGGAGGCCGACCGGGGTCTCGGCCTGCTGCTCGACGAGCTCGACCGGCGCGGCCGGCTCGACGAAACGCTGGTCGTCGTGATCTCGGACCACGGCGAAGAGCTGGGCGAGCATGGAGGGATCGGCCACGGCAAGACGCTCTATCGCGAGGTCCTCGACGTTCCCTGGATCGTTCGCCTCCCGGGACAGAAATCGCCTCGGAAGATCGCAACTCCCGCCGCGCACGTCGACGTCTTTCCGACGATCCTCGCGGCGATCGGCCGGCCGGCGTCCGCCGAGCTGCGCGGCGTGGATCTCCTCGCGCCCTCGACGAAGGCAAGACCGCTCTTCGCTCATCTCGAGTACGAAGGTCGCCTCGGGGCGCGAGTCGAGCTCGACGGTTGGAGCCTGATCGACCCTTGGAGCCGAAAGTTCTCCCGCCGGCCGAAGCTTTTCTTCCGCGCCGATCGCGACGAGACGCGGGATCTCGCGGCGGAGCACCCCGTGCGCGCCGGCTATCTGCGCTCGCTGCTCCGCGCCCAGGAGCTCGCGCAACGCCATCCGGTGGCCGCCTCGGCGCCGCTCGGCGAGCAGGAACGGAAAGCGCTCGAAGCGCTCGGTTATCTCTGAGCCAGCTCTGAGCCAGCCTATCATCGGACGCCTTCTTTCTCGAAAGGAACCGTTTGACTCCCGTCACGCTCCCGCTCTGGCAGGTCGTCGTGCTCGTGGTGCTCGCGCTCTGGTGGGCGCTCGAACGGATCTTCGTGCCGAGCGTCCGCTGGTTCCTCAGGCGCCGGGTCAATCAGGCGATCCGCGAGGTCAACGAGCGATTGCGGATCGCGATCCCGCAGTTTCAGCTCACCAAACGGCAGGTGCTCCTCGACCGGCTGCTCTACGACCCGGCGATCGTTCAGGCGATCGACGCTTACGCCCGCGAGGAGAAGATGCCGCGCGAGGTGGTGGTCGCCAAGGTCGAACGGTACGCGCACGAGATCGTGCCGTCGTTCAACGCCTACGCCTATTTCCGCATCGGTTACTGGATCGCGCGGGGCGCCGCGCGCCTTCTCTATCGGGTGCGGCTGGGCAGCTCGGACGAGGTGGGCCTCGCCTCGATCCCGCCGAACGCCACGGTGGTCTTCCTGATGAACCACCGGAGCAACATGGACTACGTCCTGGTCTCCTACCTGGTCGCGGAGCGGATCGCCCTGTCCTACGCCGTGGGCGAATGGGCACGGATCTGGCCGCTCCAACAGCTGATCCGGTCGATGGGCGCGTATTTCGTCCGCCGCAACTCGCGCGATCCGCTCTATCGCCGGGTGCTCGAGCGCTACATTCAGATGGCGACCCACGGCGGGGTTCCGCAGGCGGTCTTTCCGGAAGGGGGCCTATCGCGCGACGGCAAGCTGCGGTCGCCGCGGATCGGCATCCTCGACTACATGCTGCGGGCGTTCGACCCGAACGGCGAGCGCGACCTGGTTTTCGTGCCGGTCGGATTGAACTACGACCGGACGCTCGAAGACCGGACGCTACTGCTCGACGTGAGCGACCCGGACGGCGGCGCTGCAGCCAAGCCGCGAGCCCGCGGCCTCGGCGCTCTCGGCAAGACGATGGGCTTCGTCGGCCGCAACTTGGGGCAGATGCTGCTGCGGCGCTGGCACCGATTCGGCTACGCCTGCGTCAATTTCGGCTCGCCGTTTTCCACCCGCGCTTACTTGGCCCGCAAGGGATTCGACCCCCGGACCCTACCGCGAGAGGAGCGGATCGCGCGCATCGAGGAGCTCGCCCGCGAGTTGATGGTGGAGATCGGCAAGGTCGTGCCGGCGCTGCCGGTTTCCCTGGTGACGGCGGCGCTCCTCGATCATCCCGAAGGGCTCTCGGAGCTCGACCTCAAAGCGGAAGTCCACGAGCGGATCGCCCGCCTCGAATCGGCCGGAGCGCGGGTCTACGTGCCCCGCAGCGATCGCGATTACGCGATATCTTTCGGCCTTCGGATGCTCGAGCAGCGGCACCTGGTCGCCGTTCACGACGGTCTCTACCGTCCGGCCCCGTCCGAGCGCTCGACGCTCGCCTACTACGCCAACTCGATCGCCCACCTTTTCCCCGAAGGAGACGCTTGATGAACACCGAACGGAAATCCGCCCTGCCGCTTCTCGCCCTGGCGCTCGCCGCCTTCGCCACCTCGTCCGTCATCGCCCCAGCCCCAGCCCGGGCGGCCGACCCCTCGTCGCCCGCCGGGGTGTTCGAGGCCGAGGTCGCGAGAAATCTCGGCGAAGCCGAAAAGAAGCTGGTCGAGCTCGCGGGCGCGATGCCGGCAGAGAAATTCACCTGGCGCCCGGCGGAAGGGGTGCGCTCCTACGCCGAGGTCACCCTCCACGTCGCGAGCGGCAACTATCTCCTGGCCAAGATTCTCGGGACCAATCCGCCGGAGGGTGTGGACATGCGGACCATCGAATCGTCGACCACCGACAAGGCGAAGGCGATCGAAATCCTCAAAGCCTCTTACGTCCACGTCAACAAGGTCATCGCGGCGCTATCCGCCGCCGACCTCGACGCCAAGGTCGACTTCTTCGGAAAGTCGGCGACCAAGCGAGAGATCGCGATGGGCGTGATCAGCCACAGCCACGAGCATCTCGGCCAGTCGATCGCCTACGCCCGGATGAACGGCGTCGTCCCGCCCTGGTCCAAATAGAACGCCGGAGACGGCGGCTTCAATCCGACAGGATCGGCAGAAGCGACGGCACCTTCGCCACGAGGTCGTGGGGCACCATGATGTTCGAGCGGAGGATCTCCTTCTGCCGAATCACGAGATCCTCGAGGGTCGTGCGGGCGAGGATGCGTTCGACCGCCGACTTCACCTCCAGAAAGACCTCGCGAATCACGCAGTGGTCGGTCCCCAGCTCGATCGTGCAGGGAAGGGCGAGGATCTGATCGATCGCCGTGGTCTGCCCTTCGAGGGTGACCATGATGTCCTTGATCGAGATTAGCTTCGCCGGCCGGCCCAGGACGTGGCCCCCCTGCGGGCCGCGGTTCGAATAGATCAGCCGGTCTTTGGAGAGAAGGGCCAGGATCTGGCGTAGGTAAGGCTCGGGAATACCCTGATGGGTCGCGATCTCGCGGCTGGTGACGGCGCCTTCCTCCGCGTGCATCGCCAGGTAGAGCATCGCCCGGATGCCATATTCGCCTTTGGTCGAGATTTTCATTGGAATTCCGTCGAGCGATCCGTCGAGGTCCGATCGAATCTCGATCGAACGTATCCGGTTCGACTCATGAATTCTAACACGCCCCCTCCCTCCCCCCTCATCGGACGGCGGAAACCCGGCTCGCGACCCCGCGCAGATCGCGTAGCGCGTCCACGGTCCGGCCGCTCCGATCCAGCCGAAACGCGTTGACCATCCCGGCGGCGAGCGCTCCCTCACAATCCTCGACCGGATGATCGCCGACGTGGATCGCTCGTTCCGGGGGGATCCCGAGACGCGCGAGCGCGTAGTCGAAGATCCGCCGGTCGGGTTTTTCCGCCCCGGCATCGCCCGAGGTCACGACGGTCTCGAAGGAATCGAAAAGCTCCAGGCCCCGGAGCACGGCGGGCAGCCGCTCGTCCCAGTTCGAGATCACGGCCAGCCGAAATCCTCGCTCCCGAAGGTCGGCGAGAACCGCCGGCACCTCCTCGTAGACCTCCCAGGAGTCGGCCCGCGCAAAACGGGAGAACAGCTCGGCCGCCGCGAAACGGGACGGCGGGGGCGCCTCCAACCGCTCGGCGAATCGCTCGATGAAGCGGAGCCACCAACCTCGCGCACCTCCCGGGTGAGAGGTGAAGCGATCCTGCTCGGGGTTGGCGAGGCAGGCCAGCTCCTGCCAGACCTCGCGCACCAGCCGGCGCGCCGGTCCGGGCGCGACCTCGATACCGTGGCGGCCGAGAATCTCGGAATAGATCTCGCCCAGGCGGGGGGCGTAAAAGAGAGTTCCCGTGGCGTCGAACGTGATCGCTTCGACGCTCGGTCCCCGCGCGGGAAACGAGAGGGTGCCCACGAAGGAACGATACCCCTACGCCGGAGCGAGCGTGATACCGTGCCGGCCGATGCTCGGAAAGATCTCCTCCAAGCTGCCCCCCACCTGGGGGGCGGCGCTGGCGCTCTCGGCCTTCTCTGGATGGCTCGCCGCCCTGTTCTGGGGTGCATTTTTCGGCGGGGCAGCCCATCTTCTCCTGGTCTTTGCCGCGATGCTCTTCCCCTGGAGGTCGATCGCGCCTTCGGAGCCGGCATGACCTTGGGAACCCCGCGCGAGAAGGCGCCCCGGCCTCACTCGTAGCGCAACGCTTCGATCGGATCGAGACCGGCCGCCTTTCGCGCCGGATAGAGACCGAAGAAAACCCCTACTGCGGCTGAGAAGGAGAAGGCCAGGATCACCGCCGCCGGGACCACCTCGGCGTTCCAGCCCGCGAAGCGCCGTACCCCTTCCGCCGCGCCGAAGCCGATCAGAATACCGATGGCGCCGCCAGCGAGGCAGAGCACCAGGGCCTCGATCAGGAACTGCATCAGGATGTCGCGCTTCCTGGCTCCGAGCGCCTTGCGCACTCCGATTTCACGCGTCCGCTCGGTCACCGAGACGAGCATGATGTTCATGATCCCGATGCCGCCGACCAAGAGCGAGACGAGCGCGATTCCGGCGAGCAGATAGGAAAACGTCTTGGTCGTCGCCTCGAACGTCGACATGAGGGTCGCCTGGTTGCGGATCGAAAAATCGCTCTGCTCCGCGGGCCGTAAGCGATGCTCCCGCCGCAAGACGCTATCGATCTCCGCGATCGCGTCGTTCATCTGCCGCTCCGAGGCGGCCTGGACGTAGATGGCGTTCACCCGGTCGTCGCCGAAGATCCGAAACTGCGCCGTGGCGAGCGGCACGTAGAGCCCGTCGTCCGGGCTCGAGAAGCCGACCGAGCCCTTCTCGGCGAAGATGCCGATGACGGTGAACGGCACCCCGCCGATCCGCACCGTCTGATCGAGCAGCTCGCCGTTGGTGGTCTGCAGCTTGTCCGCGACCGTCGCTCCGAGCAGGACGACGCGGCGCCTGCCGCGCTCCTCGGCGTCGGTGAACAGACGCCCCGCCCCGAGCTCGAAGTTCTGAATCGAGAAATAGCTCGGCCAGACGCCGGAAACCTGCAGGTTGGCGTTCGCCTCGCCGAACTCGACCTGCACCCGGCGCTGCATCTCGGGTGAGGCGGAGGCGATCGCGCGCGGGGAGCGCAGGAGCGCGCGCGCCTCGTCGGGACGGAGCCGCGTGTCGCCGCGGTCGACTCCGCCGCGCATCTCCTGGCCGGGACGGATGGTGAGCACGTTCGTGCCCAGCGTCCTCAGCCGCGCCTCGACCGCCCGCTGCGCGCCTTCGCCGAGCGCGACCATCGTGATCACCGAGGCGATCCCGATGATGATCCCCAGAGCGGTCAGGAACGAGCGGAGCTTGTTGGCGCGAATCGCGGCCAAGGCGACACGGAGGATCTCGGTAATCAGCATGGCGTTCGATTCCAATCGGCCCCTAGCGGGGCGGTCCTCCGGAGCGTCCGGAACCGCCTCCGGAGCTGCCGCCCGTCGCGCCGAATCCGGTCGTTTGGCGCATCCGGTCGCTGAACCGCTGCTGCTGCTGTTGCATGCGAGCCACCGAGATCAGGTAGACCGAATCGCCCGGCACGACCCCGGACAGCACCTCTGTGAAATCCCAGTCCGAGACCCCGAGCCGTACGGCGCGGGCCTCGGGGCCCGACGCACCCCGGACGAAGACGAAACCGGGCTGCCCCGGCTCACTTCCGTCCGGCGCGCCGGACGAATTCGCGGCTGGCACTGCGCCCGCCGAGTTTTCCGGCGCAGCCGGCCCGCTCCGGCCCGCGGACGAATCCCCTCCCCGTCGGAAGCCGCCGGACCGGCCTTCGGCACCGGAAGACCCGCCCGGCCGTTCGCCCCCTGAACCGCTTCGCGTGCCCGAATCGCCGCGGGGGCCGCGACCGGAGCCGCCGCGCCCTCCCGGACCGAGCTTGGACCGAAGCGAGGCGGCGTCGAGGCCGAGCATCGTCCCGACCGAAACCAGATCCTTGAACGCCACGACGGAGGAATTGGGAACCGCGGTGACGTTCTCGCGTTGGGCGATCGCGACCGAGACCTCGGCGTTCATCCCCGGCTTGAGCAGCCCTTCGGGGTTCTTGAGGCTCACCAGCACGGGGAACATCGTGATGTTCTGATCGACTACCGCGAGCGGCTCGATCTTCTCGACCACGCCGCGGAAGACCCGGCCGGGATACGCCTCGACCGTCACCTCGACCGGCTGCTCCGCATGAATGCGACCGATGTCCACCTCGTCGACCAACGCCCGCGCCTGCATGGTGCCGAGATCGGCCATCTTGACGAGTGTCGTTCCGCCGGAGACGTTGCCGCTCGCCGAGGTGACGATCTGCCCCTGCTCGACCGTCCGCTCGATGATCGTGCCGGAGATGGGGGCGCGGATCTTCACGTCGCCGAGCCTCTCCCGCGCGAGCTCGAGGTTGGTCTGCGCCTTGAGCAGATCGGCTTTCGCGTTGGTCGCCGCGAGGTCCGCCGTCTCTTGGTCCTGCGCCGAGATGACCCCCTGGCCGAACAGCCGGTCCGCCCGCCGCGCCTGCGCCGAGGTGGTTGCCACCCGGGCCTTGGCGACCTCGAGATCCGCCGTGGCCTGCTCGAACGCGTTGTTGACGTCGCGCGGATCGATCTCGGCGAGCAGGGAACCCGCCGAGACCTGCTGATTGGTGTCGGCGATCAGGCGTTGGAGCTCGCCCGCGACCCTCGATTTGACCTCGACCACCTTCAGGGGCTGGATGGTCCCCGCCGCCTCGGCGCGGACGTCGATGTCACGGGTTTCGACCTTGGCGATCTCGGGCGGCGCCGCGTCGGCAGAGGCTCTCGCTCGCTCCTTGCACGCGTTGGCCAGGAAGACGGCGGCCAGGACCAAAATCGAAAGTCCGATTCGTTTCGGACGAAAAGTTCGGCGACGCGATGGCATCTTCGATGTTCCTCTTGGGCTCCGGCCGAAAAGAAGGTGAAAGGGAGTCGAACCGACCCCACGGTCCGGGAGTCTAAACCTCGAAAGCAGGCAAAACGTTCCGCCGGCCCCGTGCTAGTCTGTTGGCATACAAGAATCGCACCGGAGGATTCATCATGTCGAAGCGCCTGCTTCGGATCGCCCCGATGGCTCTTTTCGCTTTCACGCTCTGTCTCGCCGGTTGCGACAAGCTCAGCTCGCTCGGATCGGGTTCGAAGAAGGATCCGGAAACGGCGGGCGCCGCCGACTCCTCCAACGCCTCGGCCCGGGCCGACCTCGACCGGAAGATCGATGACAAGAAGGCCGAGATCGACCGCGCGACCGCCGACATCGCGAACCAGACCGAAGAGCAGGCAAAGATCGACGCGGTCAACAAGCTCGAGTCGCTCCGCCAGGAGCTGAATGACCTGGTCGAGCAACGCGGCCGGATGTAGAGCCCTCGCCTCCCGTACAATCCGGGCCGTCATGGCCTGGTTTCGACGCAAGTTCCGGCTCACCGCCTGTGCCACCACCGGCGGCTGAGCGGCCAAGGTAGGTCCGGGGGACCTCTCCGACCTGCTGGGCCCGCTCGCGCGATCGACGCAAGTCAAGGGATCGCCGAGCTCGGGGGATGGTGTGCTCATCGGGCCGGAAACCGGCGACGACGCGGGGGTTTTCTCCCTCGGCGGGCGGGCGCTCGTGGCGACCGCCGATTTCATCACGCCGGTCTGCGACGACCCGTTCCGCTTCGGCCGGATCGCCGCGGCGAACTCGCTTTCGGACGTCTACGCGATGGGGGGTCGGCCGCTGTTCGCGCTCAACCTCTGCTGCTTCCCGGAAGAGGTTCCGAACGACGCGCTCGCAGGGATCCTCGCGGGAGCGAACGACGCGCTCGCCGAAGCGGGGGCGGCGCTCCTGGGCGGCCATTCGGTGCGCGATCCGGAGCTCAAGTTCGGACTCGCGGTGTTCGGCGAGGCCGCTCCGGACCGTCTGCTCGCCAACACCAACGCCCGGGCTGGGCAGCGCATGATCCTCACCAAGCCGCTCGGCACGGGGGTCCTGATCAACGCGTTCAAAGCCGACCGAATCGGCGAACCCGATCTGGAGCCGGCCCTCGCCGAAATGGCGCGCCTAAACGCCGAAGGCGCCCGTCTGGCGCTCGACCATGGGGCGACGGCGGCCACCGACGTCACGGGCTTCGGCCTCGCCGGACACGCCTGGAACATCGCGCGCGAATCGAATCTCGCGCTACGCATCCGATTCGACCGGCTGCCGGTCCTCGACGGCTTCCTCCGGCTCACGAAAGCGGGGGTCACCACCGGCTGCACCGAGCTCAACGAGGAGAACGTCCGCGGTCACCTTCGAGTCGAGGCTCCGCTCGGCCCGGCCGAGCGCGCCGTTCTGTTCGACCCGCAGACCTCCGGAGGATTGCTGCTCTGCGTTCCGGCGAGCGCGGCCGAGGCGCTACTCGACGCGCTGCTCCGCTCCGGCCATCGCGCGGCCGAGATCGGCGAGGCGATCGAGGGTCCTGCGGGGATCGAGGTCGTTTAGGGAGATTACTCCCCGAGCTTCGCCTTGAGCTCGGCGAGCGCCGCGGCAAGCTCCGCGACGCTCTTCTCCAGATCGCTCACGCGCTGAGAAAGCGGTACGGCCGCGGGCCCGGGCGGCGGCTCATCGACGTGGCGCATCGGCTCGATCGGGGTCAGATCGATGGCGTTCGGATCGCCCACCCGGTGCCCCCAACGAATCTCTTTCTGGCCGGGACGCCGCGGCAACTCGACGAGCAGGGGCTCTTCCTCCGCCGCCATCGAGCGGAGCTTCGCCTCGACGTCTTCGAGCGAGGCGAACGTGTGCATCCGCTCGGTCCGCGTGCGCAGCTCGCCCACCGTCTGTGGTCCGCGCAGGAGGAGGATCGTCATCAACGCCTTGCCCGCCGAATCGAGCCCCCAGCGGCGGGAGACGCTCTGCTGCCAACGCTCCGTCCGCGCTCCTTCGCTACGCCAGACCAAGGTCTCGTGACGCAGGCGTTCCAGCGCGTCCCAGACCTGCGTCTCCGACAGATCGGTCACCGGCTCTCGGTTCGTCTTTTGATTGCAGGCGGCGATCAGGGCGTTGACGGTGAGCGGGTAGGTCTCGGGGGTGGTCTGCTCCTTCTCGAGCAGCGATCCGAGAACTCGAAGCTCGATCGAGTCGAAGGGGCGGGGGATGCGGGCGGACGAGCTCATCATCCCAAGCCTATCCGATCCAACCCCGGACCGACCCCAGCCGTCCCGCCCGGTCTTGCCTTTCGCAGACATCGATGTCACACTGGTACAAATTTCGTTTCGCAAAGGTAAGACGGAAGCCGCCGGAACTGCAGGCGAAGGCCCTCGAATCGTTTCCCTCCCACGCGCCATGCCGTGCCTCGCCCCCGTGCCCGACCGAGCCTGAGACCTCCGATGAACGCTGTTTGGACTCGAGGATTTCCACTTTCGGCATCCACCATGCCGAAGGAGGAGTAGCTGCCGCGTTCGCGGCGATCGTCAACAACCCGCTGTAGGGAGCAAAGTCATGGCCGAGCAGGGCACCGTGAAGTGGTTCAACGACGCGAAGGGATACGGGTTCATCGTGCGTGAGCATGGACCGGATGTCTTCGTCCACCACGCCTCGATCATCGCCGAGGGTTTCCGCACCTTGGGCGAGGGAGATCGCGTCTCCTTCGAGGTCGTCGAGGGGCCGAAGGGCCTCCAGGCGCGAAACGTCGTCAAGATTTCCTAAGACCGCTTCGCGACGCGTGCCCCCGTCCCGCTCCAGGGCACGGGCGACCGTTTTTTCTGCCTAGGAGTCAGCGGAACGAGCCTCGCCAGAAGGTCTGGCGAGGCCCGCTACGCCTTAGCTCTCTTTTCGTCGCGTCACGACGCCGGCCGAGGGGCTCGCACCGGCCTACGGCTTGAAGGCGACCCGCAGAACGGTCCACATCCTCACCCGCACGCCGTCCTTGGTCGGCGGGTTGTAGGTCGCTCTCCGCGCGACGTCCACCGCCGCTTCGTCGAAGCCGTATCCCGCCCGAATGCTCGGCGGCTCGGTCTCCAGGACCTTGCCCCGCTCGTCGACCAGCACGCGCACGTCGACCGTCGCCGCCTTGTTCAGGCGCCGGGCCGCCGCCGGATAGGTCGGCTGAGGAAGACGGAGCAGCTTCGGCGTGACGACACCCGGACCCGGCCGGACGAGATCCCCCACCTGCACCCTCGGGGCGGCCGGAGCCGGAGCGGGCGCCGGAGCGGATTCGACCGGAGCGGCGCGGACCGGCGCCGGTTCCGGCGCGGACGGCTGAGCTTGAACGGGGGCCGGAGCCGGAGCGGAGGACGCCGGGGCGGACGCCGGCTCCGCGGGACGGCTCGCCGCGCGAGGCGTTTCGGGCTCGGGCGACTCGATCGGGGCCGGGGCTGGAGCCGGAGCGCTCCCCCTTCCTCGGGTATCTTCGAGCTGCTTCTGAAGCTGCTTGAGCCGGTCGTCGTATTGCGTCTTGAGCTTGCTCTCGCTCGCTTGGATCTGCGCCTGTACCAGCTGGTCGATCTGCGCTTGGATCTGCTCCTGCGTCATGGCCGGCTGCGCCGGAGCCGGGGCGGGTACGGCGGCCGCGGCGGGTGCCGGTGGCGGGGCGGCGGCGGGAGTCGAGCGGCCCCGCATCATGAACCAGGCGCCGCCCCCCAGCACGGCGAGAAGGACCGCGCCCACGGCGACGAAGATCATCGGGCTCTTGCCCGAGCCGCCGCGCGCCGCGGGAGGCGGAGTGGCGACCGGGGCCGCGCTGGCAGGCCGCGGGGAGGCCGCCGGCGCGGGCGCCGCTCCGGCGGTGACCACGGGGATCGCCACGGTGGCCGCCGAGGGCGGGCGAAGGTCGAGCTTCTTTTCCGCCGCGAGCTCCTGGTTCTCCTTCTCGATGTCCTCCCGGAAGAGGTTGTGCATGAAGAAGGCGAGGTTGAAGGTCGTCGGGCTGAAATGACCATCGCTCATCAGCTTGGTGATCGCCTTGTGCCAGGTCCCGGCGTCGGCGATCCGCTTGTCGCGCGGTTCGAGGCTCCGCTTGATCAAATCGGCCACCGGCGGCGGAATCGGCGATCCGTCATGGGCGAGCACCGTCTGATCGACGCGCGCGTTGTACCCCTCGGGCGGGTTGTGGCGCATTCGCTCGCCGGTCAGGAGCTCGAAGAGGATCGCGCCCAGCGACCAGCAATCGTCCGCTTTGGCGACCGGCGCGCCGGCGAGTGCTTCGGGAGCGAGATAGGACGAGAGCTCCGGATCGGAGACGCCTCCCACGTCGCGCAGGCCGGCGCCGACCTCGAAACCGAGGAGCCGCGCTTCCCCTTCGTTCGACACCATCACCAGATGCGGTACGACGCAGCCGTGGACCACCCGCTGATCGCCCACCCGGCTTTCCGCCGCCACGGAGAGGGCGAGCGCCAGGCGCTCGGAGATCAGCAGCGCGTGATCGGTCGGGATCGGCGACATGCGCCGCTCGGTCTGCGCGAAGATCGTCGCCAGGTTCTTGCCGGAGATGTAGTCGTAGGCGATGTACGGCTGGTTGCGCACCCGGCCGACGTCGACGCCGTTGCCGATGTTCGGGCTCTTCAAGGCCGCTTGGATCGCCTGCCCGTTGCCCATCTTCTGCCAGAGCTTGTTGCCGTCGATCCCCTTGCCGTTGAGCACCCGGAGGAGCGACACCTGCTCCAACCCCCGGGCGCCGACCTTGGCGGCGCGGAACGTCTCGCCGAGGGCGTCCTCGGACAGCTTCTTCAGTAGCAGGTAACTGCCAAACTCCTCCGGGATGTTCATCGACTCCTCCTCGAGCGTACCGTCGGGTGAAGCTCCCGCCCGGCCTACTGGAGCCCGCGAACCCGGCGCAAAGCCCCTTTTCTGCAAATGAATTCCGGGCCTAGATACACCACCCCCCGAGGGCTGTCAACCAAAAGACGGGGATCGGGCGGGTTGGGAGGCAGCCCTTTCGGAGCGGCCCTTCCGAAAGACGGCGGTCGGCCCGCTAGCGCCCTTGTTCCCGCGCGCGGCGCGCTTCCGCCCGGCGGTCCCGGAAGTACTGGCGCTGCCAGCGCTCGACGTTGACGTTGTGCTCGGCGAGCGTCGTCGCGAAGGCGTGGGAGCCGTCGTTTTTGCTCACGAAATAGAGATACGGCACCGGGGCGGGCGCCGCGGCGGCGCGCAGGCTCGCGACGCCGGCCGAAGCGATCGGTCCGGGCGGGAGCCCGGCGAATTTGTAGGTGTTGTAGGGCGAGTCGAGCGCGAGATCCGAGCGGCGGATGTTGCCGTTCCAGGTCCCCAGCTTCTTGAGCGCGAAGATCACGGTCGGATCGGCCATCAGCGCGATCCGCTGGGCGAGGCGGTTCTCGTAGACCGCGGCGATCAGCGGACGGTCGCCCTCCTTCTGCGCCTCCTTCTCGATGATGCTCGCGAGGGTGACGACGTGCCGGACGCTCGGCGCACCGGGGCGCGCGGCGAGAAGGGGCGCCACCTGCTTGTCGAACCGGGCGCGGAAGGTCTTCACCAGGGTCGCGACCACCTCGCGCTCGGACACGCCGAGCGTGAAGTTGTAGGTCTCGGGGAACAAATACCCCTCGAGATCCTGCGCCTCCGGATCGAGGTCTGCGATCAGCTCCGGCGAGCGCATCAGAGAAAGGAAGGCCTCGCGGTCTCCGAAACCCTCTTTGGCGAGCTGATCCGCCGTCTCCTCGAGGGTCAACCCCTCGACCAGGGTGATCGGATGGCGCGCCACCTCGCCGCGGGAGATCTTGCCTAGGACCTGGCTCAAACTCTCGGCGCCGGTGAACTCGTACTCCCCCGCCTTGAGCGCCGGGTTGCGCAGGAAGTAGACGAGATAGAACCGGGCCAAGCGGGCGTCTTCGATCACCCCTTCCCGGGCGAGCAGGCCGAGGATCTGGCCCGCGCTGCTGCCGGGCGCGATGACGACTCGCTTGGAGGGCCCCTCGAACCCCTGGTAGGGACGGACGAGCCGTAGGCCGGACCACCCCGCCATGGCGAGCGGCACCGCGGCGATCAGGACCAGGATCCCGAGCCCGAGCAGGAACTTGCGGAAGCCGGAGCGCTTCCCCTTCTTGCCGGGCCTCTTCGCCGGTTTTCTCGTCGTGTTCTTCGCCACGTTCTTCGCCGAGTCGCCCGCCGGGCTCATGCCTCGACCTCGGCCCCGAGGGGCGCTCGCGGCTCGGGCCGGGCGAGCGCGTCTTCGAGGAGGATCTGCGCCGCGACCGAGTCGATCCGCTCCCGCGCTCGCTTCGCGTCGACCCCGGCTTCCCGAAGCCGTTCGGCGGCCGCCACGGTGGTGAGCGCCTCGTCGATCAGGCGGAGCGGCAGGCCGGTGGCCGCCCGGAGCTTCTCCGCAAACCCTCGGGCGCGCTCCGCCGCCGCCCCTCGGGTACCGTCGACGTTCCTCGGCTCGCCGACCACCAACGCCTCGACCTCCTCGTCGCGGACGATCTCGCCGATCCGGGCGATCGCCGCCGCGTCGCTCTTGCGCTCGAGGGTGGCGAAAGGGAGCGCGAACGTGCCGCCGGCGTCGGAAATCGCCAGACCGATTCGCCGCTCTCCGAAGTCGATACCCAGGGTCCGCATGGCAGGGGGGATTCTACAGGTGTGCTAGCATCCGCGCTCGATTTCGCCCCAGGAGCCGTGTCGCGAGCGGCATCTTTTTAGAGCCTCGCCATCGATCTCCAACCACACGTCGCGAGCACCTATCGAGGATCCCGATGGACGACGTCGTAATCTTAAGCGCTGCCCGCACGCCGATCGGAGCCTTCCAGGGCTCTCTGTCCGGCTTTGCCGCCCACGCGCTCGGCGCCAAGGCGCTCGCCGGGGCGATCGAGAGGGCGGGTTTGACTCCCGACCGAATCGAACAGGTCAACATGGGAGCGGTGCTCACCGCCGGCCAGGGCCAAGCCCCGGCCCGCCAGGCCGCCCTCGGCGCGGGCTGCCCGACCAGCACCGGCGCGATCACGCTGAACAAAGTCTGCGGGTCCGGCATGCGGGCCGTGATGGTGGCCGCGAACGACCTGCGTTGCGGCGACTTTTCGCTCGTCGCGGCGGGCGGCATGGAGAGCATGAGCCAGGCGCCCTATCTCGCGCTCGGCGCCCGCGCTGGCCTCCGTCTCGGCCACGGCAAGCTGATCGATTCGATGATCCACGACGGCCTGTGGGATCCCTACGGCGACGTGCACATGGGCAACTGCGGCGAGCTCTGCGCGCGCGAGTACGGTTTCACCCGCGAGGAGCAGGACGCCTTTTCGCTCCGCAGCTATGAGCGCGCCCGGGCGGCCACCGAATCCGGCCTCGCCGCCCGCGAGATCGTCCCGGTCGAGGTTCCGCAGAAGAAAGGTGCGCCCGAGGTCATCGCGCGCGACGAAGAGCCGTTCAAGGTCGACCTCGCGAAGATGCCGGGCTTGAAGCCGGCGTTCCAGAAGGACGGCTCGATCACCGCCGCCAACTCGAGCAAGCTGAACGACGGCGCCGCGGCTCTGGTGCTCACGACCGCGAGCCACGCCGCGGCGAACGGCCTGCGGCCGATCGCCCGCATCGTCGCCCACGCCTCGTACGCCCACGCCCCCGAGTGGTACAGCACCGCGCCCGTGTTCGCCGCGCGGCGCGTGCTCGAGCGGGCCGGTCTTTCGGCCGCGGACATCGACCTTTGGGAAGTGAACGAAGCCTTCGCGGTGGTCGCCATGGCGTTCATCAAAGATCTGGAGCTTGACGCCGAACGGGTCAACGTACGGGGCGGCGCGGTCGCGATCGGCCATCCGATCGGCTGTTCCGGAGCCCGCATCCTGGTGACGCTGCTCGACGCGCTCGCCGAACGGAACCTCCGGCGCGGCTGCGCTGCCATCTGCATCGGCGGCGGCGAAGCGACGGCCATGATTGTCGAGCGCATCGACGGGTAGCCGGAGGCGCCCTCCCTTCGAAGGGTTCGGACACCGAGAACCACGGAGAAACTTCCAGACATGAGCCGTCGCGCCCATCCCCTCGCGCTGGTCAGCCTGCTCCCTCTTCTCGCCCTCGGGGCCACCGGATCGCTCTCCGGCCAGGAGGATCCGGCGCCCGCCGCACCGCCGGCCGAGGCGATGGCCCCGAGCCAGCCGGCTCCCGGCGCGACGCCTCCGGCGACCGCACCTTCCGCGGCCAAGCCCACGACGGCCCCCGGTGCGACGGCCACCCCTCCGACGATCGCGCCGGCTCCGGCGGGACCGCCGGGAGCCGGGCCGGACCGGATCGACTTCGATCTCAAGTTCCCGGCGGAAAAAGGGGGCGGCGCCACCTCCGGATCGGCCGAGTCGCTCGAATACCAGCGCGAGGATTACGCCGTGCTCACGGGGGAGGTCCGGCTGCGCTACCAGGACGTCGAGATCCAGGCCGACACCGCGGAGATCGACCTCACGAGCAAGAAGGTGCTCGCGCTCGGCAACGTCGTGCTCGACCAGGGACCGCGCCGCCTCTCCGGCAAGAGCCTCGAGTTCGACCTGTCGACGAAGACCGGCACGATGACCGAGGCGCAGGCCTCCGTGACGCCCGACTACTACTTCTCGGGGGCGCGGATCTCGAAGGTCGGTGACGCCACTTACACCTTCGAAAACGGCGTCTTCACGTCGTGCAGCCAGAAGAGCCCGGACTGGAGCTTCAAGGTCAAGAGGGCGACGGTCGAGATCGAAGGCTATGCCCGGGCGCGAAACGCGACGATGCGGGCCAAGAAGCTCCCCATCTTCTATTCGCCGTACATCCTCTGGCCGGTCAAGCGCGAGCGGAGCTCCGGATTCCTCGTCCCCAACTTCGGCTATTCCGACCGCCGCGGCAGCCTGATCGGCCTCGCCTACTTCCTGGAGCTCGGCCGCAGCTACGACATGACGTTTCACGTCGACCCGTATTCCAAGGGTTTCCTCGGTCTCGGCGACGAGTTCCGCTACCAGCCGAGCGAGGGGACCCGCGGCGACTTCCAAGGATACGCGGTACGCGACCCCGACGCCCTCCCGAACGAGAACGAGTGGCGCTGGAAGATCAACTGGAACCACGAGATGAACCGCCTTCCGGGCGGCCTCCGCGCGGTCGTCTCGTACCAAGATTTTTCGGACTTCAACTTCTTCCGCGACTTCGAGCGCGACTTCGACCGCAACACCTTCCGCTTCCAGGACAGCCGCGCCTTCCTCGCCGGCAACTGGGGACCGCAGGCGTTGAACGTCCTGTTGAACGACCGGAAGACCTTCGTCGGCTCGGGACAGTTCGTGACCCAGCGCAAGCTTCCCGAGATCGACTACTCGCTGCGCTCGACCCAGATCGGCAAGTTGCCGCTCTACGTCCAGGCGCAGAACTCGGTGAGCTACCTCGACCTCGAGCGGCCGGGAAGCTACTCCGGCCAGTACGGACGCGTCGACCTCTTCCCGCAGCTCACCGTGCCGATCCGCGCTTTCCCCTGGCTGTCGCTTTCGGCCACGGTCGGCGACCGGGTCACCTGGTACGGCGACACGATCGATCCGCTCACCCAGAAGTTCACCGGCGACACCGAGGTGCGGAACTTGACCTCCGCTTCCGGCCTGATCGTCGGGCCGTCGTTCTCGAAGATCTTCAACGCCAAGCTGGGCTCGCTCACCAAGTTCAAGCACGTGATCGAGCCGCGCATCACCTATACCTACTTCGGCTCCTACGACAACAACGCCTTGATCCCGCTGTTCGACGAGGTCGACTCGTCGTTCTCGCAGAACGTGACCCGCGTCGCTCTGATCAACCGCGTGCTCGGCAAGTCCGACAAACCGGAAGACGGCGGTGCTCGCGAGGTGATGTATCTCGAGATCGCGCAGGCGTTCAGCCTGGACGACAAGCAGCCGCTCCAGATCTCCCCCGTGGATCCCGTGAACAACAACACGACCGAGGGTCCGCTCGAGGCGCTGCTGCGGCTCAACCCGACCAAGGGGATCAACGCCAAGGTCGACCTGTCCTACAACACGCTGTTCAAGCGGCTGCAGTCGCGTTCGATCACCGGGGGCGTCGATTGGAAGGGCGGCAATTCGTTCGACCTCACCTGGTTCACGAATTACCTGCCCGTTTCGGGCGACGTGCTCGGCGACCAGATCCGGTTGACCGCGGGCCTGAACGTCATTCCCCGCCGGCTCCGGCTCGAAGGCCAGGTGGCCTACGACCTCGACCGCGCCAATCTCCAGCATCAGCGGTACGTCGCGAGCTGGACCAGCCAGTGCTGGGGGCTCCGCCTCGAGGTGCGAGACCAGTCGGTGGGCGATCTGCGCAACCGCGACTATCGCCTGTCGATCAGCTTGAAGAACGTCGGCACGTTCCTCGATCTCACCGGCCGGACCTACGCCGCCGACCCGCTGGATCAGTGATCGGAACTAGAGATCGGATGAAGGGACTCATTCTTTCGGGAGGCAAGGGGACGCGGCTGCGCCCGCTCACCTACACCTCGGCCAAGCAGCTGGTGCCGGTGGCGAACAAGCCGGTCCTGTTCTTCGCGATCGAGTCGATCGTCGCGGCAGGCATCACGGACATCGGCATCATCGTGGGCGACACGCGAGACGAGATCCGCGCCGCGGTGGGCGACGGCTCACGATTCGGCGCGACGATCACCTACATCGAGCAGGACGCGCCGCGCGGGCTCGCCCACGCGGTGATGATCGCCCAGGAGTTCCTCGAGGATTCGTCGTTCGTCATGTACCTCGGCGACAACCTGATCGCCGGAGGCATCGCGAGCCTGGTCGAGGAGTTCGTGGCCTCCGACTGCAACTCCGAGATCCTCCTCGCGGAGGTTCCGAACCCGCAGCAGTTCGGCGTCGCCGAGCTCACGGAAGACGGCAGAGTGCTGCGCTTGGTCGAAAAGCCGAGCGAGCCGAAGAGCAACCTCGCCCTGGTCGGTGTCTACATGTTCGACCGGCAGATCCACGAGTCGGTCCGGCGGATCCGCCCGTCCCGTCGCGGCGAGCTCGAGATCACGGACGCGATCCAAGACCTGATCGACCGCGGCCTTGCCGTCCATCCGCACATTGTCCGCGGTTGGTGGAAGGATACGGGCAAGGTCGAGGACATGCTGGAGGCGAACCGGATCGTGCTCGAGACGGTGTCGGCGGAGAACCGCAGCACCCCGGGGCACGGCAGCCGCATCGAAGGGCGGGTCCAGATCGGCGTGGGAGTCGAGATCGTCGATTCGCTCGTCCGCGGCCCGGTGATCATCGGCGACGGGGCGAAGATCCACCACGCGTTCGTCGGCCCCTATACGTCGATCGGCGAGCGCTGCCGGCTGGAGCGGTGCGAGATCGAAAACTCGATCATCCTCGCCGATTCCGACATCCACGACATTCCGGGGCGGATCGACGCCTCGCTGGTCGGGCGCAACGTCAAGATCGCGCGCAGCCACGAGAAGCCGAAAGCCCACCGTTTCGTCCTCGGAGACAACTCCGAGGTTGGGATCGCCTGACCTGCGCTCGTTAATCTTCGGTGGCGCCGGCATGCTGGGGCATGCCCTCCGCGTGGAGCTTCGTCGCCGCGGTTGGGCGACGCTCGCGCTGCCTCGCGGTCAGGCGGACATTCGCGACGCCGCCGCGATCGAGCACTGGATCGCCTCGTTCCAGCCGGAAGTCGTCTTCAACTGCGCCGCCCATACCCAGGTCGACCGCTGCGAGGACGAGCGCGAGCTCGCTTTCGAGATCAACGGGCTCGCTGTCGGACGGATCGCCGAGGTGGCCGAGCGACACCGTGTCCGCCTCGTCCACGTTTCGACCGATTACGTCTTCGACGGCAAGGCGAAGCACCCCTACCCGGAAGACGCCTCGGTCGCCCCCCAATCGGTCTACGGCGAGAGCAAGCTCGAGGGCGAGCGGCGGGCGCTCCATCACGAGGACGCCCTCGTGGTCCGCGCGAGCTGGCTGTTCGGGCCCCACGGTCCGAATTTCGCGAAGACGATGGTCGGTCTGATGGAGAAGGGAAACCGCCAGCTCCGTGTGGTCGACGACCAGACGGGAGCCCCGACCTATACGCCGTTCCTCGCCCGCGCGCTCGCCGATCTCGCGTCGCGCCGGGCCACCGGTCTTTTTCACTATCGCAACCGGGCGAACGCCACCTGGTTCGAGTTCACGCGCGAGATCGCGCGCAACTGGGACGAAAAGGTAGACGTGATTCCGGTCACCACCGATCAATTCCCCCGTCCGGCCCGACGGCCGGTCTACTCGGTGCTCGACGTCTCGAAGTTCGAGGCGTTCGCCGGCCGCCGCGTCGAGCCCTGGTCGTGGGGGTTGATCGAATACCTCGAACGCTTGCGCAACGTCGGGCTGGCCGAGGCCTGAGCGCCCCGGATCGCGACAAGCCGTACAATCGCCCGCCGAGATCCACGAAGGAGACACGTCCGCTCATGAAAGCTCTGATCACCGGAATCACCGGATTCGCCGGCTCACATCTCGCCGACTACCTGCTCGCCGAGCACCCCGACGTCGAGGTCTTCGGCATCTATCGTTGGCGCAGCAAGATGGACAACATCGAGCACCTCAAGGACGGCCAGGTCACCCTGATCGAGGCCGACCTGCGCGACTACACCTCGATGCGCCGCGCGGTCGAGAAAGCGCAGCCGGACTACATCTTCCACCTGGCGGCGCAGAGCTTCGTGCCCTCCTCGTGGATCGCGCCGAACGACACGTTCTCGATCAACGCCCAGGGGCAGATCAACCTGTTCGAGGCGGTGCGCGAGCTGAAGCTCGACCCGGCGATCCAGCTCGCCTGCTCGTCGGAGCAGTACGGCCTGGTCCACAAGGAAGAGACGCCGATCAAGGAGACCAACCCGCTCCGGCCGCTCTCGCCGTACGCCGTCTCCAAGGTGGCGCAGGACTACCTCGGCTATCAGTACTTCCAGTCCTATGGCATCCGCGCCATCCGGACCCGCGGCTTCAACCACACCGGTCCGCGCCGTGGCCACGTCTTCGTCACCTCGAACTTCTGCCGTCAGGTGGCGGCGATCGAAGCGGGACGCCAGGAGCCGGTGATCCGGGTCGGCAACCTCGACGCGATCCGCGACTTCACCGACGTGCGCGACATGGTGCGCGCCTACTGGCTCGCGGTCACGAAGGCGAAACCGGGCGAGGTCTACAACATCGCGACCGGCAACGGCATCCACATCCGCGACATGCTGCAGATGATCCTCGACCGCTCGAAGGTCAAGGTGAACATCGAGGTCGACCCGGAGCGCCTGCGCCCGTCCGACGTCGAGATCCTGATCGGCGACAGCTCGAAGTTCCGGGCCGACACCGGCTGGGAGCCGCAGATTCCGTTCGAGAAGACCCTCAACGACCTGCTCGACTACTGGCGCGACCAGTTCGCCCGGAAAGGCCGTCTCTCGGAAGTCGGCGAGTAACCGCATGCGGGTGCTGGTCACCGGAATCGGCGGATTCCTCGGCCATCACCTCGCGGCCCGCTTGATCGCAAGCGGGCACGAGGTGATCGGAACGACCTGGGAATCCGCCGTCGAGCTACGCGGCGTCGAGCTTCACGAGGTCGATCTGCTCGACGCGGCGGGGCTATTGAGCCTCGTCCGCCGCGCCGCACCCGACGCAGTCGTCCACCTCGCCGGCCTGTCGCATGTCGGCGAGTCGTGGAACCGCCCGGCCGACTATTTCCGGGTGAACGTCCTCGGGACGGAGAACGTCCTCGACGCCGCCGCGTGCCTCACCCGCTGCCGCGTGCTCCTCGCGTCTAGCGCTGAGGTCTACGGTCTGGTTCCGGAAGAGCGCCAGCCGATCGCGGAGTCCGAGCCGGTCGGTCCCCGCACCCCGTACGCCCTCACCAAAGCGGCCGCCGAGCGCCTCACGGTCCGAGCCGGCGGAGTCGTCGCCCGCTGCTTCAACCTCGTCGGCCCGGGCCAATCGGACCGCTTCGCCCTCCCCGCCTTCGCCGGCCAGCTCGCGGCGATCGAGAAAGGGGAGCGAGACGCCGTGCTGAAGGTTGGAAGTCTCACCGCCCGACGCGACTTCGTCCATGTCGAAGACGGCGTGGCGGCCCTCGCCCTCCTCGCCGAGCGCGGCGCGCCCGGCGAGATCTACAACGTCTCGAGCGGTAAAGCCTTCTCGATCAAAGAAGCCCTCGACCGCCTGATCGCGATCTCGGGGCTGAAGGTCGAGATCCGCGAAGATCCCGAGAGACTGCGGCCGGTGGACATGCCGCTGCTCGAAGGGTACGCCGGCAAGCTCCACGCGCTGGGTTGGACGCCGAGGAAGGATCTGAATGCGGCGCTGGGCGAGCTGTGGGAGGCGGTCAGCGGGTAAACCTCTTCCGATCACGCCACCGTCATACCGCTTATATCCGACGCTTCTTGTTTCGGAGGGCTCCGGGAAGGTTCCTTAGCTCTGATCGTACATGTTTCGTATCCGGATGGTTCGGGCCAAGGCGGGAATCAAGAATGCGCAGAGCCCTCTCCCAGAATGCTCGAGCCCTGGCGGAATTTCCCTGTTGGTAAAAGAATGCACCCAAATTGAAAAGGCTTTTCGCTGTTTTCACATGCTCGGGCCCTAGAACCTTTTCTAAGATCGCGAGCGCTCGCTCGTAGCACGTCCGAGCCCCTACCAAGTCCCCAAGCTCCTGAAGAAGACCGCCGAAGTTATTCAGGCTCGCAGCTGTATCCGGGTGTACTGGACCGAGGGCCTTTTCTTGGATCGTAAGCGCCTTCTCATAACACAACCGAGCCCCTGCCAAGTCCCCCAACCTGCGAAGAAGACCACCAAGGTTACTAAGGCTCTTAGCGGTATCCCGGTGTTCTGGACCGACTTTTTCTAGGATCGTAAGCGCTCGCTCGAACCTCAACTGAGCCCCCGTCAAGTCTCCCAAACCCTGAAGAAGACTACCGAGATTGTTCAGGATCGTAGCGGTATCCGGGTGTTCTGGACCGAGAACCCTTTCCTGGATCATAAGCGCCCGCTCGTGGCAGCCCTGAGCTAGCGCCAAGTCCCCCAGTTCGTGAAGAAGAGCGCCGAGATTATTCAGGCTCGTAGCGGTATCCGGGTGTTCTGAACCGAGAACCTTTTCCCGGATCGCAAGCGCCCGCTCATAGCACAAGCGAGCCCCAGCCAAGTCCCCCAAATCCTGAAGAAGACCACCGAGATTATTCAGGCTCGTAGCGGTATCCGGGTGTTCTGGACCGAGAACCTTTTCCCGGATCGCAAGCGCCTGCTCGTGAAAAGGTCTGCTCCCAGCATAGTTCCCTTGATCGACCAAGACAGCGCCAAGATCATTCAGGCTTTGGGCCGTATCCGAACACTCCGATCCCAGGGCCATTTCTCGGAGTTCCAAAGTTCGCTGGTAAATAGCTTGAGCGGTCTGGAGGTCACCTTGGCTGTGAAAGACCCGACCAAGGACGTTCAAGCTGCGTGCCGTTCCGGGATCCTCTGGACCAGATACCGCTTCGTGGAGAGCAACAGCTCTTTCCAAGTAAAGCTGCGCCTCAGAATAGTCCCCGGCCTGCCAGAGGTGAGCTCCCAACTCGTCGCAGAGCAGCGCCGCAGCCCTGTCCTCCCGATCACGGGTCCGGTCTGTCACGACTCGAAGATGAGGCAACCAGCTTCGAAGGGCTGCCGGATTGGCAATCTCGTTGAGCCGGCCGGCCTCTGAAATCCAGACCTCCTCCACAGCATCCTGGGCCTCGGTTCCATTTCCTACACCGACAGCCCAGGCGGCAACTAGTCGATGCATTCGGAGGTCTTTGCGCTCGTCCACTTTCAGAAGCCCGAGATCCGTTAGCCGCCTGAGCGCATCCTCTGCATCTAATCCCTTCGACATGTCTGCCGAGTTCACGCCCGCCGACCGCAGAAGCAGCGAACGCGGAATCGGCTCACCGGCAGCAAACAATGCCGCCCGAACGAGAAGCTCGATCGCAAGAGAGTCTGTAGCTGCTATCGGCTCCAACCTCTCGAAACTAAGTGCAAATGTGCGGCCCACATGAGCCGAGTGCCCCGTCGGTAGCGCACCGGCTCCCCGACCTTGTAAAGACGGATGGTCCAGGAGATTTGGCTGCCGCAGAGAATCTAGATAGGTCAGTGGCTCTCCGTATGGCGAACTTCGATAAGTCTTGAGAAAACTTCCCGCCAGATGCAGTGCCAGGGGTAGATCCCCAAGCTCCTCCGCAATCGATCCAAGGACCGATTCCCCCTCCAAGACCTCAGGCCGGAAATGCCCAAGCAGCTCGACGCTTGCGGGACGAGGAAGTGTGGTAAGTGGTACCGTCGTGACGTTCAGTGCAGCATCCCAGTGTGCTTTCCGGCTCGTGACTAAGACGCGGGCACCACCGAATGGAGGCCGATGGCGCCGGAGTAGTTCCTCCTCCTCGCAGTTGTCGAAGACGAGGAGCCGCGGGAGCGAGCTCTGCCAGGCGGTTTCCACAAGGCGCACCTGCTGCTCGCCAGTCAGCGTGTCGAAGCTCGAATGCAACCCGAGTGCATGACCACAGGCCGCGATCTCAGCCTGGACCGACCCGGCATCCGCGAAGCTCATCCAGAAGACTCCGCCTGCGAAGAACCTGCCGTATCGATGAACGAATTCGGAGGCGATCTGCGTCTTCCCGATTCCGCCGAGCCCCGTCGCGGCGGCGATCTCGACCTGGCCGACCGCGGAGGTTCCGCCCGCCTTAAGCTGGCGGGCCAAAGCCTTGAGATCCTCCTCGCGCCCCACGAAGAGCGGGTTCGGAGCCAGCAGCATGCGCGAGCCGACCGGCAAAGGTCCGGGCAATGGAATCTCATCGATCGGGAGGGCTGCGAGAGTGCTCTCAGCGTCTTTGGGGTCGGGCTGCGCGGCGGCCGGGCAGGGGAAAGGATGTGCCCCTGGAAACCGAACGACTTCTGGGCGAATTCGGCCGGTGACCAACCCTTTGGCAATCTCTTCGCGAGCCGCCGCTTCATTCATGCCAACCACGCGGATCTGGATGACGGCCGCCAGCAGCCCTAAATCGTTTGGGGGAATCTCGCGCACCAGAATCGGAACGAGCTTTCCTTGGGATCCATCCGGATCCGCCGCGAAGGCAGCGGACCATTCGGCCATTGCGAAGAGAGACTGCAGGTAGTCCGGGGAAAGGACCGCGATCGTACGCTTACAACCGATGGCCGCCCGCTGCATCTCGACGACGAAATTGCCTCCAGGCCGGAAATCCCAAGCCTGAATCGTGACCGAATATTTCGCCCCTTCTAAGGTCTGGGCGATCCACTCGGCCCAAGGGCGATCGGCTTGGGTATAGCTGATGAAGAAGTCGGACATCGCCAGGTTGAGAATTCCGAAGACGGCGAAATCATACAGCCCTCCTGTAGGCAGAACCGATAGTCATTTCGGATCGCCGACAAACACGAGGGCCTCTTTGGCCTAACTCGATCTCAGCGGCCACGTACTTCCGTTAGAGTTGTTGCATGAGCACCTCGAACGTCCCCTCATCGATCCGAAGCTTCCTGGTTCCCACCTTCGTCTTCGCCATTGGAGCTCTCGCTTCCCAAGGCGGCCTGGCCCAAGCTTTGGACGAGCGGGTCCAGGCGTTCGATCCCAGCGAATGCCCGGCGTCACGCTGCAATCTCTCGGAGGCGAGCTATCCGTTCGGGAATTGGACCGTTCGAGTGGTCCAAGCCGAACCGAAGGGCGACATTTCGGACGGCCAGCGCCCGTCCTGCAAGGCGTGGATCGAGCTGCGCGAGCGCGGCGACCGCGGGGACCGCTTGAAGAAGACGCTGGTCGGAGGCGAGATCAAGGCTTTCAATGCGTCTCCCGGGCTATTCGTCCCGCCGCAGCAACTCGTTCCGGGTCTCTTTTTGATCGCGAGGACCGGGGGTTACGAGAACGTCGTGTTCGCGATCCATTCGAACGGCCATCTGGACCGAATCCCGGGGAGGATCCGGTTCTACGACGCCGAGCGTCACCTGCTGTTCATCGCGACCCAGTGGACCGACCGACGGGGCCGGGTCACGGTGATCGACGAGGCCGGGCAGAAAATCGCCTTCGACAGTTTCGAGATCTTCCCTTCGACTTGGTTTCGCCTCGGGCGCGAGCTTTACTTCACGGGAGAGCGGCCCGATGGAACAACCGACGAAGCCGATGTGGCCTACCGATTCGACCCCGCGCGTCGCGAATTCGCGCGGCGGACCGTGACGCCCGCCGAATACGCCAAGGCGACCCAGGCGGCCGACGGCTTCTTCGATCTCCACCCGCTCCGGAGCTGCCACTCGCCGACGGCCGCCGTCCCTGACGCTTAGTAACGTCGCTCGACAGCCGTCCGTCGTACGACACGGATCTCGTAGCTACGCGCCCGCTAGCGGCTTTACGTCCCGGAATCGGAATTTCCGTCCCAGGATAGGAATTTCTCGTCCCGAAATCCGAACTTTCGTCCCGAATTCCGAATTTCCGTCCCGGATTCCGAATTTCCGTCCCGGATTCCGAATTTCCGTCCCGGATTCCGTACTTTCGTCCCGAATTCCGAATTGTCGCGCGCGATTTGCGCTATCGGTCCTCGATCAGCGCTTCCGGCCTGCGATCAAAGCTTGCCGCCGTGGATAGGGGCTCGCGGCCGGCGCCAACGCGTCCGCGCGATCGGAAAGCGCGACCCTGAATCCCATGGCCTCGCGAGAATCCGTCAGCCCCGGGGCGCGTCGCTAATGCGCGTTATTCCGGCGTTCCACCGCCTCCCGAAGGATCCGCGCCCTGTCGGCGATCAACCGCTCGAGGTATCGGCGGAGGAACAGGGCGTCGAAGATTCGGCCCAGGACACCGCAGGGCGAGAAGAATTCGACCACGTCGCGCATCGTCGTCCTGCCGCCGGATTCCTCGAAGTGGTGGTCGTGGACGAACGAAGCGAACGCCCCTTCGACCATCCGGTCCTGAAAATACCGGGGCGGATCGAAGGCGGTGATTTTCGACGTGAGACGTTGAACGACGCCCAGGTGTCGAGCGCGCCAGGTGACCGTCTCGCCGGGGCCGATCAATCCGCTCGTCGTACCGGCGATCGCCCGCTCGCCCGTATGGGCGAACGAGGCGACGTGCAGGTCGATGTCCCGCGCGGCGTCGAAACAGCGCGCGGCCGGGGCGGCGATCGTCGTCACGATCTCGAAGCGGGCCATCTCGCCGAGAGTACAAGGAAACTCGCCGGGCGCTAGCCCGTGATCCACCTCCTCGCGCCCAGCCTACCCAGACTCCTCGCCGCTCGATTCGGAGAGCTCGGCTTCGAGCTCGCCGCCTTCGGGATCCTGGTCGCCGGAGAGCATGTCGCGCATCTGGCCGGTGCCCCCCGGACGGGCCGGAGGGAAAAGCGCCGTGGGTCCTGTGAACACATCCTGGAGAGTCTTCTGCTTCTTCTCCACCAGACGGAGACCCGCGCGCGCGAGCTTGGCGGAGCCCGGGTTTCGTCTCTCCTCGGAGATCTGCGTGATGCCGGTGAACTTCGTCGCCGCGTTCAACTGTCGCTGGTCCACGATCTCCTGGAGCGGCGCGTTGGCGTCCGACATCCGCGCCAGCAACTCCCGGGCGACCTTGCTCTCGTCGGTGCCCGCCGGCACGAGCTTGCTGATCACGTCCTTGTAGGTGTCGGCCACCGGCTTGTCCGAGAAGTCGGTCTTCCGCGTCGAGATCCTCGGCCCCTCGCCCCGACCCGTGCTCACCGTCGAGGTGCCGAATCCGGTGTCGACCCGCAAGGTGGGCGTTAGGCCGTTTTGGAAATTCAGGCCGGTCTGGTTCAGGGCCGCGAACTTCTCGGACCGCTGCTTGCGCTTCTTGGTTTTCGCTCGCTGGTTCGAGCGCTTCAACCGCTCGAGCAGCTTCTTCGCCTTCTCCTCGTCGTCGCTCTTCTGAATCGGAGCCGACTCGGACGGCGACGGAGGAGGGAGCGCCTCGAAACGATGGCCCAGGCGGCTCGCCCGTTCGAGCGAGATTTCCGAAGCGGTGACCGCCCCTTGGTGCCCCGCCGCGGCACGGGGACGCTCGCCGTCGGACGAGCTCGCTGCGGAGGGCGCTGGAGGACCTAGGGTCGTTCGCACGCTCGGCTTCCTAGGTCTCCGCGGCGCCAGCGACGCTTCATTTCTTTTTTCCGCCGCTCCGGAGCGCCTCTTCTCGGCGCACACGCTCGACGTAGGCCCACTCGTCGGGCGTCAGCAGCGCATCCGCATAGCGAGCGTTCGGGCGGAAGCCGACTCCCTTGGCTTCCGGGTCGAAATCCGAAACCCCTTCCGGGCGATAGAACTGCTCGGCGAGTTTCCGATCCTCGAACGGCTTACCGTGAACCGCGAACGGTAGGTTGCGGCAAATCCGCAACGCTTCGAGGTCGAGCGCTTTCCAAGTCGGGTCGTCGGCTTCGAGATTCTCGAGCGGCGGGCAGTCGAAGCGACTCGGCCACGAGTGATTCAAGAGGATGAGCGTGAAGTCGCCTGTCGGACGCCAGTCCTTCATCTCGAACAGGAGGTCGGTCCGACCTCCCGCCGCCGTGGGCCGCTCGATGCTTTCGGCGAGGCGGAAGCTCGGCGGGTACTGGATCACGATCGGAGGCATCTCCAGATCGATCAGACGAAAACGCGCCCGGCCGATCGGTCCGTTCCAGAGCGCGCCGGTCGCGGTGACGTAGGTGAGGCTCTCGTAGCCCGCGCCCGGCGTCCGATCGTAGCGATAGCGGTGGACGATCTCGATCGTCTCGGAAGGCTCGAACGCGACGTCGAACAGATAGACCTTGCCGAGCCGCTTCGACCACGGCGGTTTGGAAACCTTTCCCTCGCGCATTGCGACCTGCATGCCCCGAACCTCCGTTCGCAGGCCGCGGAACTCGCCACAACGAGGGGTACCATCTCCCTCCCAGTCCTCGCCGCCGCAACGCGTCTCGGGGAAGCCCATGGTCAACCGCACCGGTTTCTTCGACGGATTCTCGAACCGATATTTCGCCACCACGTCCCACTCGCCCCAGGCCCCCTCGTAGGTGAGCGGGCTCGCGGCGACGAAGGTGATCTCCTCCTCCGCCATGCGAATCGTCGTCTCGGTAAGCGGGATCAAGTCGGAGCCGCTACCGCCGAATGTGCTGTCGTTCGCCCGCGCCACGGTCGGCAGGCCGAAGGCCACCACGAGGAGTGCGGCGAGCCCAAAGTGTCGCTTTCTATTCATCGCACCGCTCCGGGATGTCTTCCTTCGACTCGGAGAGCCGGCCCTTACCGCGGAAATCCATCGGCCAAGCCGCCGTCGACCGGCAGCGTCGCTCCGGTGGTCGGCGTCTGGTTCGAGGCGAAGAAGACGACGGCGTTTCCCACGTGTTCACCGGAGAGCGGCACCTGGAGAAGGCTCCGCTTTCGGTAGAAGTCGGGAAGCTCTTCGGGAGCCATGCCGCGCGCTTTGGCGCGGTCGGGGCCTACGGCGGCCCAGAGGCCGGAGGGAGTCTCTCCAGTTCCGAAGATCGCGTCCGGGGCGATCGAGTTGACTCGGATACCTTCTTTGGCCAACTCGAGCGCGGCGACTTTGGCGAGCTGGGCGGCTCCGGCTTTCGAGGCGCTGTAGGCGCCGAACTCCGCCCCCGGGGCCATGACGTTTTTGGAGGAGATGAGGACCACGTTGCCGCCCGTCTTCTGCAGCCGCATGCGAGCCGCGGCTTCGCGGATCGTCAAGAAGACTCCGGTCGTGTTCACCTCGATCACGCGGCGAAACTCTTCGGCGGAGAGCTTGGCGAGCGGCGCCGAGCGCGCGATGCCGGCGTTCGGAACGGCGAGGTCGAGCCCTCCGAAGCGGCGGCAGACCTCGTCGAACGCCACCACGGTCGACGCCTCGTCGGTGACGTCGCAGCGGATCGCCTCGACCGCGGCGCCGCCGAATTTTTGGGCGAGCTCCGCGCGCAGCGCCTCGGCCGCCGCGAGGTCCACGTCGAGCAGCGCCACATGGGCCCCCGCTTCGAGGAGCTTCGCGGCGATCGAGCGGCCGATCGCTCCCGCCGCTCCGGTGACCGCGGCGACCTGCCGCGCGAGCGGCTTCTCCGTACCTTTGCCGAGCTTCGCCTGTTCGAGGCTCCAGTATTCGAGGTCGAACAGGTCGACGTCGGGAAGGCCTTCGTAGACCGCACCGGTCTCCCACGAGAGCCGCTTGGTGCGCAACGTGTGCTCGGCGATGTCGCCCGCGATGCGCGCCTCTTTCCGCGAGGCGCCGACTCCGAACAGGCCGACGCCCGGGATCAACACGACGCGCGGAACCGCGTCGAGCGGCTTCTTCGGGCCCCGGACGGCGATGCCGGCTGCCACGTAGTCGCGGTAGTGGAGTGCGAAGCGATCGACCGCCGCGGAGATCGCAGCGGCCCATCCGTCCGCGGTCCGGTCCGCCGGGGGTGGAATCACGAGGGGGCGCGGCTTGGTGCGGATCGTGTGGTCGGGAGTGAGCGGGTTCGATTCCGCGATCTCGGACAGCTCCGCGGCGTTCGTGGTCTCGAGGATCTCCGGCGTCGCGCGCCGATCGAGAACCCAACGGCGGAACGGCCGGTCGGGATCGGTTGTCGCCTCCGCCAACCGGCCGCGAAGGATCGGGGCGACGAGGGCGGCTTCCGACTCCGCCGCTGCTGGATCGACCGACCGCTCGATGCGGATCGAGCGGCGGCGGGCGGCGGCGAGCCAGCGCTCCGCGCGGTCGACCAGCTCGACGTGCCGCTCGTAGCTCTCGCGGGCGCTCTCCCCCCAGGTGAACAGGCCGTGCTTCAAGAGGACCAGTCCGATCGGATTCTTGCCGGCGGCCACCGCCTCTTCGGCGACCGACGCGGCGAATTTCGCCAGCGCAAACCCGGGCATGACGTAGGGGACCCGCGGGCAGCTCGGCCCGAACAGGTCGGCGACGATCGCTTCGCCGTCCGGGCGGTTGGTGAGCGCGAGGATCGCGTCGGCATGAGAATGGTCGATGAACTTCGCCGGCAGGAAGGCGTGGAGCAGCGTCTCGACCGAGGGAGTGGGCGCCCCGGCGTCGAACAGGCGGATGCGCAGCTGGTTCACCATCGCCTCGTCGGACAGCGCGTCGAGCGCACGCAGCCGGCGCAGCGCTTCGAGGTCCATGCCCGGCAGGCCAGCGGGCTCGATCGATCCCAGGTCCCAACCGGAGCCCTTGACGTGGATCGCCGGGATCGTCGTGCCGAGCGGATCGACGAAGGTCGTCTTGACGGAGGTGTTGCCCCCGCCATGGAGCACCAGGTCGGCCTCGGCGCCGATCAGGCGCGAGGTGTAGACGCGGAGCGCCACGTCCTCCCCCGCCGCTGACCAGCGCTCGACGGCGGCGCGGGCGTCGGCGTCGGACCAGAGAGATTTCATCGCGCGCCCTCCTCTCCCAACCAATCCCGCGGCCGAAGGTAATCCCAAAGCTCCGCCTCGGCGCTCCCCGGCTCGGGCGCCCAGTCGTAGGCCCAGGAGACCTCCGGCGGCAACGACATGAGGATCGACTCGGTGCGGCCGTTCGACTGGATGCCGAACAGCGTGCCGCGGTCGAACAGCAGATTGAACTCGACGTAGCGGCCGCGCCGTAGCCGCTGGAAACGCCGCTCCCTCTCGCCCCATTCGAGCGAACGACGGCGCTCGACGATCGGCAGGTAGGCGTCGAGAAACCCTTCGCCCACGGCGCGCAGGAATTCGAAGCAGCGCGGGAAACCCCAAGCGTGAAGGTCGTCGAAGAACAGGCCGCCGACGCCCCGCGTCTCTCCCCGGTGCTTCAGGTAGAAGTACTCGTCGCACCAGCGCTTGAAGCCCGGATAGACCTCCGCGCCGAACGGCGCGCACAGGCTCTCCGCCACCCGGTGCCAGGAGCGCGCATCCTCCAGGAACGGGTAATAGGGCGTGAGGTCGAACCCGCCGCCGAACCACCAGACCGGCGCGGCTCCCTCTTTCTCGGCGAAGAAGAATCGGACGTTCGCGTGCGTGGTCGGAACGTACGGATTCTCCGGATGGAAGACGAGAGAGACGCCGAGCGCCTCGAAGCTGCGGCCGGCGACCTCCGGATGCGCGGCGGTCGCGGCCGGGGGGAGCTTCTCGCCCGATACGTGAGAGAAGGCGATGCCCGCTTTTTCGAACAGCGCTCCCCCTTCGAGCACGCGCGTGCGCCCTCCGCCACCTTCCGGGCGAGTCCATAGGTCCTCGCGGAAGCGGGTTTGGCCGTCGGCCGTTTCTACCGCTCCGGAGATCCGGTCTTGGAGCTCGAGCAAGTAGGCGCGGACCGAGGCAAGCTCGGGAGGCGTATCGGGGCTAGGAGCGGGCATCACGGTGGGAAAGTCTATCGCGCGCGATCCCGAACGGACGGCGGTCGACATCGCTCCGCCGAGACGGGGACGGCCGGCGGCCGCCCCCGGGAGAACCGGACGAGGATTACTGGAGCTGTCGGCTCTTGATCTGCTCGACGTCGATCGAGATGCCGACGCCCTGGTGCTTGCCGCTCGTGTCCAGGCACTCGAGCTTGTCGGGAGAATTGATCCAGTTGCTGCAGGTCTCGGCCGTGTAGACCGCGGTCACGCTCAGGTCGACGTTCGACTCGAGCACCAGGAAACCGATCAGGAGCGGCATCGGCGTCGGCACTGCGCCGCCATAGATCAGCTCGGCGATCCGGTTGCAGTCGTCCATCGTCGCCTGCATCGACTGCAAGGTGATCGCGTCGAATGCGATCGGCTTCTGCACCCGCGGTTCGCGTCCCTCGGGCGAGCCTTCCTTGACCAGGAGGATGACCTTCTTGCGGATGTCGGCCGCGGAGAAGTAATCCTGGTTGAAGATGTTGATGTCGGTCGCGTAGTTGCCGAACTTGACCGTCGGCTCACCCTCTCGGTCGCCCGCGAGCGATTGACCGACGTTGTTCGGGTTGTAGCCGCAGACGAACTTCACGGCGAAGCTGTATTGGGGAGAGGCCGAAGCCGGCGCGGCGATCGCGAACGACAGCAGGGCCAGGAGAGAGAAGAGGAAGAGCTTGCGCGTCATGGTCGTGTTCTCCTCGTGTCCGCGATCAATACAACCGTTTGCCTTCGATCTGGTCGACGTCTTGCGAAATCGAAACACCATCGCTCTGGTCCTCGGGCTTCAAGCAGCTCATCTCGTCGTTGAAGGCCCAGGCGCTGCAGACCTGCGCGGTGTAGACCGCCGTCACGTCGAGCTCGTAGACGCTCTGGATGACCATGAAACCGATCGTGATCGGATAGGGGAAAGGCACCGGCGAGCCGTAGATCAATTCGCCGATCCGGTTGCAGTCGTCCATCGTCGCCTCACCCGGAGCGAGCTGGATGAAGTCGAAGCCGCTCGCGTCGACGACCTTCGGCTCCCGGCCGACGGGCTTTTCGCCTCGCACCAGGATCAGGACCTTTTTGAAGACCTGATTGTTCGGATTGATGGGATCGATGATCTGATTCGGGTTGTAAATGTTGATGTCCGTCGCGTAGTTGCCCAGCTTGACCGTCGGCTCGCCTTCCCGATTACCGTCCAACGAACGGCCGACGTTCTCCGGATTGAAACCGCAGACGAACTTCACGGCGTAGCTGAACTGGGGTTTGGCGAGCGCCGGCGCCGCCATCAGCAGCGCGAGGGCGAGACCGAGAGGCAGGTAGGTCCAACGTTTCCGCATGTCTTCTCCTCGGGCAAGAGGTCGGATTCGCGGAGCGGATGCCCCGCGCGGAGACGACAGATTCATCCCCATGCGGAAGCTCCGGGACGGAGCCCTTTTCCCGCGAATCGCAGCTTGCCTACAAGAAATAGATGTGCGGCACACCTTAGAATCGAGACATCGACAACACCGAAACTAAAGTTGTCGGTTGCGGAGAAAATCTTTTTGTAAACGGAGGGTTACAGCTCGCGGACAGAGGCGCCCTCCGTCCGCGATCGAGCCGCGGAGCGACCCGCCTTAACTACCGAGGCGTCCGCGCAGGAATTCGAGCGTTCGCGGCCAAGCGGCTTGCGCGGCTTTTGCGTTCGCTCCGTCGCGGTCTTCCTGAGCGCGCAGGAAGCCGTGGCCGGCCCCTTCGAAGACGTGCGGCTCGTACGACTTGCCGAGCTTTTTCATCTCGGCCTCGGTGGCCGGAAGCGTCGCCGTAATCCGCGCGTCGTCGCCGCCGTAGAGACCGAGCACGGGGGCTTTGACCTTCGCCAGGTCGGCCGCATCCGGGGCGGTTCCGTAATAGACGACCGCGCCGTTCAACGTCGGCTCGGCCGCGGCATAGGCAAAGCTCTTACCGCCGCCCCAGCAGAATCCGATCGTGGCGATCTTGCCGTTGCCCGCGGGAATCTTCCGCGCGTAATCGCGGACCGCGTTCAGCCGGGCGATCGTCGTCTCCGGGCTCAGTCCACGGACCAGGGAGACCACGTCGTCGCGGCTCGCGGCCGCGGCGGTTCCGCCGCCGTTCGGCCCCATTCCCGAGACCAGATCGGGCGCGACCGCGATGAAGCCCTCCTTGGCCAGCTGGTCGGCGACCCCCCGCAGCCAATCGGAGAGCCCATAAATCTCGTGGATCAGGATCACCACGCCGGCTTTGTCCTTGCGCTCGGGATAGACCACCCAGGTCTTGAGCTTGCCGCCGTCCGGAAGGGTCAGGTCGACGTACTCGCCGTGGCGAGGAGACTTGTCCAGCTGGGCTTTGGCGGTCGCCTCGGACGGAGGAAGATTCGCGTCGTGGACGGCGGGGGCGGGAGCGGCGGGCGGAGCGATTGGAGCGGCGGGCGGAGCGACTGGGGCGGCGAAGGAAGCGGTCGCGAGGAGCAGGAGTCCGAGGGTCGGTCCGACGGGAGGTCTCATGGTTCAGTCTCCTTCCACCCGCAAGGGGAAGAGCTCGGCCTGTCGCCGATCCTCCTCCGCCACGGGCACGCGGTAGTCGCCGGTCCAGCAGGCCGTGCAATAGCTGGACTTCGGGCCGGACACGCAGGTTTCCAGCCCTTCGAGCGACAAGTAGGCGAGGCTGTCGGCCTCGACGAAGCGGCGGATCCCTTCGATGTCCTGGTTCGCGGCGATCAGCTCGTTGCGAGTGGGCGTGTCGATCCCGTAATGGCAGGGCCAAGCGGTCGGCGGCGCCGAGATCCGCATGTGGATCTCGGCCGCGCCCGCGTCGCGCACCATGCGGACGATCTTTTGGGAGGTCGTGCCGCGGATGATCGAGTCGTCGACCAGGACTACTTTCTTGCCCGCGATCAGCTCGCGTACCGGGTTCAGCTTCACCTTCACCCCGAAGTGCCGGATCGACTGTTTCGGCTGGATGAAGGTCCGGCCGACGTAGTGGTTGCGGATCAGGCCGAACTCGAGCGGCAGGCCGGACTCCCGGGCGTAGCCCATCGCGGCGAACAGGCCGGAGTCGAGCACGGGCACCACGCAATCGGCATCGGCCGGCGCTTCGCGCGCGAGGCGCGCGCCCATCGCGAGCCGGGCGCTCGAGACCGAATCGCCGAAGATCCGGCTGTCCGGACGGGCGAAATAGATGTGCTCGAACAGGCAGCGAGTCGGCTCCGGGGCGACGTTCAGCCGGTAGCTTTCGATCCGGCCCTCGTGGGCGACGACCACCTCTCCCGGCTCGAGCTCGCGGATCGGCCGCGCCTCCAACAGGTCGAACGCGCAGCTCTCCGAGGCGAAACCGTGGACCCCGCCCGGCAGCTCGCCCAGGATCAGCGGCCGAAAGCCGTTCGGATCGCGCGCCGCCATCAAGCCCTGTTCGGTGATCAGCAGCAGCGAGTAGGCACCGCGGATCTCCTCGAGTGCGAGCAGGAAGCTCTCGGCGATCGAGCGGCGCGGATTGCGCGCCATGAGGTGCAGGATCACCTCGGTGTCGCTGGTGGTCTGGAAAATCGAGCCGTCCGCCTCCAGCCGGTTCCGGATCGCCATCGCGTTCGTCAGGTTGCCGTTGTGGACCAGCCCGAGCGCGCCCATCGAGGTCTTCACGACGATGGGTTGGGCGTTGCCGATCACGCTCGTCCCGGAGGTCGAATAGCGGGTGTGACCGAGCGCCGAGCGGCCCGGCAGACGCTTGAGGACGTGCTCCTTGAACAGCTCGGAGACGTGCCCCATGCCGCGTTCGTACCGCAGCTGGGAGCCGTCCCAGGTCGCCATCCCCGCGCTTTCCTGGCCGCGGTGCTGGAGCGCGTAGAGGCCGAGGTACGTGAGGTAGGAGGCCTCGTCCGTCCCCTCAATGCCGAAAATTCCGCACATGGGCGTTCGGATTCCCTTCTCTAAAGGCCCAACTCTTTAAAGACCCAACGCTTTGGGCAGCGCCCGCTCCCATACCCCCTGGAGCCGTGCGACCGGCGTCCGGAACGTCTCGCCGGAAACCTCGAAGGCGAGATCCTGGCCCCCCACCGTACCGACCTCGGCGGCCGGCACACCCCACCGTTCCGCCGCCCGGAGGACTTCGATCGAGTGGGCCGGAGGGCAGGCGACCAACGCGCGCGCCTGCGATTCAGAGAACAGCTCGAGGGGCGAGGAAACTTCCAGCCGGGCCCCGAGAGAGCGGCCGAAGCACGCCTCGGCGGCGGCGATGGCGAGCCCCCCTTCCGAAAGGTCGTGGGCGGTCGACAGGAGCCCCGCGCCGATCAGCTCGCGGAGCAGTTGGGCGAGGTTCCGTTCGGCATCCAGGTCCACTTCCGGCGGGCGCCCCTGTTCGAGGTCGTAGAGCAGGCGCAGCCAAGCCGAACCACCATGCTCCCCGCGATCGCGGCCGAGGAGCAGGATCCGATCGCCCTCTTGCTCGAAATGCGCTTCGGGAAGCGATCCGAGCACGGGGATCAACCCGACCATCGCAACCGCCGGCGTCGGGTAGATGGAGGTCAAACCCCGATCGGTCTGGGTCTCGTTGTACAAGGAGACGTTGCCCGAGATGACCGGCACGTAGAGCGCGCGGCAGGCGGCGGCGAGGCCGGTCACCGCCTGATGGAGCTGCCAGGCGACGTTCGGGTTCTGGGGGTTGCCGAAGTTCAGGCAGTCGGTGAGCCCCACGGGCTCGGCTCCCACGCAGGCGAGGTTGCGCACCGCTTCGGCCACCGCTTGCCGGCCGCCGCGCTCGGGGTCGAGTTGGCAGTAGACCGGGTTGACGTCCGCGGTGAGGGCGAGCGCCGAGGGGGTCCCCTTGAGACGCATCACCGCGGCGTCTCCCCCGGGGCCGCGCACCGTGTTGGTGCGGACCGTCGTGTCGTACTGGCGCCAGATCCAGCGCTTGCTGCCGAAATCGGGGGTGTCGAGCAGCCGTTCGAGCGCCTCGATCGGATGCCCGACGTCGGGCAGCGTCGGCATCTCCCAGCGTTCGGCGAGGTCGCTCGGCGGAGCGGTCGGCCGCCGGTACACCGGCGCCTGCTCGGTGAGCGGCTCGATCGGGATGTCGGCGTAGGTCGCGCCGTCGTGGCAGAGGAGAGCTCGCCCGCCGTCGACGATCTCGCCGATCTCGACGACCTCGAGGCCCCAACGCCGGAAGACCCGCTCGACCTCCTCTTCGCGGCCGCGCTTGGCGAGGACCACCATCCGCTCCTGCGACTCCGAGAGCATCATCTCGTACGGGGAAAGGCTCGCTTCGCGAAGCGGCACCTTCTCCAGGTCGAGCCGCATGCCGGTGCCGCCGCGGCCGGCCATCTCGAACGTCGAGCTGGTCAGCCCGGCCGCCCCCATGTCCTGGATCGCGACGATCGCGCCGGTTTTCATCGCTTCGAGGCACGCCTCGAGCAGCACCTTCTCGGTGAACGGATCGCCCACCTGGACCGTCGGCCGCTTGGCCTCCGATTCCGCGTCGAACGATTCCGACGCCATGGTCGCGCCGTGGATGCCGTCGCGCCCCGTGCGGCTGCCGACATAGAGGATCGGGTTGCCGGCGCCCGAGGCGCGCGCCTTGAAGATCTCGTCTTTTCGCGCCACCCCGAGCGCGAACGCGTTGACCAGGATGTTGCCGTTGTACGAGCGATGGAACGCCGTCTCCCCGCCGACCGTCGGCACACCGAAGCAGTTGCCGTAATCGCCGATGCCCCGGACCACGCCGTCGATCAGGTGCCGCATGCGCGGAGCGCCGATCTCCCCGAAGCGCAGGGCGTCCATGCAGGCGATCGGCCGCGCGCCCATGGTGAAGACGTCGCGCAGGATGCCCCCCACCCCGGTCGCCGCGCCCTGGTAGGGCTCGATGTAGCTCGGGTGGTTGTGGGACTCCATCTTGAACACGGCGACCCAGCCGTGGCCGACGTCCACGACGCCGGCGTTTTCTCCCGGCCCCTGAAGGACCCTAGGACCGCTGGTCGGAAACTCGCGCAGGTAGACCTTCGACGACTTGTACGAGCAATGCTCGGACCAGAGCGCGGAAGTCACCCCCAGCTCGGTCCAGGACGGATCGCGCCCGAGGATCGCGCGAAGCTGCTCGTATTCTTCCTCCGAGAGCCCTCGCTCGGCCGCGAGCTCGGCCGAGACCGCCGGCTCCGCGAAGCGCCGAGGCGAACCGTTCGATGCCGTGGAACCGCTCACGCGTGCACCTCGCGGAGCGCTTCGACCGTTCCGGCGAGCATCGCAAGGCCGTCGGTGTTGCCGAGCAGCGCCTCGACCGCACGCTCGGGATGGGGCATCAGGCCGAGCACGTTGCCTCGCTCGTTGGTGATTCCGGCGATCGCGCGCGCCGCCCCGTTCGGGTTCGTCTCTTCCTCGAACGGATGGAGCGAACCGTCGGGCCTGCAGTATCGGAACACCACCTGACGTCGCTCTTCGAGCCCATCCAGCCGCTCCGGCGCGTCCTCATAGTTGCCTTCCGCGTGAGCGATCGGCAGCCGCAAGACCTCTCCGACCCGAAGCCGCGAGGTAAACGGGAGGTCGGTGCGCTCGACGCGAAGATAGACGTCCTGGCAGAGGAAGCGAAGCCCCCGGTTGCGCCGCATCGCCCCGGGCAGCAGCCCCGCTTCGAGCAGCACCTGGAAGCCGTTGCAGATCCCGAGCACCAGGCCGCCCTCGCGCGCGTGACGGCGCACGGCGGCCATCACCGGCGACAGCGCGGCGAGGGCCCCGGCCCGCAGGTAGTCGCCGTAGGCGAATCCGCCCGGCAAAACCACCAGATCGCACTGACGGATCGTCTCGTCGCCATGCCAGAGGAGCTCGGCCTCCGTGCCGAGGACCTCGGAAAACGCGTGGTGGACGTCGTGGTCGCAGTTCGACCCGGGGAAGACGACGACTCCTACCTTCATCGTCCATCCTCACCGAGGATCTCGATCTCGTAATCCTCCACGACCGTGTTGGCCAGCAGGCGCTCGCACATGTCCTCCAACTGGCGTCGGGCGACGCTCACCTCGGCGGTGTCGAGCTCGATTTCGAAACTCTTGCCCGCCCGCACCGAGACAACGCCCTGAAATCCGAGGCGCGACAGAGCGTCCCCGATCGCCTTGCCTTGCGGATCGAGGATTTCGCGCCGCGGATAGACGGTGACGCGTGCTTCGATCATCCGGCCTCCATATGAGCCGCCAAGGAGCTCGACGCCGCGGCGGTCGCCCCGACCTCGATCCAAGGCGTCGGCCGGTCCTGTTCGCTCAAGCAGAGATCTACCCGGGCGCCCTCTCGTTCGAGGACCTCCCCGATTTCCGCCGCGGCCAGGGCCGGCAGGTTGTTGGTTCGCGACAAGTGATAGAGCACCAGCCAACGAAGGCGGTGGGAGAGCAGCTCCGGAATCCCGTCCGCAGCCTCCCGATTGGAAAGGTGCCCGTGACGGCCGGCGACGCGCTGTTTGAGCGCCCAGGGGTAGGGCCCGTTGCGCAGCATGTCGAGGTCGTGGTTGGTCTCCAGAATCAGGAGGTCGAGGTCCGACAGCCGTCCCCAGGCGAGGCGGCTCCGGCTGCCGATGTCGCCGCACAGCCCGAGCCGGCGGCCGCTCCGGTCCTCGATCACCAGGCCCACGGGCTCGCGCGCGTCATGCGGAATCGAGAACGGCTCGACCGAAAAACCGGCGATCTCGCGGACCTCGCCGGAGCGGAGGGTGACGGCGGCCTTCGCCTGCTCCGGGGCCAGCTCCGTCCCGGCGAACGTGCCGGCGGTGGCGCATACCGGGATGCGATGGCGCCTGGCGAAGCGGGCGGCCCCGCGGTTGTGGTCCTGGTGCTCGTGGGTGAGCACGAGCGCTTGGATCGTCGCCGGCTCGACCCCCACAGCGCGCATCCGTTTCTCGATCTCCCGGCAGGAGAACCCGGCGTCGATCAGGATCCGCCGTCCGCCGGACTCGACGACCACCGCATTGCCGGCGCTCCCCGAGCCGAGCACGCAAGCGCGCAGCGGGGGCGTCGGAGGCAGGGCCTCGAATTGCCAGAGAATCGCCTGCTGCCAGGGCATCGTAGAGGCGGCCGAGCCGAAAACGGGCGGGGCGCGAGGGGAACTTATCACCCCGGCTGCCCGGATGTCAGGCCCACCCAGCGCAAGATCTAGGGGTCGAGAAGGGACTGGCTACCACTGCAAGGGGCGCCTTCTCGAGTCGCGCATTCGAGGGCGGACCCGGCATCCGAGCGGGTCCGTCCACGGAAGTCGTCCGCTCTAGGCGGCTTCGTCGACGTAGATCTTCGACGCCGCGCGGTATCCCAGGGTGAGGGCGTCCCCTCCGACGAGCTGAAGGGTCACGGCGTCGGCCGCCTCGTCGCGCGCCTCGACGACCAGACGACTGCCAGGCTTGAGACCCCGACGCTCCAGGAGCTGGAGGAAGTCGCGGCTCTGGTCCGCGACCCGGGCGACTCGAAGCGAGGCACGAAGAGGACAGAGAAGGAGGCTCTGATGGTCGGGCTGGCGCACGACGCCGTGGACGTCGGGGATCGGGTCGCCGTGCGGATCGACCGACGGGAAGCCGAGCATCTCGTCCATCCGCTCGATCAGCCGGTCGGAGACCGCGTGCTCCAGGTTCTCGGCGTCGGCGTGGACCTCGCTCCAGTTCATCTTCATCACTTCGACCAGGAACAGCTCGATCAAACGATGGCGGCGCAGGACGTGGGTCGCGAGCTGCCGCCCGGGGGCGGTCAGGCGGACGCCGCTGTACGGCTCGTACTCGACCAACCCACCGTCCGCGAGCGTCTTCATCATCGCGGTGACCGTCCCGGGCGAGACATCCAGGGCGGCCGCGACCTGGCCCATCGAAACTCGCGCGTCCGGCTGGCGCTCCTCGATCAGCAGGATGTGTTTGAGGTAGTCCTCGACGGTGCTGGTCGCCATGGGAAGTCTCGAAGGGGCTGGGGTCTCATCGGAACGACACCGGATTTAGGATCGGATCGAACGGAGAGGACATCGGGATCGGCGGGGGTTCCGCCGCTCGATCCCGTGGGTAGGGGCGCATCAGAAGGATTCGCCCGGCCGGAGCGCGACCATCTCGCACGCGGCGCCGAGTTGATCGAGCGACCGCGAGAATTGCTCCGGCGTTCCCGTGAGAGCCGGGAACGTTCCCCAGTGGATCGGGATGACTTTGCGGACGCCAAGGAAGCGGGCCGCGCGTGCCGCCTCCTCGGGGCCCATGGTGAAGAGGTCGCCGATCGGCAAGAACGCGAGCTCCGGACGATGGAGCTCGCCGATCAACTGGAGATCGGAAAAGAGGGCGGTGTCCCCGGCATGGTAGAAGGTGAAGCCCTGCGGCATGGCGACGACGAAACCCGAGGCGATCCCCCCGTACGAGCCGTCGGGAAGCCCGCTCGAATGGTCGGCGCGCACCATCGTGACCCGCATTCCGAGGACGTCCTGACAGCCACCGAGATTCATCCCCGATCCGTTTTCGACCCCCTGCGCCTTGAGCCAGGTGACGATCTCGTAGTTGGCGATCACCCGGGCGCCGAAACGCTTCGCCAGCTCGGCCACGGAGCCGATGTGATCGGAATGCCCGTGGGTCACCAGGATCGCGTCGAGACGGGAGAGATCCTTGCCCGAAGGGGGGCAGGAGGGATTGTCCAACCACGGATCGATCAGGACGACCTCGCCCCCGGGCAGATCGCAGCGCACGGTCGCATGGCCGAGGAAAGTGAACTTCGGACGTGGATGGTTGAACATGACGGCTCCTCCTAACGCGATCGACGAGAACGGGCGGCGAACGACACGGGGCCTCCCGGCTCCGAACCGCATGGCTCCGACGGGAACCTGCGAGATTCTAAACCTCGCTCGGCGATCGGGCGACAGGCGGATGGTAGAGTTTCACGCCAAACTTCAAGGGAGGGAGGCCCCGAAATGACCGGTTCGAGCTGGATCCTCTTCTTTCACGTCCTCGCCGCGCTGTGGCTCACGGCGGGCGTCTTCGGCAGCACGGTCATCCGAGCGCAGACCCGCAAAGCGAGGGACTTCAAGGCCAAGGCGTTCGGCGTTCGCCTGCTCGGCCGCTCGATGAAGGTGTTCTCGATCCCCGGCTCGATCGTGTCCGGACTGCTCGGCTTCTACCTCGTGAGCGCTCGCGGCTTTCGCTTCGACGAGCTCTGGGTCACCCTGTCGTCCGCGATCTGGTTCTTCATGGTCATGATCACGCTGTTCTACATCGCTCCCAAGGTCCTTCGGCTGGCTGCCGCAGTCGAGGCCGCCCTCGCGGCCGGGCAGCCGAATCCGGAGCTCGACCGGATGATGGCGAACAAGCTGCCTGGAATCCTCGCCGACGTCAACGCCCTGGGCATCGTCATCCTGGTGCTGCTCATGTCGGTCAAGCCGGCCTGAGGCCGGACGAAGGTACCGGTCAAAAAGCGAACGCGGCCGGAAACCACCCGGCCGCGTTCTAGCATTTGGTCCCAAAGCCCGGCCCGCTCACGCGGGCTTGACCTCAGACCTGAAACTGACGAAAGAAGTTGTCGCGGAGCTTGGCGTTGAACGGGTGCTCGGTCAGACGGTAGTAGATCGTCTGGGCGTCGCGGCGCGGCGCAACCAAGCCGTAAGCCTTCAGCTTCGCCAGGTGCTGGGAGACCGCGGAGACCGACACGCCGAGCATCTCGGCCAGGTCGCACACGCAGAGCTCCTTCATGTTGTCGAGCAGGTAGAGCAGCTTGAGGCGGGTCGAATTGCCCGCGAGGTTCATCAACTCCGCTGCTTCTTCGATATCCGGGGTGCCTTCGAGGTTCTGCCGGATCTGGGCCATCTCTTTCGAGGACATGTTGGCTGGGGTCTTCATGGTCTCACTACCTCCGAGGTCAAGTGTGTACAGAAATTACAGCGTTTATGAGAACCGTCCGTCAGACGTCCGGGTTTCGCCGTCACGAACCATCAACTCGACCCGATGTAACCGGTGCCGCTCCCCCTACCCGAACCATCGGAGCCTCCGTATCTGTGGAGTTTCTCCGATCGTTGAAACGATATTATAGAGACTCTGAACCAGAAATCTAGAGGGAAAGTGAATTTTCTTTCGGAAATTTGTCTCGCTTTGCCTGTCGTCACGCACCTTGTTGGTGGTCGCCTTCGATTCTTCGCATTTCCGTGGCGTCGACGCGGCATTTTTACTGGACTTTTCAGAAAGGGGCAGGGCGGCTTTCCCGGCCCGCGCGTCCCCGGCGGCCGCGCCCCATGCCTCCACCCCTCCTTGTATAATCCGAACGAAAGGAGAGTTTGGATGGATCACCGATTTGTCATCGAATACTGCACTTCCTGAGGCTACCTGCCACGAGCCGCCGGTCTGGCGGACGAGATCAAGCGCAAGTTCGGCCTCGAAGCTCGCCTGGTCAAAGGGCATGGCGGGGTCTTTCACGTGACCCTCGACGACGAGGTCGTTTTCTCCAAGAAGCAGGCGGGGCGCTTCCCGGAACCGGGCGAAGTCGCCGGAACCCTCGCGGCGAAGCTCGGCTGAAATCCGGACGGTCATACGACATCCGGACGCTCGCCGGGGACGGGTTGACCAGGGACCGAAGCGGCTCGAGACTCGAGACCTCTCCTCGCCCTGCCTCAGATCCCTGGCGTCCCTGGTATCCATAAATTGACCTGGGTCTTCCTTTTCGCTCTCGTCATCTCGGGCGGCCTGCTCGCCGCCGCGGTCGTAGTCGAGGAGCGCCGTCGATCGGCGCCCTCCCTCCCTCCCGCTCGACTCCCTTCTCCGGCTAATGCAGCCCTCGTGCCCGTTCGCAATGAAGAACGGAACGTCGTGCCGTGCGTCGACGCGCTGCTCGCCCAAACCTCGGCGCCGCGAATCCTCGTCCTCGACGACGGATCGACCGACCGGACCGCCGCGCTCGCGCGCGAACGATTCAGCGCCTCGGCGCAGGTCGAGCTCCACACGGTCGATCCGCTCGCCGCCGGATGGCGCGGCAAGGTGCACGCCCTCGATTTCGGCTGGCGAAAGCTCGACGCTCCGTGGATCCTCACCACCGACGCGGACGCGCGCTCGGCTCCGGACCTACTCGCCGCGGCGCTCTCGGAAGCCGAGCGGGGAAACTTCGCCGCCCTCTCGATCGCGGGCCGCCAAGAGGTTCGGGGTCTGGGCGAGAACCTCCTCACGCCCGTCGCCTACGCGTACCTGGACTTCCTCCTCGGGGACTGGGGGCCGGCCGCCCAGGGCACGGGGCCGGCGGTCGCGAACGGCCAGTTCCTCCTGCTGCGGCGCGACGCCTGGAACGCCGTCGGGGGATTTGCCCGTGTAAGAAATGCACCGATGGACGACGTTGCGATCGCCGGGGCTCTCCAGGAGGCGGGATACCGCACCGCTTTCTTCCGCTCCCCGCTGCTGTCGGTCCGGATGTACGTCGGGGGTCGCGAGACCTGGGCCGGATGGCGCCGCATCCTCGGCTGTCTGTTCGGCGGCGAGACCGGACGGCTCGCCCGGCTGGTCGCCGCGATGACGCTCCCCGCGGCGCTGCTCGCCACGGCGCTCTGTCGGGGAGATTGGACGTCGGCCGCCCTGCTCTGGACGGGGGGAGTGGCGGCCTCCGCGATTCTGCGCCGCGGCGGCGGTAACTCTCCTGCCTACGGCTTGATCTTCCCCCTCGACGCCCTTGCCCTCGCGGCGATCGCGACGCTCTGCGCCCTCGACCACCGCCGCGGCCGGCTGGCCTCTTGGAAGGGGCGGCCGATGGACCTCACCTGACGAAGCTCCGAAGCTCTGCCCGGGCCGCCCCTTCCGAACCGACCGAACGGCAGGAGGATCAGCAGCAGCTGATCACGGGATCACAGGACGCCCCACCGCAGTCCGCGTTGGTTCGACAACGAGCCGTCGAACAGCCGCAGTGGCAGTAGCCGAGGCGCGCCAGAAAGGTCGGCTCGGGCACGCCCAGATCGGCGGCCGGCCGCGTGCCGCAGGCCTTGGGCGCGGTGCTCACCCCCGCTTCCGGGAAGAGGCTCAAGGCATCGACACCGCAAGCGGGGGCCTGGACCGCGGCGGCGGGAGCCGGGCCGGCCTTCTCGGCCGCCCCGCTCGGCAGGGCGATGACGGCAAAGGCGAGGACGACAAAGACCAGAGGCAGGAGTTTCATACGGCTCATCGCGTTCCTTCCCTTCTCCCGAGGGGAAAACGGGGCGCGGCTACCGCGTCCCTAAAGAATCGAGTGTGAAAGGCGAGACGAAGGGCGACGGCGAATCTTGCTATCCTCCGGAAACACTTCGAGTCTTCTCCGTCCTCTCATGAAGGGGGAACCGGCATGGCGGCTGCTCCAGGCGAGCCGAGCGGGGGGCAAGGGACGCCGGGGACCGCCCGTGCCTCGGTCGAGGTCGAGGGCGTCCGGCGGACGTTCGGCTCGTTCGTGGCGCTCGATCACGTCTCGCTCGCGATCCGCCCGGGCGAGTTCCTGACCCTGCTCGGGCCCTCCGGTTGTGGCAAAACGACGCTCCTGCGGATCCTCGCCGGGCTGGACGCCGCCGACGAGGGGACCGTGCGGATCGACGGCGACGACGTGGGGGAGATCCCCGCACATCGGCGACCGGTCAATACCGTTTTCCAGTCGTACGCCCTGTTTCCTCATCTTTCGGTGCGCGACAACGTGGCGTTCGGACTGCGCATGAAGAAGGTGCCGGAGGCCGAGATCACCCACCGGGTCGACCGGATGCTCGACCTGGTGCGGATCGACGCGTTCGCCGACCGCAAGCCCGCCCAGCTGTCCGGCGGCCAGAAGCAGCGCGTCGCGCTCGCCCGCGCCCTGATCAACGAGCCGAAAGTGCTGCTGCTCGACGAGCCACTCGGCGCGCTCGACTCGAAGCTCCGCAAGGAGCTCCAGGTCGAGCTCCTCGCCCTCCAGCGCCGCCTCGGCATCACCTTCGTGTTCGTCACCCACGACCAAGAAGAGGCGCTGGTGATGAGCGACCGGATCGCGGTCATGCGCGCGGGCCGGATCGAGCAGCTGGGCGACGCCGAGGAGATCTACGAGCGGCCTCGGACCCGTTTCGTCAGCCAATTCCTCGGCACCTGCAACCTGGTCGAAGGAAGCGAGGTCGGCCGGGACGGCCTCGCGCTCCGCGTCGAGACGCCGCTCGGCGTGCTTCGGGTGGAAGGGCACGGCGCGGCCTCCGGGGAGCGTCGCGAACGGCTCACCCTGGCGATCCGGCCGGAGAAAGTGCGCCTCGCACCCGCGGGGGAGGAAGGCGAGAACCGCGTCCCGGTCGCCGTCCGCGAGCTGATCTACATCGGATCCGAGACCCATTACCTGCTCGACGCCCCCGAGGGCATGACGCTCACCGCCTTCGCGATGAACGCGCGGGTGGGCTCCCAAGGGTTCGACCTGGGGCAGCCGGCGACCGCGATCCTCCCTCCGGCGGGCCTCCTGGTGCTCGACGACTGATGAGCCCCCGTTCGCGCGGCGCTCGGCGGATCGAGATCCGATTCGGGGAACGGCTCACGCCAGCGGGGCAGCTCGTCCGTTCCGCGCTCACGAGCGGCCCCGGCATCTTTTGGGTCTCCGTCTTCCTGCTCGCCCCGCTGCTCGCGGTGATCGGGATGAGCCTGTTCACCCGCGGTCCGTACGGCGACTACGGTCCCCCGCTCTCCTTCGCGAACTTCGTCCGGCTCGCCGGGTTCGGCGCCTTCGGATTCGACCCGCTCTATCCGCTGGTGATCGCGCGGAGCCTGACGCTCGCCGCGGGGACGACCCTGGTATGCCTCGTCGCCGGTTTCCCACTGGCCTACTTCATCGTCCGCCTGCCGCTGCGGGCCAAGCAGGTCGCGCTCACTCTCGTGGTGATCCCGTTCTGGACCAACCTGCTGATCCGGACCTATGCGTGGCAGATCCTGCTCGGACCCGCGAGCTGGATCGCGAAGGCCGCCGGAGCGCTCCACCTGATCGAGCCCGGTCGGCCGCTCTATCCGAGTCTCGGCGCGGTCTATCTGGGGATGCTCGCCGCCTACCTGCCGTTCTTCGTCCTACCGCTCTATTCGTCGTTCGAGAAGCTCGACTGGTCGATCCCCGAGGCGGCGATGGATCTCGGTGCCGACGCGCCCCGGGTCCTCCGCCACGCGATCCTCCCGCAGGTCCTCCCCGGGATGATCGCCGGGATGATCCTCGTCTTCATCCCGGCGGTCGGCCAGTTCGTGATCCCCGACCTGCTCGGCGGAGCGCGGACGGTCCTGCTCGGCAACGCGATCCAGCAGCAGTTCGGCGCCAGCCGCGATTGGCCGTTCGGCGCGGCGATCGCCTTCGTCGGCATGGCGGTCGTGATGCTCGGCCTCTCGTTCTACGCCCGCACGGCGGGCAAGGACAGCGAGGAGGCCCTGCTGTGAGGAAGCCTTCTCTCTCGCTTTGGCTCTGGGCCGCCGTGCTGTTCGTCTTCCTTTACGCGCCGATAGCCGTGGTGATGGTCTACTCGTTCAATTCCGCGCGCCACGGCGGCCCCTGGGCCGGCTTCACCCTCGATTGGTACGCCAAGCTGTTCGACAGCCGGGAAAAACTCGACGCGGCGAAGAACACGTTGATCCTCGGCCTTACGAGCACCGGCATCGCGACCGTCTTGGGAACGCTGCTCGGCTATGGCCTCTCCCGGTACCGCTTTCCGGGCAAGAAGCTGTTCTCGCGCCTGATGTACATCCCGGTCGTGATCCCCGACATCGTGATGGCGATCGCGATGCTCATGTTCTTCTCGCTGGTCCGCGAACGGCTCGGTCTGTTCGAGCTGGGAATGACGACGATGATCGTCGCCCACGTCACGTTCCAGATTCCGTTCGTCGCGATCGTCATCCGCTCGCGCATGATCGGCATCGACCCGGGCATCGAGGAGGCCGCCCGCGACCTCGGCGCGACCGGGATCCAAACCTTCTGGCATGTGACGCTGCCGATGATCCTGCCCGCCGTGGTCGCCGGCGCGATGCTCGCGTTCACTCTGAGCCTGGATGACTTCGTGGTCAGCTTCTTCACCACCGGACCGGGAGCCGACACGCTTCCGATCCTCATCTACTCCTCGGTCAAGCGGGGCATCACGCCCGACATCAACGCGCTGTCCACCTTGATCGTCCTCGTGTCGGTGATCGGAACCCTGGCCGGGCTCTTTCTCGAACGCCCGCGCCGCACCTCGGGAGAATCGTGATGCGCAAGCAACGCTCGGTCTGGTTCGGTTTGACACTCGTCGGGGCCCTGGCGGGAACGCTCGTCGGGGCGCTCGCCTGCGGCAAGAAAGCCGAGACGCCGCCCGCCTCCGGCGGTTCCGAGGTCGCCGGATCGACCGCGCCCGCCGGATCCTGCGCGGTCAACCTCTTCATCTGGAGCGAGTACATCGACCCAGAGATCGTTAAGGCGTTCGAGCAGAAGTACTCCTGCAAGGTGACCACCGAGGTGTACGAGGACAACGAGAGCATGATCGCGAAGCTCCAGGCCGGCGGCACTTCGCAATACGACATCGCCGTGCCGAGCAGCTACGTGGTCCCCGGGATGATCCACCTCGGCCTCCTCGCCGAGCTTCGGCACGAGAACCTCCCGAACCTCGCAAACCTCGATCCGAAATTCGCCAATCCGGCGTTCGACCCGGGCAACAAGTACACCGCGGCCTACCAGTGGGGAACCGTCGGCATCTACCTCCGGAAATCCCAAGCGAAGAACGTGAAGCCCTCCTGGGCCTTGCTGTTCGACAAGTCGAAGCAGCCCGGCACCTTCCTGATGATGGACTCGATCCGCGAGATGCTGGGCAGCGCGCTCAAGTTCCAGGGCAAGAGCGTCAACACCACGAATCCGGCGGAGATCGAAGCCGCCGGCGATCTCCTGATCGAGGCGAAGAAGCGGTCGCAAGGTTTCGAGGGCGGGGTCGGAGGAAAGAACAAAGTGCTCGGCAAGGAGGTGGTGGCCGCCGTGGTCTACAACGGCGACGCCGTGCGAGGGATGGTCGACGATCCGGACACCCAGTTCTTCGTGCCGGAAGAGGGCGGCGTCATCTGGGTCGACAGCATGGTGATCCCGGCCAAGGCGCCGCACCGAGATTGGGCCGAGAAATTCATCGACTTCATCCTCGACGCCAAGGTGGGCGCTCAGCTCTCGAACTTCAACCAATACGCCACGCCGAACAAGGCCTCCCAGCCGATGATCAAACCGGAGGACCTCGCGAACACGGCGATCTATCCGACCCCGGAGATGATGGGCAAGCTCGAGCTGGTAGGCGACGTCGGCGACTCGCTCAAGCTGTACGACGAGATCTGGACGCGGGTGAAGTCGAAGTAGGCCGGCAAATCGGCGAAGCCCGCGCGGAGCCCTCCGCGCGGAGCATCCGCGCAATCGAGGCGTTCCAGCAATCGGCCTTCCGATGATAGGTTGCCGCGACTGTGAGCCGCGACAAAGAAAAGAACAAGAACGCAGAATACCCCTTTACACCCTCCGGTTTCTTCGCTTTCCGTACCCCTCTGTACCCTTACGAGGAGCTGGAGGCCTGGGGAGCGGGTCTCGCCTCGCCCGGCGTTTCGGTCGACGACGGCGAGGCGTTTGCCGCCGCCTGGGCCGCCGACCGCGCGCTGCTGCGCGAGCGGCTACGGGCGCTGCTCGTACGGCCGGAGGTGCGCGAGTCGGTCTTCCTGGCTTCGCCTTCCCTATCCGACGGTCTCGACGTCTGGAAGAAAGACCCGGACGGCAAGAAAGGGCAGCGGGCCGAGCGCGCGCTGGTCCGCTACGTCCTACGGATGTGCGCCCGCCCGACGCCGTTCGGTCTCTTCTCGGGCTGCTCCGTCGGCCGTCTCGGCGGCGCCGACGAACCGACCCGGCTGCGGCTCGTCCCGCGCTCCGCCTACGACCGCCACACGCGGCTCGACATGGATTACCTGTTCGCGCTGGTCGAGGATCTGATCAAGGATCCGAACGTCCGCGCCGCGCTGCGCTATCTGCCCAACACCAGCCTGTACCACGCAGCCGGCCGCATGCGTTATGCCGAGGCTCGCCTGGACGGCAAGGTGCGTTCCCACCATCTGGTCGCGGTCACGCCGACCTCCTACCTCGAAGAGACGCTCGAGCGGGCCCGGAACGGTGCGCCGATCGCCGCCCTCGCCCAGGCGCTGGTCGACTCCGATCCGGATGCCGAGATCACGCGGGACGACGCGGACGAGTACCTGGCCGAGCTCGTGGACAGCCAGCTCCTGGTGCCCGATTTCGGCTTGCCGGTGACCGGGCGGGAGTCGATCCACGACCTGCTCGATCAGCTCGCCGCGCTCCCCGACCTGCCGATCGGGCAGAAGGTACGGGAGCGCCTGCTCGCGACCCGCGACGCGATCGACGCAATCGACGCCTCCGGGGTGGGGGCCGAGCCGGAGCGCTACCGCGAGATCGAGCGCGGGCTCGCCGAACTGCCGACGCCGGTCGAGCTGTCGCGCCTGTTCCAAGTCGACATGGTCAAACCGGTCGCCGAGGCGGCGCTCGGGCCGGCGGTGGTCGCCGAGCTGTCGCGCGCTCTCGACGTCCTGCATCAGATCTTCGGCCGGTCGCGGATGGAGTCGCTCGACAACTTCCGCCGCGACTTTTCCGAGCGCTACGGCGAGGGGCGGTGGATGCCACTTCTCGAGGTGCTCGACGAAGAGGTGGGGATCGGCTACGAAAAATCGCGCAGCGCCGGAGCCGAAGCCTCGCCCCTGCTCGCCGGGGTCGCGCTCGGCGGACCGCAAGCCGCGCAGACCGTCCCCTGGGGCGCTTTCCAGGCGGTGATGCTGGGCAAGCTCGAGGCGGCGCTCGCCTCGGGAGCGCGAGAGGTAGAGATCACCGACGCCGACGTCACGAAGCTCAAGGTGAGCGACCCGGCGCCGCTGCCCGACTCGTTCCAGGTGATGGCGACGCTCGCCGCGACCTCCGAAGAGGATCTGGACGCCGGCCGTTTCGAGGTGCTCTGGCGCGGAGCGGGAGGTCCGTCGGGAGCGCGGCTGCTCGGGCGCTTCTGCCACGCCGACGCCGAGCTGACCCGGCTCACCCTCGCCCATCTGCGCGCCGAGGAGTCGCATCAAGCGGGAGCGATCTTCGCCGAGGTGGTCCATCTGCCGCAGGGACGGATCGGCAATATCCTCGCCCGGCCGGTCCTGCGGGATTACGAGATTCCGTTCCTCGGCCGCTCGGGCGCGCCGGCCGACCGCCAGATCCCGGTGAGCGACCTCGACGTGACCGCGATGGGCAACCGGATCGCGCTCCGCTCCCGGTCGCTCCGCCGCGAGGTCGTCCCGCGCCTCTCGTCGGCGCACAACTTCTCGATGGGGAGCCTCGGCCTCTACCGGTTCCTCTGCACGATCCAATCGCAGAACGTGGCGGCGGGCCTGTTCTGGGGTTGGGGACCGTTCGACGGCGCGTCGTTCCTACCCCGTGTCCGCCTTGGCCGCACGATCCTGTCGCGCGCGACCTGGAAGATGACCGAAGAGGAGATCGAAGGCTGGAAGAAGGCCAAAGGCGCGGGCTTGCTCGCCGCCGCTCGCGCCTGGCGCGAGCGGCGCGGGATTCCCCGCCTCGCGACGCTCGCCGACGGTGACAACGAGTTGCTGGTCGACTTCGAGAACCCGCTCGAGCTCGACACGTTCTTCGATCTGGTGGAAGAGCGCAAACAGGCCATCCTCCACGAGCTCTTCCCGAGTCCGGACCGGCTCTGCGTCACCGGCCCCGAGGGGCGATTCCTCCATGAAATCGTCGTCCCCTACGATCGCAAGCGCCCGGCGACGGCCGGGGCTTCGGCCCAGCCCGCGATCGAAGCCTCGGTCGAAACCGAGAGGTCGCTGCCCGGCGGCGAATCGGACGGCGCACCGGTTTCCGTACCCGCCCCGCGGACCGGCAGCCCATCGGCCGCGACGCTCGTGCGCTCGTTTCCGCCTGGATCGGAATGGCTTTATCTCAAGGTCTACACCGGCAGCTCGACCGCGGACGGCATCCTGCGCGAAGCGATCGGGCCGGCGGTGCGCGAGGCGATCGCCGTGGGCGACGCCGACTCCTGGTTCTTCATTCGCTACGCCGATCCGGAATGGCACCTGCGGATCCGACTCCACGGCGATCCCCGCAACCTGCTGATCCATGCCCTACCGCGTCTGGAGCGGGCGGTCTCGCCCCTGCTCGAGCACGGTCGCGCCTGGAAGATCCAGCTCGACACCTACGAGCGCGAGACCGAGCGCTACGGCGGAGCGGTCGGCATGCCGCTGTGCGAGCAGCTTTTCCACTTCGACAGCGAGGCCTGCCTGAGCATCGTCGAGACGCTCGAGGGCGACGAGGGGGCGGACGCCCGGTGGCGCCTCGCGCTGCGCGGGGCCGACCTGATCCTCACCGACCTCGGCGTCCGCGACGAGCAGAAGCTCGGTCTCATGGGCACGATGCGCGAGAACTTCGCCAAGGAGTTCGGCGGCCAGAAGAGCCTCGACGTCTCGATCGACCAGAAATATCGAGCCGAGAAGCGGAACCTTGCCGCCCTGCTCGCGCCGACGCCCGCGGAGGACGATCCGCTCGCCCCGGGCTACGCGATCCTCGCCGAGCGGTCGAGACGGAGCGCCGCCACCCTGGCCGAGCTCGAACGCCTCGAACGGGCGAGCGAGCTCAAGCGGATCGATCTCGCGGGAAGCCTGATCCACATGCACGTGAACCGGATGATCCGCTCCGCCGCGCGCGCCCACGAGGCGGTGATCTACGGCCTCCTCCACCGCGAGTACCAGGCCCGCGCCGCGCGAGCGCGGAAAGGAGCCGGGGCGGCCTGAGCCGGAACCGGGGCAGCGGGGGGGGGGGGGAGCGGCCCGTGGGAGACGACGGTAGAGGGCGCTTCAGCTCGCGGGTGCGGATGTCTTGGCGAGCGTCAACTGATCGAGGGGCGCCACGGCGAACGCGCCGTAGGCGAGCAGGTAGAGCAGATCGACGACCGGATCGAGCGCGGCGAAGTGAAGGCTGGTCTGGTAGGCGAAGAGGATGTCGCCGAGCACGAGGCAAACGATACCGGCGACGAGGGCGAGCCAGACGCGTTGCGCCCGCCCGCCGCGCAGACCGTAGGCGGCGCGGGCGAGGAGCAACGCAGGGGCGAGCAGTACGATGTCGAGCAGCGGATAGGCCACGCTGATCGTCCGATCCAGGAGCGGCTCGGAAGAGCGCGCGATCGGCTGGAGCGCCGGGAGCACCAGAATCAAAGCGAAGCCGGCGACCATCATCATCCGCCGCTGATCCTCGTGCGGCTCGCCGAACGGCCAGCCCGCCTGACGGAAGGCGCGAACGAAACCGAGCTGCGAGGCGATCAGGAACGGATAGGCGGCGAGGAAGAACGCCTCGGCCGGCGACGGAAACGGCACGTCGATCCCGCGCAGGAGCTGATAGTCGGCGAGCATCAACTGGCCGCCGAGAAACGAGAGCGAGCCCGCCGCGAGGCCGAGCCAGGCGCGACGGACGTGGTCGGCGCCGGGAAAGTGGCGCGACGCGGCGAAGGCGAGCACGGCCCCGAGCGCCTCTAAGAGGAGCTTGGAAACCATCGCGAGCCAATTCCAGGTCGCGTCCGGCCAGGAGAGGGCTTTCGGCGAAAGGGCGCGAAGCGCGAAAAGCCCCGCGACCGTGAGGGTCGCCGCGATCAGCCCCGCCTCGCGGCCGGGCAGGTGGAACCCGGATTCCGCGGTCCGCGCGGCCCCGCTCATCCCTGCGGCTCCGAGTCGAGACCGCTCGGTCCCCGCCAGACCGCCGCTCGCGCGGCGGCGATGGCCTCGCTGGTTCGCTGCTCCCCCAGGAAGATGACCAGCCCTCGTCCCACTTTCCGCAGCAGGGCTTCGACGTCCTCTTCGCTGAGCCGGTCCGAGGAGAGCCCCAGCTTCGCGCGATGCCCCTCGACGCCGGCCCGCGCCATCGACTCGCCGACGTGCGGCGCGATCGTTCGCGCGATCGCGGCGACGACCTGAGCGGTGTTGCGGGACTCCATCTTCGAGGACGGCTCCTTGGCGGATCTGCGATGATCTCGACCGGCCGCCCGCAAGAGGAACCCGGAGACACCGTTCCGGACGATACGGACGCTCGGTGACGAGCGCGAGGACGTATGAACGAAAAAAGCAGCAAAGCTCGTGCCGGAAGGCTGGTCTATTCGACCGAGCGACCGACCTGTCCGAAATGCGGCTGGCCCGAGGCGAGCTGCGCCTGCAGCCACAAGCTCTCGCCGGCTCCGCCCGCGGGGGACGGCTTCGTGCGCATCCGGCGCGAGACGAAAGGGCGTGCAGGGAAAGGGGTGACGGTCGTTGCCGGTGTAGCTCTTACACTCGACGAGCTTTCGCGCCTGGCCGCCGACCTCAAAAAGCGCTGCGGCTCGGGCGGCACGGTGAAAGAGGGAACGATCGAGATCCAGGGCGATCATCGCGACGTGATTCAGAACGAGCTCGAGCGCCGGGGGTGGAAGGTCAAGCGCTCGGGAGGTTGAACGTCAACGCTCACGATGCTCGCCCGATCGCCTCGCCGGGTACCGTCAGCGATTCCACGGGCCGGGTAAGAGAGCCGGCAGCAGGAAGAAGACCGCGAACACCCCGAACGCGAAGATCGGGACGAGCGGGGCCGCTTCCTGCTCGGCGACCGGCGCCATCGCCCGCAGGAGGACGACCAGACTGAACGGGCCCAGGACGCAGACCAGGTACCCGGGAAAGCGCCGCTTCGGCTCCAGCCGGCCGCGCAGCCGCGCATAGACGATCCCGCCTCCCCAACCGAGTGAAACCGCGAGGCTGTAGAGAGGGTACAGCCCGAGCGGCAGGTGCCCAGCGAGCGAAACGACGCCGAAGAGATCGAGCAGGACGACGATCCAGCAGGCCAGGAACAGCCCGACGACCGCCGCCCCGAGCCCTTTCACGCGGCGAATCCCCTCGACTCTCCTGCGATCGGTCCGCTCCGAGAGAGCGACCCGCCCCGGCCTACGCTATCCATAGGTCTCGATCGGCGGACAGGAGCAGACCAGGTTGCGGTCACCCCAGACGTTGTCGATCCGCGCGACGTAGGGCCAGAATTTCCGCTCACGAACCCAGGGAAGGGGGAAGACCGCCTGCTCCCGGCCGTACGAATGGTTCCAGTCGGCGCCGACCACCGCCTCGGCGGTGTGCGGCGCGTTCTTGAGCGGATTGTCCTGCCGATCGATCCGGCCTTCCTCGATCGCCCGGATCTCCTCTCGGATCGCGATCAGGGCCTCGCAGAAGCGGTCGAGCTCCGCGATCGATTCGCTCTCGGTCGGCTCGATCATCAGGGTGCCGGGGACCGGGAACGACATGGTCGGGGCGTGGAAGCCGTAATCCATCAACCGTTTCGCCACGTCCTCGGCCTCGATCCCGGCGCTCGCCTTGGCCGGCCGTAGGTCGAGGATGAACTCGTGCGCCACCCGGCCTTTTTCTCCGGTGTAGAGGAGCGGATAGTGTTCGGACAGGCGCGCGGCCATGTAATTGGCGTTCAGGATCGCCATCTCGGTCGCGCGTCGGAGGCCGTCGGCCCCCATCAACGCGATGTAGACCCAGGAGATGGTGAGGATGCTCGCGCTGCCCCACGGCGCCGCGGAGACCGGTCCGATCGCCTGATCGCCACCGGTCGGGATCACCGGATGCCCGGGTAGAAACGGCGCGAGATGGATCGCGGCGCAGATCGGCCCCATCCCCGGGCCACCGCCGCCGTGTGGGATGCAGAACGTCTTGTGCAGGTTCAAATGGCAGACGTCGGCGCCGAAATCGCCCGGCCGGCAGAGGCCGACCTGCGCATTCATGTTGGCGCCGTCCATGTAGACCTGGCCGCCGTGGCGATGGACGATCTCGCAGATGTCGCGGATGGCCGCTTCGAACACGCCGTGGGTCGACGGGTAGGTGACCATCAGCGCGGCGAGCGAGGCCGCGTGCTTTTCCGCCTTCGCGGCGAGGTCGGGGATGTCGATGTTGCCCTTTTCGTCGCAGGCGACCACGACCACCTTCATGCCCGCCATGACCGCCGAGGCCGGGTTCGTGCCGTGGGCCGAGACCGGAATCAGGCAGACGTTGCGGTCTACGTCTCCCCGACTCCGGTGGTAGGCGCGGATCACCATCAGACCCGCGTATTCGCCCTGCGAGCCGGCGTTCGGCTGGAGCGAGCAGGCGGCGAAGCCCGTGATCTCGCACAGCCACCGCTCGAGCGTGTCGAACAGGACGCCGTACCCCGTCGCCTGCTCGACCGGGGCGAACGGATGGATCGCCCCCACCTCGGGCCAAGAGAGCGGCAGCATCTCGCTCGTCGCGTTGAGCTTCATCGTGCACGAGCCGAGCGGGATCATCGACGTCGTGAGCGACAGATCTCGCCCCTCTAACCGCTTGATGTAGCGGAGCATCTCGTGCTCGGTATGGTGGCGGTGGAAGATCTCGTGCGAGAGATAGCCCGAGGTCCGCGCGTGTGGCGCCGGATAGGGCAGGCCCGAGGTCGCGAGCGAGCGGGCCGTTTCGGCCAGGCCGCCGAGCGCTCCGGCGAAGATCTCGAGCAGCGCGTCGAGCTCCGCCTCGGTCGTCGCCTCGTCGAGCGCGACGCCGACCGTCCGCTCGTCGAGCTTGCGCAGGTTGATCCGGCGCGCGAGCGCCGCCGCGAGCACGTCGTCGGCCGAGCGGCCGGCCGGGAGCTCAACCCGTAGCGTGTCGAAGAAGGGCTCGGCGGGCAGCGAGCATCCGAGGCGGGCGAGGCCGGCGGCGAGGGTCGCGGCGAGCGCGTGGACGCGTTCGGCGATCCTCTTCAGTCCATCCGGTCCGTGGTAGACCGCGTACATGCCGGCCATCACGGCGAGCAGAACCTGCGCCGTGCAGATGTTGCTGGTCGCCTTCTCGCGGCGGATGTGCTGCTCGCGGGTCTGCAGCGCCATGCGGAAAGCGACCTTACCGGCCCGGTCGCGCGAGACGCCGATCAGACGGCCGGGCATCTGGCGCTTGAACTCCTCGCGGGTGGCGAGGAACGCCGCGTGCGGTCCGCCGTATCCAAGCGGCACGCCGAAGCGCTGCGCCGAGCCGATCGCCACGTCCGCGCCGAGCTCGCCCGGCGGGCGGAGCAGCGCGAGCGCCAACAGGTCGGTCGCCACCACCACGCGCGCACCCGCCGCGTGCGCTCGATCGGGCAGGTCGCCATAGTCGAGCACGCGGCCATCGCTGGTCGGGTACTGGACCAGAACGCCGATCAGGCCGGAGAGAGCCTCTTCCGATCCGAGGTCCCGCAGCGGGTCGCCAACCCGAATCTCGATGCCGAGCGCCTCGGCCCTCGTCCGGACCACCGCGATCGTCTGCGGGTGGCAGTCGGCCGCGACGAAGAAGGCCGACCGGTCCTCGGCGGCGAGCTCCGCGCACATGTGCATCGCCTCGGCCGCCGCCGTTCCCTCGTCGAGCATCGAGGCGTTCGCGATCGGCAGGCCGGTGAGGTCCGAGACCATCGTCTGGTAGTTGAGCAGCGCCTCGAGGCGCCCCTGGGAGATCTCCGCCTGATACGGCGTGTACTGCGTGTACCAGCCGGGATTTTCCAGGATGTTGCGCTGGATCACCCCGGGCGTCAGGCAGCCGTAATACCCCAGGCCGAGAAACGAGCGATGGACCTGGTTCTTCCCCAGGATGGCGCGGAGGGTTTCGAGCAACTCGCGCTCGCCGATCTCTTCCGCCCCCGGTCCGGACGGAGAGGCCGGCGCGGCCAGCGCGAGCGGTCGGCCGAGCCGGATCGAGGCGGGCACCGTCTCGTCGATCAGCTCCGCGACCGTCGGCTTGCCCAGCCGGTCGAGCATCGATTGAACCTCTCGGTCGTTCGATCCGAGATGCCGGCGCGGGAAGGTGTCGAGCGCGCCGAAACCGGGCTTCGCGCCATCTGCCATGAGCTACTCCCCGCCCTCGGAAATGAACTTTTCGTAGTCCTCGGCGCTCATCAGGCTCTTCAAGTCGGCGGCCGAGGAGAAGCGGATCTTGCAGAGCCACCCTTCGTGATGCGGGTCCTCGTTCAGGATCTCGGGGTCGTCGACCACCGCGTCGTTGATCTCCAGGATCTCGCCCGCGAGCGGGGTGTAGACCTCGGCCACCGCCTTGACCGATTCGATGGTGCCAATTTCGTCGCCGGAATCGAACACCATGCCCACCTCGGGCAGCTCGACGAAGACCACCTCTCCCAGCTCGGTCTGGGCGAACTCGGTGATCCCCAGGGTGCAGACGTCGTCTTCGACCCGCACCCACTCGTGCTCCTTCGAATAAAGATAGTCGCTGGGATACATATTCTGAGATTGCCTCCCGGTCGGCCGTGCGATGCGGGCCGGTCAACGACGACGGGGCGCGGTTTTCGAGCAGGCCCCGCCGCGAATGGTGAACTTCGACTCAGGTTACAGCACCGGCCGGAGCCGGGGAAAGTCCTATTTGCTTCGGGTGTAGAACGGGGTCTTCGCGACCCGGGCGTTCAACAGTTTGCCGCGCACTTCGATTCCGAGCGCCGTCCCCTCCGAGGCCTGCCCCACGGGCACGTAAGCGAGGCCGAGCGCCTTCTGGAACGTCGGGCTCCAGGTGCCGCTAGTGACCGAGCCGACGGCGGCGCCGTCGACCATCACCGGATGGCCTTCGCGGGCGATTCCCCGCCCTTCGATCTCGAAACCGACGAGCTGGCGCGCGAGCCCGCGCGCCTTCTGGGCGACCAGGGCGTCGCGGCCGACGAAATGCCCCTTGTCGATCTTGACCACCCAGGACAGGCCCGCCTCGAGCGGAGTCGTCGTCTCATTGAGCTCATGGCCGTAGAGCGCCATGGCCGCCTCGAGCCGCAGGGTGTCGCGGGCGCCGAGGCCCGCCGGCAGGAGACCGAGCGGACCACCGACCTCGAACAGCCGGCGCCACACCGCGGGCGCGCCGTCGGTAGGGAGATAGAGCTCGAAGCCGTCCTCGCCCGTATAGCCGGTCCGCGAGATCAGCGTCTTCGTCCCCGCGACCTCGCCGAAGGCGAAACCGTAATAACGGATCGCGGACAGATCGGTCGTCGTGAGCTGCGCGAGAATTTCCATCGCCCGCGGCCCCTGGAGGGCGAGGAGCGCATAGGCGTCGGAGACGTTTTCGACCGCGACGCCGGTCGGAGCGCGCTCGGCGATCCAGGCGAAGTCGCGGTCAGCGTTGCTCGCGTTGACCACCACCAGGTAGGACTCCTCACCCAGCCGGTAGATCAAGAGGTCGTCGATGTACGTGCCCGACTCGTTCAACAGGCCGCTGTAGTGGGCGCGGCCGACGGCCAGCTTCGCCACGTGGTTGGGCGTGAGCGCGTCCAAGAACGCGGTCGCACCGGCGCCGTCCACCCGGACCTCGCCCATGTGCGACACGTCGAACAGGCCCGCGCGCTGGCGGACCGCGGTGTGCTCCTCGATCAGCCCGGTGTACTGGACCGGCATTTCCCATCCCGCGAAAGGCACCATCTTGCCCCCCGCTTCGCGATGGAGGTCGTAGAGAGGGGTGCGCCGAAGGTTTTCCTCGCTCATCAGATTCTCCCGGAACGGCTGCGAACCCTATCACCGGCCGGAAGCCAAGGCGGAAAACCGTCCGAAAGTTCCGTCGCAGGAATCGCAGGAAATGGCGGGACGGAGGGTTTCAGTTCTCGGCACCCGGGCTTCCCTCCCCCGGGATCTGACGAAGGAGATTCTCGATGACCACCGCCCCCCGCCGCCGCCCCCGTTTCCTCCTCCCCCTGCTCGCCACCGCGGGGATCCTCTCACTCGGAGCCCTGGCGCTCGCCGCCTCGCCCACCCCGCGCTCGGCCGACCGGCCGATTCCGGGACGGCATCTCGGCCGGTTCGGCCACGGTGAAGCGATCACCCGCCTGCTCGTCCTCGACACGGCCCAGAGCGCCAAGGCGACCGAGCTGGTCGCCCGGCTCCGGAGCGACCTCGCGCCGATCCGCGACTCGCGGCGCACGACGCGCGAGCGCCTGCGGACCGAGCTCGAATCCGCGAGGCCCAACGCCGAGACGATCGGCCGCCTGGTCCTCGATTCCCGCTCCAGCCGCGGCGCCGTCCGCTCTGCGCTCGAACGGTTCGACCAGGACCTCTCGGCCATGCTCAGGCCCGAGCAGCTCACCCGCTATAAGGAATGGAAAGACCGCCGCTTCCGGCACCGCGGCGGCGACCGCCTGCGCGAGCGCTTCCGCGGCCACAGCCGCGACGGCCTCCGGGGCGGCCCCGACGGACCTCCTCCGCTTCCGGGCGACGACCGGCCCCTGTAACCCGAGCGTCACACCCCGGACCCGCCGGCGACCGCCCCGGAGCCTAGGCTTTCCCCGCGCGGTCGTCGGCTGATCCCTACCCCCGCGCCTGTCATCCCCCACCGGATCGAAACGCCCCCCGGCGTCGCGGTCCGGTCTTTTTATGCCAGGTCTACAGCTCGCTCGGGAAGAGGAAGCTCCATTCCTGATTCGTGGCGCCCGGCACGCAATCGAAGAGGACGATCGGGGTGCCTGGGTCGGAGCTCATGCCTAGGGTGGTAAGGCATCGGCCGACGAATCGGCTTCTTAGGTTCTTTCCAGAGTCCCAATACTTCTGGTGGTCGCGCGGTGGAGAGCAGTCGAACAGCTGGATCGGCGTGCCGTTCGTAAAGAACGCCCCCAGCTGCGTCGCACAGCCGCCGTTCTGATTGGCGAGCTGCGAGTCGACGAGGTTCCAAAGCTGGCTTGCCTCGCCGGGAATGCAGTCTTCGAGGACGACCGGAGTTCCGTTCGCTGCCGAGCCGTTCTGGGCGGCGAGGCATTTGCCGCCGATGCCGTGGACGTGCCGCCAGAAACCGAGCCGATGGAGCGACTGTTGAAGCTCATCCGCGTGGGCCGCCACGCCTACCACCCGACCGGCGGCGTCGACGAGCGCCGATCCAGAGGCACCTCCGGTGAAGGGAATTCCCGCCACGAATCCGGTGTCGAACGTCGTGGGGTTGGGATTTACCAGGGTCACCACTCCCTCGTATGGCTGCTGGAAATGGCTGCTCCCGTGATGGACCGCGTGGAGGGTCTCGCCCAGCTCAGTCGTTCGCGGATTCATCGGCAGATACCCGAAACGCACCCCCGGCGCATCACCCGAGCCACTCCGCGGGGCGCGGGCCAGGCGAAGCAGGGCGAGATCTCGATCGAAGTCGGGGCCCGGACCGCCGGGCCAGCTCTCGAGGATCGCGTTGACGGGATAGACGAGGTTGGGCTGGTCGCCCCCTCCCCCTTTGACGTATTCGAAACGGACGGACAGGGCCGAGACGGGAAACAGATCGTGAAAGAACGAGTCGTAGAGGCAATGACCGGCGGTCAGAAAGAGATCCTCGCCGACCAGCGTGCCGGTGCACCACGGCGAATCGTTGAGACGTAGGGAACCGACGGAGCGCTCCAGGATCGCGGTCGAGCCCTCGGCGAGGGTGAATACGCTGGTCGACCAGCCGCTCCAACGCCCGGAACCGTCTACGGCCGCCAGGTTTACCCAATGGAGGCCGGGCTTGAGGTTGGCCGGCGCCCGGTACTCGCGCTCATACGGCGAAAGGGGGATCGGCGCGGTCTCCCATTCGGGCCAAATGACATAAGACGCCGCTCCGCGGCCGGACGTCCAGCGCCACAGCGGAGGCTCCGAGGTCGTCGCCGGCGGTTGGGTCAGGAAGACGGGGGCCGAGGGTTGGCCGAACGAAGCCGGGACGGAGACGAGCGAAAGCAGCAACGCGATCGCCAGCAAGGGAAACCCCCGGTGACGGGAGGTCGAACGGCGCTCGGTGACGCCGAGAGGTCGGGTGGCGATCATTGGATTCTCCTTTCGAGCCGGAACGGACGAGGGCGACCCCGTGTTCCAGCATCCGCTTCAGGAGAGATCCGGAATGTCGTCGTGTGGGTTAGGCGCGTTCGCCGCCGCGATAACCTCGGTTTACCCCTTGCCGACGCGCGCCGCGGCGCGGGCCATCAGGTGCTCTTGGGAATTGCGCCTCTCCTCGCCCGGGGCCGGATGACGCTGGACGTAGCTGCCGTCGGGATGGAGGTCCCAGGCCTTGACGTTGTCGGCGAGCTGAAGATCGAGGATCTCGCGCAGCTCGGACTGGAGTGCGGGGTCTTCGACCGGGGCGATCGCCTCGACGCGGTAGTCGAGATTCCTCGACATCCAGTCGGCCGATCCGATGAAGTACTCGGGCGCGCCGCCGTTGCCGAAGTAGAAGATCCGCGCGTGCTCGAGGAAGCGACCGACGATCGACAGGACGCGGACCGTCTCGCTCCGCCCCGGAACGCCCGGTCGCAGGCGACAGATGCCGCGGACGATCAGATCGATTTTCACCCCTTGGGCGCTCGCGTCGTAGAGGTCCTCGACGATCTGGGGATCTTCGAGCGAGTTCATCTTCGCCAGGACGTGTCCGCCGCGACCGGCTTTCTGGTGCTCGACCTCGCGCGCGATCAGCTCGCGGAAACGGCTGCGCATGTTGAACGGCGCCACCAGCAGCTTTGCGAACGTCGGCCGGTGGACGTAACCGGTGAGCACGTTGAACAGCTGCCCGACGTCGGCCGCGAGCGCTTCGTTCGAGGAGAAGAGCCCCAGGTCGGTGTAGATCCGCGCGGTCTCGGCGTTGTAGTTGCCGGTCGCCACGTGGACGTAGGTGCGGATCGCGTCCTTTTCCTGGCGGACGACCAGGGCGACCTTGGTGTGGGTTTTCAAGCCGACCACGCCGTAGGCGACGTGCGCGCCCGCCTCTTCGAGCGCCTCGGCCCAGCCGATGTTCCGCTCCTCGTCGAAGCGGGCTTTCAGCTCGATCGTCGCGGCCACCTGTTTGCCCGCGCCCGCCGCGCGGATCAGCGAGCGCATCACCGACGAGTCGGAGGAGGTACGGTAGAGCGTCTGCTTGATCCCGAGCACCGCCGGATCGTCGGCCGCGGCGTCGAGGAAACGCTGGACGCTCGCGGGAAACGAGTCGTAGGGGTGATGGACCAGGAGGTCGCCCGCGGCGATAGCGCGGAAGATGTCGACCTCCTCGCCCGGCTCGGCGTGGAGCCGCGGCGGCGTCTGCGGTGCCCAGGCGCGGAACTTGAGCGCGGGGAGCGGCGCCTGACAGAGCACGGAAAGGTCCTTGAGCCCGAGCGGCGCCTCCACCTCGAAGACCTCGTCGGTCGCGATTTCGAGCTCTTCGCAGAGCAGCTCGCACATCCAGTCGGGCATGCCGGTCTCGATCTCGACCCGCACCACCGTGGCGAAGCGCCGCTCGCGCAGCTCCTCCTGGATCGACTCGAGCAGGTCGTCGGCGGCCTCCTCGTACCGCTGGACGTCGGCGTTCCGGGTGACGCGGAACGGGTGGCAGGCGACGATCTCCATGCCCGGGAAGAGGCGCACCAGATGGTGCCTGATCACCTCCTCGAGCGCCACGTAGCGGAGCGTGCCCGGGAACTGGAGGAAGCGCGGCAGGCTCCCGGGCACCTTGACCCGAGCGAAGCGGACCTTCTCGTCTTCCGGCGCGCGCACCGCGACCGCGAGCGAGATCGACAGGTTCGAGATGAACGGGAATGGATGCGCCGGATCGACCGCGAGCGGCGTCAGGATCGGGAACAGCCGCTTCTCGAACTCGTTGCCGAGAAACCTCCGCTCCTCGTCGTTCAGCCGCTCCCAGCCCACCACCTCGAGCCCGTGCGCGGCGAGCGCCGGGCGCAGCTCCTCGCGCAGCAGCCGACGCTGGCGGTCGAGCAGAGGTCGCACGCGTTCCTGGATCTCGGCGAGCTGCTGCCGCGGCGTGCGCCCGTCGGGCGTCAACTGGCGGAGCTGGCTCGCGAGCTGCTGTTTCAAGCCGCCCACCCGCTTCATGAAGAATTCGTCGAGGTTGCTGTCGAAGATCGCGACGAAGCGCAGGCGCTCGAGCAGTGGATTCGTCTCGTCCTCGGCCTCGGCGAGCACGCGAGCGTTGAAGTCGATCCAGGAGAGCTCGCGGTTGAAAAACAGGACGGGCGCTTCCGATTCGATCGCGGGGGCCGACCGGCGGGGGCGTGGTTTCGCTGCGGACACGGGCGATCCTTTGGGGGGCATGGTCGGCAAGACGGCGGGAAAGTGGGCGACATGCTGCCACGTCCCGTGGCTTTCCCGGGTGACGGCGGCGTGACAGAGCGATTCTACCGCTCCCGACGCGCGGCGACTCGGGCGCCGGGGCGGGCTACAATCTGGCCCTTGATGTCCACGGTCGCCGCACGTCCCCTCGCCCGCCGCCTCCTGATCACGCTGCTGCCGCTCGCGCTCCTCGCCGGGTGTCCGCGCGGCGAGGCGCCGGAGCGGCCCGCGCTCTCGGGCGCGGCCAAGGGGTGGAACGTCCTGCTGCTCTCGGTCGACACCCTGCGCGCCGATCGGCTCGGCGCTTACGGCTATCGACCGGGGCGTCCCGGGCCGGACAACAGCCCGCGGATGGACCGCCTGATCGGTCAGGGCATCCGCTTCGACGGCGCCGAGGCGCAGCGGGCGGCGACCTGGCCGTCGCTCGCGACCATCCTCTCAGGGCTCTACCCTTCCGGCCACGGCGTGCTCGAGAACGGCTACAGCTTTCCCGACGGGCTGCCGACGCTGCCGATCGAGCTCAAAAAAGCGGGGTACGAGACCGGCGCGTTCCTCTCCAACATGTGCAAGGCGAACCACCAGGGGTGGAACGATTTCGCGTGTACGGGGGGCGAGGACGGCAAGACGGTGCAGCGCGCGATCGACTGGAGCCGCTCGCGCCAAGGCAAACAGCCCTTCCTACTCTGGGTCCACCTGTTCGGGGCCCACGGCCCCTACTACAACGGCGGCGATCTCGCGGCGCGGGTTCTCGATCCGGGCTATGCCGGCCCGCTCGGCACGAAGCGCTGGCAGCTCGATCGCGTCCACCTCGAAAAGCTCGCGCTCTCCTCCCGCGACCGCACCCACCTCGACGCGCTCTACGACGCCGCGGTGATCGGCAGCGACCGCCACGTCGGCACTCTGCTCGACGGTCTCGCGGGGGCGGGCAAGCTCGACCGGACGCTGATCGTCCTGCTCGCCGATCACGGGGAGGAGCTCTACCAGCACAACGGCTACCTCTACCATTCGTGCTCGGTCTACGAGGACACGCTGCACGTGCCGTTTGCGATCGTCGCCCCCGGACTCGTTCCGGCCGGCGCCAGCGTGCCGCAACGGGTGGAGCTCACCGACGTCGCGCCCACGGTCTACGCTCTGCTCGGCGCCAAGCCCCCGCAGCAGCACGGCCGGTCGCTCGTTCCCTACCTCGAACGGCCGGGCGGCGGCGGCGCCGGCAAACCGGCATTTTCCGAGTACGGCCTCGGCCCGATCCGCACGATTCGGGAGGGGCGCTTCAAGCTGGTCTGGAATCCCCAGGGGTACGATCCGGTCTGCATTCCGAAGGCGCCGCCAGGGCATTACCCGATCGCGACCGCCGAGCTGTACGACCTCGAGGCGGATCCCGGCGAACGCAAGAACCTCGCGCCGGACGATCCGGCCCGAGTGCGCGAGCTCGCGCGGCACCTCGACCAGCGGTTCGCCTCCCTGCCCGGCCTGGGCAAGGCCGGCAAACAGGAGATCACGCCCGAGCAGCGGAAGAAGCTCGAGGCGCTCGGCTACGCGGTGCCGTAGAGAGGGCCGATCCCGTTCGGGTTTGACCCCTCCCGGGGCGGGTGCTACCATCCGCCGGCCTTTCTGGGCGGGCGGTTTTCGACGTTCTTGGCCGCCAGCCACCAGCGCCAATCAATTCATTCCTGAGCTTAATCGGTCCCTCAAGGGAGCTTTCCACGAACATGGATGCAAGGCACAAGGTCGTCATCGCGGGCGCCGGGGGGATGGGTAGCGCGGTCGGTTTGCTGTTGCGGGAGCTGGCGGATTTCGACGTCGACCTCTGGATCGGCGACCTCGATCTGGAACGGGCGAAGCACGCCGCCGCATGGATCGCCGACGGCTCGAACCGGACGGGCTCGGTCGAGCCCTTCCTGCTGCCGGCTTCGGGGGGAAGCCCCGAGTTCGAGCAGATCCTCGACGCGGGCGACGCCCTGCTCGACTGCCTGCCGGGCGCCGAAGCACCGCGCATGGCGCGCTTCGCGCGCGAGAGGCACCTGCATTACGCGAACTTGACCGAATACGTCCACGAGACCGATCAGGTGGTCGAGATCGCCCGCGGCGCCGACACCGGATTCGTGGTCCAGACCGGTATCGCCCCGGGGTACGTGAACATTCTCGGCCACGGCCTGTTCCAGGACTTCTGTCGCGACCACGGCGTCTCCGCAGTCGATTCGATCGAGATGCGGGTGGGAGCGCTCACGCCGCACTCCCCGTCGCCCCACTGCTACGGCTTCACCTGGAGCTCGATCGGCGTCGCGACCGAATACGTCAAGCCCGCGATCGCCGTACGCGACTTCGAAACGACGCTCCTGCCATCGCTCACGGAGCGGCGGAACCTCCAGCTCGGCGGCATCGTCTACGAAGAGGCGCTCACCTCCGGCGGCGCGGCCGACCTGCCGAAAGCGCTTGCGGGTAGGGTGCGGAACCTCGACTACAAGACCCTCCGCTACCCCGGGCATTACGCCTGGGTCGAGGCGCAGCTCGCCGAGTGCCCGGCGGGGGAAGATCCGGCGCACTTCCTCCACCACCGAATGCTTGAACAGGTCCCCCACGTCGACGGCGACGATCTCGTCCTCGTCTACGCCGCCGTCCAGGGCAAGAACGCCAAAGGCGTCCTCCATCGGCGCGAGATCGCCTACCGCGTCCGCCCAATGCAGATCGGAGCGCGAAAGCTCAAGGCGATCCAGACCACCACAACCTCGGCCCTCGCCGAATCGGTCCGCCTTCTCCTCCAGCCCGACGGCCCCAAGGGCGTCTGCTTCCAAAGCCAAATCGACCGCGCCACCTTCGCCGCCGGCCCCTTCATCGGCGCGGTTTATCGGGACGCGGAGATCTGAGGGTAGGGTTCGCCCTTCTAGGCAGGTCCGCGCACTCGGCCAAGGTTAGAGGGGCCTCAGACTCTAGGAATTCGACGACGACTCGTTTGTCGCTCTCGCGCACGAGGCGAGGCCTTACATCGACCAGGCTGCGAGTCTCTGAATTCCTCCGAGCCTTCGGGCTTTGAGGTAGTAGGTGTCATCGGCCGTCACCAGGGAACTGCCGGTTTCGAGCGCGACGGCATGGTAGAGGGTATTGAAAAGGTGATGCCGGAGCTCGGCAGCCAGCCGGCAAGTCAAGCCGTAGATTCCAACCTCCGACCGAACAGGAAACTCCAGGGCATCGAGCAACGTCACCGAGTCGGCGGCGGTGTCAGGGCTAAGGCGCGCTATGACCGCCGCAACTTCGGCGAGCTAATGCGGGGGCTGGACAGGTGCTATCTGACCCTTCCGGACGCAATCTAGGATCGCGAGAGCTTGGGACGCATCATCCTCCTTTTCTAGGGATGGAACGACCCACTTGACGATCACGCTTGCGTCCAAGACCAGGATCACGGTCGACCCTGGTGCCGCGCACGGGTCACTGCCGCAGCGGAAATCTTAGGCAGACGTTTCCGGAGATCGAGCAGGGCGTCGATCGCCAGAGCGCGTCGCTTCGAGCGATCCCGCTCCTCGATCGCCTCCGCCATGAGCCGCGCGATGATCGCGCTCCGGTTCTCCCCGGCGAACGTTTCCTGGAATTTGACCTTGATCTCTTCCGGAACCCTGAACTCAATCGTCACAAAGGCCATCGGAACACCTCCCTGTCGAGATCTTCGACAAGATGGGCTTTTTAAAACCCGGGGAGAAATCAACTCTCCGCCGCGCGCTCCCGCCAGACAGCCCAGGCCATCCAGAGGTTTGCCGTAAAGAGCGTCGCCGCGAGCAGGAGGAGCGGCGCGCCGCCGGGCCAGAGGGAGGCGAAGCCGCCGAGCTGGTAGATCAGTCCGTAGCGGCGGAACGGCGGGAAGGAGATGCCGCCGAGAATGTAGAAGGAGTGGCCGAGCAGGAGGAGCCAAACTCCCGGTACGGCCCAGGCGGCGTTTTGCCAGAAGAGAAGGCCGGAGAGCAGGACCGCCACGAGCGACAGGTTGCCTTGGGCGCGTAGCGCCCAGCGGGCGAGTCCGCTCGCGGGGGCGTTCTCGGCCGCCTTGCGGATCGCCAGGAACTCGACCGCGCCGCCGAGCAGGATCGCGATCGACCAGAGGAAGAGGACGGCCCGGGGACCGCGGAAGGCGAGCGCTTTTGGAGTGAGGAACGCCGCTGTGGGGAGGACGGCCGCCCAGGAGGCCCACGTCCACCAGGCGCGCAGGAACGGCTTCGACGCCGCGAGGAAGCGGTCGCGCACCGGTTCGAGATCGTCGCTTCCCGCGGCGGGCTTCTTCCCCACGAACAGCGGATCGTATTCGGAGGCCATGAGGCGGCAGGGATCCGTCGACTTCAGCCGCCGGACGCAGGCACGTCCGGCAGCGCGGCGCGAAACGGCGGCAGCTCCGCGGGCTCGGTTTCGTGGAGCTTGCCCACGTCGATCGAAAGCGTGCCGTCGGGCGTCGGCGGGTTGAACAGGTTGACGAAGCGGGCGCCCCAGATCATCTCGTCCGCGGTGTACGACGAGCGGGTGAGCACCGTTTGCGAGAACGTCTCGTCGAACGCCTGGATCAGGATCAGCAGCTCCGTGCTCGCCTCTTCGACCTCTTCGCGCGAAAGACCCCAGAGCGGGCTCGTCTCGTCGATCGGGTGGACCAGCGTCCAGGAGAGCGGGAAGAACTCGACGTGATCGCGCTCCAGCTTGAGCGGCAGGAATTCGCGTCCCATCCCCGCCACGCCGTCCCGGAAGCGGCCGAGGATCACCCGCGCCTCGACCTGGATCAGTTGGTTGCTCCGGCTGTTGGCGATCCGGAACATGAGCGCCCGGCCGTCGCGAAACGGCGCGACGATCGCCCGATCCGAAAACAGGACGCATGCTCCAGGGCGCGAGAAACGCGCGAAGACCAGCCCGGTGACGAGGGTCAGGCTGAGCAGGCCGGCGAGCGATTCCACCGTCACCAGCCAGTGGGCGACGAGCGAGTGGGGGCTGGTCGCGCCGTAGCCGATCGTCGCGAAGGTCTGGACGCTGAAGAAGAAATCCTGGAGGTAGATGTCGAGCGCTCCCGCCGACCGGTCGATTCCGAGCAGCGCCTCGGGTCCGCAGGCCCAGTAGGCGAAGCCGAACAGACCGTTGATCCCGAGATAGAGCGCGAGCACCAGGCCCAGGAAGCGGGGCCAGCTCGCGGTGAGAAGGAAGTGATAGGGCGAGAGCGAGCGCCAGAACCCGAGACCCTCGCGCACGACGTTGAAGGTGCCGTTGCGGTTGAGCAGCCGGCGTCGGCTTTCGCGCGAGACGACGGCGCCGAAGCCGAGGTCCGGATTCGGGTCGAGCGGCGACGGGGAGCCCGACGGCGCGGGTCCGCCCCCCACCGCTCCGGCGGCCGGCCTCCCGGCGGAGGTCACCTTCTTGCGGCCGATCATTGGCCCTAGCGTAGCAGCGTCCCGACGATATGCTCGGAGCGACGTGGCGCTCGAATCCGCCGAAGCCCTGATCCTCTCCGTCTCGGACCTCCAGGACCGCGATCGCATCGTCGTCTTCCTCACCCGCGAGCACGGCCGGAAGAAAGGCGTCGCCAAGGGCTCCCGAACGCGCCACAGCCGCTTCGCCGGCCAGCTCCAGCCGCTCGCCAAGGCGGCGATCACCTGGTTTCAAAAGGAGGGGGCCGACCTGGTCCGGCTCTCCTCGGTCGAGCTGATCCGGCCCGCGGGTCCGCTGCTCGACCAGCTCGACGACATCCTGCTCGGCGCTTATCTCGCCGAGCACATGATCGAGTTCGCCCAGGAGGACGAGCCGAGCGAGGCGCTCTACCGCCTGCTCGACGCGACGCTCGAGGCGCTCCTTTCCGGCGTCGACCGGGACGCGGTCGCCCGTTACTTCGAGGCCTGGGTGCTCCGGCTCGCCGGAATCTTCCCCCCGCCGCGCGACTGCCCGGAATGCGGTGGCGACCTCGCGACGAAGGGGGCCGTCCTGCCCCGCGGCGGCGACGGCCTGCTCTGCGCCGACTGCGCCGACTCCGCTCACCGCGACGGGCGGACGCTCCAGCCGGGAACCCTCGATTTCCTGTTGCGAATCAGCCGCGTCCCCCCGGCGCTCGCAGGCGAGCCGAAGCCCCCCGCGGCGGTCCTCCGCCAGGTGGAAGAGCTGTGTACCGAGATACGCCGCGGTTTCCTGCAACACGAGCTCAAGAGCCGCCACGTGCTGGAGCAAATTCGCGGTCGGGTCGACACGCGGTAGGCGGCGCCGCTCGAAAGACGGAGCACGGATGCCGTACCTACCCGCCCTGCTGCTCGCGCTGTTCGCCTTCTGGGCCGGCAACTTCGTCCAGGGGGCGACGGGGCTCGGTGCGATCGCAGGTCACGCGGCCCTCGGTGTAGTGCTGATCCTTCTCGGCGGACGCGGGGGGGCGTTCACGGATCCCCTTCGGCTCGGCCGCGCCGGCCGGTTCCTCCCCTTCGCCGCGCTGGTCGCGGCGGTCGCGAGCCCGCTCGCCTCTCCGGTGCCTCGGACCGGCCAGGTCGGGATCCTGGTCGCCCTCCTCCTGCTGTTCGTCGCGCCGGTTCTCGCTCGCTCGTTCGAGCGCGACCCGGCCCGAGCCGCGGCGGCCGTCTCGGCGGTCGTGGTGCTGGTTTCGCTCTACGCCCTCGCGGCTTCGCTCGCCGGACGGTCGGCGCGTCCGGCGCTTCCACTCGGCCATCACACGCTGCTCGCCGCCTGGCTCGCGATGCTCCTGCCGCTCGCCGCGCTACCCGCGTTCGAACGAACGTCGCGGTCCGAGGGAGCCCCCTCTGCCAAGCATTCCGGGGGGATCGCGCTCGGCGCGGGCGCCGCGTTGATCGGCTTGCTCGCGCTCCTCGCCTCGCGCTCGGCCGCGGGACTCCTCGCCGTCGCGGCCCAGGCGGCGATCGCCCCACTCTTCCTCGGCGGCCGGCGGGCACGGAAGGCGACGTTCTGGCTCGCACTGGCCCTTCTACTCCTCCTCGTGCCCCGCGCGGTCGCCATCCTCTCCGGCCATGATCCCTCGGCCGCCGCCCGCCAGGTGTACTGGCGGGCGGGCGTCGCCGGCTTCGCCGAGCGGCCCCTGCTCGGTTGGGGGCCGGGGGCGACCCCCTGGACGATCGCGCCGTTCCTGCGCCCCATTCCGGGCGCGAACCCTCCCGGCGAAGCGGTCGGAGAGCTGCATTCGCTGCCGCTTACGATCGCCTACGAGCTCGGCGGAACCGGCCTCGCGCTCGCCGGGGCGCTCGCGCTCGCGTTCCTGCTTCGCCGGATCCGGGAGGAACGGGAAGCCCCCGATTCGCTGCGCCGCGCTGGCCTGCTCGGCCTGCTCGGCGGCGCGATCGCCTCGCTCGGCACGGGGGCTTGGTCGGTCGCCGCTCTGCCCGTCGCCGCGGTGATTGCCGCCAGCGCCGCGCTCGCCCCTTCGAGGGGATCGACCGAACCCTCGTCCGTGACTCGCATCGCGCCGGCGCGCCGCCCGGCGCTCGCCCGCGCGATCGGGGCCGCGTCGCTCCTCCTGCTCGCGCCGTTCGACCTCGGCCACCTCGACTACGACCGGGCGATCGGCACCGACCCGCGGCGGTCGATCGAAGCGCTCGACGAGGCGCTCGCGAGCGATCCCTCGTTCGGCCTCTACCGCGCGCGGCGCGCGGCGTACCGGGCGCGAACCGTCGGGGAGGACGCCGAGGAGGCCTGGCGCGCCGCGCGCGATGCGGGCGACGTCGCTCCGCTCTGGCTCCTCGCCGGCGAGTTGGGCGTCGAGGCGCGGCGCCCCTGGTCGGGCGCCGCGCTCGACCGCGCCTGCCGCGCCGCGCCGTTCGACGGCATCGCCCCCTGGCTGCGCCTCTCCGCCGCCCCTCCCGCCGATGATCCGGTCTCGATCGCGGCCCGCGCCTTTCTCGCCGAACCGAAGCTGCTCCAGGCCGTCCAGGGCCCGCCGCTCGCCGTGCGGCGGCAAGCCGTCGCGCGGATCGAGCACCTGCCTGGCCTCGACCGCGGCTGGCGCCGCGCTCTGGTTCTCGCCGCCCGTCGATCCCTTCCCTCGGGTCCGATCTCGTTTCTCACCTTCGGCGCCGAGACGCCGGACGGAAGCTTTTCGCTTCACTGGTTCCGCCGCCTCCCCTGGGGCGCCTACCTCGGCGGCGTGGCGCTTCGCGGTGCGGCGCCCTCGGATCGAGAGCTGCCCGCGGCGACCCGATTACCCACCACCGCCGCGAGCTTGTTCGACGATTCGGGCTGCCGACTCGGCGCGACGTCGACCCGGTAAAAACCGCGTCCCGAGGGTCAAGTTGCGGTGTTCATTGGAGTTTCGGGTTTTCCCGCAGGATCTGTGGAAAACTCTGTGGGAAACCGCCCTGTGACGAAGAGAAAACAGCGGTGTAAACGGCGTTTTCACCGGATTGAACAGTTTGTTGTGCAATCCAGCTAACATCCAATGGAATCAATGGTTTGAAGGTTCTTCATTCCGCGGACGCACCGGTGTCGCGCGCGTTCCGCGGCATTTCGGAGCGGGGATCCAGCCAAAGTTTCCACACTGGAACGCCGGCCGGTTGTCAAGGGCGGAATCTGGGCGGAATCGCTCGCTCGCGCTCGGTTCGGCAGGTCGATCGGACGATCTAAACCCCAGGCAGAATGCGTGCCGGGTGACCGCAACGCGAAGGAGAAAGCGGCGTGGCGGCCGGGGAACCGCCACGCCCAGGGGCGAGCTCAGGGCGCTCCGTCGAGCGGACGGCCGGGGACGTAGAAGACGTCACCGGTCGCGTTGATGTTCGCCAGGTAGGTGAGGACATGACCTCCTGCGAGGACCTCCGTCTCGACGTGCCAGTTGGAGCCGTTCGCCAGCCCGGGGAAGACCCCGGCGAGGGTCCGCTCGAGATGCTGCCTCGGCTTGAGCGACATCGTGGTCTGGTGGAGCATCTGGCCCGCCGCGTCGACGAGGGTCAGCCGCACGTTGGTCGGCGCGTTGTTGAGGTTGATCACGCCGTAGCTCGACCGCGAGACCGGCAGCTGCTCGGCCCCGAAATCGACCGCATGCAGGCTCCCCTCGGAGGCCGGGCGCCGGGCGTCGACGAGCATGCCGAACCGTTGGGCCGGCGGACCGGGCGTGGTCGCGAAACCGAGTGCCAGGATCCGCGGGCCCGAGCCGAGGGGACCGGTCCAGAGGATGCGCAGGGCCCCCGTCGCCTCGTCCAGGTTGAACAGGTCTTTGGCGACGTCGTCGATCAGAAGCGCCGCTCGGGCCGGCAGCGAACGAACTACCGTTGGTGGGTTCGAGTTGTCCTGGCCGCGCAGCCAGAGCGACAGGGTGAGCTCGCGCGGCTGGTCGGTCGAGTTCCAGAGCACGAGCTTCGTCGTGAGCTGGGTGTTGAACTGCCCCTTGCCACGCACCACGCGGGGGATGAGCAGCTCGCCTTCCGAGGTGTCTGGGTCGAGCGAGCCCTCGGCCGGAGGGGGCGGCGCGGCAGGCAGGAAGATCTGGTCCTGGGAACCCGTCTCGAGCAGCGTCGCCGAGGCGGCAAAGCGGATTCCGGACGAGGTGAAGCGGGCGGTGAACGGTCCGGCTCGATCCTTCGCCGCGGGGAACAGGTTCGCGATCGGCTGCGAGCGCGTGGTCCGCGCGCCGAGCGAGAAGCTCGCGGGGGCGCCCACCGAGGCGCCGCTCGCGTCGAACAGCTCGACGTCGACGCGTCCTCCCGTCGCGTCGAGATTCGCGGCCAACAGACTGCTCAGGAAACCTCCTCCTTCGAGCACGCCGGCCACCACCCTGGGGGCGGCCGACCAGGTCGACTCGGGCTCCTCCGGCACCAACTGACCGAAGCTTCCCCCCGCGACCTCGAGGAACGAGCGGGCGAAGGCGAAGGTATGCGCGGGAGCCGCCGCGGCGGAGAGGGGGCGCCGGATCTCGAGCGCGAGCGAGCCTTGGGTGCTGGTCTCGCCGAACAGCTCGCCGAGGACGTTGCTCAGGAACAGGGAGGTCCCGGCCGGGAGCGTCACCTCGCGCCGATCGGGGTTCGGGTTGCCCGCCCCGCGCGGGAGGTAGACCAGGCCCACCCGGCTGTCGGACGGCCCGTCGTTGTGCAGCCAGAGATCGGACTTGAACACCCCGGAGGCGCCGCGCGGGCCGAAGATCACGCTCTGGAGGAACGAGTCCTCCCCGGGCAGCTCGACCGCCGGGCCACCCACCACCAGCTGGCCCGTGGCCTCCGCCGTCTGACCGACGTCGCCGAACGCCTTGATCTGAATCGTGTAGGTTCCCGGAACGTCGTAGAGGTGGTCGGCGCAGAAGCGGTTCGGAGCGCACGGCGCGACGGAGAAGGCGCGGGCGACGCCGCCGAGATTCCACTCGACGCGGACGACCGGGCCGGTGACGGTCGCCGCAAGATGCGCCACCGTACCGGTCGTGACCGCCGGCGCCGGCACCCACGAAACGGTGATCGGTTGGGCGCTCGGCACCGTCACCGTCGTCCGGTTGCTCCGCCCGCTCTCCCCCCGGTTGTTGTAGGCGGCGACCTCGTAGTCGTACCGGTGTCCGGGCTGGAGCCCCGCGTCGACATGGGACACGGCGCCCGCGGGAAGCGAAACGAGCAGGGCGAGCGCGCCACCGTCCACCCCGCGATAGACCCGGAAGCCGATCTCGTTGCTGGAGCGATCCTGCCAAGCGAGGTTCGCGGCCAAGCCGGAGAGCGTCGCGGCGAGCCCCGCCGGGGCCTGGGGCGCGCCCCCACCGCCGCCCCCTCCTCCGGAAGGCGTGTAGAGGACCGCAAGGCCGGCTCGGTCGTCGTTCCCCAGCCGACCGCCGCGCCCGTCGTCGTGGATGAACGCCCGCATCACCGCGTTCATCTTGTCGGCGCTGTTGCAAGCCCCGCTGTCGGCATCTCCGCACGAGTGGCCGAGTCCCAGCGTATGGCCGAGCTCATGGGTGAACAGTTCTTCGGCCGCCTGGCTCGGGCTGGCGCTGTTCTGGAAGAAGCAGCCGAGGTTCTGGTTGGTGAAGATGTCGGCTTCGAGCGCGCGCAGGTAGATCTCGTCGCGATAGGTCCCGCGGACGTCCTGATCGAGCCAGGGGCCACCGACGGCGAGCACCCCGCCGCGATCGCACTCGTACGGATCGACGTCGGGGATCGAACGGTTGAAGAGGAGGGTGTTCGTGCCGTCCTGGCGGTCGATCGCGCCGCCGCCGGTGGTTCCCGCATAGCGGTAGTCGACGTTGGTCGCACCGTCGCCGTTCCAGATCGCGAGGCCGCGCTGGAGCTCGGCCGCTCCCCCTCCCGCGAGCCCCGGCTGGCCGGCGCTCTCCCATCGCCACGACACGCTCTGGCCCTGATCGAATTCGAACCAGCGCACCTTGAGGCCCTGATCCTCGAGGAAGGTGAAGTCCGCGGTCAGCTGGGACGGCTCGACGAAATAGTCCGCCGCCCGCACCTTTCCCGCGGCGCGGTCGGCGAGCCAGCCGCTGAACCGCTCGAGGTCGCGCGGCTGCCGCCAGACCGCCGAGCTTTCGGTCCGGCCCGCCGCTTTCACCTCGGTGGCTCCCGAAAGATCGCGCAGCGCGAGAGCCCGGCCGCCGGCCGCGACCTCATGGAACGCGCCGAGCATCAGATGACGGATGCGATAGGTCCCATCGTCCTGGGCGACCAGAAAAAGGAGAGCACGCTCCCCTTTTCGAAAGCCGGGAGCGCCGTAGACCTGGAAGAGCTTGCGGTTCTTGCTTCCACCGGGGATCCGAACCACGATCGAGCCGCCGGAAACGCTCCCCTGGACCAGCTGCTCGACCTCGGCCAGCACGTCGGTCGCGGGCATTCCCTCGACCGGGGCGGGGCTTACGTCCATCACTCGAACTCGCGCGATGACATCGGAACCTGCGGCGAGATCGCGGTCGCTCGCCATGACGAAGCTGGTGGCGAAAGCGGCGGGAGACAGGAGGGGTACCAGGGGAAGGAGGAGGCCGAAGAGGAGGGCGGGACGGCGACGCATGGGCGGGCTCCTTGTTGCGATCCGGCGAGGACGCTACGAATTTCCGAGTATAGGGGACCGGTCCGAGAGACCCCGGCTTCCGCCCCTGCTTTCAAGCCCTCCGCTCGACTCCAACGAAACCAACGTTCATCCAGAAACCCCGACTCCGTCGATTTCCTTCCCATCCCATTCGAGTCGATCCCAAACCGGGTGTCGTTCATCCCAAATCGAGCGGCCCCCCGGCGCATTGTCGACCGCGCCGGGGGGACGGGATCTCGGAGGGACTACGGACGACCAGCCGCGGCGGGCGGCGTCTCCACCTTTTTCTTTCGCACCGGCGGGCGCCGCGGACGGAAGCCGAACTTGAGCAGCATCTCGCTGGTGAACCCGTAGTTGAACTGAAGACCGGCTCCCAGCCGGCCGCGGATCTTGTCGCCTCGTTTTACGAGATCGGAGAGCTGAGCGTTGTTGCTCTGTACCGCGGCCCGCAGCTCGTCCTGCTTGTAGCTAAGATCGCGGGCCTCGATCAGCACCCCCTTCAACTCGGCGAGCGTCGCGGCCAGGTGCGGAACGTCACCGACCGCCGGCTCGAGGTTGTTGACCAAAGTGTCCCAGCGGGCGACCCGCTCGGCGTTGGATTTTCCTGTTGCGGCCATGATGCTTCTCCTTTCGAAACGTGGGTACTGCCTGGGTTGGAACGACGTGGGGCGACCAATGCGACCGAACGGCCGCCGAACGGAAGTGGGCGGTGGCGAAGCGTCCCTCCCCTCGCTTGGGGGGGGAGGTTAGGAGGGGGGCGAACGCATGGCGGTAGAGGTGAAATCGGAGCGGTTGGCCGGAGGAGAGCGCCCCCCCCTCGGTCCTCCCCCGCGAGCGGGGGAGGAGGCCCCTTCGGAGGGTCACCCCTTCGTCCAGTGCGCTCGGTCTTCCTCGAACCCTCAGCAAAGGGTCCCTCCCCCCGCGTGCGGGGGGAAGTTAGGAGGGGGGCGACCGTCGTTTGGAGGAGCTCGGAAGCCCGTTGGGCGAGATCGAACGTCGGTCGGGCGAGATCTGCGGTCGTTTGGGGGAGCCGGACCGCCCGTTCGGCGAGACCGGTCACCCGTTGAGCGAGATCGAACGTCCTTTGGGCGAGATAGAAACGGGATCGACAGGGATCAGCCGACGGTTGGGTTCCATTCGTCGTCCGATACGGCCCAAACGAGCGCGCGCCGAGGCGATCCGACGATCTCGACTCCAAACGGAGGGAGGCGCGCCGCATGCCGTCGGCGCCGTACCCCCGTCTTTCACAGGCTGTCTGTCAGCTCGGTGGCGGCACCATAACGCAGGGGTGTCCGAGAAAACGATAGTTTTTCCGCGGTCTCGTTTTTTTCTTTGAAGGGGAGGTCGTGCGCGGCTGTTCGCTCGCCTTGTTCGGAGGCGAAAGACGGGTGAGAAAAAGTCGTGCGCCGAAAACTATCGTTTTCTCGGGCACCTATGCGTTAAGGTGCCCGCCACCGCGAAAGCGCCTCGGAAGCCAGGCCGCCCCACCCCTTGAACCGCACCAAGAGCCGCCCGCCCCTCGCTGAAATGGCGTCTCAACCCGCTGGCGTCACCCGATACGTCCGAGTGGTCTCGCCGGACTGGCCTAGACCGGCGCCGCTCGAGACTTCGACAGAGGAACTGACGTAGAGACGGCCGCCGGGGCTGCGCGAGAAGGTCTTCGTCTCGCGAAGGCTCACCTCGAAGGTGATGAGGAATTTGCTGAACTTGAGCTTGGCGTTCCGCTCGGTCGCGATCGGCAGACCGGCCGGGTCGAGCCAGATCTTGAGCACCTCGTCGCGGCTCTTGAGGCTTTTGCGCTCCCGGGAGTTCAGTCCGTCGCGAGGCTCGAGGTAGAGGACGCGCGTCGGTCGGCCGTTCCTGGGCTCGGTCTTGTCGGCGGAGAGCTTCGCTCCCTCGATCTCCAGCCGCAGCACTTCGGCGGGATCGAGCAGCTCGGTCGCCTTCTTCGCGTCCAAGAGACCGAGCCCGCCGTCTTTCCGCTCCGGGGTGTCCGGCGCCGCGGCGCGCCGCCATTCGGCCTGGCGGTCGGCGCGGATCTGCGGAGTCGGCCAGGTGAGGCGAAGCCCCGCGGCATCGTGCTCCGCGAGAGCGCTTCCTTCCTCCGTCGTGCGCTGATCATCACCGTCGTCGCTGCTCTTGCGAACGCTCGTGACGCCGATCTGCGCCCGAATCGCCGGTCCGTTCTCCGCTTTGCGAAGATTGGCCCGAAGATCGCCGAGGGGATCCGCGGCGAGGGGCGGGGCGGCGCCCAGAGAAACCATAAGGGCAAACGCGAAGGGAAAGAGGACGGTGGAAAATTTCGGTCGGTCCATTCGATCTCCGTCGTGAGGGGAGCGCTTTCGGCCCCGGAGCTGGCTGCAAGATTCTCTCCCGCTCGCGTCCCCAGGAAAACACCGCCTCGCGCTAGATATGCCGTCCGTCCCGGAAGACGTTCGCGTCCTCTCCCGCATTCAGAGTCGCGCCACGGCCCGTCATCCAATCCCCTCGGCTTCGCGTACTGTGAGGGAGCGGCCAAGCCGCTCTCGAGAGGAAAACCGCCGATGATTCGACCCCGCCTTTGGATCCTCCTGCTGCTCACCGCGGCGCCCGCCCTGGGCCACGATTTTTGGATCGAGCCGACGGCGCTCTCCCCAGCGCCGGGCTCGCAGCTCGGCGTCCGCCTTCGCGTAGGGGAGAACTTCGCGGGCGACCCGGTGCCGCGCGACCCCGAGCGGATCGAACGATTCGCGATCCGCGGCCCGAACGGAGAGAAGCCCGTGCCGGGGATCCCCGGCGGCGAGCCGGCGGGGTTTGCCGCGGTCGGTCCGGCCGGGATTTACCAGATCGTCTATGACAGCAACCGTGCGTCGGTCTCGCTCGAACCACAGAAGTTCGAGGAGTACCTCCGCCTGGAAGGGCTCGAACGGATCCTCGACGTGAGGAAAAAGCGTGGTTTGGCGGACAAGCCGAGCCGCGAGGTCTATTCGCGGTGCGTCAAAGCGCTGCTCGCAGTCGGCGGCACGGCGGGGAGCGGTTTCGACCAACCCGTCGGTCTGGAGCTGGAGCTGGTCCCGGAGAAGAACCCGTTCGAGATCGAGCCGGGGGGCGAGCTGCCGGTCCGGCTGCTCTACCGGGGTAAGCCGCTCGAAGGGGCCCTGGTGGTGGCGCTCCCCCATTCGCAGCCTCAGGCCGGAGAGATCAGGGCGCGCACGGACGCTCAAGGGAGGGTTCGGCTCAAACTGCCCGCCGGGGCGTCCGGACCGGAGATCTGGCTGATCAAGGCGGTCCACATGATCGAGGCGCCGAAGGACGTCAAGGACGCCGACTGGGAGAGCTTCTGGGCCTCCCTGGTCTTCCGCGCGGGACGATAGCTCCGAGCGGCCCGGGGGGCGCGTTGGTATATTTCGCACTCCCGTGACCGACCTCCTCAAAGCCATCCGATCCCGCGCGGCGAAAGCCCAGACGTCGATCGTCCTGCCGGAAGGGGACGACCCGCGGGTGGTCGCCGCCGCCGTCCGTGCGCGAGAGATCGGCCTCTGCCGGCCGCTGCTGGTCGTCCCTCCTGGAACGATCCTCGATCCGGCGGCGATCGATCTCGAGCGGCTCGATCCGGTCGCCGATCCGGAGCTTCCGCGGCTCGAGGCGCTGCTCGTCGAGCGACTGGCCGGCCGGGGGCTGACCGCGGGCGCCGCGCCGGAGGCGGCGAAGCGAGTCCGTGACCCTCTCTACTACGCCGACCTGTTGGTCCTGAGCGGCCGCGCGGACGGCGCGGTGATGGGCGCCAAGGCGACGACGGCCGACTCGATGCGCGCGGCGCTGCGCACGATCGGCCCGCGGGAGGGCTTGAAGACCGTCTCGTCCTGCTTCCTCATGGCATTTCCCGACGGCCGATCGCTCATCTACAGCGATTGCGGCGTGGTCCCCGATCCTGATCCCGAACAGCTCGCCGACATCGCGGAAGCTGCCGCGGAGAGCTGCCGCGCGCTGCTCGGAGAAGAGCCACGAGTGGCGCTGTTGTCGTTTTCGACCCGCGGCAGCGCGGGCCATCCCAAGGTCGACAAGGTCCGACGGGCGCTCGACCTGCTGCGCGGGCGCGCCGTAGGGTTCGCGGTCGACGGCGAGCTCCAGGCCGATGCCGCGCTGGTCCCCGAGGTCGCGCTGCGAAAAGCTCCGGAGAGCGCGGTCGCCGGCCGGGCGAACGTGCTGATCTTTCCCGACCTAGACGCCGGCAACATCGCCTACAAACTGACCGAGCGCCTCGCCGGTGCGCGGGCCGTGGGGCCGTTGCTCCAGGGGCTCGCCCGGCCGGTCAACGACCTGTCGCGCGGCTGCTCGGTCGAGGACGTCGTCGACGCAATGGCGGTCACCGCCCTCCAGGCGGCAGCCTCGGACTTGCCGGCCTCGGCGGACGCGGCAGGCAAAGGAGCAGCGAACGGATGAGAGTCCTCGTCGTCGGCGGCGGCGGCCGCGAGCACGCGCTCTGCTGGAAGCTCCGGCAGAGCTTGAAACTCTCGCGGCTCTATTGCGCGCCGGGCAATCCGGGCATCGCCGAGGTCGCCGAGCGGGTGCCGATCGGGGCGGAGGAGATTGACCGCCTCGCCGATTTCGCGGTGGAGCGGAGGATCGACCTCACGGTCGTCGGTCCCGAAGCGCCGCTCGCGCTCGGGCTCGCCGACGAGCTCACCGCGCGCGGCCTCGCGGTCTTCGGACCGAACCGGCTCGCCGCGGAGCTCGAGGGCTCGAAGGTGTTCGCCAAACAGTTCATGGAGCGGCACGGCATCCCCACCGCGCGGTTCGCCCTGGCCGACGACGCAGACGCGGCCCGCGCGGCACAGGCGAGCTTCGGCTTCCCGGTGGTGATCAAGGCCGACGGCCTCGCCGCGGGCAAAGGGGTCTTCCTCCCCAACGACGCCGCGGAGCTCGAGGAGGCCCTCGCCGCGATCTTCGGCGAGCGGCGGTTCGGCGACGCCGGCTCCCGCGTCGTGATCGAGGAGCATCTGCCGGGCGAAGAGGTCTCGTTCATGGCGCTTTCGGACGGCGAGCGCGTGCTTCCGCTCGCCACCGCCAAAGACTACAAGCGGATCGGCGACGACGACACCGGCCCGAACACCGGCGGGATGGGCAGCCACAGCCCTTCGGGGCTGCTCACGGCCGAGGCGGCGGCCGAGGTGGTCGAGACCATCCTGAAGCCGACGATCGCCGGCATGGCCGCCGAGGGCCGACGTTTCGTCGGGGTCCTCTACGCCGGCCTGATGCTCACCGCCGACGGGCCCAAGGTGCTCGAGTTCAACGCCCGCTTCGGCGACCCGGAGGCCCAGGTGCTCTTGATGCGCCTCGAGAACGACCTGCTCGACGTGCTCGCGGCGGGGGCGGACGGCCGGTTCGAGCTCGAACGCCTCTCCTTCCGTCCGCAAACCGCCGCCGCGATCGTGCTCGCGAGCCCCGGCTATCCGGATCGGCCGCGGACCGGCGACGCGATCCGCGGCCTCGACCAAGCGGGGCAGGAGCCCGGCGTCCAGATCTTTCATGCCGGCACGGCGTGGAGGGATTCGGACGAGGGCGGGGCGCTGGTGAGCGCCGGAGGGCGCGTGCTGAACGTCTGCGCGATCGGCACCGATCTCGGCGAGGCGCTCGGCCGGGCCTATGCTGCGGTCGAGGCGATCGACTGGCCCGGAAAAGCGTTCCGGCGCGACATCGGGCGGAGGGTCGCCTCGGGATCTCGCTTCGAGCGGTCGTGATAGCGTCTTAGCGTCGCCTTCCCGATCGGCCGTAGAAATCCCGTGGGGAGGCGCCGCGCGCCACGAAACGTCCCGCGAATGAGGTCAAATTGGCAGCGTCGATCGGAGGAGGGACGGCATCCCCTTCGATCGCCGGCAGGGATCGGCTGGTATCCATCCTGCAGGACTCGCCCGGCGATGACGCCGCGCGCGAGAGCTTCGAAGGCGGACCCACGATGAGCGGTTGTGGTGGTTGCTCGTTCAAGGGCATGTCCACGGCGGTGGAGGACGCGTTCGTCGGCGTCCGCTTCCGCGACGAAACGAACCTCACGCTGTGCAGCACCGGCGGACGGATTTTCGCCCGAGGCGAGCGGGTCGTGGTCGACCTCGAATCCGGTCCGGCCTTCGGCCATGTCGAGCAGTCGCCGATGCCGGTGTTCAAGCCGTGCCAGAAATCTTCCGCGCGGCCGATCCTACGCCCGGCCGATCAGGACGACTTCGCCTCCTTCGACCGGCAGGTGGCGAGCCAGACCGAGGCGAAGCACTTCGCCCAGGAGCGGTCCCGGGCGCTCAAGCTCGATCTCAAGATCTCCCGCGTCGACTTCGCGCTCTCGGGCAAGAAGGCGACTTTCTATTTCACCTCGGAAGGACGGATCGATTTCCGCCAGCTGGTTCGCGATCTGGCTTCGCGCTTCTCGATCAAGGTCAAGATGGTGCAGGTCGGAGCGCGCGACGAGGCCGCGCTGCTCGGCGGGATCGGCGTCTGCGGCCGGACCCTCTGCTGCTCCACCTGGCTCAAGGACTTCCGTCCAATCTCGATTCAAATGGCCAAGCGCCAGAACCTGTCGCTCAACCCGTCGAAGATCTCCGGCCAATGTGGACGTCTCCTCTGCTGTCTCGCGTACGAGGACGACCAGTACAAGACGCAGAATCCGGACCGACGTTCTCCGCCGATCCCGAGCTACGACGACACCGCCGCCTGAGGCGCGTTGACCCTATGGCCATTCGAAAGCTGATTCGCCCCGACATGAACGAGATGAAGAAAGAGACCCCCGCTCGCAGCCTGCGCCGCAAGCAGAGCCCGCCGGAGCAGACCAACGCCGAGGAGTTCTACTACCTCAAGCAGATGGCCGCGAAGACGCCGATCGTCGTCATCCTGGACAACGACGAAGAGCTCCGAGGCTGGATCGAGTGGTACGACAAGGGGGCGATCAAGCTCAACCGCCACCAGGGTCCGAACCTGCTGATCCAGAAGCACCACATCCGGTACCTGTTCAAGGAAGAGGAGCTGCGCGAACAGCAGCGCGGTCGCCGGCGGTCCACCGCGGCGGCCGAGGCGCCTTCCGAGTGAGCGCCCCTTCATCGGCCGGTCCGATCCTCGCTCTGACTCAAGGGGACCCGGCCGGCATCGGCCCGGAGATCCTGCTTAAGCTGCTCGCCGGGTCGCCCCCCGCGGACGGCGGTGGTTCCTTGCCGACGGCCTGGCAGCCGCTCGTGATCGCCGAGCGCGCCGCGCTCGAAGCACTCCGTCCGTCGCTCCCCGACGCTCCCTTCGATCGGCTCGTCTACCTCGCTTCGAAGCCAGGCCGAGAGGAGCTCGCGGCCCTCGCCGCCTCGGGCGGCATTCCGGTGCTCGATCCGATCGGCGACCCGCGCCGGCCGATCGAGCTCGGACGCTCGGGTGCCAAGGACGCCGCCGGGGCGATGGCGGCGCTCGATTGCGGTATCGAGCTCGCGCGCACCGGGGAGGTCGACGCTCTGGTGACCGCGCCGATCGCGAAGAGCTCGATCGCCAAGCACCATCGCGCCGATTTCGTCGGCCACACCGACTACCTGGCGGAGGTCTGCGGCCTCGAACGCTACGGCCGCGACTATCTGATGGCGTTCCTCGCGCCCGATCTGCAGGTCGCCCTGCTCACCGTCCACCTGCCGCTGCGGGAGGCTCTCGACGCGGTGACCCCCGAGGCGACGCTCGAGGCGCTCCGCTGCCTGGATCGCCACGCGGGGGGGCGCATCGCCCTCGCCGGCATGAACCCCCACGCCGGAGAGGGTGGCCTGCTCGGCGCGGAAGACGAGGCGCTGCTGGCCCCCACCGCCGCCCAGGCGCGCGGCCAAGGGATCGACGTCCATGGGCCCGAGAGCGCGGACTCGCTGTTCGCCCGCGCCCGCCAAGGGGAGTTCGACTGGGTGCTCGCGCTTTACCACGACCAAGGGCTGATCGCGGTCAAGACCGCCTGTTTCGGCCTCGCCACGAACTGGACGCTCGGCCTGCCGTTCCTTCGCACCTCGGTCGACCACGGCACCGCCTTCGGCATCGCGGGCCACGGCAAGGCCGACGCCGGACCGCTCGAAAAAGTAGTCGAGACCACTCTCGGCTTGATCGAAGGCCGGCTGCCGAGAAAATCGACGGGCTCTTCATAAACCGGCGGCGCGCGCCGCGGGCGCTGCCGCCGGACTCGCGGGCAACCCGCCCCCGAATTCCAGGCCTCGGACCTTCGCGCGCGAAATCCGAGATAATCCCGTCATGGCCTCCGAGACCCCAAGGCACCGAGTGGAAACCGAGCTGCGCGCCGCCATGAAGGCGGGCGAAAAAGAGCGCCTGTCGACGCTCCGCATGCTGCTCACCGAGATCAACAACGAAGAGATCAAGAACGGCGAGGTGGACGAGGCCGGATTCGTCGCCTTGGTGCGCCGCGCGATCAAGCAGCGCGACGACGCGGCCGAGCAGTTCGACAAGGGAGGCCGGCACGAGCTGGCTGAAAAAGAGCGGCGGGAAAAGGGGATCCTCGCCGGCTATCTGCCGGCCCAGGCGGACGAAGGCGCGATCCGCGCCGCGGCCGTGGAGATCGCCGCGGCGGAAGGGCTCGCGTCGGGCGCCGGCATGGGGGCGCTCATGAAGGCCCTGCGCGAGAGGTTCGGCTCGAGCGCCGACGGAGCGACGCTCTCCCGGATCGCCAAAGAGGTCCTCTCCTCCCGCTGATGGGCAGATTCCTCGTCGGCACCGCCGGCCACATCGATCACGGCAAGACCTCGCTGGTCCGGGCGCTCACCGGCATCGATTGCGACCGCTGGGCGGAGGAGAAGGCGCGCGGCATCACGATCGACCTCGGCTTCGCCCACCTCGTCCGGGGCGACCTCGAGATCGGATTCGTCGACGTGCCGGGGCACGAGCGCTTCCTCCACAACGCGCTCGCCGGGCTCGGCGGCATCCGCGCCATGCTGCTGGTCGTGGCGGCCGACGAGGGGGTCAAGCCGCAGACGCGGGAGCACCTCGCGGTCTGCTCCCTGCTCGGCATCCCCCACGGTCTGGTCGCCCTCACCAAGGTCGACCTCGTCTCCGAGGATCTGCGCGAGCTGGCCCAGCTCGAAATCGAAGAGTTGCTCGCGAAGACCCCTTTCGCCGGCGCGCCCATCCTCCCCGTCTCGAGCTCGACCGGGGAGGGTCTCGCGGAGCTCGAAAGCGCGCTTCGATCGCTCGCCGAGCGCTCTATCCGGGAAACCCCGGCCGGGGAGACCGATCCGGCTTCGTCCCCCGCGCGCCTGCCGATCGACCGCGCGTTCCATCTGAAGGGCCTCGGCGTCGTCGCAACCGGAACGCTCGCAAGCGGCGCGGTCCGCATCGGCGACACCCTCGAAGCGCTGCCCGGCGGCGAAAGGGTTCGGGTCCGAAGCATCCAGGTCCACGGCAAGCCGCACGAAACGGCCGAGGCCGGCGAGCGGACTTCGCTCCAGATCGCGGGCATGCCGCTCGAGGCGCTCTCGCGCGGGCTCAACCTGGTCGAGCCCGGGACGTTCGCCGCGTCCACCCGGCTGTTGGTCCGTTTCCGGCTCCTTCCCGATGCCCCCGCGGAAATCTCCGGGTATGTGCCGATCCGCCTCCATCTCTTCGCGAGCGAGGTCTACGGCCGCCTGCGGCCGCTCGGGCCGAACTCCCTGGCACCCGGCGAGAGTGGTCTCGCTGAGGTGCGCCTCGCGGCGCCGATCGTCGCCCGGCGCGGCGACCGGTTCGTCGTCCGGCGCCCCTCTCCGGCGGCGACGCTCGGCGGCGGCGAGGTGCTCGACCCGTTCTTCCGCCCTTACCGAGGCCGGCTGCTCGCCCCGGCGCTCGCCGCGCTGGGATCGCCGGACCTGCCCACCGCGCTCGCCTTCTGGGTCCTCGAGGCGGGGGAGCGCGGCGCGGAGATCGACGACCTCGCCCGGCGCCTCGGGGTACGGCCGGCGACGATCGAGGCTCCGCTCCGGCGACTGACGAACCAGGGAAAACTGCTCGCCGTGCCGGCGGGACCCGGCCGAGACCGCCGATTCGTCGCCCCGGCCACCTACCAGCGCCTCGCCGAACGGGCGGCTCGGGTTCTGGCCGAGTATTTCGAGCGCGACCGGCTCGCCCTCTCGATCGGCAAGGCGGACGCCGTGCGGAAGATCGTCCGCGGCCGCGGCGCGGAGCTCGCCGACGTGTACCTCGATTGGCTCGGCAAGCAGAAGGTGCTGACCGTCTCGGAGGATCAGGTAACGCTTCCGGGGCGCGGCTCGCGCCTCACTTCGGAGGAGTCGGATCTCTCCACCCGGGTGCTCGCCCGGTTCGACTCCGGAGGGCTCGCTCCCCCTTCTCCGGGAGAAGTGAGCCAGGCGCTCTCGGCCAAACCGCAGATCGTCGACGGGGTGATCCGCCATCTGGTCGCCCGCGGCGAATTGGTGAAGCTCCCCTCGGGATTGATCCTCGCCGCCTCGGCGGTCGCCGATCTCAAGCGCCGTCTGATCGCGACCGGATGGCCCCGCTTTTCGGTCCCTCAGTTCAAGGACCAGTTCGGCCTCTCGCGCAAATGGGCGATCCCGCTGCTAGAGCATCTCGATTCGACCGGCGTGACCCGTCGCCTGGGGGACGAACGGATGATCGTGCGTACGGACGGTTGATCCGCGCACCCAACCGAAGAGAAATTCGCGCCGCCGAAATTTGTTCCCAAAGACGTAGGAAGAACGAAGGGAGATCGAGATGCCGACCATCGCCGTCCTGGGAGCCTCGTCGAACCGCGCAAAGTTCGGCAACAAGTGCGTCCGCGCCTACGCCCACGCGGGATATCGGGTGTTTCCGATCAACCCCACCGAGAAAGAGGTCGAGGGCTTCCCCGCCTTCGCCAAGCTCGCCGACGTTCCCGAGCCGCTCGATCGGATCAGCGTCTATCTGCCGCCGCCGGTGACGCTCGATTATCTGGACCAGATCGATGCCGCTCAGGCAGGGGAGGTATGGCTGAATCCCGGGGCCTACGACACGGCCGTGCTCGAAGCGGCCCGCGGCCGCGGGATTCCGATCCGCCCCGGCTGCAGCATCGTGGACATCGGGCTTTCGCCCGCGATGTTCGGCGCGTAGGTGATACCGTAGCGGCCGACCCGCCGACCGGCCATCCGATCCGCTCCCTGGGCCGCTCGGCAGGCTCTCCTTCCGCATGCGCAAGGTCTATTTCGTCAAGTATTACGACAAGGGGTCGACCGTGATGGCCGGCGACCAGATCGCCGAGGCGTTGCGAGCGCGGGGATATGAGGCCCGGTCGGTCTATCCGGGCGACGTCGCCTCGGTGCGCGACGCGATCCTCGTCTTCATCAAGACCTCGCGCTGGTGGCATCTCTGGCGCGCGAAGCGGAACGGCAACCGGACCGTGCTCGACGTGCAGGACACGGTGGTGTTCAAACGGCGGATCAAGAACCGGGCCTTCTATGACGGGATGATCTGGAAGAACCGTCGCCAGGTCGAGGATTTCGCTCGACCGGGCTCGGTGAATCGAATCATCCATCACCAATGGGACCCGCGCTACGAGCCGAACCGGCTGGACGGGAACGAGATCAAGATCGCCTACGTCGGCCTCGCCCGTTCGCTCAAGCTTTGGGGCAAGCTCCCCGGCGTCGACTGCTTCGACCGCGACTACTTCCGCCGCGCGCTCGATTACAACTGTCATCTCTCGGTGCGCGAGCCGGGGCGCGAATACCTTTACAAACCGAACTGCAAAGTTTCGACCGCCGCGGCCTGCGCCGCGAACCTGATCACTACGAAGGACGAGAGCGCGGTCGAGCTCCTCGGACCCGATTATCCGTACTACCTCGCCTCGCATGAAGAGGCGGACGTGCTCGCGGGTCTCGAAAAAGCGCGAGCGACGTTCGGCGGACCCGAGTGGAGGGCCGGGCTCGAAACGATGCGCGAGGTCGCCGAGCTAACCTCGATCGACCGCGTGATCGACGATTATCTGACCTTCTTCGCCGAGCTGGACTGAAAGCGCTTCGGCCTCTAACGCTCGAGAACCTCCAAGGAGACACGGCATGGCCGTCGAAATCACCGGTCGTTACCTCGGCCACCTGAAGACGGAGATGACCCACGGGCCATCCGGCACCGAAATTCGGACCGCGGCCCCGGTCGACAACAAAGGGGACGGCAGCTCGTTCTCCCCCACCGATCTCGTCGCCGCGGCCCTCGGCTCCTGCATGGTGACCACGATGGCCATCGTCGCGGAGCGCGACGACATCCCGCTCGAAGGCATCACCTTTCGGATCGAGAAGCACATGGTGAACGACCCGCGCCGGATCGGCGCGATCCCGGTCGAGATCCAGATGCCTGCCGGGCTCACCGCCGATCAGCGACTCAAGCTCGAACGCGCGGCACATCACTGCCCCGTCCACCGGACTCTCTTGCCCGAGACGGACAAGACGGTGACCTTCGTCTATCCGGATTGAATGGCGAGCGCCGGCTAGTCTGAGGCTGGCGCGAGCGCCGCGGCGGTCGAGGTCACTTCGCGGGTAAGCGCGGCGAGACCTCGGCCAGACCGGACCGCGGAGCCGTCCGGGGAGAGCCAGGCTTCAGCGAGGCGGGCGAAGAGATCGTCGCGCCGCGCCCGGTTCCTCCGGCCGAGCTCGACGAGGCCGCTTTCGAGCGGCCGGCGGCGCGCCGCGGACAGCTCCGCGGCCGTGGCCCCCGAAAGCGCGAGATCGAGCGTGCGCCGGGCGCGCTCGGCGCCGGCCTCCGCGGCGGTTTCCCGCAACAGCCGCTCCATCACGTGGGCGTCGTGCAGCTCCCCGAGCAGGTCCTGGAGCTGCTTCAACCGTTTGGTCGCCGCGCGCGCCGTGGGGCACTCGGCCACGAACGGCTCCAGCAGGTAGCGCAGGCGTTTGGCGACGATCCGCGCCCGGTGGGAGCCCTCCTCGTCCTCTGGAGACGCCACGGCGGCTAGATCGCTTCCGAGGCGCTCGGACAGCGCGAGCAGGGCGGCCGAGGCGACCTCGCCGAGTCGACGGGGCGGGCTCTCGGCGTCGAGCCGCACCTCGGCCCGGTAGACCGAAAGCCGCTCGCGCAGGCGCTCGGCGAGCGGTTCGAATTCCGCGTCGATCTCCTCGACGATCTCCCCGTAGGCGCGATCGCGAACCGATTCGAGGCGGGAGCGGAGCCAGAGATATCCCGGGCGCGCGGAGGGGGGAATCGGCGCGCCGGCGGCGGTCGCCTCGAGCCAGGCGAGCGCCACCTCGGCGTCGCGCCCTTCGCCGGTGGCTCCCGCGAGCTTCTTGAGCCGCTTGGCGAGCTTCCGGCCGACGCTTCGGCCGAGAAGATCGTCGAACGTGCCGAGCGTGCTGCGCAGGCGCCGCAAAGCGACGCGAAAATCGTGCAGCCCCTCGACGTCGTCCGGATCGGCGATGCGCGCCTTCGCCGAAGCCGCCTGATCGAGAAAGCCGAGCGCCAGGCGCCGCGCTCCTTCGTCAGGATCGCGCTCGGCCCAGACGATCGCGGGCGAAGGCGACGATTCCACCCCGTTGCTCACCGAGAGCTATCCTTTTTCCCCGAGCCGAGATCGCGAAGCAGCGCGGGCGAGAGCGCCCACAGGAGCAGCCCCGCCCCCTCTTCCACCCGCCCTGGAAACGCCACGCAAGCCACTCCCCCTTTCCGGAAGCGGTGGAACGGCCGATCCGCGCCGACCAGCGCGGCGAGCAACTCGGAGAGATCGGGCTCATGGCCGACGAGGGCGATCGGATCGGCGGTCTCCAGGGCCAGCCAGGCCAGCAATTCCTCCCGTGGAGCACCCGGACGAAGCGGTTCGATCTCTCGCACCAGCGGCGGCCGTCGCAGCCCGGACTCGGTATAGGCGACTTCCACGATCGCCCCGGTCGCAACCGAACGAACGAGCGGGCTCGTCGCGAGCAGCTCGATCGAAGGAACCGCCGCGCGCAGCCCCCGCGCCGCGCGGCGCATCTTCTTCACGCCCTCCTCGGTCAGCGGGCGCAGATCGTCCGCCTCGATCTCGGTGCGATCGACCGCGATGGCGTGACGGATCAGGAGGAGGTTCATGAGGCGGGCGGGACCACGGCAACGAGCGAATTGGGTGGACGTCTCAGCTGCCTAGGCCCAACTCTTCGAGCGACGACGCTTCGAAGATTCGATCCGCGAGCAGATCCAGTTGATCGTGGGAGTCGATCGCTTCGATTCGCTTTTCGACCGCCGCGGAAACCGAGCCGAATCGCCTCCGGATCTGGCGAAGAAGGGTATTTCGGCTCCGCTCGAGACCCTGGCGAAGTCCCTGCTCCAGACCTCGCTGCATGAACTTGGCTTCCAACTTCTCTTCCCACGTGGTTTCCATGGCCTCGACCTCCGGAGTCGTTTCGGCACGGCGCAAAGCGGCGTACCTTTCCGCCTCGCTCCCGGTCAATTGTAAGTAGGTTTCGACACAGTTGGCCAACAGGAAGCGCTCGACCTCGCCGACCGGCGCGGTCGCGATCTTCTGGAGCAGCCGGAGCTTTAGGCGGGCCGCTCCCATCTCGCACCTCACGCTCGAGCACGCGTTCGACGTGGTCCGACCACGAAGCGCCCGGCGGTCCGCCGCGAAGAAAGACGACCACCGACAGCGCCGGCCCCGAATGTCGAAGGTATAGGCAGCAGGTCGTGAAAAAAGCTGCGAAACAGATCCTTGAACAGCTGGTCGTGGCGGGTCATGTAGGCACGTTCCTCCTGACCCGCTTAAGACGGAACTCACCCCGTTCGATCTTGCAGTCGGTCCGGAGCGCGCATCGAACCTGAGAGGCTTTCGTCCCGCCGGTCGAGAAGAGGGGCCAACACCCACGCTCCTCCGAAGGTGGAGAAGGTGCCGAGGACGACCAGCCAGGTCCAGCCTAGGGGGATCAGCTTCTTCTCGGAGAGGATCAGCAGCGCCAGCATCAGCGCCGCGCTTGCGATCATCGCGACCAGGTTCGCGCGGTTTGCCCGGCGCTTCGTGACTAGGCCGAGCAAAAAGACTCCAAGGAGCGAGCCGAAGGTGACGCCGCCAATCTTGAAGGCGAGCCAGAGGATCTTGTCGAACGAGCTGAACCAGAAGGCGAGCAGGGCGAGGACGACGCCGAAACCGACGATGCTTACGCGCGACGCGGCCAGGTAGTGGCCGTCGCCGGCCGGCCGGCCGAGCTTCTCGCGGAGCGGCTGATAGACGTCCGTGATGAACGAGGTCGCGAGGGCGGCGAGCGGCGAGTCGATGCTCGCGAGGACGATCGACGACAGCATCAATCCGCGCAGGAAGCCGGGCATTGCGTGGCCGATGAAGTGGGGAAAGATCGCCTCGAGGTTCGCCGGGAGCCCCTCCGACGGATTCTGCGCGTAGAAGGCGTAGAGGGCGGTGCCGATCGCGAGATGGATGACCAGCACGAACAGGCTCACCCCCGTGGTCCAGAGCATCGTCCTCTGACTCGACTTTCGGGTCTCGACGGTGAGCAGTCGCTGCATCAGGTCCTGATCGGTGCCGCAGCAAGGGACGGCCCCCAATGGAACAGGCTCAGCCGGCCCGCCGGCTCGGCGAGCGCGAGCGCGCCGGAGAATCCGCCGTCAATTCGCGACAAGAGGAACGCGAGCGTCGCAATTCCCCCGACGACGATCACCACGGCCTGGATCACGTTGGTCCAGATGACCGCCCGCATACCGCCGAGCCCCATGTAAAGGATGCTCACGACGATGAAGCCCGCGATCACCGGCGCGATCGGCCAGCCGAGAAGGACCGAGACGGCGAGGCAGGCGGCCATCAAGCGCACGCCCGAACCGAGCAAGCGGGTGACGAAGAAGAAGATCGCCGCCGTGCTCTGGGTGAGCCGGCCGAACCGGCGCCCCAGAAACTGGTAGATCGAGGTGCAGTCGAATTTGTAGAACGCCGGGATGAACAGGAAGGCGATCGCCAGCCGCGCCGCGATCGAGCCGAGGAAGATCTGCAGGTACTGCCAGTTCTCGCGGAATGCCGTAGCCGGCACCGAAATGATCGTGACCGCGCTTACCTCGGTCGCCACGAACGCGAGACAGGCGGCCCACGCGGGAATCCGACGTTGGCCGAGAAAGAACTCGGAGGTCGAAGTCTGGCGCCGCTCGAACAGCGCGCCGATGGCCACCATCGCGAGCAACAGGACCCCGAGGACGACGAAATCCTCCCAGCCGATCAAAGACTGTCCACCGAAGAGATTCAAACCATTCGCTTCCTTTCCCGGGAGCGGAAAGCTTCGCACATCGGCGCGACGGAGCCCACGCTCGGGCTAATACCCCTGCGCCTCGGTGCCGTCCTAACGGCTCGCGAGCGAGCTTTTCCGCGCCATTCTGCCGATCCGGCGCAAGATGCCGCAGCCGCGACACCGTAGACCTTGAGAGCGTTCGCCTTGACCCCGCGGCGGGGCGAACTTATGCTCGACCAATTCTGGAGAGGATGCTTATCTCGCATCAGGACAAGGATTTGTGGCGACCGAACGTGATTCCCTGAGGCTGATCCGCACCGACGCTGCGGAGCCGTCGATCCTGCTCGCCGGTTTCTCCGAGGGAGAGACCGAAGGGCAGCGGCGGCGGCTGGGGACGGGCGCGCGCGTGGAAGTCGCGCGGACGGAGGCGGAGATCCTTGCCCATTGCGAGCGCGGAGACGTCGCGGTGCTCGCCCTGGGATCCGCGTTCTCGGGCGATCCGGCGCGCCGGATCCTCGAGACGCTCCACGAGCGGATTCCCGGAGCGAAGACCCTCTACCTCGTCGCGTCCGGCGGCCCCGACCCCTCCGTCTTCCAAGAGCTGATCGACGAGGACCGGATCTTCTTCCTGAGCCTCCAGCCGCTGGGCGGGGACGACCTCTCGGCCCTGCTCGAGAGCGCGATCACACGCTTCCGCACGCTTCGGCTCGCCGAGGAGGAGGCCGAGCGAGCGCGCCCTTCCTCGGATTCCGCGGCCACCACGGCGACCGGTCCGAAAGAAGGATTGGCTCTCGCCGGCACCCTGCCGCTACCGGCGCCCAAACGGGACGCGCGGGCGGAGCTATCGCGCCGGGTGCTCGCCGCCGCCGGGCGGCTCGCCGCCGAGCGCGATCCGGCCGCGGCGGCTTTTCTGATCCGCGAGGACCTCGTCGATCTGATCGCCGCGGCGCGCGCCCATCTCCTGCTCTACGACTTCGAGACCGAGGTCCTCTGGGAACGCCGCGGTGGAATGTCCGCGGAGGAACGGCGGGAGAGCGCTGCGGTCGGCGTCGTGAGCTTCGTCGCGCGAACGGGCCGCCCGGTCGTCGCGAACCGCCTCGCGGACGATCCCCGCTTCGAGCGCGAAGCCGACGATCCGGAAGGCGACGGTCAGGGGCCGTTCATGGCGCTCGCGATTCGCGAGCCCGCGGTCGCTCCCGCTCACTCCGGCCCGGGCTCCTCCGCGACGCCCGGTTCACTCGGGCCGATCGTCGCCGTGCTCGCGGCCCTTCGCAACCCCGGCTCCGAGCCGTTTTCCGCGGCCGAGCGCGAGGCGTTTTCGCTCTACGCCGAACGGGCCGCCCCGGCGCTCGCCCAACTGGCGCTCGAGGCCCGCCTCGCCGAGCAGGGCAAGCGCGACGAGCGCAACCTGCGCGAAGGGGCGCTCGGCGTTTTCCGCGAGGAGGCGCTCGACCATCACATGGCGTCGGCGCGCAAGGAGGGAGACCTCCTGCGTATCTCGCCGGCCTGGATCGATTGGGCCTCCTGGCTGTTGCTCGGTCTCGCCGGCGCGGGGGTTCTCTTCCTCGCTCTCGGCCGGATCCACGAGCGGGCGACGGGAGTCGCCGTCGTCCGGCTCGGCGGGCGGAGCGAGATCACCGCGACCGCCGCCGGCACCGTCTCGTCGGTCGAGGCCCCCCCGGGGACGCGGGTGGAGCAAGGCGCCTCGCTGGTTCACCTCTACGGCGGCCCCGAAGCGGCGGAGCTTTCGCGCCTGGAGGGCGAATTCGAGCTGCAGCTCGCCTCGCGCCTGCGCGACCCGGGCGACCGCGGTGCGGAGGCGGCGCTGATCGGCCTCACCGGACAGATCGAGCTCGCGCGGGCGAGGCTCGCCGAGCGCGACGTGCGGGCTCCGCGCTCCGGGGTCGTGGCGGACGTAAGGGTGCGGGCCGGCCAACAGGTCGTGCCGGGGCAGGTGATCGCCTCGCTGTCCTCGATCCATGCCGCCGGTTCGGCGGATGGAGGCCCGCGGGTCGCCGTCCTTTTGCCCGGAAAGGTTCGTCCCCAGCTCGAAGTGGGATTGCCGATCCGTCTGGAGCTCGACGGCTTCCGCTATGCCTATCAACGACTGCAGATCGAGGCGGTCAACGACGAGGTTCTTGGCCCCGACGAGGCCCGGCGGCTGCTCGGCAGCGGCGTCGGCGAGGGGGCGCAGATCTCGGGCCCTGTCGTTTTCGCCTGGGCGCGCCTTCCGGACGACGGTTTCGTCGTCGACGGTCGCCGCTATTCCTACTATGACGGCATGTGGGGCTCGGCCCAAGTCAGCCTGCGGTCCGAGCCGCTCGCCACCGCCCTGATCCCCGGCCTGCGCGTCCTCACCGGCGGAGGGCGCCGCTGATGGCGGCCGAGGAGAAGGACATCCGGACGGAGAAAAGAGCTTCGAGCGGCCTCGTCGGACGTTTCCCCGCGCTCTCCCGCCTCACCGGCTGGGCGGGCGGCCGGCGCCGGATCCCCTACGTTCAGCAAACGGCGGCCTCCGACTGCGGCTCGGCCTGCCTCTCGATGGTGCTCGGGCTGTTCGGCAAAAACCTCCGGCTCGACGAGGTGCGCGAGATCGTCGGGTTCGGCCGTGAGGGGGCCTCGGCCCCGTCGATCCTGCGCGGTGGAGAGTGGTTCGGTCTGCGCGGACGCGGCGTCAAGGTCGAGCGGATCGAGGACCTGCGATTCGTCGACCAGGGGAGCATTCTTCACTGGAGGTTCAACCACTTCGTGGTCTTCGACCGCCTGCTGTCGGGCAACCGCGTGGCGATCGTCGATCCGGGCGGAGGCCGGCGGGTCGTGCCGTTCGAAGAGGCGAGGACCGCCTTTACCGGGGTCGCCCTGATCTTCGAGCCGGGCGAGGGGTTCGAACCGGCCGACAAGCGTCCTTCCGGCGTGCGCCGCTACCTGCGCCAGCTGCTCGGTCAATCGGGTTGGCTCGGCCGCGTGGTGGCGATCTCGGTGCTCGTCCAGTTGCTCGCGCTCGCGCTCCCGGTGCTCACAGGGATGATCGTCGATCGCGTCCTGCCGCAGGGCGATCTTTCCCTGCTTCAACTACTCGCGATCGGGCTCGGCGCGATCGTCCTCTTCCAGTATTTTGCCTCGCTGGTTCGCTCCTACCTGCTGCTCGCGCTACGCACGCGGCTCGACGCGCAGATGACGCTCGATTTCCTCGACCATCTGGTGAACCTGCCCTACCTGTTCTTCCAGCAGCGTTCGGCGGGCGACCTGATGATGCGGTTGAACTCGAACGCCACGGTGCGCGAAATCCTCACTTCGGGCGCCCTGTCCGGCGTGCTCGACGGCACGCTGGTGGTGCTCTATCTCGTGTTCGTCTTCGCCGCGTCGCCCTCGATGGGGCTTCTCGTCCTCGGGCTAGGCGCCCTGCGGCTGATCCTCTTCCTCGGCGCGCGTCGCAAGACGAGCGATCTCATGTCCGAGTCGCTCCAATCGCAGGCGGCGTCGCAGACCTACCAGGTTCAGATGCTCTCGGGCATCGAGACGCTCAAGGCGAGCGGCACCGAGCAGCGCGCGGTCGAGCACTGGTCGCACCTCTTCGTCGACACCCTGAACGTCTCGCTCGCCCGCGGCCGGCTTCAGGCTCTGATCGACGCGATGCTCGCGGCGCTCCAAAGCGGCTCGCCGCTGGTGATCATGCTCTTCGGTGCCTACCAGGTGCTCAACGCCGAGCTCTCGCTCGGCACGATGCTCGCCCTCAACGCGCTCGCGAACGGTTTCCTCACACCGCTCTCGACGCTGGTGTCCACCGCCTTCCAGCTGCAGTTGCTGGGCGGCTACCTCGAGCGGATCAACGACGTCATGGAGACGCCCGCCGAGCAGGACCTGGCCAAGGTTCGACGGACGCCGAAGCTGTCGGGCGAGATTCGTCTCGAAGAGGTGGCGTTCCGCTATGGCCCCTCGTTGCCGTTCGTCGTCAAGGAGGTTTCGGTCGAGATTCCGCCGGGCACGTTCGTCGCCCTGGTCGGGCGTTCCGGCGCGGGGAAGTCGACCCTTGCCGGCCTGCTCGTCGGGCTCTACGTGCCGACCTCCGGTCGCATCCTTTACGATGGGATCGACCTCGCCGAATTGGAGTTCCGCTCGTTGCGGAACCAGATCGGCGTGGTGCCTCAACATCCCTATCTGTTCGGCAGCTCGATCCGCGCCAACATCGCCCTCGCCGATCCCGAGCTGTCGCTCGCCGACGTCGCCCGCGCGGCGGAGAGAGCCCACATCCACTCCGACATCCAGGCGATGGCGATGGGCTACGAGACGCTGGTCGCCGACGGCGGCGCGTCCCTTTCCGGAGGCCAGCGCCAACGTCTGGCGCTCGCACGGGCGCTGGTCCGAAAGCCCTCGATCCTCCTGCTCGACGAGGCGACCAGCGCGCTCGATTCGGTCACCGAACGGCGGATCCAGAAGGAGCTGGAGGCCTTACGTTGCACCCGCATCGTCGTCGCCCACCGGCTGTCGACGATCCGCGCGGCCGACTTGATCCTGGTGATGGACGACGGTCGCCTGGTCGAAAGCGGTCACCACGAAGCGCTGGTCGCCCGCGGCGGGATCTACGCCGACCTGGTCGCCGCCCAGCTCGCTCGCGGCGAGGAGGCGGCGGACCTGGTGATGCAGTAGATCCGCAGTAGATCCCGTCGCGGACCGATCAAATCAGGACGCCGGTTTGGCTTCCGGCGGCGGCGCGGGCCACTGGAGATAGAGCCCCTGTGGCGTCTCGGTCGGAGGCAGGGCGGCCGGGGCAGCATCGCCCGCGGCACCCGGCAGGGAGCGGATGAAGCGATAGATCGACCGGAGGTCGTCGTCGGTCATCGCGTGGAGCGCCCAGACCGGCATCGGCGGCCGTGCGGCTGAGACCTTGGCGGCTCCCACCCACTGATCTTCCGAGAGCGCCGCGGTATGAAGCCTCAGGTTCGTCGGATAGGTCGTGCCCCACGGGCCGCGGTAGCCAAGCGGCGTGCCGCGCAGCCATTCGGCCTCGGCCAACTGGCCACCCGATTCCGGGAAGCCCGCGGTATGGCAGTCGTTGCAGCCGGCGATCGTCACCAGGTAGCGCCCACGCTCGGGCGAGGGTGATGCATCGGCGATGGCGGGAGCCGCGACCGGCTCCGGCTCGGGCGCCTTCGGAGCGCACGCGGAGGCGACGGCAGCGCCCAGCGCGAGCGCGAATAGGTTCCTCTTTCGCATTGCAAGAGATCTCATAACGTCTTTCTCCTCAGAGAGTAAGCGGAATCTCAACGACCTGGTGGCCCAGGCGGGACAGATATACGACGCGCCGGCCGCTGGGTTTCACGGAAGGATCGGGGAACGGGTACGCCCGAAAAGAAGAGGCCCCGCTCTCTCCAAAGGAGAGAAGCGGGGCCTCGGAAAATCGGCCGTCAAGCTAACCGATCACTCGATTCCGAACTCCATCAACGCGACCGGCGTGGTCGAGGCCGTGTTCGAGTTGTTCGCCATGTTCGGGTCGCTCTCGTTGGCGGTCGCCATCGCCGAGTTCGAGACCAGCCCGCCCACTACCTTCGTCACCGTGAGGTCGATCGTCGCACTGCTTCCGCCGAGGAGCGTCCCGAGGTTGCAGGTGACGGTCGAGGTTCCGGAGCAACTCCCCTGGCTCGGGACCGCCATCGAAACCAGCGTCACGCCGGCCGGCAGCGTGTCGACCACCGTTACCCCGGTCGCGGTACCCGAGCTCAAGTTCGAAACCATGATCTCGTAGTTGAACGTAAGGCTCGCCGCCACCGGCTCTTGCGTCGCGATCTTCGTGAGCGAAATGTCGGCGAACGCACCGGCCGGATTCAACACCGAGCTCGCCGCGTCGTTGCCGCTCACCAGATCCTGCTCGGTCGAGGCCGTCCGGGTGAAGGTCTGGGTCACCTGGGTCGCGACCGTGTTCGTCATCGTGAGCGACAGCGTCGCCGTCGCCCCTGAAGCGAGGGTGCCGACACTCCAGGTGCCCGTGCCCGGCGTGTAGGTCCCCTGCGAAGGCACCGAGCCGACGAAGGTGAGGCCCGCCGGCAGGTTGCTGGTCAGGAGCACCCCGTTCGCCGTCGCCGGCCCGGCGTTCTTCGCGGTGACCGTGAAGACGACGTTCTGAGAGACCGCCGGAGCGCTGTTGTCGACCGAGATCCCGGTCTGGATGTCGATCGCCGAGGCGCCGTTCAACCGAACCGCGGCGGCGTTGTTGCTCCCGTTGGGATCGACCTGCCCTTGGCCGGAGGTGGTCGCTTGGTTGATCTGCGCTTGGGCGCGGGTGACCGTGGCGGTGATCCCCAGGGTCGCCGAGGCGCCGTTCGCGAGCGAGCCGACCGTCCAGACGCCGGTGGCGTTCGAGTAACTGCCGGTCGAGGGAGCCGACGAGACGAACGAGAGTCCGACCGGCAGCAGGTCGTTGACCTTGACCCCGGTCGCATCCGACGGTCCGTTGTTGGTCGCCATCACGGTGAAGGTCACCATGGTCCCGAGGCCCGGCGTCGAGCTGCTCGCGGTCTTCGAGATCGCGATATCGGCCGCGGGTGCGAGGCTGTCCGAATCGGTCGCCGAGTTGTTGCCCGAGGTCGGATCGGTGACGCCCGCCGGAGCCGCCACCGTCGCGGTGTTCGAGAGCGAGCCGGTGGCAGACGCCGAAATCGCGCATGCGGCCGTGTAGGTCACCGAGCCGCCGGCAGGTAGGTTCACGGAATCGTTGATGTTGCCCGAGCCGGACGCGGTGCAGGTTCCGCCGCCCGCGCCGACGCAGGTCCAGGTGCAGGTCAGGGAAGCCGGGAAGGTGTCCGCCACCGTCGAGCCTGGAGCGTTGCTCGGTCCGGCGTTGCTTGCCGTGATCGTGTAGGTCGTGCTGCCGCCCGGAGTGGCCGTGGTCTTCCCGTCGGTCTTGGTGATCGACAGATCGGCCATCGCCGCGAACGTGTCGGTGTCGGTCGCCGAATTATTGCCCGGGGTGGGATCGGTGGCGACGGTCGAGACCGTCGCGGTGTTCGAGAGCGTTCCCGTGGCCGAGGCGGAGATGGTGCAGGACGCGGTGAACGTGACCGAGCCGCCCACGGGCAAGCTCACCGACTGGTTGATGTTTCCGGAGCCGGACGCCGTGCAGGTACCGCCGCCCGCGCCGACGCAGGTCCAGCTGCAGGTGAGAGTGGCCGGGAACGTGTCGCCCACCGTCGCCGCGGTGTTCGACGGACCGGCGTTGCTCGCGGTAATCGTGTACGTCGTGCTGCCGCCCGGGGTCACCGTGGTCACTCCGTCGGTCTTGGTGATCGAGGCGTCGGCCGAGGTGACGACCGTCGTCGTCGCGGTTGCGCTGTTGTTGCCGGCCGACGGATCGCTCGTCGCCGAGGTCACGGTCGCGGTGTTCGCGAGGACCGTTCCCGAGGCCACCCCGGCGTCGACGTTGACGATCATGCTGAAGCCCGCGGATCCCACCGCGAAGGACGAAGCGGTGCAGGTGACCGTGCCGCCCGAACCGATCGACGGAGTGGTGCACGACCAGCCGGGAGGCCCGGCGAGCGAGACGAACGTGGTACCGGCCGGGAGCGTGTCGCTCCACGAGGCGGTCGTCGCGGCGTCCGGCCCGCTGTTGGTCACGGTGATGATGTAGGCCAAGTTGGTCCCCGCGGTCACCGGATCGGGGGAGTCGGTCTTCGTGATCGAGAGATCCGCGACCGCGAAGAGGCCGACCAGCACCGGATCGTGGTCCGAGGCCCGGTATGGCGTCATCGGCTGGTAGACCACGCGCGGCGGCACGAGGGCCGAGCCGTCCGGCTTCTCCTCGAACGCCGCCTCACCCGGGCTGTCCCGGACTTCGTCGTTGTAGTCGAACAGGTCGGCCTCGTCGGCGTTGATGTGCCAAGCGCCGACGCCGGTGACCTGCGGCGTCAGGCTGCTGCTGGAGAACGCGTAGTCGAGATGGCCGAGCTGGCCGTCGAACAGATAGGAGTACGCTGCCGGACCGAGCAAGGCGGTTTCGAGATCGGTATAGCCGCCGCCGGTGAGGACCGTGACCGGCGCCTCCGCGGCGTAGGAGTTGAAGTCGCCCACCAGCAGCACGTCGGGATCGCCGGCCGCCTGTACGACGGTTCCGTTGATCCAGGTGAGCAGCCGGTTGGCCTGCGCCGTCCGAGTGGCGTTCGAAGCTCCGGCGCCGTCTCCCGCGTCGGCGTCACCGGGCAGACCGGCACTCGAGCCTTTCGACTTGAAGTGGTTCACGATCAGCGTGAAGCGCTTGCCGAACGCCGGATTCGTGGCGTCGACGACGTCGAAGACCTGCGCGGTCGGCGGCCGGCTGTGGATCGGATCGAGGTCGGCCATCGGTGCACCGACCGGCGACAAGATGCCCGTGCGGTAGATGATCTGAACGCGGATCGCGTCGGTCCCGAGGGTGCCTCCGGTGTTGGCGAAGGCATAGGGGTGGGCGCCGCCACAGCGCGTGTTGACCGCTCCGAGCAGATCGGTGATCGAGGCACTCGGAGTCGTGTTTTCGAGCTCCGCGAAGCCGTAGGTGTCGGCGTTCAGCGTGCAGATCACGATCGAGGCCCGCTCGCGCTGACGGACCAGCTCGGCGACGCTGTCGGCGCCGCGGCAGTCCTGCAAGCCGTTCGGAGCGCACGGACCGGACGAGTTGCTCGAGGTGGTGTCGATGGTGGTGAAATAGTTGAGCAGGTTCATCCCGACGGCCTTGATCGCGCCGCCGACCGCCGGCGGGGTCACCGGCCGCGGGTTGGCGACGGTGAAGGCCACCGGAGTCGCCTGCGTCGGGCGGACGCGCCAGGCATCCGTGCCGGTCAGTCCGGCGAACGACCAGTCGAGGACTCCCGTGAGACCGGAGACCAAGTCGCCGCCGCGGAAGAAGTCGGTCCCCTGGACGCCGACCGAGAAACCGCCGTTGGCGTGCGGGTGGTAGATCGCCTGCGATCCGTCCGGGACGGCCGGCGGCAGCACGAAGTTCTGGATGTCGTTCTGGTCGTCCAGGATCACCCGGCGCCGAGACAGCATTTCGAGGTGGGCGTTATAGCCCGCGACGCTCGGCACGTTCGTTTCGGTGAACTGGGTCGGACGCCCGCCTTCGAAGAGCTCGATCTGGCCGTAGCGCGCGAGCTCGAAGTACTCCGAGACCGAAAGCGTGTCGACGAACGTGACCCGCATGTCCTCGCGCGGTTCGTAGTAGTCGTTGACCACGCCGACCACCGGCAGGTCGATCGAGGCCGGGGTGGGGAGCGGGTTGCCGCTGCTCATCACGATCACCGAGCCGGCGGTGCTCGCCGTGATCTCCGTGTTGTTGAAGAACTCGGAGACGGTGCCGGTCACCCGCACCTTCTGCCCTTCGACGACAGAGGTCGGGCAGGTGTTGCAGAAGACGAAGATCCCTTCCGACGTCGCTGGATCCGCGTCGACGTCGGCGTCCTCCTCCTGGAGGAAGAAGCCTTGCTTTTGGGTGCTCGGCTGGAAGCTCGCGGTGACGATGGCTTCGACGGTGACCGTGGTACCCGGGATCGGCGTCGCCGCGCCGTTGCCTTGGACGTCGTGGATCTTGGTCAAGTCGTCGTTGACGATCGTCCCCAGGCCTTGGCCGTCGGTGACGATCGCGTTCGTCGCGTTGGTCACGTTGACGGAGAAGGTCTCGTTCGTCTCGGCCGTCACGTCACCGTTCACCAGAACGTCGAACGTGTAGGTCGAGCTGCCGGCAGGAATCGTCTGGAAGGTGAGCGACTTCTGCGTGTAATCACTCGGCTGGGTCGCCGTGCCGTCTGCGGTCGCGATATCGAACGTCACGCCGCCGGCGGGCGCCGGCGCGGACAGGCTGACCGTGAAGGTGAACGTCGTGGTGCCGGCGTTGCCTTCGTTCAACGAGACGTCGTTGATCGTCAGGTTCGGCGCCGCGTCGTCATTGACGATCGTGCCCTGTCCCTGGCCGTCGGTCACGGTCGCTCCCGTGACGTTGGTGACGTTCACCAGGAAGGTCTCGTTCGTCTCCGGCGTTACGTCGCCGTTCACCAGGACGGTGAAAGAGTAGGTGCTGCTTCCCGCCGGAATCGTCTGGCTGGTGAGCGAATTCTGCGTGTAGTCGCCTGGCTGGACCGCGGTGCCGTCCGAGGTCGTGATGTCGAACGTCACGCCGCCGGCTCCCGCCGGCGCAGAGAGGCTCACGGTAAAGATGAAGCTCGTGGTACCGGCGTTACCCTCGTTCAGTGAAACGTCGTTGACGGTGAGGTTGGGCACAGGCGCCCCGCCCTGGGGCGTGACCGAGAAGTCGTCGATCGACAACCCATGATCGGCTCCGGTGTGATCCGGATCGGACCACCGAAGCATGACCTCGGTGCCGTTGGGAATGCTGAGCCCGGTGATCGAGAAAGTGATCGTCGACCGGTTCGCTGCCAGATTGCCGTTCAGGGCGCCGGCCGTCCCTCCAGTGATCGGCGAGGTGAAATCGAGGGAGGAGACCGTGACGCCGGCGGTTTGGAACTCGGCGAGCGAGCCGGTCACGGTGGGGCTGCCGACCAGGTAAGAGAAAGCGATCGTCTGAGCCGCTGCGGCGCTATTCCGCCACTGTTCACCGGTAAAGGAGACGTCCAGAGACGTAATCGTCGATCCGGTATTGTTCTGGAGCCGCACTCCCCAGAATAGGCTACCGATCGCGGCGTTTCCCGAGCCGAGGGAGCCGAGAGCTCGATCGGTGGCGGTGCCGGTGCCGTAGCTATAGAGGTTTCCGGCGTTGCTGACACCGTCGTTGGCGACGATCGTCGTCCCGGTCCCCGTCCGCGCGTGGTACCAACCGGGAATCGTGGTGTTATTGGTCCAGGTCGCCGAACCGGTCGGCGGCAGGGTGTCGAAACTTTGGCTGTAAGGCGACCCGAGCGTGGTCAACGAAACTTGAGCCCCGACAGGAGCGGAGAGAAGCCCCAGCAGGGCGAGAAGTAAGAGGGCACGCGATTTCGGCATTGAGGTTCTCCCCAGGCGAGGGCTCGAATCGTAGGGCTCGGGTGCGGACGGTCCCTAGGAGTGGGAACGGCCCGCGAATTCTCGCACCCCCGCGCGGCGGCGGGGTCACGGCTCGACGTCAACGGTGCGGGGAAGATTACCCGAAAACCCGCCCCAGGGGATGGGGCACCGGCCCGGGCCGGACGAATCGATGTCGCCGGGGAGACCGGCCCGCCGGCCCGAAACATCGGACCGGCGTGTCCAGATCGCTTTGCTACTCCCAGACGATGAAGCCCGGACCGAGCAGGCCGTCCGGGTCGTACTTCTTTTTCGCGGCCTTGAGCGGCTCCCATTTCTCGCCGTAGTGGAGCGCCCAGCGCTCGGCCGTGTCGAAGGTGATGTAGCCGGAGAGATAGCGCTTCGCGCCGAACTGGTGGATCGACAGCTCGCTCGCGAAGTCGAGGTTCTGGAGGTAGGCCCGGTACAGGTTCTCGGGCTCTTTCGGCCAGGCTCCGAGCACGCCCCAGCCGAGCACGTACTCGCCGCCCGGGTGCATGAAGTACGGCACCTCCGAGCAGTCCGTGCGCGACGGCCAGAGGAGGACGTGGCCACCCAGGCCGAGCGCCGCCGGGGGGAGGTTCGAGAGGATCATCTCGACGTACTCCTTGGCGCCGTCCCAGGGAAGGATCGTCTCCATCCACGGATGGGTGTGATCCCAGTAGCCGGTCCGGCGCCAGATCGCGAACATCGGCTCCATCCGCTGGCAGAAATCGAAAAGCGACGAGTCCTCGGTGTGTGCGTGGCGATAAGGCGACAGCTGGGCGAGGACCTGGTCGTCGTTCGGCTCCTCGCCGTCGGTGAACTCGATGGTGAGGAACATCGGGAAGATCCAATGCCCGAACCCGACCACGCCCACCCCCGGCTCCATCCCTTCACCAATCCGGCGGAAGCCGAGCGGCGCCGGCGAGCAGATGCCGCCCATGCTCGCGAACGTGTCGCCGTCCATCACCTTCTTGGCGTCGGTCAGAAACGCTCCGAGATCGTCGTAGACCAGGGTGTACTGGCGGACGTTGGGTTTGGCCGGGCGCAGCCGCGTCTTCAGCCGGGTGATGATCCCGATCTGGCCGAGCGTGCAGCGGACGGCGTCGAACAGCTCGCGGTTCGTCTCCCGCGAGCAGACGACGATCTCCCCTTCGCCCGTCACCACCTCGAGCTCGATCGCGTTGTCGGCCTGCGAGCCGTTGCGGAAGCTCGCGACGCCGAGCCCCGCCATCGAGGTCGTGCCGGCGACCGTCACACCGAGGTTGTTGGTGAGCGTCGGCGGAATCAGCCCGCGATTGATTGCTGCCTTGACCAGGTCGCGCCAGACCACGCCCGCGCCGCAGTCGGCGTACAGGCCGTCCCCGTTGATCTCGTGGATCGTGTTCAGCAGGGCGGTGTCGACGACGATGCCGCCGTCGACCGTGCTCTGGCCGGTTTGGGTGTGGGCCTGGCCGCGCGGAACGATCGGAGTCCCGGTCCGCCGGCAGAAACGAACGACCTCGGCCACCTCGGCCGCCGAGGTGCAGCGGGCGATCGCCCGCGGGCGACGCTCGACCATGCGGCCGAAGTCGGAAAGGTAGGTGTCGAGAATGGAATCGGCCGTGAGCAGCCGGTCGCCGAGGAGCGCGCGCAGCTCATCGAGGGAAGCCGCGGTCTCGGTCGGGATAGGGGAATGAACGGTCATAGGAGCCTCCGGAAAGTTGGATTCTACCCCACCGAACCCTTGCGGCCCGGTCCTCCCGCCCTCGGTGCGCCGCTTCGAGACCTGGGATGAGCTTCGCGCTCCCGCCTTCCGGTCCTAACGAGGAGGCTCAGGGGGCCTCGACGACGTCGAGCGCGACTTCCGCCGCGATCTCGCCGACCGGCTGGCCGCGGACGGTGCGGATCTCCGGTCTCGCCAGGTCCGCCAAGGCGTCCCGCTCCTCGCCCGAGAGGACCCCCATCAGAAGCAGCATCTCGATCGCGACTCCGTCGCGACCGCGTTCGCCGCCGTCGGCGATCTTGAATGCCAGGCCGAGGGGAATCGGCGCGCGCACCGCCATGGCGTAAAACCCTTCGGCGCCTTCCTTGCCGACCACCCGGCCGCCGGTCGCCGCGATCAATCGGGTGGTGAACCGTCCGGGGCCCGCGACCATCTCGGGGGCGGATCCCATCGCGTCGGCCACCCGATCGAGCGCGGCGGCGATCTCACCCGAGAGGCCCGCCGCCCGCGGATCGGCGAGCGCCGCGTAGGCGCGGGCCGCGGCGGCGATCGGAAGGTGGAACGCCGGAACGCTGCAGCCGTCCGTGCCGAGACCGATCTCGCTCTCTTCGAGACGCGCGATCGACGCTACGTGGGCGAGGATCCGCCGCTCGAGCGGATGGTCGGGCTCGGTATAGGCGTCGGTCGCCAGCCCGAGCAAACGGCAGGCGAGAAGCATCCCCGCGTGCTTGCCAGAGCAGTTGCTGTGCAGCGCCGAGGGCGCTTCGCCTCGGCGCTCCAATTCGCGCGCCGCCTCCTCGTCGAACGGCCGGTGGGCGCCGCAGAGCAGGTCGGAGACGGAAAACCCACCCTTGGCCAGCAGGCGCGCGGCGCGTTCCGTGTGCTCGGGCCGCCCTCCGTGGGAGGCGCAGATGAGCGCGAGGTCTTCTTTCGCGAGCTCGAACCGCTCGGCCCCGCCCGCGAGCAGCAAGGGGAGGATCTGAAACGGCTTCGCCGCCGAGCGGACGTAGGTGGGAAGCTCCGGATCGCCGGTCGAGGCGACGAGGCGCCCCGAAGGGGTAGCCACCGCTGCCGCGCCGAGGATCCAAGACTCGGCGCGCCCATCCCTCGTCACCGCGGCGAAGGGCGCAAACGGGGAGGTTGCTGGCCGCCCGGAGGGGAGCGTCATGCCTCCGAGGCGATCGCCGCGTCGACCGAATCGTAGGTCGGGAACAGCTCGGCCAATCGCGCCACGGCGAGCAATTTACGAATCCGCTCGGACGGGTTGACCAAGATCAGCTCGCGCTGGAAATCGCGGAATCGGCCGAGGTAGCCCACCAACTCGCCGATGCCGGTCGAGTCGATGTAGTTGATCTTCGAGAAGTCGATGATCACGTGCCCTTGATCGTGATCGAGCGCGCGCTCGAGCGTCTGGGCGAAGAACTGAGCGCTCTCGCCGAGCTTGATGACACCCTCGACGTTGAGCACGGTGAACCCGGGCAGGTGACGTTTTTCGACGATCATGAGCGGGCCACGAGTCTAGCACGCGGCTCCCGGCCCGCTCCGTTCCTCGGCGGTTCGCCAGCCGGTCGGCTAGGAGTCGTCGCTATCGGTTCGCCGCGACCTTCTCGCCGCGGTCCAGGCGGACGTGCGCCTCCCCTACGCCGCAGTCGATCGAGATCCGGGATGCGCCTTTCCCCTCGTTCCAGACGATCTCGCGGGTGAACAGCCCTTCGCTCGACCAGTGGCGCCCGGCGGCGATCAGATGACCCTCGCCAACGCCTGTGTCGACCGACACCGAACGGAAGGCCGACTCCGGCGCGCTCACGTGAACCTCACCGACCCCGAGGTCGGCGACCACGTTGCCTTCGAAGCCGTCGATGTGGAGCTCGCCCACGCTCAGGTCCGCGTTCACGCCGAGCGACCGAGGCGCGGTGATCACGGCCTTGATGTGGAGGTTTCCCCAGCCCGACGTCCGCCTCGCCTTGACCGAGATCCGTTCCTCGGAGCGGGCGGCGGAGAAGGTGACGTGTTGGGCCCTCTGGGTACACGACTTGAGCCCGCGGCGCGAGCACAGGACCTTGAGGTCGACCTGCACCTCCGGCACGTCGGCGGCGACGACCTCCACCTCCCCCACCGCCACGTCGAGCGAAACGCTCCGCAGGCCGGCGGCCGGAAAGTTCTTGGTGAAAGTGCGCACCACCTGATCGTCGTTCGCGCGCGCCGGCTCGGCCCATGCGAGGGCCAGCAACGGGAGGAATAGAAGAGGAAGGGAGTTGGAGCGGCGCATCGTCAGGCCTCCTTGGGTTCGAGGCTTCCTACGTAGCCGAGGGGAAAGAAGTTCCAAGAACCGCGGGAGAATGTCCGAAAGACGGCTCGGTCTCTCGGAACGACACCTCGCGCCGACGCTCCTCGACCGTTTCGAAATCGGGCTCGATCCTCCCCCGGCCCAGAAGAAGCCCGGGGAGCCATCGAAAGGAGGAAACCATGACCTTCGCGGCCCCCCGCTTCGCCTTACGCAAACCGTCGCTCCTCGGGTCGGCGGCCCTCTCGTCCCTCCTGCTCTGGAGTTTGGGATGCGCCACCAATCCGGCGACCGGCAAGAGCCAGCTCGCCCTGATCGGCGAGGCGCGGGAGATCGAGCTCGGTCGCGATTCCGACCGGGAGATCGTCGCGTCCCTCGGTCTGGTCGACGACGCCGAGCTTCAGTCCTACGTGAGCCGCCTCGGGCATGCGGTGGCGGATTCGTCGGAGCGGCCTGGACTTCCCTGGACTTTTCGGGTGGTCGACGATCCGGTCGTCAACGCCTTCGCCCTGCCTGGCGGGTACGTCTACGTGACCCGTGGCCTGCTCGGCCACCTGACCTCGGAGGCCGAGCTGGTCTCCGTCCTCGGCCACGAGATCGGCCACGTCACCGCTCGCCACAGCGTCGAACAGATCAGCCGCCAACAGCTCGCCCAGATCGGCCTGCTTGGCGTCGCGATCGCGCGGCCCGACTTCGGCCGCTATGCCGATCTCGCCCAGACCGGCCTCGGGTTGATGTTCCTCAAATACGGCCGCGACGACGAACGGCAGGCCGACGAGCTCGGTCTGCGTTACCTGGTACAGGCGGGGTACAACCCGCGCGAGATGCCGCCGGTCTTCGCCACGCTCAAGCGCGCGAGCGAGGCACAAGGAGGGGGGCGCGTGCCCGGATGGCTCTCCACCCATCCGACGGAAGAGAGCCGGATCCAGTCGATCTCCCGAGGCATCTCGGGGTACGGCCGCGACTGGACCGGGTCCAAGGTGAACCGAGACGGTTATCTCGCCCGGCTCGACGGGCTCGCCTTCGGCGACGATCCCCGCGAAGGCTATTTCCTGCGCGCTAATCGTTTCATCCATCCCGGCCTCGGCTTCGAGATCCGTTTCCCGGAAGGATGGAAGGCCGAGAACCAGAAGCAGCGCGTAGCGGCGGTGAGCCCCGCCGAAGACGCGATCGTCGAGCTCACGCTCGCCAAGGAGGCGTCCCCGGAAGCGGCGGCCCGAGCGTTCTACGCCCTCGACGGGATCACCCGAGGCGAGTCGGTAGGGCGCGGTGGCAGAGCGTCGCTCGTCGCGAACCGGTTCGAGGCGCAGGGGCAACAAGCCACGCTCTACGGCATCGCGGGCTTCGTCTCCCAGGGGAGGAACGTCTTCCAGGTCCTCGGCTATACCCGCGAGGGGCGATGGCAGGAGCTTTCCGACTCGCTCGCCGACGCGGTCTTGAGCTTCGGCCCGGTCTCCGAGCCGCGGCTCCTCCGAGTCGAACCGAAGCGGATCGAGATCGTCGAACTCCCCGAGACGATGACGATCGAGGAGTTCGCTCGCCGCTATCCGTCGACCGTCGAGACCGCGACGCTCGCGATCATCAACCAGGTGGAAGCTGGAGCGACGCTCGCGGCGGGAACCCATGCGAAACGCGTGCGCGGAGGAGAACTTCCCCGATAGCCGCGACCGAGAAATCGACGCAAGGTTCGCGAGGCCCACCGTCGCCTGACGCTCCGCGGAATCTTTTCTCCGGGAGGGCCGTATTCGAAGGATGACACCGGGCCGCGCGCCCGGCCCCCTGGTTCGAATCCCCTCGGAAGGAGCTCTCCCGTGCACGACGTGTCTTTACCGCTTCGCCGCCCGAAACGCGCGGCGATTCTCGCGCTGTTCGCCCTCGTCGCCATCGCCTCTCAGGCGAGGGCCGCCGACTCGCCAAAGACCGCAGCCCCCACGAAGCCCGCCTGGGTCGAGAAGAGTGACCAAAACTCCCAGGTCTTGATCGATCTCTTCGCCCGCCTCGGCCCGGAAGGGGCAAGCCAGTTCGGCGTCGACGGATACGACGAGAAGATCTCCGACTTCACCTCCGGCTTCGTCGAGCGCCAGAACGAGGAGACCCGCAAGGCGGTCGCCGAGCTGCAGCGCCGCCTCGCCGAGGAGAAGGATCCCGCGGTGCGCCAGGACCTCGAGATCCTGATCGGCTCGGCCAACGACAGCATCGAAGCGAACGAAGTGAACGAGCGTCTCGTCGTCCCCTACTTCGACGTCCATCAGTTGGTTTTCCAGGGTGTCCGCTCCCTGCTCGACGACCAGGTGGCGCCGGAACGCCGGAACGCCGCGATCGTTCGCCTGCACAAATACGCCGGGCTCGATCCGGCGACGAACGGCGGCAAGCCGGTGACGGTGCTCGCGGCCGAATACATGCGCTCCCGCTTCGCGCAGCCGGGCCTGCTCGCGCCGACCAAGGCCGAGGTGGACAAGGCGCTCCAGACCACCGCGACCTTCTCCGACGGCCTCGGCGAGCTGTTCCAGAAGTACCAGCTCAAGGGGTATGAAAAGGATTACGCGGCGGTCAAGAAGCAGCTGGCCGAGTACGAGGCGTTCGTCCGTTCCGAGGTGCTGCCGCGCACGCGGACCGATTTCAAGCTTCCGCCCGAGCTGTACGCCCTGTCGCTCAAGCAGGTGGGCGTCGACATGAACGTCGACGAGCTGGTCTCCCGCGCCGAAGTGGCGTTCCGCGAGATCCAGAACGAGATGCAGACGCTCGCGCCGTTGGTGGCGAAAGAAAAGGGCTTTTCGGCGACCGACTACCGCGACGTGCTGCGCGAGCTGAAGAAGAACCAGATCGTGGGCGAGGCGATCCTTCCCCACTACGAGGGGCGGATCAAAGACCTGGAGAAGATCATCCGCGACCACCGGATCGTGACCCTCCCCGACCGGCCGATGCGCATCCGGCTCGCCAGCGGCGCGGAGAGCGCGGCGATCCCGGCGCCGAACATGCGGCCGCCGCGGTTGATCGGCAACACCGGAGAGATCGGCGAGTTCGTGCTGCCGATGCGCATCCCGGGACCGGACGGAAAATTGATCGGCTTCGACGACTTCACGTTCGACGCCGCCTCCTGGACCCTCACCGCCCACGAGGGGCGTCCGGGTCATGAGCTGCAATTCGCCTCCCTCGTCGAGAAGGGAGTCTCGCTCGCCCGCGCGCTCTTCGCTTTCAACAGCGTCAACGCCGAAGGTTGGGGCCTGTACGCCGAAGCCGAAGCGAAACCCTACGAGCCGCTCGACGGCCAGCTCGTGGCGCTCCAAGCCCGCCTGATGCGCGCCGCTCGAGCCCAACTCGATCCGGGCCTGCAGCGCGGCACGATCACGAAGGACGAGGCGACCCGCGTGCTGACCCTCGACGTCGGCCTCTCCGACGCGATGGCGTTGCAGGAGGTCGAGCGCTATACCTTCCGCTCACCCGGCCAGGCGACGGCCTACTTTTGCGGCTATCAGCGCTTGATGGAGATGCGCACCGAGGTCGAGCGGACGCTCGGCTCGGCGTTCGACCGCCAGCGCTTCAACGACTTCATCCTCGCTCAGGGTTTGCTGCCGCCTTCGCTGCTCAAAAAGGCGCTGATCGAGGAATTCATCCCGCACGAGAAGGCGACGGCCACGGCCGCCTCGCGCTGAGTCTCCGTGAGCCCGCGGGAAGAAGGACCCCGCGGGCTCGCCGACGCCTCGCCTGAGCCGCCGTTGCTGGCTGATTTCTCGAGCCGATCTCGCCGGGCTAAAGCGGCCAGAGAATCGGCACCAGCCAGAGCAGCAGCGCGACCATCAGCGCCGTGAGCGGCAAGCCGGCGAGCAGGAAGTCGCGGAAGCGATATTTGCCCGGACCGTAGACCAGTAGGCAGGACGGCTCGAACGGCGTGAGGAACGAGAGCGACGCCGCGAGCGTGACGAGGACCGCGAACGTCCGCGGGTTGGCGTGGATCTGGGACGCCGTCTGCATCGCGACCGGCAGCACCACGAGAGCCGCGGCGGCATTCGACATCGGCTGGGTGAGCAGGACGGTGAGGATCGTGAACGCGGCGAGCAGGAAACCGATCCCGAGAGGTGCGGTCCATTGGACGATCATCCCGGCGAGATAGGACGCCGCGCCGGTTTTGGACATCGCGGTGCCGAACGCCGTCATCCCGGCGATCAATATGAGCAGACGCCAGTCGATGAAACCGTATGCCTCCTCGGCGGTGACGATCCGAAGCAGCAGGACCCCCACGGCGGCGAGCAGGAACGCGATCGGCAAGGGGATGAGGCCGAATCCCGACGCAGCGACCGCGGCGATGAACAGGCCGATCACCGCGAGTCCGGAGCGCGTCCGCGCCGGCCGGTGCTCGGTCTCCTGGAGCATCCACAGATCCGGGTTGTCGGCAATCTCGGCGAATCGCTGCGACCGTCCCTGGAGGAGGAGCACGTCGCCGATCCGGAGCGGCAAAGTCCCCAACTTCTCGGGCAGGGCATGCCCTTGGCGGAAGAGCGCGATCACCGTCACCCCGAACCGCCGCCGGAAATCCAGTTCCTTGATCGACCGGCCGACCAGGCTCGACTGCGGCATCAGCACCGCCTCGACCACCTTCATCGTCTCGCTGGTGAGGTCGACGTCGTCCGGCTTCAAATCCGGCTTGATCTCGATTCCCGGCGTGTCCTTGACCTTGAGCAACCCTTCGCGGCTCGCCTTGACGATCAGCAGATCCTCGGCCTGGAGCGGCGTGTCGGGATCGGGCGAGAACTTGTTGCGTCCGCGAATGATCGCGAGCACCGTCGTCTCGAGCTCGTTGAACGGCACCTCGCGCAGCGCGCGGCCGACCAGCGGCGACCGCTCGGTGACCACCAGCTCGGACAGGAACTGGCGCACCGAATACTCCTCGGTGAGGCTCGTCTCGGCGTGGGCGGGAAGGAAGCGGCGTCCGATGAAAGCCATCCACAAGGTGCCGACCAGACAGGCCGCGAGCCCGACCGGCAGAAACTCGAACAGCCGGAACGGCTCCATGTGCGCGCTCTTCAAGAAAGCGCTCGCCGCCACGTTGGTCGACGTGCCGATCAGCGTGCAGGTGCCGCCGAGCATCGAGGCGAAGGCGATCGGGATCAGCACCTTGCTCGGCGCGACGTGGCTTCGTCGGCAGACTCCGAGCGCCGCGGGCAGCACCACGGCCGTGGTCGTCGTGTTGTTCATGAAGGCGGAGATGAAGGCGGTGACCAACATGACCGAGACGACGATCGCGGTCGGGCTCCCGCCGGCGTGGCGATGAACCCAGCCGCCGGCGCGATCGACGACTCCGGTGCGCATCAGACCGTCGGACAGCACGAAGATCGCGGCGAGGATGATCACGATCTCGTTGGAAAATCCCGCGAAAGCCTCCTTGACGTCGAGCACGCCGGAAAGGACCAGGATCGAAAGGAGGATCAAGGTTGCGACGTCGACCGACAGCCATTCGAAGGCGAACACCACGACCGCTGCGCCGAGCAGAGCGAGAACCAGGAAGATCTGAAACGTCATGGCCGGGAGCTTACCAGCGGGACGAGAGCCCGAACGGTCGGCCGGATCGGACCGTCATTCCGACTGGCGCCGGAAGGGTGGAATCGGCGGGGAGCTTGGCAGAGGGGGGCGTTTTGTGAGAACGTATGGCCGACAGGTGCCCGGCCTTCCCGATCCGTTCCGGGGCCGGAGAACCAAACCCAGGGCCGTAGATGCCTGGAACGGCACGTCTCTTCTGCTGAGGCCGCCGCGAATGCTGGGCAGGGTTAAAAACCAAACGGTTCGAAACCTGAGTTTGCGTCAGACGTTTCAAGATCCATCGTAGCGGAATCAACGGTGCGCACCTCGGCGCCCTCCCGTGGGTTGCTGCGTGCGCGGCAAACGAAAAGGCGGAATTTCCGTATGCCGTTTTCCTCGTTCGGACTCCATCCGGAACTCTTAGAGGGGGTTCGGAACCTCGGCCTCACCCATCCCACCAACCTGCAGAAGGACGCCCTGCCGCCGATCCTGGAGGGGCGCGACCTGATGGCTCTCGCGGCCACGGGAAGCGGCAAGACCGCCGCGTATCTGCTCCCGGTCCTTCATGGACTGCTCGCCCGGCGCGCGCCCGCGGAGACTCCCGAGCCCGCGGCCGAAGGCTCGGATGCAGGGAACCCGGATTCGGGCGCGCAGCCTTCCACGGGGCGTGCCTTGATCCTCGCGCCCTCGCGCGAGCTGACGATCCAGATCCGCGAGAAGGCTCGCGCCTTCGGCCATCGGTGCGACCTGCGGATCCTCGCAGTCTGCGACGGAGGCGACGCCGACGAGCAGTTGTCGGAGGGTTTTGATCTCTTGGTCGCGGTGCCCACGAGCCTGCCCGCGGCGATCGAGCGGATGCCGAATCTCCTCGCCGGCGTGGAGATCCTGGTGCTCGACGAGGTCGATCGGATGCTCGGACCCGAGCTGGTCGCGGCGCTCGACCGCCTGCCCGAGGCGCCGCGCCAGCGGATCATCTTCGCCAACCTGCCGTCAGCCCCGGTGACCGAGTTCGCACGCCAACTGCTGCGCGAGCCCGTCGAGGTCGGCCAGTCCCGTCCGCCCGAGCTGCCGGAGAACCTCGATCAGGCGGTGTACGAGGTGCGCGAGGAGCTCAAGGCTCCGCTCCTGCTCGAGCTGCTCCGGCGCGATCTGGTGGCGAGCGTGGTGGTCTTCGCTCGCACCAAGCATCGGGCGAACCGGCTGACCGAGCTGCTCGCCAAGAACGGCATCGTTTGCGATCGCATCCACGGCAACCGGTCTCCCGGCCAGCGCGCGGCAGCGATTGCGAGCTTCAACGAGGGGCGGTTGCGCGCCCTGGTCGCCACCGACGTCGCGGCCCGGGGCATGGGAGTCGAGGGCACGGTGAGCGTCGTCCATTTCGACGCGCCGACCTCCGGGGAGGACTACCTCCAACGCGTCACGCTCTCCTCCGACATCGCCGCCTCCCTGTCGCTCGTCGCCGAGCGCGAGCTCGGCGAGCTGCGGGCCATCGAGCGCATCCTCGGCTCGCCGCTGCCGCGCCGCACGCTCGAGGATTTCGACTACGCCCAAGAGCCGGAAGAAAAGCTCGAAGCGCAGGAGAGCAGCGCGGAGGCGCGACCCGCGCGACCCGAGGCGCGCCGTAACGAAGAGCGAAATCGGGGCAAGAAGCGCGAGGAACGCAAGCCGCAGCAGCCCAAACCGCAAGCCCAGGCGAGCGAGGGCGGAGAACGCCGCCCGCGTCGCGAGGCCCGGCAGCCACAGGCACCGCGGGCCGAGATCGGCAACTCGATCTACGGTCCGTACGGCGGCGGCGGCGGTGGGGGCAACTCGTACGGATCCGGCCACGGGCCGGGGCCGAACGGCAACGTCGCCCCGCGCCGCGGCAAGGGTCGCGGCTTCGTCCCGCCTTACCGGCAGATCCAGGGCGATCCGAACTCCAATTCGAATCCCTCGCTCCTCCCCGACCGTCCCCCTTCGGGCATCCGCGGCCGGCGCTCGACGTTCAAAGGCTGAGGCGCGAGAAATCCCCGAGGCCCCGCTCTCTTCGAGGCGGGGCCTTTTTCTATCCCGGAGGTCCTAGATGGCCCGCGCCCGACGCTACTGGCTGATGAAATGCGAGCCGGAGGCCTATTCGATCGACGACCTCGAACGCGACGGCTCCACCTGTTGGGAAGGGGTCCGAAACTTCCAGGCCCGCAACTATCTGCGCGACGACTTCGCGGTCGGCGACGGAGTTCTTTTCTACGCCTCGAACTCGGTGCCCTCCGGCGTCGCCGGCCTCGCCGAGGTCTCCCGGTCGGCCTATCCCGATTCCTTCGCCTTCGAAGCGAAACACGACTACTTCGATCCGAAGAGCGATCCGGAGAATCCGACCTGGTTCATGGTGGACGTCCGTTTCGTCGAGAAATTCGCCGAGATCGTGCCGCTCGAGGCGCTCAAGACGACCCCCGGGCTCGAGGAGATGATGGTCATCCGAAAAGGGATGCGCCTTTCGATCCAACCGGTCGCGAAGTCGGAGTTCGAGATCGTCAAGAAGCTCGGCCGCGCCACGGGCGGATCCGGCCGGCCCGGTCGGAATTCGGCGCGCGCGAAATGAGCGCTTCGACCGATTGGGTCGAGATCCAATGCCCCTACTGCGGCGAGCGGATCGAGGTCGCGATCGAATCCGACCAGTGGGGGAAGCTCGTCCAAGACTGCGAGGTCTGCTGCAATCCCTGGGAGCTCACCATCCGCCGCGACCGCTACGGCGACCTCGACGTCCGGGTGGAGAAAGCGCAGTAGGTCGCCTGTGAAAGCGCCGACTCCATGAAAACGTCGACGATGAAAGCGCTCGCCTTCGATTCCTTCGGCGACCCCGCGGTGCTCGGCTTGCGCGACCTACCCGAGCCGGCGCCGGCGCCCGGGCATGCCCTAGTGCGCACCCGGGCGATCGGGCTCAACTTCGCCGACGTCTATCGGCGACGCGGCCACTACCACCTGGCCGGTCCTCCTCCTTACGTCGCGGGCTACGAGGCGGCCGGGGTGATCGAAACGATCGAAGCGACCGGAGGAGCGGACGTTCCCTTCGCCAAAGGCGACCGGGTGGGCTTCGCGGACAGCCCGTTCGCCAACGCGGAGCTCGTCTCGGTACCGATCGAGAAGCTGATCCCGCTGCCCGACGACATCTCGTTCGAGACCGCGGCGGCGATCCTCCTCCAGGGTCTCACCGCCCAATACCTAACCCGCGACAGCCATCCGATCGGACCCGGCGAAAGCGTCCTGGTGCACGCGGCGGCAGGCGGGGTGGGCCTCCTGTTGGTGCAGATCGCGAAACGGCTCGGCGCCCGAGTGCTCGGCCTTACGTCGAGCACCGGCAAGGCGGCCGCGATCCTCGCCGCCGGCGCCGAAGCGACCGCCCTCTACGATGAGGATTGGGTGCGCGCGGCGCGCGAGTTTTCCTACGGCGAAGGGGTCGACGTGGTCTACGAATCCGTCGGCTCGACGCTCACCGAAAGCTTCGCCGCCGCCCGAAACGGCGGCCACGTCGTCTTTTTCGGCATGGCCGGCGGCGACCCGCCGCCGATCGACCCCCGCATGCTGATGGACACCTCGAAGCGGATCACCGGCGGCGACCTTTGGAACGTCCTGCGGACCGGCGAAGATCGTCGCTTTCGCGCGGCCGAGCTGTTCGGCTGGGTGCGCCAAGGCATCCTGCGGGTGACGATCGCCGCGCGGTACCCCCTCGCCGAGGGCGCCGCCGCCCACGCGTTCCTCGAGAGCCGCAAGAGCTCGGGGAAGGTGCTGCTGATCCCCTGAGGATCTCGACCGCTCAATACTCCGGTGTCTGCGATCGGCTGCGCAGCAGCACCTCTTCCAGCCGGACCTCGGGAGGAAGTCGCACCGCGAGCCGTAAGACCTCGGCCACCGCGTCCGGACGCAGGAACCACTCCTTGCCCGCGGCGCCTTCGGTCGATCCGGCGAACGTGGTGTCGGTCGCCCCGGGGCGCAGCTCCAAGATTCGCAGGTTCGGGTGCTCCTGCTGGAGAGTCCGGGAGAGGGCACGCAAAGCGAATTTGGTCGCGGTGTAGGCGCCCCCGGTCGGGAAGGTTCGGGCCGAGACGTCGGAGGAGATCATCGCCACCATCCCCTGCGACGATTCGAGCGCGGGAAGAAAGGCCCGGGTCGCGAGCCACACCCCTCGGACGTTGACCCGCCATTGGCGGTCGAAATCCTCTACGGACAGCTCATCCAGGCGCCCGAAGACGCCGACCCCGGCGTTGTTCACCAGCAGATCGAGGCGCGGACCGAACCGATCCCTCACCGCGTCGCGAAACCCCTCGACGCTCGCGGGCTCTTCGACGTCCAACCGGAACGCGAGGTGTTCCCCCGGCAGCTCGGCGGCGATCCGTTCGAGCGCCGAAAGGTCGCGCGCTCCGAGAGCCAAGGAGAATCCCTCCTCGGCGAGAACCCGCGCGAACGCACGGCCAAGCCCGCGAGAGGCCCCGGTGATCGCCGCGATGCGAGGGGTCGAGGAGGGCAACGCGCTATTCCACCGTCACGGGGCGCGAGCGGTCAGTCCGCTTTCGCCGCGGTGTCCTTCTTTTCCGCCTTGGGCTCGCTCTTGGCTTCTGTCTTGGCTTCCGACGAACCGCCATCGGACTTGGCCTCGGACTTCGTTTCCGAAGACGAGCTCGACTCGGACTTGCCGCTGCTCTTGCCGGCATAGTCCGTGACGTACCAGCCGCTTCCCTTGAACTGGAACGCCGGCGAAGAAACCAGCTTCTTGACCTCGCCGCCGCATTTCGGACAGGCCGCGAGTGGGGGATCGGAGATTTTCTGGAGTTGCTCGGTGCGCGTGCCGCACGCCAGGCATTGGTATTCGTAGATCGGCATCGGGGAACGGGCTCCTCGAACTTGAAGTTTGGCTCGGCGCGCCGGCCGGCGGGCCCTCAGGAACCGGATTTGGGGGCGACAGTCTTGAACCGGATGCGGATCGCCCCGGAGCTCTCGTCGACCGGGGACTCCGCCGGGGGCGCCGCCCATCCGACCGACGAGGGCACCTCGCAGCGACGGATGAGCTGCAGCGCGGCAAAAGCGTAGAGCAGCTTGCCGTTTTCCGCCACCCCTCGCGGCCCCTGGGTGCAGATGTCGAACAGGGTCCGGCGCCCGTCCACCAGCTCGAGCAGACGCATCTCGTCGGACTCGAGGGCAGTTTCGATCAGGTCCTCGGTCCGATAGGCCGGCTCGAACACCGTCTCCTTGCGGCCGAGCCGCGCGACCAGGGTCTTCGCGTTCTGCGATCGCTCGATCCCACGTAGGATCACCTGCCGCATCGGCAATTGGATGCGAATCGCGTCGGGATTGCGAAAGCCGCCGATCTTGAACCGGATCTCGCCGTCCGGCCAGTCGAACAGGCTCCAGACGATCCCTTCGATCTGCTGGCGGATCGCCTGGTAGACCTGGGCCGGGGCGAGCAGCCCGCGCTCGATCAGCAGCACGCCGAGCCGTTGATTCGTCTTCTGTCGGGCGGCCATCGCCTCGGCGAACGCCTGCGCGCTGAGCAGGCCACTTCGCTGCAGATGGTGGCCCAAGCTGTCGTGCAGATCCGAGGAGCTTGCCGAGACGACGTTGCCTTCTCGGAGGAAGACCCGCTTGACCATTCCTTCGCGGGTCGCGACCATCTCGCCCGGCACCTGGAAACGGTCGATCGTATAGAGGATTTCCGGGAGAGCGACCTCGGAAAGGTTCCCTCGATACTGAAATGAGGTTTCCTCGTTGGGGGGGAGGTCACCCTCCGGCTGCGCCTGCGTCATGCCCGCTCTCTCTTCGGAACGGGCGAAGGATACCATTGGAGGCTGTTTTCCACCTCCCGAGGAAGCCTCCAACGATTACCGCCCCATAATCACCACCCGATGATCTCCCCCGACGAAGCGTGGAACCGAATCGACTGCGAGCTGCGCGCACGCACGCCGGGGACGATCGTCCTGCCGCGCCGCGAGGCGGCGGGTCGAATCCTCTCCGAGCCGCTCACCGCCCGGGTGGACGTGCCGGCCGCGGACGTCTCGGCGATGGACGGCTACGCCCTCTCTGGCGAGGTCCCCTCGGTCGGCGAGCCGGTCCCCGTCCTCGGGGCGATCCGCGCCGGGGATCCGCCCGGCCGCTCCCTCCCCGCCGGAGCCGCGGTTCGGATCATGACGGGCGCCCCGGTGCCCTTGGGGGCGGACCGGATCCTCCCGATCGAGCAGACCGACGGCGGCCGTGAACGCGTCGTCTTCCGCGCTTCTCCTTCGGTCGGCGACCACGTCCGCCGTCGGGGCGAGATCCTGCGTTCGGGCGATCCCATGCTCGACACCGGGACCTCCTTGAGCCCCGCCGCGCTCGCCTTGCTCGCCACCCACGGCTACATCGAGGTGCCAGTCGTCCGGCCGCCGAGCGTCGCAATCCTTACGACCGGCGACGAGGTCGTACCGCCGGACATCGAGCCGGAACCGGGCCAACTGCGCGACTCGCACACCGATTTCCTTCTCGCCGCCACGGCGACCCTCGGCATCGCGGCCCGCTCGCTCGGCATCGCCCCGGATCAGGAGGAGGAGCTGACGACGCGGATTGCGGAGGGCCTCGGGTTCGACGTACTGCTCCTCTGCGGCGGCGTCTCGAAAGGCGAGCACGATTTCGTCGAGCCGGCCCTCGAGCGGCTCGGCTGCCGGATCCTCTTCGACGGCGTCGCGATCCAACCGGGGGCGCCGCTCGTGTTCGCGGTCCACGATCGAGGCATCGTCTTCGGCCTCCCCGGCAACCCCGCGTCGGTGATGACCTGTTTCTGGCTGTTCGTCCGCCCGGCGCTCCGGCGATGGCTCGGCGTCTCCGACGGTTTCTGGCGCGGCGCTCTGCGCGGAGAGCTCGAAGGGCCCCTCCCGGGAGCTTCGGCGCGCGACCGCTTTCTCGCCGCTCGGATGTCTTTCGTCGACGGCGCGATCCGGGTGTTTCCCCGGATCTCCCGAGGCTCCCACGATCTCGCCGCCTTCGCGCTCGGTGAGGGGCTCGTCCGCGTCCGAGCCGGCGCGTCGCCGCAGCAGGCCGGCGCGCCATGCGAGGTGTTGCCCCTTACCGGCCTGTGATTGCGACCCGCCCTCGGTATCGACCTTGCGGTGAGTGTTTAGCGTTCGGAAAGGGGTGTTTCCTACTCGGGCACCGGGGCGCGGGACGCTCCTCCCTCTTCTTTTCGCGCTTGACAGAAAGCCCATCTCACCCCTAGCATTCCGATTATCCTGAAATGACGTGAGGTTCCTGGAGCCGCACCGGCTTCGGCTCTGCCGTCCACGGCGCATGAGCGGAGGATGCTTCGATGAGAAAATCGTCGTACGTCATCTCGATCGCAGCGGCTTGGGTGGTCTGCGCGACGTCACCCTTCTCGGGTCAACCGCCTCCGGGCACGCATCCTCGGCTGACCGTGGTCAACGGCTGCGCGTCCGGCCCGATTTGGGTCTTCTACCAGGTCGGTTCGGGCGGCGGCAGCTTGCCGAATCCGATCGGCGTGCTCTCCAACGGCGGCGGCCCGGTGAGCTCGCCTGGCGATCCGGTCCAACTGGCTCCCCGGCAGTCCGTGAGCTTCTACATTCCGGACATGGGGATCGCGGCGACCCGGTTCTGGGCGGGATACGGCTGCGATTCCGACGGGAACAACTGCCAGCTGGGCGACAGCGGCGGCGCCCAAGGGAACTTGATCCTGCCCTGCCCCGCGGCCGGATGCGCGCCGCCGGTGGACTCCAAGATCGAGGGAACGTTCGGCTGTATTCCCGGCGTCACGCCGTGCCAAAAGAATCCGTCGAACGGCCAGCCGCTCACGGCGACGGATTGGATCGACACTTCGATGGTCGACGGCTTCACGCTGCCCTACAAGGCGACCGTCAGCGGCACTTGCGAGAGCGCGCCGAAAAACAACACGATCGATTGCACGCGCCTGGCCCCGAGCGTCTGTCCGACCGGCGACAACCTCTCGTACAACCTGAAGAACCAGAGCGTGTACCCGGCGTTCGCGAGCATGAACTTGAACCTCACCAACCCGTCGCAGAACACGAAATGGGCCGGCACCTGGGCCGGCTGCTACGCTCCGGGCTCGATCCTGACGATGAACAACTGGGGCAACGCCCCCGCCAACCTGCCGAACGCCCCGCAGCCGGCCGGCGGCCACGCTCCCGGCGTCTACAGCCCGACCGATACGGTCGCTGCGCCTTATACCTGCGGGGGAATCACCTCTCCTCAGTGCAACGCGGGCCCGGTGGTGAACACGAAGTACGTCGCGGCGATCCACAAATACTGCCCGCAGACCTACGCCTTCGCGTACGACGATCAAAACGGCCTGTTCCAGTGCAACGCGGCTACGAGCACCAGCTATACGATGACTTTCTACTGTCCGGCGGCGGGTGCGCCGACGAATGCGACCGCGAAAGCCAAGGCGAACAAGCCGGGCTCGTAGATGAGTCCGGCGGTCGGATTCAGATGCCGGCCTCTAGCTGTCACGTAGCACGACCCCACGGGCACTCACTTGATTAAGGTCGTATTGTAACAAGGAATTCGGCCTGGGTGCGTTTCGTCCACGACGAGGGAGAGTCGCCATGAAGAGGAAATCGAAAAAGCTGAGTTTGCGCCGTGAGACTCTGACCGCTCACCATTCCTCAGGCCACGCTGTCGGCGGCGCCACCATGAGCGCATGTCTTCCAGAGACAGGGTGCCAAACCTGCCATGAGACTTGCTTTTCGTATTGCGAGTCCTGCATTCGTGCGGGTTGCTAGGGGCACGTACCCGACGAAGCGATAGCGTCCTCGGGCCGGGTTTGATGTTCAGGACCGCAGCAGGTCCTGGTCTGGGCGTTTAGGCGTCGCGATGAATCGGCTCGATCGAGCGAGTACGGGCACTAAGTGATCACCGGCGGCAGCTTGGCCGCGATCTCCATCCACTCCTCGACCATGCTCGGGATCGGTACGCGGCGCGTCAGGTTTCTGGCGGCGTTGATCTCGGCCAGTTTGCGGGCGAGCTGGGTCGGCCGCCGGGCTCTCAGCTCTCGGATCGAATCGACGCCCGCTCCCAGGAGCAGCTCGGCGTACTGGCGGCCGATGCCGCGAACCCTCATCAGATCGGCGATGTTGGCCCATCGGAGCAGCTGCGCCTCAGAAATTCCGCTCTGAGCGGCGACTCGCTTCCTGCCGCCGGGGTCGGAGCATCGCTTGAGGAGTCCGGAGATCGTCTTGATCCCACAACGCTCGAGCTCGGCCGCGAAGCCCGGACCGATCTCCTCGACCTCGTGAACGGCGTAGCTCATGCCCGATCCTCCTGGATGACGGCTCGCAGGCTGGGAAGCACGAAGAGCCTGTCACCGATTACGCGACCGCGGGGCAAATGTTGGGCCACTCGGGGGCCCACTCCGGTCATCCGGCGTGGGCGAGGTTCCCCGCCTCCGAGGCGAAGGTCGACACGGACTCCGCGGGTCCGATCTCCAGCTCGAGCATTCGCCCGCCCATCGGCGCGAGCAACAGCTTGCGGCCTTGATCTAGGTCTTCGATCTCCAGGGCCCCGGTCGTGATCTCGGCCAGCAGGAACGCGCATCCTCCCGCCGCGTCGCCATGGAACCGCCAGCCGGCGCGCAAACGCTGCCACCGGGTGGACGACCAGGCGCCCAGGGTCCCCCAGGGCAACAGCAGCCGAGAGCCGAGCCCGGCGGCCTGCAAGCCGGCGGCTCCCCCGATCCGGGGCACGAGGCTTCCGAGATCGAGCCCGGCCGCGAGGAGATCGGTTTCGAGGTCCGCCTCGAGACCGGCCACGCCGCCCGACGAAGGCGCAGGAGCGCCCACCCCCCGAAGCCACAGGTCGGCTCCGGCCAACGGCCAGAATCCTCCGGAGGGTCCGATCGACGGCGCCGTGGACGAGGGCCCGTGGTAGGGATGTCCCCCGCCGGCCTCCGCGATGTCCCGCGAATCGAACCGGAGGCGGGGATTCGCCCCGATGCCCCGAGGACAGAGCAGCGCGTAAAGGCCCTCTCCCCGGGGGGAAGGCATGAAAAGGCACGAGCCTTTAAACAGCAAACGTAAAGAAAACGACATGACCTGCGGTCCTTTCCCAAGGAGAAGGCAGACGAGGTCCGGGCGCAAGCCGCCGCGGGACCGACGGATCGCCGGACCGGGCGCGCTGGCCAAGGTAACTCTGAAGGGTGTCGTCCGAGGAGTCGAGAATGCTCGAGGAGGTAACCCGAACCCCGCCTGCCCTCTGTACTACGTCGGAAACGTGAAAACGGTTACGGCGATGTTGCAAGATCTCTGGCGGGGCCATGCCATCCGCCGTTACGAGCCGGCCGAACCGGCTCATCGATTCTCTCGCCAAGCAAGACGGATACCAGCACCGGGCGGTTTGAGCTCTCCTCCTTCCGCGTACCACGACGCGAAATCTTCGACGAACCGCTCCTGAATCTCGTTCTGGATGGCCAGCGGATTCGCCGACCGAACCGTGACCATCGCCTGCCGCGCGGTCTTGTCCTGCGTCGTGAGGAAACACGCGAGCAAGGTGCCCGTGCGGCCGAGGCCGGCCTTGCAATGTAGGAGGACCGGTTCCTCCCGTTGGAGCGCTTCTCCGATCGTCCGGCAGAGGCTCAGGGCGGTCGCCAGCGAAGGCACGCCCATGTCGGGAATCGGTACGTGCAAACCGTTCAAACCGAAGCTCTCCGCGGGTGGATCGAGCGGCGCCTCGGTGAGCGAGACGACCCATCGGATGCCCTGATCCCGAAGCCAGGCCATGTCCTCTTCGATCGGACGCCAGAGCCCGGGGCTCGCGGAGCCCGCCAGCTTGCGGGGCAGGATCCAGTAGAGGGTGGATCGACTCACGCCTCAGCTTCCCCACCGAAGGAAAGACTCCGTCCGCGGTAGCTTCGGGCGGGTAAAGATCTCTTCGGTCACACCGGATTCGATGAGGCGGCCTTCGATCAGGAGAAAGGTCCGATCCGAGACCTCCCGGACGATCTCCAGATGGTGGGTGGCCAGGATCAGCGTCGTGCGCGAGCGCCAGTACCCGAGCAGCTCGCGTACCCAAGAGAGAAAGGGCTCCTCGAGGTCCGCTTCGGGCTCGTCGAGCAGGACGATGGAAGGCCCACCCGCAAGAGTCACCGTGAGCTCCGCGAGCCTCGCCTCCGGAAATCCCAAATCGGCGGCCGGAACCTCGAGCAGGTCCCGCAAGCGAGACGCGGCCTCCGGACTGGGCGTCCAGACGGAGGACAAGAGCGCCTCGGCATCGTCGGCCACATCTCGCAGCCGACCGCCCAAGGTACCGGTGATCGCCCTGGATTTCTGGCGGAAGTGGCGCCCCTCGAGGAATGGAACCTCGACCTCGCCGCAACGCCAAAGCTCCGGCTCGACGGCCTCGTGGAGGATGTGCTCGTGGAGAATCCGGAACAGCGTGCTCTTTCCGGCACCGCCGGGCCCCAAAAACGCGCTGGTCTCGCCCAGGCGGAGGTCGAACGAGAGGGGACCCAGGACCTGTCTGTCGCCGTACCCGGCGCACAGCTCACGGACCCGGATCCCATCCGCACTCGAATCGCGGTGTGCGATCAGATGCCCTCGTTCTCGGTGAGCTGCCGGCACTTGACGATCAGCATACCGAGGTTGACGTCCGCCGTGGCGACAACCGTGAGTACGGTTCTCGGATTGCTCTTGAGGCGGCCGAAGAAATGCCAGAGGTGAGAGGACGAGATCAGGATCTCCTTGAAATACCGCTCGTCCGTCTTGACACCCCGAGCCTGCTTGAACAAATTTTCAATCGTGGTCACGAGCTCTCCCTCGAAGAGCTCTTGGGTCGCCGGCGCCAGGATGTCCAATACGCGCTGCGGATGGCTCGCCACCGTCTTGATGCTCAGCATCAAGCCGCTCGCCATGTCGACCACACCGGCGGCGACCGCCTTGGGAACCGTGGCCAAAGCATCTTTTACGATCGAATCTGCACTCATAATCGAACCCCTCCAGGGAGGATCAAGCCCATGACGCCCGGACCCTCTTCCGGAGCGCCTAACGCATCACCCACTGATGCGATTTCGGGGCCAACGAAAAGCAGCGAGGAGCGGAGCCCCTCGAGCGTTTTCAAGAGCTCCTCGGCGGAAGGGTCTCCGAGCAGGACGGCATCCAGGAGATCGTCTCGTCCCAAGAGCGCCGCCGCGCGCGTACGCAGAATGGCTCGATACCTCTCGTCCCCGGAATCCGCTTGGGCAGCCCAGTCGAGGAGACCCGACAACACTTCACGGTCGTGCTCGACGAGCTCCTGACGCTGATTCACCTTGTGCAGCAGCTGGGCATACCCACAAAGGTCTTGCCACAATCGCTCCGCCGCGAGCGGATCCGCTCCCGAGGTGCGCCACTCGAGGATTCGCGTCTGTAAGTTCCGCAACTCGATCCGATCCGTGAGCCGGAGGCGGACGAAGATGTCCCGGCCAATCAGCTTCGCGATGCTGGTCGCCGCGCTTTGGAGGGTGGCGGTCGCCGAACGGGATTCCGCGCGGTGCCGGGCGGCGACCTCAGCGATCTCGCGGCGAAACTTGGTGTAGGCCGAGCGGATGTCGAGGGCAAGGTTGAGATGGCGGATGGGCGCTTTTTTCGCCGGTATTTTTTCGATTTTACAAACAAGGACCAGTACCGCGTCCAAAGCGCGCTGCAAGCTCCGGAGGATGCCGCCGAATTCCGCGATCAACGCGAGGTCGAGACTCTGGCCGGCGAGGCGCGCGAGGCGGTCCCTCCGTTTGCGGAGCTCGTGGACGGCGTAGAAGACGAGCCCGACAAGCGACTCGGCCTCCCCGCCGCGTTCCTCGTAGGCGACCCGCACGCGATCGAGCGCGGCGCAGGTCCTCGAGCTCAGGTCGTTGATCGGCGGAATCAGACCCGGAAGCGACTGCTCGAACGTCTGGGCGTCCAGACCGTCGAACAGCTCCTCGAGCTCTGCCGCCTCCGCCACGAATCCTTCGAGCTCCGTGGATAGAGCCAACGGAGAAAACGCGGCCGCCATCTCAGTGAGCTCTCCAAAGGACTCCGGCTGCGCTCGAAGCGAAGCTCGCCAATCCACGGCGACACCGACTCGTTCCATCACGAGGATGCCGCACTGCAAACATCAAACCAATAGCAACGACGATCTATCGATATCTTTTACTAGCGCTTGTCAACAATCACTGCGGGCACTTCGAGAGCTTTCTCGACATCGCCAGAAGTTAAGCCTGCAGCCGAACAGCGCCTCCAAGTATATACATGCCTTGGAATGCAAACGCGTCAAGGCCCCGCCGCGCGGCCTCAGAACAGGACGCGGCGCAGGACGCGGCGGCAGAAATAATCTTATTTATAGATTCTCTGCAAGATAAAGTTACGCCCCGAAATATCTCGCGTCGGGATGCTCGAGCACGAGCGCGGAGACGCTCGCTTCCGGGTCCATCATGTCGCCGTCGGTGAGATGCACGCCGATCTCTTCCGGCGCGAGCGCGGCGAAGAGACGGCGCTGCATGGCGAGATCGGGACAGGCCGGATAGCCGAAGCTGTAGCGCTTGCCGCGGTAGCGGCCGGACAGGAGGTCGGCCGCTGAAAGCTCGGGGGGATCGGGAAAACCCCACGCGGCGCGCAAACGGTGATGGAGATGCTCCGCGGCGGCCTCGGCGGTTTCGAGCGCGAGCGCGGCGAACGCGTGGCTCTTCAAATACTCCCCCTCGCGTTTCCAGGCCTCGACCCGCTCGCGCACCCCGGCGCCCGCCGTGGTGACGAAGAGCGCGATCGAATCGCCCGGCAGGACGAAGTCGGCGAGGCAGAGCCCTCCCTCCTTCGATTGGCGGGGAAAGGTCCATTCGGCCGCGATCGCCCCGGTCTCCGGATCGCGCAGGAGCACGCGGTCCCCTTCCGCTTCGGCGGGAAAGAAGCGCCAGACGGCCCGCGCTTCGAGGGCTCCGGATCGACCGAGCTCCTGGAGCTCCTCGATCACCGCGCGCAGCTTCGCGAGCTTCTCGTCCCCCTGCTCTTCGAGCTTCTTGACCGACCCCCGCAGGCCGAGGTGCTTGCCGTAGACCATTTGCGGGTTGAGGAAGCGCCAGACCTCGTCGAGATCGAGTGCTTCCACGTGGCGCGCGTGGTCCGGGGGCGCGGGAGGGACGTAATCGCGGCGGACCGGCGCGGGCGCGGGACCGGAGGCACCCGGCTCCGCCCCTTCGGCGACCGTCGCGGCGAGGTCGGCCGCCGCGATCTCCGCCACCTCGAGCTCCAAGGCCGGGCGAGCTTTGGGGTCGCTCAGTCGCTCGACGAGCGACAGCCCGTGCATGGCGTCCTTGGCATACGTGCAGAGCGCGCCGTAGGCCGGCGCGATCTTCTTGTGCGTGAAGCGGCGGGTGAGAGCGGCGCCGCCCACCACCAGCGGCAGGTGGATTCCGGCCTCGCGCAGGTCGTCGGCCGTCACCACCATCTGCTGCGCCGACTTTACGAGCAGTCCGGACAGTCCGATCACGTCCGGCCGGTGCTCGCGCACCGCTTCGATCAAGCGGTCCGAGGGGACCTTGATCCCGAGGTTGACGACCTCGAAGCCGTTGTTCGAGAGGATGATGTCGACCAGGTTCTTGCCGATGTCGTGAACGTCCCCCTTGACCGTCGCGAGCAGCACCTTGCCGCGAGAGGAGCCGCCGACCTTTTCCATCCGCGGTTCGAGGAACGACACCGCCGCCTTCATCACCTCGGCGCTCTGGAGCACCTCCGCCACGATCAGCTGGTTGTCGTTGAACAGACGCCCGACCTCGGCCATGCCTGCCATCAGCGGGCCGTTGATCAAATCGAGCGGCGCGGGCCACCGAGGATCGGCGAGCGCGGCTTCGAGATCCGACTCGAGCCCCTCTTTCGAGCCTTCGACCACGGCGCGGGCGATCCGCTCGTCGAGCGGCAGCTCGGCCCGCGACGAACGATGCGCGGTTGCCGTCGTCCGGCCGCGAAAGTAGGCGGTGAACGCCGCCACCGCGCGCTCGGAGCCTTCGAGGTCGCCGGGCGGTAGGAAGATCAGCGCCTCGGCGAGCGCGCGCTCCTCTTCCGGGATGTCGGCGTAGCGGGCGAGCTTCTCGGTGTTGACGATCGCCGCGTCGAGCCCGGCCTTCGTCGCGTGATAGAGGAAGACCGAATTGAGCACCTCGCGCCCGGCTTCCGGAAGGCCGAAGCTCACGTTGGAAACGCCGAGGATGGTCTTGGAATCGGGGAACTGCTCCTTGAGCGCGGCGACTCCGGCGATCGTCTGCGCCGCCGAGCCGACGTAGGCCGCGTCGCCCGTGCCGCAGGGGAAGACGAGCGCGTCCCACCAGACGTCCTCCGGCGCCACCCCCAGCTCGTCGACCAGGAGATGGAAGCTCCGCTGTGCGATCTCGACCTTGCGCTCGACCGTGACCGCCATCCCCTTCTCGTCGATCGTACCCACGACGAGCGCCGCGCCGAACCGTTTGGCGAGCGGCACCACGCGGTCGAAGCGCACGCGGCCGTCTTCCAGGTTGATCGAGTTCAGGACCGCCTTGCCCTGGCAGTAGGTGAGCGCCCGCGCCATCACCCCGGCGTCGGTCGAGTCGATCATCAGCGGTACCTTGACCAGACGGATCAATCGGCCGAGGAAGGCCTCCACGTCCGACCGCTCGTCGCGGTCGGGGTCCTGGAGGCAAACGTCGAGCACCTGGGCGCCCGCGCGCACCTGAGCCCGCCCCACTTCCGCCGCGGCTTCCTGTTCGCCGCTCGCGATCAGGCGCTTGAACTTACGGCTGCCGAGGACGTTGGTCCGCTCGCCGATCAGCAGCGGGCGGTTGTCGTCGGTAAGCTCGACCCCTTCGAGGCCGGAGACCCACGCCCGATGGTGCCGCGGCACCGCCCGCGGCGGCCGTCCGGCGACCAGCCTCGCGAGCGCCCGCACGTGGGCGTCGGTGGTGCCGCAGCACCCACCGACCAGGTTGAGCCAGCCGGCGTCCAGGAACCGCGCGAAGACCTTTTCGAAAACCTCCGGCCCTTCGCGATACCGCCCCTCCTCGTCCGGGAGCCCTGCGTTCGGCACGCAGGCGATGCGCGTCCGCGCCAGCTCGGCGAGCGTACGGAGCGGATCGGTCATCCGCTCGGGACCCGTCGCGCAATTGATGCCCAGGTACAGAAGATCCATGTGACCGAGCGCCGCCACCAGCGCCTCGGCGTCCTGACCGCCGAGCAGCGTGCCGGTGGTCTCGAACGTCGCGGACACCGCGACGGGTAGGCGCCAGCCGCTTTCGGCAAACGCCTCCTCGAGGCCGATCAATCCCGCCTTGACGTTGCGCGTGTCCTGCGCCGTCTCGAGCAGCAGATAGTCGGCGCCCCCCGCCATCAGGCCGAGCGCCTGAACGCGAAACGCCTCACGCAGCTCCTCGAACGTGACGTTGCCGGTGACCGAGATCGCACGCGTCGTCGGCCCCATCGAACCCGCGACGAAGCGCGGCCGGTCCGGGCGGTCCCAGCGAGCGCAGGCCGCGCGCGCGATCGAGGCCGAGAGGCGATTGAGCTCGAACGCTTGCTCTGCGAGCCCGTATTCGGCGAGGACGAGCGGCGTGCCGCCGAACGAGTTGGTCTCGACGACGTCGCAACCCGCGGAGAGATAGCGCTCGTGGACGCCGTCCACCACGTCGGGGCGCGTGCGGCAGAGGTTCTCGTTGCACCCTTCGAGATCGGGATCGCCGAAGTCCTCCGCGACGAGATTCGCGGCCTGAAGCGCCGTACCGGTCGCGCCGTCGAGCACGAGGATCCGCTCGGCGAGCGCCGCGCGAAGACGCGCGCTGCGCTCGTCCAGATCCGCCGGGCGCGGCGGGATCGGCACGGAGGGGGGCACCGCGGTGACGGGTCCAGCGGGAGCTTCGAGAATCGCCATGACGAACCACCTCCCGGCGGCTCCCCCGCGGACTCAGGGCTTCAGGGCCCTGAACGCGCGAAAGCCCGCCTCGCATCGATTTCCATCGCGAGAACGGGCTTTACGGCACCGCGGACAGTTCGTTGCCGGATTCGATCGTCAACCTCTCGATCTCGTCCAGCCGCATCCCCGCTCGGTTTCACGATCCACCGCGATCTCGAGCGGGAGGGCACCTTGGGTGTCCGCCCCAGGTTGCCGTGCCCCGCTCAAAGCGGGGCCTCTCGCAATGCGAGAGGCAGGCTACCCGAGGGGGAACGGCGTGTCAAACCGGCGAGTGCGCCGTCATCGCCCTCCGCCGATCTCGACCGATTCGTCGAGGCGGAGGTCGAAGAGGGTACCCGCGGGGATCGAGATCTCCTCGGTCGCGGCCGAGTGCGAGGCGATCGCGGCGCCGGCGAGCGCTCCGACCAAGGCCCCGATGACCGTACCCGTTCCGCGCGAGCCCTTCCCGGCGAGAACCCGGCCGAGCACGGCGCCCGCCGCGGCACCGCCTCCCACGGTCGCGGCTTTCTTGCCCGGGTGGCTCTCCCCGATCTGTTCCAGGGTGGCGCGGATCGGCACCGCCTCGCCGGAGGGCAGAATCAGGTCGGTGAATTTGAGCGTGAGCTTCGCCGGCTGCCCGCGTTTCTCGCCCGCGCCGACCGCCTCGCTCACCAACCCTTGGACCTCCGAGCCGGCCGGAATGGCCACTTCGCCGTCGGCCCGCACGTCGCGAGCGACGCGGACCCGGAACGTGTCGCCCGCCCGGCTCTCGGCGCTCGAAAGGTCGCCGATCAGCTCGACCGCCAGATGCTCGCCCGAGGGCACGGTCGCCGCCGGGGTGCGCTCGGTTTCGAGCGGAGCCTCGTCGTTTTCGTCGACACCGGAATCCTCTCCCGGCTCCTGGCCCGGTGCGCCCTCCTCCGCGTACTCGTCACTCTCTTCGGGGGTCGGCGCCGAAGGGTCGATCTCCTCTCTCGCCGGGGCCGGTTCCTCGACCCGGGGACGCGGAACCGGGGCCGCCGCGGCGGCGCGAGCCTCCCGGGCGCGGACGTCACGCTCGCGGCGAGCGAGCTCGCGTTCTCTCGCCCGGAGCTCCGCCTCCGACGGGGCGTTCGGCGTCGGTTCCGGCGCCGCGATCTCCCGGCCGGCACCCAGCTCGTCCTGCGTACGAGCCACCTCCTCGGCCGGGGTGCTCGCAGGTGCGTTCGAAGCGGCAGGGGTCGGATCCGTATCGGTGGACGAAGCGGCGGAGGGTTCTTCTTTCGGTGAGCAGGATGCGAGCGACGCGAGGGCGATCGCGACGAGAAGGTTCGGAAGTAGGCGAGCGGTCATGGGAGGTCCTCCTTCTGGACGAAAACCTACGGCCGCCAGAGGGAGGAGCAAGGGGGGTGCCATGAGAGCCCCCGGGGAATACCGGGCGGATCGTCCCCTAGAACAGGACGATGCCGCCGCTCGCTAGGGACGTAGCGCGGATTCGGACGGCAAGGCGGGCGATCGCGGGCGGCAGAGGATGCGGGCCTCTACCGGCGGCGCGAAGGGTCGAACGGGAGGACCCCGGCGATTCGGCCGCCGTCCACCGCGGGCGCCTCGGAATCGTCCGCGGTCGACTCGACGGGTTCGGCAATGGCCATGGCGTCCGGCATGGGTTCGGCGACCGCGCGAGGACCGATCGAGGGCACCTTCTCGATCGATCGTGGGCCGCGCGCCGGAGCCTCCGCGGCGGGCGCTTCCTCCGAGTCGACGGGACCGAAGCGAAGGCCGAACTCGGCCGACGGATCGACGAACGACGTGAGCGCCTCGTAAGGCACCGTCACCCGGTGGCGCGCGGCGTTGAAGTTCAAGGACACGGAAAACGCCTCGCGGTCGACCTCCAGGTCCCAGAACTGATGCTGGAGGATGATCGTGACCTCGTCCGGATAGCTGTCGCGGAGAAACGTCGGAATGCGCACGCCGGGAAAATTGGAGCGGAAGCTCAGATAGAAAAAGTGCTCGCCGGGAAGGCCCCCCTCTTCGGCCACGACCTCCAGAGACCGGCGCACCACGTCGCGCAGGGCCTCGCGCACCAACTCCTGATAGTCCAATCGATCTTCCGCCATGCGAGCGAGCATCTCCGCCCACGCTCCGCCTGTCAACCGTCTTCGACGCTCAGCTCGACGGAGGAGCCAGGTGGCCGCTGAAAACTCCTTCGTCGCAGGAGATTCCCTGTGGGTGCCCCTCGTAACTCGCTTCGCTCGGACAGACTCGGGAGCGCCCTCGGGAACTCTGCGACCTGAAGAGAGTTTTCAGCGGCCTGTTACGGCGGATCGTACGTGCCGAGCGGTGTCCACGGACCGCAACGTCCGATTCGCCCGGCGGTGCGGATCGTGCCCAACACCGCCCCGTATTTGCGGATCGCTCCCTCGCCGTAGTGGCTGCACGACGGGGTGAACCGGCAGCGCACACCGAGCACCGGCATCGCTTTCGAAAGCGTCGCCTGATAGCCGTGGATCGCGAAGAGCAGGAGATGGGCCGAGACCTGGCGCGCGGGTCTCTGAAGCTGATCGAGGGCGAGCAGGACGAAAAAGACGATCGCCCCGATCAGCGCGCGGCGTCGGGTCGAAGACACGAGAGCGAGCCTACCAGGGGAGGGTGCCGGTCGCGAGTCGGCCGAGCCAGAGGGCGACGAGCGCGGCCACGTGAGCGGTCGCGAGGGGGCCGACCCGAACGGACCAGGCCGCCGGTATCCGACGCCCTCGCAGGGCAAAGGCACCCCACACGACCCAGATGGCCAAGGCTTCGAAAGCGAGGAGGAAGATCATCGGGTGGAACGAGAACGCCTCGGCGAAGTGCCCCTTGGCCAGCGCCGCGGACGCTCGCGTCAAGCCGCACCCCGGACAAGGGATCCCGGTCGCCCGCCGGAACAGACAGATCGAATTCTCGGCCCCGCCGGTCGGCTGCCAGTGAGACAGAACGACGAAGGCCGCCCACCCCGCGAGTCCGACCAGGACCCACGGGACGAGCGGCCGAGGGGTGCTCGAGCGCCGAACCTTACTGCCCGGCGTGGCCGGACATGGCCGAGAGCATCGCCATGCCGCCCATGAAGAAGACCCAAACCAGGCTCAGGATCAGCAGAACCGAGCCGATCATGCCGAGGATCTTGCCCGCTTTCGCCGCGCCCTCTCCCGAGGCCGGCGCGAGACCTGCCGCGATCTGCTGCAGCTCTTTGTTGCCGAGGTACCACGCGAACGGAGCCGCAAGGCCGCAGCAAACGACGCCGACGATGCCCACGATCAAAGCCGTGGTCGCCTGGCTGCTCTGGGGGGTTTGGGCCGGCGGGGGTGCGATCGGAATCGACATTTCAAAGCCTCCGGATCAGAACTTATCGGCGTACTGGCTCACGCCTGGGATGATGAAACGCTGGCCGTTGACCGCCTTCATGATGCACAGGATCGCCAGGATCAGCATTCCGATCGGAATGAAGATCGAGATCAGGCCGGCGAGGCAACCGAGGAACGGGATGTGGCCGAGCACGAAGAACACCAGGCTGATGATGACCCAGAGCACGCAGATGACCAGGCCGTGCTTGGCATGCCACTGGACTTCCTTGTCGTCCTTCTCGACGACGAAAGGAATGATCGCGAGCAAACCCAGGTAGGAGAGCACGAGCATCAGGGTCTTGTTGCTGCTGCCGCCGGCCGGCGGAGGCGCATAGCTCGGCGGAGGTGGGGGAGGCAGAGGCTCACTCATCGCAGGGCTCTCCTTTCAGAGGTCCGGAAAAACCTTATGTGTCCGACATTTCGGTCGCCCGAAGCATACGCCAACGATCGGGAGGGGAACAACCGCTCCCCGCGGCGGGCGCACGGCGTTCTCTGGCGCCGCGCCGGGGGATCTCGTTACGGTTCGAGCGGCGCGAGCCGCAGATCGGCGAGCGCGGCGGCGAGCGCCGGCTCCTGCTCTTCGACCACCGCGAGGGCGACCCGAACGCGCTCGCCGTACTCCTCCGCGAGCAGGACGACGTGCGGCGGCTGGATCAGGCGCTTGACCGCGCCGAGCTTGTCGTACGGCACCTCGAGGGCGACCGATCGCATGGCGGCGCGCGTCGCGCGAGGCAGCCCGTCGAGCGCCGCGCGCACCGCGGCCGCGTAGGCGCGCGCCAATCCTCCTTTGCCGAGCTTGGTTCCGCCGAACCAGCGGACGACCACCGCCAAGACGTCCGAGATCGCGGCGCCGCGCAACACCTGGAGCATCGGCTTGCCCGCGGTTCCCGCCGGCTCCCCCGCATCCGAGGCGCGCTCTCGGCCCTCGGCACCGAGACGCCAGGCCCAGCAATGATGGGTGGCATCCGGAAAACGGCGCTCGATCTCCGTGATCGCCGCGCGCGCCTCCTCTTCCGAGCCGACCTCACGGACGATCGCGAGGAAGACGGAGCCGCGGTCGCGAAACTCCGCCTCGGCGCTCGCCCCGGGGATCGCGTACGAGGGCATTCGGATTCGCGCGGCGCTCGCCGATTCGAGGCTCGGGTTCGACTCGGCGTCGATGCCGCGCCGAACCGGGCGCTCAGCCGTTGGCGTCGGCGATGACCCGCTCGTAGAGGCTGCGATAGCGGCCGACGACCACGTCCTGGGCGAAGGTCTCGACCGCGAGCTTCCGGCCGGCCGCGCCGAACGAAAGTCGTTTCGTTTCATCGGACAGGAGGTCGAGCGCCGCGGCGGCCATCGCGTCGACGTCGCCCACCGAGCGGAGGTATCCGGTCTCGCCGTCCACCACCACCTCGGGGAGCCCTCCCGCCGTGGTCGCGATCACCGGCACCTCGCAACTCATCGCCTCGAGCGCCGCGAGGCCGAACGATTCGGTCTCCGACGGGAGGACGAACAGGTCGGCGCCGACCAGGATCTCCTCGATCAGCGGCAGGCTGCCGATGAAGGTGATCGCGTGGCAGAGATCGCGCTCGCGACAGATCTGCTCGACCTTGCCACGCTCCGGGCCGTCGCCCACCAGGATCAACCGGGCGCGCACCTCGCGGCGCACCCGCTCGAACACCTCGACCACGTCGAGCACCCTTTTCACCGGCCGGAAGTTCGAGATGTGAACGATCGTCCGCTCGCCCGGCTTCGCCCACCGCCGCGCCCCGTCGGTGCCGCGCACCGCCTCGTAGCGCGCGGGATCGATGAAGTTCGGCACCACGTGGATCGTCTTGGTGAGGACGCCGAGCTGGTCGACCGTCTGGCGCCGGAGCGATTCCGAGACCGCCGTCACGGCGTCGCTCTGGACGATGCCGTAGCGGGTCGTCTCCAGATAGTTCGGGTCGTTGCCGACCAGGGTGACGTCGGTGCCGTGGAGCGTGGTGACCACCGGCAGCGGCTGGGGCGCGACGATCTGCCGGGCAAGGACAGCCGACACCGCGTTCGGCACGGCGTAGTGGACGTGCAGCACGTCGAGCCCCTGGTGGCGCGCGACTTCGACCATCTTGGTCGCGAGCGCGAGCGAATAAGGGGGGTATTCGAACA
>JBGAGQ010000132.1:0-2601 GCA_044226625.1 Thermoanaerobaculia bacterium
CGAAAGATTCGGGGTACCTGCGCCGCGAAGGGTACGAGGTCCTCGGACCGAACCGGCTGCGCCAGAAACCGGGGCCGGGTAACTCGCTCGGCCGGATCAAGTTCCTCTTCCCAAACCGCTTCGGCGTCTACTTGCACGACACACCGGCTCCATCCCTCTTCGGTCGAACGGTGCGCGCGTTCAGCCACGGCTGCATCCGCATCGAGAAGCCGTTCGACCTCGCGGTCTGGACGCTCGCCGGCGATCAGAAGTGGACGCCGGAGGCGATCCGCGCCGCGATCGACGCCGGAATCGAGCGCCGGATCGCGATTTCAGAACCGATTCCGGTTCACGTCGCCTACTGGACCGCGTGGGTGGACGGGGACGGCGCTCTTCGGCTCGGCCGCGACGTCTATGCACGCGACCTCGAGCTCCTCCGCGAGCTCGCGGCCAAGGGGTCGGGCGGAGGGGGCTCAGGCGCCGTCCCGCGAAAATTCTGAATTCCCGGGCTCGAACATCGGCGGGGATCGTGGCTCTCGCGGCCGGAAACATTTCGCTCCGGCGGTCGTCTCGAAACTATGCGTGCGGTGAACCCGGAGAACCCCGTTCGATGACACGACCTTCCGGAGCCTTTCGCCACGAGCTCGGCATGTCGCTGCGCCGGAAGAGCCTCTGGGTCGCGTACGGTCTGCTGTTCGCCTTCTATACGACGCTCCTCTTCTCGCCGCCGCCGCTTGGGGAGATGGTGCGGGGAGAGGTCATCTCGCGCGATCAGGCGTGGGGTGTCGCCGGTCGGTTCCTGCTCGCAGCGAACGTCTTCTTCCCGCTCGTCGCCGGCATCCTCTCCGCCGACCGAATCGAGCGCGACGGCCGCCTCGGCGTCCGCGAGCTGCAACGGAGTACGCCGCTCTCGAATCTCGCCTACGTGCGAGCGAAATTCCTCGCCGCCCTCGCCTCGTCCTTGATCCCGGTGATCCTCTGGGTCCTGGCGATCGCGCTCGTCCTGGTGGCGCTCGGACGCGCCGACGCCGCGATGCTCTACGCGGTCCCCGCGGCGTTCGTCGGCATCACCGTCCCCGCGTTCGCGTTCGTGGTCGCCTTCTCGCTCGCCTGTCCCCTCGTGATGCCGCTGCCGGTCTATCAGATCCTGTTCTGCGGCTATTGGTTTTGGGCGAACTTCATCCCGCCGAAGCTGTTCCCGACCCTGAACGGCACCCTGGTCACGCCGAGCGGGATCTTTGTTTTGCAGGCGTTCTTCGCCGGCCCTCCATCGCTCGCCTCCGCCGAGGCGATGCGCTCCACGCCGACCGAAGCGCTCGCGAACCTCGGGGTCCTTCTCGGCGCCGTCCTCGCGGTCCTGGGCGGCGTGGTCGTCCTCCTGGACCGCCGGGCGAGCAACGCGTGAAGAGTCCACGCCTTTCGAACGCCGGGTGGCGTTACGCGTGGCTCACCTACCGTCGCGACGCGCTCTGGTTTCCCCCGGCGTTCCTCGTGCTCTTCCTCGCGATCCTCGGGATCATGGGTCAGCCCGGCATCCGCTTCGCGCTCGCGCGCGCTTATCTCGGGTTCCTGCTACCGCTGGTCGGGGGCATCCTTGCGGCCTACGCCCTTCTCGGCGACCCGGCGTTCGAGCTCAAGGCGGCCACGCCCGAGCGGGCGGAGCGGACGCTAGCTGCCCGCCTGGGGCTGATCCTCTCGATCCAAGCCCTGTCCGCGGGGATCCTCCAGCTCGCGGCCGGGGTGCTCGGCGTCGACTTCTCGCCGCTCGGTGGAACGCTTCCCCTGCAGGCGATGTGGCTCGTCCCCACGCTCTTTCTCATCGCCCTGGGGACGGCGGGCGCGCTCGCCGGAGCTCAACCCGCGACCGGCGCGTTTCTCGTCGGCGGTACCTGGCTGGTCGAGCTCCTCATGAAGCGTTGGTTCGAGGCGAACGCGCGTCCGCTCTTTCTCTTCCATGGGGTCTTTTCGCCGAACGCGCCGAGCCTCGTGGCGAACCGCTTCGCGTTGACCATCGTTGCGGCGGCCCTGTTGGTCCTGTCCTGCGTGCTCTGGCGTCGCAAGGAACGGTATCTATGAAGAAGGGTAGTCCATGATCGAGATCGAACGGCTCGAGAAGACGTATGGCCGCGGGGCCAAGGGACGGAAAGCGCTCGCGGGGATCGATCTCGAGATCGCGCCCGGCATGTTCGGACTGCTGGGGCCGAACGGCGCGGGCAAGACCACCCTGCTGCGCATCCTCGCCGGGATCGTCCGCCCGAGCGGTGGCTCGGTCCGCGTCTTCGGCCAGGATCTCGGGTCGGCGTCCGGACGCCGGGCGACGCAGGCGACGCTCGGGTATCTGCCACAGGAGCTGGGTCTCTACCCGGAGCTCACGGCGGCGCAGTTCGTCGATTACATGGCGATCCTCAAGGGCCTCGACGATCCTCAGCTTCGCCGCGAGCGCGTGGCCGAGGTGCTCGACGAGGTGGCGCTCACGGAGGTCGCGGATCGGAAGGTGGGAGGGTTTTCCGGCGGCATGAAGCGGCGGGTCGGCATCGCCCAGGCGATCGTCAACGATCCACGCCTGCTGATCGTCGACGAGCCGACCGCGGGGCTCGATCCGGAGGAGCGGATTCGGTTTCG
>JBGAGQ010000087.1:0-20253 GCA_044226625.1 Thermoanaerobaculia bacterium
CGCTTCGCGATGGACGAATGTCGAGACCCGCACCGAGGCGGGCGATTGCGCGAGCGGCAGCTCGGGCGCGCCCGGCAGGCTCGGCAGGCGCTCGCGCCAATAGGCGAGCGATCGGGCGTACGCCTCGCCCGCCTCGATCTCGGCGAGCGCCGAGACATAGTCGCGCAGGCCGATTTCGAGCGGCGGTAGCTGCGCCTCCGAGTCGAAGTAGAGGCGAGTCAGCTCGCGCGCGAGGACGTTGAAGCTCCGCGCGTCGCAGGCGAGCAGCGAGAGCGAGACGTGCAGCCGCACGCCGCCGGCCGGCAGGAGCGACGCTTCGAGCTGCCAGAGCGGACCCTGCTCGATGTCCGGTCCGTGGTCGGACATCCGCCGCCGGACGGCGAGCAGCCGCTCCGCCGCCGCGTCCCCGGCGAGCGCTGAGAGATCGTGCACGGCGATTTCTACGGGCAAGTCGGGCTCGATCTGCTGCCGCCCGTCGGGCAGGATGCGCAGCCGCAGCGCGCCGTGGCGGGCGACCAACGTCGCCCAAGCCGCTTCGAGGCGCCGGACGTCGAGCACCGGGAACTCGATCTCTTGGTAGGAGTGCGGCGAGGCGACCGCCAACTCGTACGCCGTGGTGTGGCCGATCCAATACGCCTGCTGGAGGTCGGTGAGCGGGAACGGCTCGCCCGCCCGCTCGGGCGCGGGCACGAGCGCCGGCAGCGCCGTGAGCGCGCCGGCCGCCGCCGGGTCGACCCAGCGGGCCTCGACCGCCCGGGCGAGCGCCGAGACCGTCGGCGCCTCGAACAGCTCGCGGAGCGGGATCTCCACCCGCGCCACGTCGCGGAGGCGGTTGAGCAACCGCGTCGCCAGCAGCGAATGGCCGCCGAGCGCAAAGAAATCGTCGCGCGCACCGACCTGTTCGATTCCGAGCACCTCTCCCATGAGCCGGGCGAGCAGCCGCTCCGCCGGGCTCTCGGGCGCGACGAACTCCTCCGTCGCCTCGCGCCGCGTCTCTTCGGGCGCGGGCAGCGCGCGGCGGTCGAGCTTTCCGGTGGGGCCCAGGGGGAGCGCGGCGAGCGGCACGAACGCGCTCGGCACCATGTGCTCCGGCAGGCGGGCGGCGAGGCGCTCGCGCAGCTCGGCGACACCCGGAAGCGGCCGGTCGGAGGCGGCGATCAGATAGGCGACCAACCGTCGCTCCTCACCGCCGCCGAGCGCCTGGACCGTGCACTGGCCGACGCCGGGAACGCGCAGTAGCTCGGCTTCGATCTCCCCCAGCTCGATGCGGAAGCCGCGGATCTTCACCTGGTGGTCGATGCGCCCGAGGTATTCGAGCCCACCGTCGGCGAGGCGCCGCGCGAGGTCGCCCGAGCGATAGAGGCGCGCGCCGGGGGTGCCGTGCCACGGATCGGGGCGGAACCGGTCGGCGGTGAGATCGGCGCGGCCGAGATAGCCGCGCGCGACACCCGCTCCGCCGACCTGCATCTCGCCCGCGACGCCCGCCGGAACCAGGTTGCCGCGCGCGTCCAACAGATGGACCTGGAGGTCCGGGATCGGCACGCCGATCGCGCTCCCCGCTCGGCCCAGGTCTTCGCGGCGGATCGGCCGGTAGGTCACGTGCACGGTGGTCTCGGTGATGCCGTACATGTTGACCAGGAGCGGCGCATCCTCCCTTGTCAAGGGGCCCTCGAAATGAGCGAACCAGGGGGCGAGCGACGAGATCTCCAACGCCTCGCCGCCGAAGATCACGTAGCGGAGCTTCGCGAGCGAGGTGAGCGCGGAGCCCGCGACCGCCTCGGCCAGCAGTTGGCGGAACGCCGACGGCGTCTGGTTCAACACCGTCACCTCTTCCGTGCGCACCAGGTCGAGGAACGCCGCGGGCGAGCGGCTGATCTCGTAGGGAACGATCACCAGCCGGCCGCCGTAGAGCAGCGCGCCCCAGATCTCCCAGACGGAGAAGTCGAACGCGAACGAGTGGAACATCGTCCAGACGTCGCGCTCGGAGAAGCCGAACCAGGCGTCGGTCGCGGTGAACAAGCGCGCCACGTGGGCGTGAGCGACCTCCACCCCTTTCGGCCGACCGGTCGAGCCCGAAGTGTAGATGACGTAGGCGGCGCTCTCGGGCAGGTCGGGGACGTCGGAAAGAGGCGTCGCCGCTAGCCGCGCGATTTCCGCCCGGTCGCGGTCGAGGCAGACGACGCGAGCGGCGGCGAGCGAGCCCACGGCCGACAGACCGGAGAGCAGCGGCAGGAAGCGCTCCTCGGTCACCACCGCCGCAGCGCCGCCGTCGGCGAGCATGAACGCCAGCCGGTCGGCCGGATAGGCCGGGTCGAGCGGCAGATAGGCGGCGCCCGCCTTGGCGATGCCGAGAAGACCGGCGATCAAACCGATCGACCGGTCGAGGCAGAGGCCGACTCGGTCGCCCGGCCGGACGCCGAGCGCGACCAGGCGCCGAGCGACCCGGTTCGCCCGCGCGTCCAGCTCGCCGTAGGAGATCTGGTCGAGGTCGAAGATGACCGCGGGCGCCTTGGGCCGGCGCGCCGCCTCGCGCTCGAACCGGCGGTGGAGCGGCTCGTCGGCGGCGAAGCGCGCGACGGGGTCGTTCCACACCGACAGGAGCTGCCCGAGCTCGGCCTCCGACAAGAGGTCGATCTCGGAGATCCGCAGGCCCGGCGCACCGGAAACCGCGGGGATCGCCGTGACCGCAGCCAGCGTCTTCAGATACCACCCCTGCATCCGATCGATCGTCGCCGGATCGAACAGGTCGGTGTTGTACTCCCACTCGGCCGAGATCTCGGCGCCCTGGTCCATGTGCGACAGGTTGATCTCGAACTTCGCCACCCCTTCGTCGAGGGGATAAGTACGGACGTTCATCCGGTCGCCCGCGCCCTGGGCGTTCGCCCCGGAGGTCGTCGGCGGCACGTTCTGCAGCACGAACAGGACCTGGAACAGCGGGTTCCGCCGCACGTCGCGCTCCGGGTCGAGCGCGTCGACCAAGAGTTCGAATGGCAGGTCCTGATGGGCGTAGGCGTCGAGCGCCGCGCGGCGCGCGGCGGCAAGCAGCGTTCCGAGATCGGGATCCGCCCCGACCCGGCCGCGCAGCACCAGGGTGTTGACGAACAGACCGATCAACGGCTCGGTCTCCTCGCGGTTGCGGCCGGCGACCGGCGAGCCGACCACCACGTCCTCCTGGCCGGTGATCCGCGCGAGCAGCGCCTGGAACGCGGCGAGCAGCGTCATGTAGAGCGTCGTGCCGTGCCCCGCCCCAACCCGGCGGAGGTCGTCGGCGAGGTCGGCCGGCAGGGTCTGCATTCGCCGCGCGCCGGGGAACGTCTGGACCGCCGGCCGCGGCTTGTCGAGCGGCAGCTCGATTCCGACCGGAATGCCCGCGAGCTCCTCGCGCCAGTAGGCGAGCTGCTCTTCGAGCACCTCTCCCGCGAGGACTTCGCGCTGCCAGGCGGCGAAGTCGGCGTACTGGATCGCCAGCTCCGGCAACGGCGAAGGACGCCCCGCCGCGAACGCCGAGTAGAGCGTCGTCATCTCGCGCAGCAACAGGTCGATCGACCAGAGATCGGTCGCGATGTGGTGCATCGCGAGCTCGAACAGGTGGCTCTCCTGCCCCGGCCGTGCATCGAGCCGGTACAGGATCGGCCGGAACGGCGTGGGCTCCGAGAGGTCGAACGGACGGCGCGCCTCGCGCCGGGCGAGCGCGTAGGCGGTCCGGTCCCGCTCATCCCCTTCGACCGCCGAAAGGTCGATCGTCGGAATCCGCAGCGGGTGGGCCGGCGCCACCACCTGCACCGGCGAGCCCGCGACCACCGCGAACGCCGTGCGCAGCACCTCGTGGCGGCGGACGATCTCGGAGAGCGCCGCGGCGAGCAGGTCGGCGCGTACCGGACCGTCGAGCAGGAACGGCGCGACGATGTTGTAGGCGGCGCTTCCGGCGTCCATCTGCTCCAGGAACCAGAGCCGCTGCTGCGCGAACGACAGCGGCAGGGGCCGGCCGTCTCGCGGCACGGGAACGATCGGCGGCGGCCCTTCCCCGCGCGCCTCCCCGCCGAGGCGGCGCTCGACCGCGGCGGCGAACGCCGCGAGGTCTTCCGTCTCGAAAAGGATCGCGAGCGGAACCTCGACCCCGAGCAGGCGGCGCAGCCGGGAGATCACCTGGGTCGCCATCAGCGAATGGCCCCCGAGATCGAAGAAGCCGTCCTCGCGGCCGATCCCCCTGGCCCCCAACCCCAGGACCGCGGCCCAGACACCCGCCACCACCTCCTCGACCGGGCCGCGCGGCGCGGCCGTTCGGCGCGACAGATCGAGCCGCTCGGGCGCCGGCAGCGCCCGGCGGTCGACCTTGCCGCTCGGCGTGAGCGGCAGCGCGTCGAGCACGACGAAGACCGACGGCACCATGTGCTCGGGGAGGCGCTCGCCCAGATGGCGAGACAGGTCGACTGTCGGCACCGCGCGCCCTTCGAGGAACGCGACGTAGCCCACCAGGCGCAGCTCGCGCGAGCCGGCTCCGAGCGTGCGGGCGACCACCGCCGCCTCGCGCACGGCGGGGTGGCCGGAGAGCAACGCCTCGACCTCCCCCGGCTCGACGCGGAAGCCGCGGATCTTCACCTGCGAATCGGCGCGGCCGAGGAAGGCAATCTCGCCGTCCCGCCGCCGCTCGGCGAGGTCGCCGGTCCGGTAGACGCGCGCCCCGGGGACGCCGCTCCAGGGGTCCGGGACGAAGCGCTCGGCCGAGAGGTCCGGACGCGCGAGATAGCCCCGCGCGAGCCCCGCGCCGCCGATCAGCAACTCGCCCGCGATCCCGACGGGAAGCGGCTGGAATTCGCGGTCGACCACGTGGAGGGCGAGGTTCGCGATCGGCTTCCCGATCGGCGGCAGCGTCGGCCAACCGAGCGGGTCGGCCGGCAGGTCGAACGCGGAGACCACGTGCGCCTCGGTGGGGCCGTATTGATTGTGGAGCCGCGCCCGCGGCACCCGGCGGAACAGGTCGATCAGGCCGCCGGTCGACTGGAGCTGCTCGCCCGCGGTGTCGATCTCCAGCCAGGCATCGGGCACCGGGCCGCGATCGATCGCCACCTCGGCGAGCTGTTGGAGCGCGACGAACGGCAGGAGCACCCGCTCGACTCGCTTCTCGACCAGGAGCGCGAGCAGCGCCTCCGGATCGCGCCGTACCGCGGCAGAGACGAGCACCAGCGCGCCGCCGCCCGCCCAGGTGGCGAACAGCTCCTGGCACGAGACGTCGAACGAGAGCGAGGCGAACTGGAGCGTGCGCAGCGCCCGTCCGCTCTCGCCGAGCTGCCAGGCGATCAGGTTCGCGAGCGCGCCGTGGCGCATCGCGACCCCCTTCGGCCGGCCGGTCGAGCCGGAGGTGTAGAGCACGTAGGCCGTGCTCTCCGGCCCGGCGCCCGCGCGGAGCGCCCACGGCCGGCGCGCCGAGGATTTCCGATCGGCCCGATACCGCGGCTCGCCGAGGTCGAGCGATTCGACCCGTCCGAGGAGCGCCGCGGGCGGGAGCGCGGAGGCGGCGCTACCGGCGGTGAGCAGGAAGCGGACGCCCGCGTCGCCGGCCATGAACGCCAGGCGCTCGGTCGGATAGGCCGGGTCGAGCGGCAGGTAGGAGCCGCCCGCCTTGAGCGCCGCGAGGACGCCCACGGCAAGCTCCGGCGAGCGCTCGAAGCAGAGCGCGATCGGCTCGTCCGCGCGCGCGCCGCGCCGCGCGAGATCCTCGGCCACGCCGTTCGCCCGCGATTCCAGCGCGCCGTAGGAGAGGAACAGGTCGCCGCTCTCGACCGCGATCGCGTCGGGGGCGGCGTCGGCCTGGCGCTCGAACAGCTCGTGCAGGCAGGAAACCCCAGCCGCCGGGGCGAGGCTCCGCGCCGTGGCGTTCGCCGCGGCGATCTCCGCGCGCTCGGGCGCGGTCGGGAGCGCAAGGTCGGAGAGCGTGCGAGCGCCGCGCGACAACCCGTCGAGCACGGCCTGGAGATGGCCGAGCAGCCGCTCGACCTCGCCGCTCTCGAAGCGGTGTCGGTCCCAGGTCGCTTCGAGCACCAGCCGGGCGCCCGGTTTGATCACCAGCATCAGCGGATAGCTCGCCCGGTAGCCGAACGCTCCGTCGTAGAGCGCCAGCCCGCCCACCTCGGAGCGCTGACCGCCGCTCGAGCGGTCGAACGGATAGTTCTCGAAGACCAGCACCGATTCGAACAGCGGCACGCCGCGCGGCACGCCGCTCGCGCCCTGGACCTCGACCAGCGGGACGTGCTCCCACTGGCGCAGCTCGGCAAGCTCGTCCTGGAGGCGCCGCAGCCATTCGACCGACTCGGCGACGCCCGGTACCGCGACCGCCACCGGAAGGGTGTTGATGAACATGCCGACCATCTGCTCGGCGCCCGGCAGCTCCGGCGGGCGGCCGGCGAGCGTCGTGCCGTAGACCACCTTGGCGTCGCCGGAGCGGCGCGAGAGGAGCACCGACCAAGCCCCCTGGAGGAGCGTGTTGACGGTGAGCTGGTGCCTGCGCGCGAACGCCTCCAACCGTTCGGAAAGCTCCTCGGGCAGCTCGCGCTCGACCGCCCCCTGGACGTCCTCGCCCGCGGCGAGGTCTTCGCCCTGGCCCGAAAGCGCCGTCGGGCGCTCGACGTCGGCGAGGCGGGCGCGGAACCACTCTTGCGCCTCCGTCGCATCGGCGGCGTCGTGGCGCTCGATCCAGGCGATGTAGTCGCGGAACGGACGCGGGCGCGGAGGGTCGATCGCAGGACCCGAAACTTCGGCCGCGTAGAACGCCATCGCCTCGTTGAGCACCAGCGGCAGCGACCAGCCGTCGACCACCAGGTGGTGGTGAATCCACGCGAAGCGGTGCGAGCGCTCGCCGGTGCGGACCAGGACGAAGCGCACCAGCGGTCCGACCGGCAGGTCGAACGGCCGATCCCCCTCTTCGATCAGGAAGCGGTCGACCTCGCGCCGCGCCTCGGCGCTCTTTTCCCGCCAATCGTGGCTCTCGACCGGCACCGCGACCTGGCGGCGCACCAGCTGCAACGGACGGGCGAGGTCGCGCCAGACGAAGCCGGTGCGGAAGATCGGATGGCGGTCGACCACCCGCTGCCAGGCGCGGCCGAACGCCGCGAGGTCGAGATCCCCTTCGAGGGAGACCCGCAGCTGCTGCGAGTATATCCCAGCCCCTCCTTCGAGGGTGTGGAAGAGGAGCCCCTGCTGGAGCGGCGAGAGCGGATAGAGGTCCTCGATCTCGCGCGGCGAAACCGTCGGCACCACCGCAATGACCTGCTCGAGCGCCGCCTCGTCGAGCCGGGCAAGCGGGAAGTCGGAGGGCGCGACGCCGCCGGCTTCCGGACGCCGGCAGTGCTCGACGATGCCGAGCAGCTCGGCGCGGAAGAGCGCGGCGAGCCGCTCGATCGAGTCGCGCCGGTGGACGCGTCGACCGAACAGGATCGCAACCTCCATGCGGCTGCCCGCGACGCTCGCCGAGACGTCGAGCAGATGGGTGCGCGGCTGATCGGGCGCGCGCTCCGGGCCCGGGTTCTCCCGCGCGCCCGCCAGCAGGCCGCCCGCGGCGAGCGCTTGGTCGAGCTGCCCCAGGTAGTTGAAGCTGATCTCGGAGCGGCCCGAGCGGCGGATCGCCTCCAGGTCCTCGGCGGCGCAGTCGCCCGGCGCGCTCCGCAGGTACTTGAGCGGGCCGAAACCGAAGCCGCGCTCGGGGATCGCGCGGAGCGTCTCCTTGACCGCGAGCAGCGTGCGCGATGGATCGCCCGGATCGAGCGGATCGCGTCCCGCCCGCGGGCTGAGGTCGATCGACACCGGATGGATCGCGGTAAACCAGCCGACCGTGCGCGACAAGTCGAGGTCGTCGGCGAACTCCTCGCGGCCGTGCGCTTCGAGGTCGAAGCGGAGCAACGAGGCCTCCTGGCCCCTCCGCGATCTCCCCGGGATCTCGTCGATCCATCGGCCCCAGGCGCGGGCGAACGCGGCGATGAGCGCGTCGTTGATCTGCGTCCGGTAGACCGGCGGCACCTCCTGGAGCAGCGCGCGGGTCTCGCCCTCGTCGAGGTGCAGGGCGACCACGTCCGCGTCGGCCGCGAGGTTCGAGCCCGCCTCGCGCGCGTCGGCGAAATCGACCGGGATCGCTTCGGCCGGACGCGCCATCCGCGCCCAGAACGGGACCTCCGCGGCGAGCGCCTCGCCGTCGGCGCGCTCGGCCAAGCGCTCGCCCCACTGGCGCAGCGAGGTGGTCTTCGGCGGCAGCGCCGGCTCTTCGCCGCGCGCGAGTGCGCCATAGACGGCCTCCAGGTCCTCGAGCAGCAGACGCCACGAGACGCCGTCGATCACCAGGTGGTGGGCGACGACGAGCAGGCGGTCGCGTTCGCTCTCACCCTGCGGGCTCATGCGGACGAGCGCGAGGCGCGCGACCGGTCCGGTTTCGAGGTCGAGGCTGCTCTGGATGCGCGCCGCCGCGGCTTCGAGCGCGGCCGGCCGCTCGCCGACGGACAACGGCGAGAGGTCGACGACCGAGAACGCCCCGGAAGGACCCGGCTCTTCGATTCGATGCGACCAGCCATCCGCCGTGCGGACGAAGCGCGAGCGGAGCGCGTCGTGATGCTCGAACAGCCGCTCGACCGCGAGCGAGAGGACCGCGGCGTCGAGCGGCCGGACCGCTTCGAGCAGGACCGACTGGTTCCACCACGAGACCGACGGGAGATCGAGATCGAAGAACCAGCGGGCGATCGGCGCGAGCGCGACCTCGCCCACCACCGCCCCCTGCTCGGCGGCGATCTCGCTCCCCTGCTCGCCGATCGCCGCGAGCTCGGCGATGGTCTGGAACTGGAAGACCTGGCGCGCGGTCAGGCGCAGTCCGACGCGCGCGGCGCGCGAGATGATCTGGATCGACAGGATCGAGTCGCCGCCCAGCTCGAAGAAGTTGTCGAAGATCCCCACCCGCTCGACCCGCAGCAGCTCCCGCCAGATCTCGGCGAGCGCCCGCTCCGCCTCGTTGCGCGGCGCCGAGTACGAGGTTTCGAGCGCCGGCCGCGCGGCCTCCTCGGGCGCCGGCAGCGCCTTCCGGTCGAGCTTGCCGTTCGCGGTGACCGGCAGCGCGGCGAGCGCCACGAACGCCTGCGGCACCATGTACTCGGCGAGCCGCGACTGGACGAAATCGCGCAGCTCGCCGACGGTTGGCTCTTCGACGCCGGAGCGGAAGACGACGTAGGCGACCAGCCGGCGATCCGGCCGCGCCCCCGCCTCCATGCTTTCGACCTCGCGCGCGAGCACCACCGTCTCGCGGACCGCGGGGTGCTGGGAGAGGACCGCCTCGATCTCCCCCAGCTCGATGCGGAAGCCGCGTACCTTGACCTGGAAATCGCGCCGGCCGAGGAACTCCAGATTGCCGTCCGGCAGATAGCGCGCGCGATCGCCGGTCGCGTACATCGTGGCGCCCGGCGTCGCGCCGAACGGGTCGGCGACGAACTTGCTCGCCGAGAGCGCGGGCTCGGCGGCGTAGCCCGAGGCGAGCACCGACCCAGCGATATAGAGGTCGCCCGGTACGCCGATCGGACACGGGGCGAGCCGCGCGTCGAGCACGTGGTAGCGCGCGTTCGCGATCGGCCGGCCGTACGGGATGCTGGTCCAGCCGGGCGGCACGACGCCCACGGGGAAGAAGTTCGACCAGATCGCCGCCTCCGTGGCGCCGCCGAGCGCGATCACCCGCGCTTTGGGAAACGCCCTGCGCACCCGGTCGGGAAGCGTCACGGGGATCCAGTCGCCGGAGAGGAAGACCAGCCGCAGCCTCGAGCGCGCGCCGCGCGGATCGCCACCGCCGGGGAAGAAGCCGGCGATCTGGCGCAGCGCCGCGGGCGCGGAATCCCAGAACGTGATCGGCTCGTCGCAGAGGATCGCGACCATCCGCTCCGGGTCGTGGATCTCCTCCTCCGTCGCGACCCGGATCGATCCCCCGGCGGCGAGCAGGCCAAAGACGTCGTAGACCGAGAGGTCGAAGCAGAGCGAGGTGACGAACAGCACGCGGTCCGAAGCGCCCACCGCGTGGGTCTCGTTCACCCACTCGATCAGGTTCTGGACCGGGCGGTGACGGAGGACCACGCCCTTCGGGGTACCGGTCGAGCCCGAGGTGAAGATCACGTAAGCGACGTCGTCCGGCGTGCCGAGCGGCGCCGGCCGCGCGGCGGAGACCGCGCGCAGCTCGGCGTACGAGGTCAACCACGCCGGCCCCTCGCCGTCGATCGGCGCATCGTCCACCGCGAGCAGGTGGGTGAGCGCGGGGTAACGTTCCGCGATCTGCTGGAGGGCCGCGACGTGCCGACCACCCGCGATCGCCGCCCGCACGCCGAGCGCCTCCATCATGAAGCGCACGCGCGCCTCCGGGAAGCTCGGTTCGAGCGGCAGATACCCCGCCCCCGACTTGAGCACGCCCAAGAGCGCCGGGATCATCGCGAGCCCGCGCGAGAGATAGATCGCGACCATGTCGCCCGGACCGAGCCCGAGCGCGCGCAGCCGATTCGCGATCCGGTTCGCCTCGGCCTCGACCTCGCCGTAGGAGAGCGTCGCGGCACCGCACACCGCGGCGAGGCGCGAGGGGTCCTCGTCCGCCCGGCGCTCGAACAGCCGTTCGAGCCGAACCGGGGCCGGCGCTGCGACGAGCGCCGTATCGTTCCACTCGAATAGCAGTTGGTGGCGCTCTGCGGCCGAGGCGTTCGGCAGGTCGGCCCAGGAGCGGTCGGGGTTCTCGACCGCCGCGGCGAGCAACGCCCGATACCGCTCGCCGAAGCGTTCAAGCGTCGCACCGTCGAACAGGTCGGTCGCGTACTCGAACGACACCGACAGACCGTTCGACGCCTCGGTGGTCGAAAGCGTGAAGTCGAACTTCGCCGTGCCGCTCGACGCGTAGAGCGGCGCGGAGGCGAGGCCCGCGAGCTCGATCCCTTCGGTCGCCTCGGCCTGGAGCAGGAACATCACCTGGAACAGCGGGTTCCGGCTCATGTCGCGCTCGACTTCGAGCACGTCGACCAGGCGCTCGAACGGCACGTCCTGGTGGGCCGAAGCGCCGAGCAGCGTCTCGCGCACGCGGCCGAGCAGCTCCGCGAACGTCGGGACCGCGGGCTCGCCGGCCAGCCGCGCGCGCAGCACCAGGGTGTTGACGAAGTAGCCGATCAGAGGCTCGACCTCGCGCCGGTTGCGCCCGCCGATCGGCGTGCCGACCAGCAGGTCGTCCTGCCCCGAGGTCTTCGCCAGCAGCACGTCGAAGGCGGCGAACAGCGTCATGAACAGCGTCGCGCGCCGCTCGCGGCCGAGCCGGCGGAGCGCGTCGAGGAACGGCGCGGGCAGGACGAACGGCCGGGTGATCGTACCGCGGTAGCTCGGCACCGGAGGCCGCGGCCGGTCGGTCGCGATTTCGAGCGTCGGCGGCTGGGCGAGCTCGCGCTTCCACCAGTCGACCTGTTCTTCGATCTGCGCGGCAAGGCTCTCCCGCTGCCAGACCGCGTAGTCGGCGTACTGGATCGGCAGCTCGGGGAGCGGCGACGGACGGCCGGCGGCAAGCTCGGGATAGAGCGCCGCCACCTCGCGCATCATCACCTCGGTTGACCAGCCGTCGGATACGTTGTGGTGCGCCGAAAGCAGGACGCCGTGGTCGTCCTCCGAGAGACGCCAGAGGAACGCCTTGAAGAGCGGACCGGCGGCCAGGTCGAACGGCTTCGCCGCCTCGATCGAGACCTCACGGTAGAGCCGCCGCTCGCGCTCCACCTCCGGCAGGTCGCTCAGGTCGCGCAGCTCGACCGAAAAATCGCCCGGCGGCGCGATCACCTGGATCGGCCGGCCGTCCGCGACCGCGAACGTGGTACGCAGCACGTCGTGGCGACGCACCACCTCGGCGATCGCCCGCTCCATCGTCGCGACGTCGAACCCGCCCTTGAGGCGGAGCGCGACGGGGATGTTGTAGACCGACTGCCCCAGTTCGAGCTGATCCAGGAACCAGAGGCGCTGCTGCTGGAACGACAGCGGCAGCGCGCGCTCGCGCCCGGCGGGGACGATCGGCGGCAGCGCCGCCGCGCCTCCCGCGCGCAGCTCGTCGATGCGCGCGGCGAGGCGCGCGAGGACCGGCTTTTCGAACACGTCGCGCAGCGGCAGCTCCACCTGGAACGCCTCGCGTACCCTGGAGACCAGCCGCGCCGCGAGCAGAGAATGGCCGCCGAGAGCGAAGAAATCCGCCTCGGCGCTCGGATCGTGGGCGCCGAGGAGGTCCGTCCAGAGGGCGGCCAAAAGCTCCTCGCTCGCGCCGCGCGGCGCCACGTGGAGCCCTTGGCGTTCCTCTCCCCGATCCGGGGCGGGCAGAGCGCGCCGGTCGACCTTGCCGTTCGGCGACAGCGGCAGCGCGTCGAGCAGGACGAACGCGCGCGGCACCATGAACTCGGGCAACTCGCGGCCGAGCGCCGCGATCGCAGTCTCGACCCAACCCTCGCGGCGCGCCGCGTCGGCCAAGACCACGTAGGCGACGAGCGAGGCGCCCGACGCCTCCTCGCGAGCGACGACCACCGCTTCGCGCACTTCCGGCCGGGCGGTGAGCGCGGCTTCGATCTCCCCCAGCTCGATGCGGAAGCCGCGGATCTTCACCTGATGATCGAGCCGCCCGAGATATTCGATCTCGCCGGTCGGGAGCAGACGCGCGAGGTCGCCGGTGCGGTAGAGCCGCGCCCCCGGCTCGCCAGAGACCGGATCGGGCACGAAGCGCTCCGCCGTGAGGTCGGGCCGGTAGAGGTAACCGCGCGCGAGCTGCACGCCGCCCAGGAGCAGCTCTCCGCCGACGCCGAGCGGAGCCGGCATGAAAGCGCGGTCGAGGACGAACGTCCGCACGTTCGAGATCGGCCGGCCGATCGGAACGATCCGCCGCTCGCCGGCTTCGACCCCGTTCGGGACCGGATACCAGGTGACGTCGACGGCCGCTTCGGTCGGGCCGTAAAGGTTGTGCAGCCGCACGCCGTACGGCCGACCCAGCCGCTCGGCGAAACGCCGCGCGAGATCGGGCGGCAGCGCCTCGCCGCTCGCGATCACCCGTCGCAGCCCGGCCGCGCGCTCGAGGCCCGGCGCTTCGAGGAAGATCTGGAGCATCGACGGCACGAAGTGGAGCGTCGTCACCCTCTCGCGCTCGATCAGGTCGAGCAGATAGGCGGGGTCCTGATGCCCGGCCGGGCGCGCGACGACCAACCGCGCTCCGACCTGCAAGGGCCAGAAGAACTCCCAGACCGAGACGTCGAACGAGAACGGCGTCTTCTGGAGCACCACGTCGTCGGCACCGAGTGGGAACGCCTCCTGCATCCAGCGCAGGCGGTTCGCGATCGCGCGGTGGGCGTTGATCGCTCCCTTCGGACGGCCGGTCGAGCCCGACGTGAAGATCGCGTAGGCAGCCGAGAGGTCCGAAGCGGGCGCAACGCTCGATTCGACGTCGCCCGGAGCGTCGCTCTCGCCGCCGTCGAGCGGCACGAGGCGGGTCGAGGCGGGCACGAGCGCCGCCAACTGCTCCATCCGGTCGGCGTCAGCGCCCCCGGGGCCTCCGGCGATCCCCGCCAGCACGACGGGAAGCCGCGCGTCGGCGATCATGAAGCGCAGGCGCTCCTCGGGGTAGGACGGATCGAGCGGCACGTAAGCCGCTCCGGCGATCTCGATCGCGACGAGGGCGATCACCATCTCGAACGACCGTTCGGCGAGCACGCCGACCAGGTCGTCCGTGCCGACGCCGAGCGCGGCCAGACGCCGCGCGAGCGCGCGTGCCCGACGGTCGAGATCGCGGTAGCTCAGGGTCTCGGATTCGAACGTAAGCGCGGGCGCCTCGGGTGTGGCGCGGACCTGGACGGCGATCTGGTCGGCGAGCCGCTCGCCCACCTCTCGCGGCAACTCCGTGTCGTTCCACTCGACGACCGACTGGTGCGCCTCGGCGGGGCGGAGCATCGGCAGGCGGTCGAGCCGCGCTTCCGGCGCGGCGACCGCCGCTTCGAGCAGCGCCTCGAAATGGCCGACGAGCCGCTCGGCGGTCGCTCCGTCGAACAGGGCGGTGGCGTAGCGCAGCGATCCCGTGAGCTGGCCGTCCCGCTCCTCCAGGGCGAGGTGGAGGTCGAACTGCACGGTGCTCTCGTCGAACGCCGCGGCGTAGACCGCAAGCCCCGGCAGCTCGAGGGTCTCCTGCGGCGTGTTCTGGAGCACCAGCGCGACCTGGAACAACGGGTTGAACGCGAGCGAGCGCTCGACGCCCAGGGCGTCGACCAACCGCTCGAACGGCAGCTCCTGGTGGCCGTACGCGGCGAGCGAACGGCGGCGCACCTGCTCGAGCAGCTCGGCGAACGTGGCCGGCCCCTCGACCCGCGTCCGCAGCACGAGCGTGTTGACGAACAGGCCGATGATCGGCTCGGTCTCGGGAAGCGTCCGGCCGGCGATCGGCGTGCCGACCGCCACGTCGCCCTGGTTCGACCAACGCGAGAGGACCGTGGCGAAGCCCGCGAGCAGCGCCATGTAGAGCGTCGCCCCCCGCTCGCGCGCGAGCGGCTCGAGCGCCGCGGTGAGCGCGCGCGGCAGCCGCACCTGACGGATGCCGCCGTGATAGCTCTGGACCGGCGGTCGCGGGCGGTCCGCGGCGATTTCGAGCACGGCGGGGAGGCCCGACAGCTCGGCGCGCCAGAAATCGATCTGCCTTTCGAGCGTCTCGCCCGAGAGCCAGCCGCGCTGCCAGACCGCGTAGTCGGCGTATTGGATCGGCAGCGGCGGAAACTCCGGCTCTTCGCCCCCGACGAAAGCCGCGTACCCTGCGGCGATCTCGCGCACCAGGATGCCCATCGACCAGCCGTCGGAGGCGATGTGGTGCATCGCAAACAGCGCCCGGTGCTCGCGCTCGGCGAGCTTGACCAACGCGGCGCGCACCACCGGCCCGCGCGCGAGGTCGAACGGCCGCGACAGCTCCGCGTTCGCGATCCGGCGCGCCTCCATGGCGCGCGCGTTCGGCGACTCCGCGGATCCCATCGCGGAGAGATCGACGAGCGGGATCGCGACGGCCAGCCCTGAAGATGCGGGTTCCACCTTCTGCACCGGCAGGCCGTCGACCTCACCGTAAGTCGTCCTCAGGGCCTCGTGACGGGCGACCACGGCGGCGAGGCTCGCCGAAAGCGCGGGGACCGACAGCTCGCCCGCGAGCGTGAGCGTCGTGGGGATGACGTAGGCGGCGTTACCCGGCTCCAGCCGATCGAGGAACCAGAGGCGCTCCTGGGCGAACGAGAGCGGGGGCTCGACGTCCGCCGACCGCCGCGCGAGCGGAATCCGTTCGTCGACGTAGGCGCGGCCGAGCGACCGGTCGAGCCACGGCGCGAGCTCGGCCGGGGTGGACAGGCGGAACAGCTCGGCCAGCTCCAGATCGACGCCGAACGTCCGGCGTAAGCGCGAGACCGCCTGGGTCGCGAGCAGCGAATGGCCGCCGAGGTCGAAGAAGCTGTCGAACGCGCCGACCCTCGGCACCGAGAGAACCTCGGCGAAAACGTCGGCGATCATCTCCTCGACCGGCGTGCGGGGTGCGACGTAAGCCCCCGTCTCGGCGCGCCGCGCGACGAGACGCCCGCCGTCGGCCGTGGCGGGCATCTGCGGCATCTGCGGCATCTGCGCATTGAGCGCGCGGGCGAGCGCCGACCCGGCCCGCGTCCCGGTCCGCTCGTAACCCCGGACCGCGGCGCGCTCGTCGAAGCGCCCGAGAAGCTCCAGCCCGCCGTCCGCACCAAAGCGCGCAAGCTCGCCGGTCCGGTAGACCCGGCTATTTTCCGTGCCGCCATCGGGGAGGAATCGGAAGGCGCTCCGCTCGACACCCGCTTCGAGGCCGAAGCCCTTGTCGGCAGGGGCCGAGAGCCACAGCTCGGCCGCGACACCGATCCGTGTCGGCCGGCCCTCCGCGTCGAGCACGTAGGCGCGCGTGCCGGGAGCGGGCGCGATCTCGGTCGCGCCGAGGCGAAGCGGCGACGGCAACGCGCGCGGATCGACCGCGCTCCATTCGACCGCGAGCTGCTGGCGCTCGGCGGGCGAGAGCAGGAGCGCCCGCTCGTGGCGCGCCTCGGGATCGCCCGCCATCTCGAGCAGGATGCGCAGGTAGAGGTCGTAGATCGCCTGCCCCTCGGCGCGCGGGATCTCGTTGCGGTCGTGCGCGAGGTCGAGGCTCAGGTCGTCGGTGAGCGGGTTCTGGACGAAGCCGATCGACAGCGTGAAGTTCGTCTCCTCGGACTTCTTGAAACCGCGCACCTGGATCTCGCCCGCGGTGAGGATCTCGCTCACGACGTGGAAGTGCGTGAAGTTGAACAGCACCTCGAACAGCGGTCGGTCGCCGAAATCGCGCTGCAGCTCGGCGAGCGGGAAACGGCGGTGGACCATCATCTCCGCCTCGGCGGCGAAGACACGCGAGATCAGCTCGCGCCAACTGCCCGGCTCGATCTGGAACCGGAACGGCATCGTGTTCAGGAACAGGCCGCGCGTCTCGTCCGACCGAGCGATCTCGGGGCGCCCATGCGTCACCACGCCGGAAAGCAGATCCGTGGCCGCGGTGAGGACCGAGAGCATCTTGAGGTGCGCGGCGAGGCAGACGGTCCTGAGCGGCACGCCCGAGAGCGTGGCGAGCCGTTTCAAAGCGTCCGAGAGCCCCGGCGGGAAGAGCGGCGCGATCGCCTCGACGCGCGGGCCGACGCGCACCTCGGGCTTCGGCCAGCGCGGCACCAGGAGGAGCGGCGCGTCGTCGAGCTGCCCTTCCCAGTAGGCGCGCGCGGTAGCGCTCGCCGCCGCCTCGCGTTCGAGCGCCACGAACTCGCGGTAAGGAACGGGCGGCGGCGGCTCGACCTCCGGATGCCTCCCCGCGGCGAGCGCGGAGTAAAGCGAGAACATCTCCGTCAGGGTGGAATGCAGGCTCCAGCCGTCCAGGATCGCGTGGTTCTCGGTGAGCGTCAGTTGGAAGGACTCCGCCCCGCGCAGGTGAACGAACATGCGCAGTTGCGGCGCTCTCCGGAGGTCGAAATGCCGGTGCTTCTCGCTCTCGACGAAGCGGTCGATCTCCGCTTCCTGGGCGTCGAACGGGAGCAGCCGCAGGTCCGCCACGCCGATCGGCAGGCGCACCGAGTCGGGACGATGGACGACCTGGATCGGCTCGGAGAACGCGGCGAACTCGAACGACGTGCGGAGCACCGCGTGGCGCGCGAGCGTCCGACCGACCGCCTCGCGAAACGCCGCGGCGGCGAACGGCGCGCCGTAGAGGTAGATGCTGTTGACGTTGTGGTACGCGGCGTCGGCCGACATCCGCTCCATGTGGTAGAGCATGCCCGCCTGCATCCGCGCGAGCGGATAGGCGTCTTCGAGGTCGTCGAACGCGCGATCGACCCTCTCCCGGTCGACCGGCGAAAGCAGCGAGAACGGTGTGCTCTTGAGGCCCTGGACCACGGCGACAGCCGGACCGGCGAGGTCGAGGCTGGCCGCCAGCTCGGCGATGGTCGGATGTTGGAAGAGCTGCGGAATCGACACCTCGATGCCGCGGTTGCGCGCGTGGGCGATCAGCTGGATGCTGCGGATCGAATCGCCGCCGAGCGCGAAGTAGTTGTCGGTCACCCCGACCCGCTCGAGGTCGAGCACCTGGCACCAGATGTCGGCGAGCGTCCGCTCGGCCTCGGTGCGCGGCGCGACATAGCCGCCGCCGAGGTCGGGGCGGCTTGCCTCCGGCGCGGGCAGCGCACGGCGGTCGACCTTGCCGTGCTCGGTGAGCGGAATCCGGTCGAGCAACATGAACACGGCCGGAACCTCGTGCTCGGGAAGCCGGCCGGAGAGGTGCGCCCGCAGATCCGAGACCGTGGGGGCGCTCTCGGCGCCCTTCGGGACGACGTAGGCAACCAGGCGGACGCCGCCCCCCACGTCGTCGGCGCGCGCGAGCACCACCGACTCGGCGACCCGCGGATGGGTGTCGAGCGCCGCCTCGATCTCCCCCAGCTCGATGCGGAAGCCGCGGATCTTCACCTGGTGGTCGATCCGGCCGAGGTACTCGACGTCGCCGTTCGGCAGGAGGCGCGCGAGGTCACCCGAACGGTAGAGGCGCGCGCCCGACTCCGGGGCGAACGGATCGGGGACGAAGCGCTCGGCCGAGAGCGCAGGCCGGTTCAGGTACCCGCGGGCGACGCCCGCGCCGCCCACGAACAGCTCGGCCGGAGCCATCAGCGGCGCGGGCTGAAGGTAGGCATCGAGTAGGAACAGCGAGAGGTCGGGAATAGGCCCGCCGATCACGCTGCCCGACGCCTGCTTGAGGTCGACGGCGGCGATCGGCCGATAGGTCACGTGTACGGTCGTCTCGGTGATGCCGTACATGTTGATCAGGCGCGGCCCTCGGCCCGAGGAATCCGCCGTGCCGTCGCCGTAACGCTCGAACCAGGGGGCGAGGCTCTGCAGCTCCAGCGCCTCGCCGCCGAAGATCACCGCTCTCAAGGGCAGCTTCGGCCCCGGCGCCTCGGCGTCGGCGCGGATGAGCTGCCGGAACGCCGAAGGCGTCTGCGACAGCACGCTCACCTTCTCCCTCTTGAGCAGCGCGCGGAACGCTTCGGGCGTCCGGCTCACCAGGTACGGGACGACCACCAGGCGCCCACCGTAGAGGAGCGCGCCCCAGATCTCCCAGACCGAGAAGTCGAACGCGAACGAGTGGAACAGCGTCCAGACGTCCTTCGCTCCGAAGCCAAACCAATCGTCGGTCGCGAGGAACAGACGCATCGCCGCCGCGTGGGAGACCACCACGCCCTTCGGCTGGCCGGTCGAGCCCGAGGTGTAGATCACGTAGGCGGCGTTTTCCGGCCCCGCGCCGGTTCCGCCCTTGGGAGCTCGGCGTGCTCCCGCGTGCGGTGCCTCGTCCAGGCGGAGGATCGGAAGGTCGCTGCCGAGCAGCTCGGCGGGCAGCTTCTCTTCGAGGCCCCGATGCGTGACGAGCACCGTGGCGCCGCTGTCCCGGAGCAGGAATTCGAGGCGCGAGGCGGGATACGCCGGGTCCATCGGCACGTAGCAACCGCCCGCCTTGAGCACGCCGAGAATCGCGACCGGAATGTCGGCCGATCGTTCGAGCAGGAGCCCGACGCGCGATTCGACTCCGACGCCGAGCGCTGCGAGCCTCCGGGCGAGGGCATCCGACAACTGATCGAGCTTCGCGTAGGACAGCCGCATCGGCGTTTCGCCGTTGGCCGGATCGACCACCGCGGTCGCCCGCGGCGTCGCCCGGGCGTGCGCGGTGAAGCGCTCGTGGAGCGTCTGCTCGACCGCGTGCTCGCGGCGATTCGCGGTGCGGATCGCCTGCGCTTCCTCGCTCGGGCTCAGGTAGGAGAGCGCGGCGTGATGCGCAAACGGATCGGCCGCCATCGCCTCCACCACCCTGCGGTAGTAGTGGTGCATCCGCTCGACCTGCTCGGTTGCGAGGTAGGGGTCGTTCTTCTCGAGCGTCAGACTCACCATCGCTTCCGAGATCGGATCGCGCGAGAACGTCGCGGCGAGCGGGAAGTGGGTGACCGAAAGGTCGCTGTGTCCTCCCTGGCCGGAGACCGCGACCGAGCCCGTGCCGAGCACGCCGTGGACCGCGTGGAAATGGAGGTAGCTGAACGCCGACTCGAACAGCACCTGGCCGCCGCGCAAGCGCTGGATCGCGACCAGCGGATAGCGGCGATAAGGAATCAGCTCGAGCTCGCTCGCGAACGTGCGCTTCACCAGATCGACCCAGGAGCCCGAGCCGAGCTCGAGCCGGAACGGCAGCGTGTTCAGGAACAGGCCGCGCACGTCGTCGCCGTCGGCCTCTTCCTGGCGCCCGTGAGTGGTGAGCCCGGTCACCACGTCGGAGCGGCCGTTCACCCGGCCCATCACCTTCAGGTGGGCGGCGAGCAGCGTGCTCTTGAGCGGTGCGCCGGCCTCGGCCGCCAATCGCTCCAGCCCTTCGACAATACGTAGGTCGTAATGCTCGGTCGGCTTGTGATCGGTTCCCGGCGGGTCGACGTGCGGGCCCCCCGGCCAGCGCGGTAGCCGCTCGACGTCGAGCGCGTCGAGCTTGCCGCGCCAGAAAGCCTGCGCCTCGGGCGAGGCGAGGATCTTCCGTTCGAGGAAGACGAAGTCGCGATAGGTGGTGCCGAGCGGCGGCCGTTCCGGCGGCGCCTCGCCGCGGACGATCGCGAGATAGTTCTCGAAGATCTCCGACAGCGTCGACATCGTGCTCCAGCCGTCCGAGATCGCGTG
>JBGAGQ010000088.1:0-20005 GCA_044226625.1 Thermoanaerobaculia bacterium
CTGATGCAGAGCGTCTCCGAGACGATGCACCAGGGCGGGCAGGTGTCGCACGACTGGCAGGAATTCCAGCAGGTCTCCCAGTCGGTACACCGGTCGCACGTGTCCAGCGAATAGGCGCCCCGGGCGGCGCGGAGGCCGGTGGCCTCCAGGCGGGCGAGGGTCTCCTTGGCGAGGGTGAGCTTCTTCTTTTTCATCGGCGACGCTCCTCTCCGTGGGATGGGATGGGTCCTTCCAAGAAGGGTGCTTCCCGGAAGAACGAGCGGGCCGGCGGCGAGGGGAGTGAGGGAGGCGCCGCCTTGAGCCAGCGTAGCTTTCCACCAGCCGAGGGTCAGGCTTTCAATTGGCCGGCGTGCAGACCTTCATTTGGCAGCGTACCGAGCCTTCGGGAACGGCTGAACCGCTCTCAACCTCTTGAAAACGCCGGCCCTGACGCACGGAAAGGTGCGACGAAGCGCTCTAGGAGGTCCGCCCGTTCGGCGAGGAGCCGAAGGGCTTGGGCGTGCGGCGCGGCGCGGGCGACGGCGATTCGAGCGCGTTCGAGGCGTGCTCGCAACGCCTCTTTTGGAAGTCGCGGGTGGGGGAGGTGGCAGGGCACCCCCTGGCCCAGGAGGATGGCGTCGATCCCCTCCGGGCCCCAGAGCGGATCGGGGTAATCGAAGCCGTCGCGGATCGGCGGATCGTAAGAAAGCGGGCCGCGCTGGCGGAACGCTTCGAGCAGGTCGGCGCGGTGGGAGACGTCGACCTCCGCCCGGGCCGCGCGCCAGAAGGGGGCGTCGAGGCGGCGGTTGAAGCGGTAGTGGATCGCGAGGAACCAGGCGAGATAGTCCCACCAGGCGCCGACCTTTCGGTCGTAGAGAGGCGCGAGGCTCCGGTCGCCGTGGCGGAGTGGAAACACTTGGCAGAGTAGCCCGATCTGGCGGATTAGCAGGTGGAGCGCGGTCGATTCGAGCGGCTCGACGAAGCCGTAGGCATTCCCCAGCGCCATCGTGTTGCCGCGCCAGAAATGTTCGTGCCGCCCGGTGCGGAAACGCACCTCGCGCGCGGCTCCCATGCCGGGGTTCGCGCGGCGCATCTCGGCCTCGGCCTCCTCGAAGCTCTGGAACGCCGAGGCGAAGACGTAGCCGCGATGGTCGGCCTCGCCCTGCGGCGTGCTCCAACACCAGCCGGCGGACATCGTCTCCGCCGTCGTGTACGGTCGGATGTGGCCGCCGTGGGGCACCGGGGCGACGACCGCGCGATCGGTCCAGAGGCTCCGGTCGAAGCTCACCCAAGGCGAGCCGAGCGCCCGTTCGATCAACAGCGAGCGAAAGCCCGTCGCGTCGACGTAGAGATCGAAGCCGAACCGCCGACCGTCGAGGGCGACCAGCGCCTCCACTTCGCGGCCACCCGAGCCGTCGTCTCGCGTTTCGACCTCTTCGAGTGTCGCCTCGATCCGCTCGATCCCGGCCTCCGCCGCGCGTCGCGCGAGATAGGCGACGAAGCGCTCGTTGTCCAGGTGATAGGCGACCGCCGTGCCGAGCCGCGCGGCCCAGGAGTCCTCGCCGTTCGGATCAGGACCCAGACGGTAGAGACCCACCGCGTCGGCGGCCATCAGCAGCGAGGGGAGAGAGCAGCTCTTGAGGCTGGAAGTTCCTGCGTCGGATTCGCTTCCCGCGGCGCCATAGACCGCGGGCTCCAGGAGATGAAGCGGGCCGAACGGATAGTGGAAATCGCCGACCTCCGGCTCGCCCCAAAGGAAGCGGATGCCGAGCTTGAGCGTCGGCCGGACCTCGGCGAACAGTTGGTGCACGTCGAGCCCGAGGTCGGCGTGGAGGAACTGCGGCATGAGAGGCGTGGTCGCCTCGCCGACGCCGATGACGGGGTGGTTCGGCGATTCGATCAGGGTTACGCGCAGGTCCGGCACCTTCCGCCGCAGCGCGAGCGCGGTGAGGTATCCCGCCGTGCCGCCCCCGACAATTCCGACCGAACGGACCAGGTCCCCGCGTTCGATCGAAGAGATCGCGGCGCGGGGTAGGGATTCTTCGCGCTCGACGATCGAGAGCAGAGCCGGGGAGGTGAGATCGGTCTCCGGGGGAGCGGTGATTTGTGAGCAGAGGGGGCACTCGGGGTCCCGTGCGAGCGGGATACGGCGAGCTTCGCCCGAAGAGAAGGATTCGGTCGGAAGCAGGAGAAAAGCATCGACGAGAGTGGGCTCTCCGCCATGAGGCCCGAGGATTCGGAGCGTCTCGGCGATGACCGCCCGCTCCGCCCAAGCGCGCGCGGTGGGATCGACCGTATGGACCTCGAAGTTCGAGATGGCCGAAAGCCTCGCCGAGGGATCGAGACCGAGGAACCGCGTTGCCGCGAGTTGGGCGCAGGTGATGCACGGACTGAGGCCGGGGATCACCGTCGGGCCGACGCGAAGCCCATCCGGGTCGGCGGTGATGAAGAAGGCCGGGAGGTTGAGGCTCAGACAGGCGGATTGATCGGCGAAAAGATCGCGGTACGAGACCCCCTCGGCGGCACAGACGACGAGCGACGCGGTTTGGAGGAAGGCGTCGGAAGGATCGAGCCGGTCGAGACGCCGGATCGGTGTGGGGGGAGCAGCCCGCCGAAGCGACTCCTCCAGTGCGCGTGCGAACGTGGAACTTCCCAGCACCAGGACCGACCGGTGCTCGGAATTGGGTGTTGGGTTCGCTGGCAGCTCGGCTCGGCGGACCATTTCGCCGAAAAGCGCCCGGAGCAAGCCCCGAGCCTCCCGCTCGTCGAACGGAGGATCGAGCGCAGCGGCTGCGGCGACGACCTCCGCAGCCGTTCGGACACCGTCGACCAGGCCGAGTAGGCGATCGAGGTTGTGAAGCTCGACTCCGGCGAGGAGGCTAGCCCCGCGGCGGTGGCGGACCAGGAGCCGGCCGTCGGGAAGGGCTACCGCTTGAGCCCGCGGGTCTCTTTCGAGGACGTCGCCTGGCTGTAGGGGTCGAGTCATGGCGGAAGCTGGTGTAGCGCAGAGGGCGCGCCGAGCGCAAGATCTTGGGGCGTTTCCCTCGGTTTCATTCGAGATATCGTTTCCTCGGAATGCGAAACGTCTATTTCGACCTGAGGCACACGAGCGGATCTGTCAGATTGCCGAGCGGGTACTTCCTCAGGATCCCTTGAGGGAATGGGGTTGCACATGGAACTGCTGAGTGAGGACAACTTAGACCTCAAGGACATGACGGACGAGGAGCTCGGCCGCGCTTGGGATCTATGGTTCGATCTCGCGCAGACGACGAACGAAACCGATCCTCCTTGGACCCATGGGGTCTTCCTCCTCTGCGATCTCGATTCCAAGACGCCGCACGACGGACCTGGCTCCAAGGCCAGTCGCTAGGAGGCAGCGGGACCGTCGGAAGGCGGGAATCCTCCCTGACCATCAACTTCCTCTCCGAGGTGTTCGAGAGCCGCACCTGTGCTTCCGGGACCTCGTGGCGAGACGTTACGATGTGTTGCTTTGCGACCCGGCCGCGGGTCTTCGCCGGCCGGGAGCAGTGCTGGCTGCGGGGGAACAACTCTCGGTAGGACAAGGAGTTCTTCGGCATCGCGCGGAATCTCAGACGCAGCACCCGGCAAGGTTGCCGCATCTTTCCGGTCGCGGTCCGCAACGCCCGGACGTTGGTCCGCATCACACAGGCCCAGATACGCATCACACAGGCCCAGATCCGCATCACACGGACCTTGGTCCGCAACACAGGGCACCGCGGATGCAACGCAAGGGGAAGCTTCCGGTCAGCCGGGAACCAGGTCTAGCCAGTTCGGACCGGGTTCCGAGCCGTGTGGAGATCGTCCCCGCCGTTGCGGGAGCGCGTCTCGCCGGTCGGGAATCCGATCCTTGTGATGCGGCGAGAGATTTATGCAGCCTTGTTGCGAGTTTGTGATGCTTGAAGGGGATTCCTCGCGTTGCACCAGAGGTGCCGAGCGTTGCGGAACGAGGTGCGAGTGTTGCGTCGCCGAGTCGCCGTGGGGCGTCGCGTCGCGTTCCGGTCGACGCCCGCTCGGCAGCGTGCGTCAGAGGCGAGCGTCCAGGCTCAGTAGCCGCCGGGCGATGTCACGGAGCTCTTCCCGCTCGTGGCTCGCGACCTCCATCGTCTCCCGTTCGGTGCGGTGAAGGAATTCGACCAACTCCTTCTCCGAGCGCGAGCTCGCGAGAATTCGGTAGACCGATCCGATGTAGCTGTCGTATTCGTCGGCCGCTTCGGGAACGTCTGAGACGCCGATCGGGTCCCAGTGCTGCATCAGCGCGTCGCGAATCGCTTGCATCACGGCACGGCCGCGTTCTGATCGGGTGTCGTTCATGACGTGGTCATGCTCGATGGCATTCCGATCGATGGGTCGGGCTTTCAGCCCTCGGGATTGGCCGGCTGGCGGAATCCTGGGGCTGCGCCCCAGGCTATTATTAAACGCGCCTTTGGCGCTGGCGTTGACGATTCTCGTAGCGGCTCGCGTGAAGGCCCGGCGCGGTGTTTGAAAAGCTCGCTCAAAACGGAGCCGGACTCCTCGGAATCGCGATCCAGCTTTGCTTCAGCTCTTCTTTCGATTGGCCGGAGAGAAACGGGTAGGGTCACCCAGCAGCCAGCGCCAAAGGCGCGAACCCAAAATAGCCTGGGGCAACGCCCCAGGTTCCAGGCGCCCAAAACCCCGCGAGGGCTGAAGGCCCGACCCATCTCGCAGGTTCCTCCCTTCCCTACCGTGGCACCGAGTTCGGACCGCGCTCGCCGAACTTCTTTCGAACTCTCTCGATGTCCTCCGGTGTCTCGATCCACTCCTCGGAAAACCCGCAACTTCCACAGAGGAAGCGGGTGACCTTGACGGCGGAGAAGATCGTCCAGCCGACCTGGATGTTGTTGCCCGAGCCTCCGTGGCCGATGTGGCCGGGGATCCGGAGCAGGTCGTGAGAACCGCACTTCGTGCAGGCGCCCGTGTTTTTCATCGGTGGATTCCTTGGGACTCGTCCTTACCCCACCTCGACCAGCTCGCCGGATTGGACATGCCAGAGGTCGGCGTAGGTGCCGCCTTTGGCGATCAGCTGATCGTGGGTTCCCTCTTCGGCGAGCTTGCCGTCGCGGAGGACGAGGATGCGGTCGGCGTGGCGGATGGTCGAAAGCCGATGGGCGATGATCAGGGCGGTTCGCCCTGCGGTCCAGCGGCGTAAGTTCTCCTGGATCGCGCGCTCGGTCTCTGTGTCGACGGAGCTGGTCGCCTCGTCGAGGATCAGGATCGGCGCGTCTTTGAGGATCGCTCGGGCGATCGAGAGGCGTTGGCGCTGTCCGCCCGAGAGCTTGATGCCGCGCTCCCCGACGAGGGTGTCGTAACCGTCGGGAAGTCCCGCGATGAAATCGTGCAGCTCGGCGTATTTCGCGGCTTCGACGATCTTTTCGAACGGCACGCCCACGGCGCGATAGGCAATGTTTTCGCGCAGGGTGCCATGGAAAAGGTAGACGTCTTGCGAGACGAGCGCGATCGCGCGGCGTAGGTCTTCGAGAGTGAGCTTCCGCAGGTCGTGGCCGTCGAGCTTGACCGCGCCGGAGGTCGGGTCGTAAAGGCGAAGCAGCAGCTTGATCAGCGTCGATTTACCCGCTCCCGTCGGACCCGCGATGCCGATCGTTTCGCCGGGCGCGATGCGGAAGGAAAGGTGATCGAGGATGCGATCACCGCGCTGGTATTTGAACCCGACGTCGGCGAGCTCCAGCTCGCCGCAGGCGCGGTCGAGCGGCACCGGATTCGCCGGCTCGACGATGCGCGACGGGGTGTCGAGCAGGCCGAAGGTGCGGCGTGCCGAGGCACGCGCGCGCTCGAACTCGTCGAGAACCTGGCCGAGGCGGACGAGCGGCCAGAGCAGACGCTCGGTCATCATCGCGAAGAGAACGAGCTGGCCCACGGTGATCCAGGGCTTCCGCTCGAGAATCCAATGGCTGCCGATCAGCAGGACGCCCGCGAAGCCGAGGACGATCGCCATGCGGATCACCGGCACGAAGATCGCTGAAAGCCGGATCGCGCGGAAGTTCGCTTCGCGGTACTCGGCGGAGGCCTGGCGCACCCGGTCGAGCTCGAACGCCTCGGCGCCGAAGCTTTGGATCACGAGAACGCCGCCGATGTTGTTTTCCAGCCGGCTCGAAAGGCTTCCGACCGCCTCGCGCACGCGTTTATAGCGGGGCGCGATGCGGTGCTGGTAGGCGAGGCTTCCCCAGACGATCAGCGGGATCGGCGCGACGGCGATCACCGCGAGGTGCCATGACGTGTTGAACAGCACGAACCCGGCGAACGCGAACAGGACGACGGTTTGGATCAGCTCGTTGAACCCGTTGTTCAGAAAGCGTTCGAGCTGATTCACGTCGTCGTTCAACATGGCGAGCGTCTCGCCGAGGCGGTGCTCTTCGAAGAAGGCGATCTCCCGGCGCTGGATCCGCTCGTAGGCATCGAGCCGCAGGTCGTGCTGGACCTCTTGGGCGAGCGTCATGAAGTAGTGCTGGTAGCCCCACTGGAAAAAGCTTTCGAAGAAGAAGATCCCGACCGATAGGGCGGCGAGCACCACCGCGAGGCTCCAGGCGTCCGAGGTGCCGGCGAGGCGGGCGATCCAGGCGGGAGGTGTGCCGCGGAGCGAGTCGATCACCCAGCCGACCAGAAGCGGCGGCATGAGGTCGAGAATCTTGTTGAGCACCGAGGACGAGATGCCCAGAGTAAGGCGTGTGCGGTACGGGGCGAGGTAAGCGAAGAGCCGCGCCATCGGGCGCTCGGCTTCTCGGAGCAGGGGTGGCGGAGAGGACGGATCGAGGGGAGAGGACGGATCGGAGTCAGGCACCGGGGCTCCTCGTCAAAGATCGGGATCGTAGCACCGGGGGTGTGAGCCGGCCGGTAGGGGCTCTCATCGGGTCCTCATCGGACTCGGTGCTATCATCGTTTCGATGCGTGGATCTGCCCGGAAGAACGGGCTTCCCTTGTCGATCGCGCGACCGGCCGCCGGTCTCGTCGCCTTGCTCGCGTCGCTGCTGTTGCTCGTCGCGCCGCATTTCGACGTGCACCGAGCGCAGCAGGCCGAGGTTCGGTTCGGCGGCGATCGGCCGCTGATCGCCGAAGCCGCGAGCCATCCGGACGCGCCGCTCCACGTCGAAAGCTCGCCGCAGAGGGAAGAAGAGCCCTGCGCCTTCTGCCTCTTCAGCGGCCAGATCGGCAGCGGCCTGCTCGGCGCGCCGGCTCCGCAGCCTCACCTCGAAGCCCAAGATGCGGAGCGCCTCGCCGTTGCGCCGCCTTCCGCCGCCTCCCCTCGTTCCGGTCTCTCCTCTCGCGCGCCTCCCGCGGCCTGACGCGTAGCTCGCTTCGCGTCAACAGCCCGGGAAGGACGATCGAACCGGTCGTTCTCCCGATCGTCTCATCGACGATGCATCCCGTACGGGAGGATCTCCATGGTTCGAACCGTTTCCCGCGGATTCGCGATCCGCTGGGCGTTGTCCACTCTTCTTTTTTTGGCGCCGTACGCGGCGGTCGACGCGCAGGAATCCTCGCCCGCGTCGCCGTCGGTCGAGGACCTCCGCAGCGAGCTCGCCGACCTCAAAGCCGAATACGAGCGCCGTATTTCCGACCTCGAACGGCGTCTCGCGGAGGTCCAGACACCGACGGGGCAGGCGCCGGGCTCGCCTGCGGCGGTAGAGGCACCACAGGCTGACCAGCAGGCCGAAACCTCCGTGGGAGCCGAGACGCCGGGGACCGGAACCGAACCCTCCGCGGCCGACCTCGCCGCTGCGGCGGCGGAGATCGCCGCGAGCGCTGGCGTCGCGTCTCCTCCTACGCCAGCCGATGCGTCCGCGCCGCAACCGGCTCCGATCACTCTCGTGTCGGGCGGGGGAGGGAAGAACTTCCTGAACCTGTCGCTCGATGGCCTGGTCGCCGCCGGGACCTCGACGGCAAGGGACGTGGCGGCGCTCCAGACCGGCGGCCACGACCCGATCCAGCGCGGCTTCACGATCCAGAACGTTGAGACGGTTTTCGACGGTGCGGTCGACCCGTACTTCCGGGGGCAGGCGAACGTCGTCTTCCAGATCGACGATCAGGGGGAGACGACGGCCGAGCTCGAAGAGGTCTACGTGACAACGACCTCGCTGCCGCACGGCCTTCAGGCGAAGGCCGGCCAGTTTTTCACCGAGTTCGGCCGTTTGAACCCGAGCCATCCGCACACCTGGGATTTCGTCGACCAGCCGCTGGTCAACGGACGGTTCTTCGGTCCGGACGGCCTCCGCTCGGTCGGGGCACGCCTGTCGTGGCTCTTGCCCACGAGCTTTTACTCCGAGGCGTTTCTCGGTGTCCAGAACAGCCAGGGCGAGACGCTCAAAAGCTTCCGCAGCGTGCCGGGCGAGACGTTGTTCGGCCGGCCGATCCTGCCGCGTGACGTTGCGAGCGGTTCCGATCTGTTGATCGCGCCGCGCTACGCCGCGTCGTTCGACCTCTCCGACACCCAGACCGTATTGCTCGGCGCCTCGGCGGCGCTCGGCCCGAACGGTACCGGCCCCGAGGGCAAGACGCGGATCTATGGCGTCGACGCCTTCTGGAAATGGAAACCGACGAACGCCTTCAACGGCTTCCCCTTCGTCAAGGTCCAGGGCGAGCTGATGCGGCGGAACGCCACCGTCGATGCCTTGCCCGCCGAGGCGCTGCCGCGCGCGACGTTCGCCGACTGGGGCGGTTACGTGCAGGCCAGCTGGGGCTACAAGCCCGGGCACGTGGTCGGCCTGCGGTTGGATCGCGTAGGCGGCGACCGAGGGGATCGTGGCGATCTCGGCGATCTCCCGGGCGATCCGAGCCTCGCGCCGCGCTGGCGGCTGTCGCCCGCGCTCACCTGGTTTCCAACCGAGTTCTCCAAGCTCCGTCTGCAATACAACTTCGATCGTTCCGACGCCTTCCGCCACGACGAGCACTCGCTCTGGCTGCAGCTGGAATTCCTCCTCGGCGCGCACGCCGCGCACAAGTTCTAGGGGATCTCGCTCATGAAGAGACTCGCTTTCGCCTTCGCCCTTCCTCTCGCCACCGCCGCGCTGCTCGGTTCGGCGTCACCCGGCTCCGCCGCGCTCAGGGTCGTCGCCACGACCTCGGAGTACGGAGCTCTCGCGACCCAGATCGGCGGCTCTCGGGTCGCCGTCACGACGATCGCCAAGCCGACCGAGGACCCCCATTTCGTCGACGCCCGGCCGAGCCAGATCGTTGCGTTGAACCGCGCCGCCGCGCTGATCGAAGGAGGAGCCGAGCTGGAGGTCGGCTGGCTGCCGCCGCTGCTCGAAGGCGCACGGAATTCGAAGATCCTCGCCGGAGCTCCCGGGCGGATCGTGGCCTCGGAGGGCGTTCAGCTGGTGGACATTCCCTCGGCCGCCGATCGCTCGCAGGGCGACACCCACCTCGCGGGCAATCCCCACTTCATGCTCGATCCGATGAACGCCAAGATCGTCGCGGAACACATCGCGCGAGCGTTCTCCGCCCTCGATCCCGCGGGGGCCGCGACCTACAAAGGCAATCTCGCGCAGTTCCAGACGGCGCTCGCGGCGAAGATGACGGAATGGACCGCGGCCTTGAAGCCGTTCGCCGGCCGGCCGATCGTCACCTACCACCCGACCTGGCGCTATTTCGGCCGCCGCTTCGGGCTCGTCGCGGACACCTTTCTGGAGCCGAAGCCGGGTATTCCGCCGTCGCCGCCCCACCTCGCGGAGGTGATGCAGAAGATGATCGCCCAGAAGATCAAGGTGCTGCTGGTCGAGCCCTACCAGCCGAGAAAGACGGCCGAAGGGGTTGCCGCGCGCACCAACGCGGTCGTGGTCGAAGTCTGCCAATTCCCGGGGGGCCTGCCGGGGACCGACACCTACATCGCCCTGATCGACGCGAACGTCAAGCGCATCGCCCAGGCGCTCGCAAGCCACGCCTAGGAGCCGCCATGGATCTCTTCACCCTCTGGCTCTGGCCCCTGATCGCCCTCTGCGTATTGCCCGCAGCGCTCGTCTACTTCGGGCTCCACGTGGTCGGGCGAGGCATCATCTTCGTCGATCTCGCCCTCGCCCAGATTGCGGCACTCGGCATCGCGACGGCCGTCTTGTTGGGCGCCGACGCCGAGCACGGCAAGCTTCCGTACGTCCTCGCGATCGCCTTCACGATCGCCGGTGCGGCGCTCTTTTCTCTCACCCGATTCCGGCATCCCAGGGTGCCGCACGAGGCGATCATCGGCATCATCTACATCGTCGCTGCGGCCGCGGCGACCATGGTGCTCAGCCACACGGCCTCCGGTGACGAGGAGATCAAGAACCTCCTGGTCGGCAACATCCTCTTGGTTTCCAAGGCGGAGGTGATCCGAACCGCGCTGCTCTATCTAGGCGTGGGCGCGTTCCACTACGCCTTGCGAAAGAAGTTCCATCTGGTCTCGTTCGAACCCGAGGAGGCCGAGCGCCAAGGGGTGAGCGTGCGCTTGTGGGACTTCCTGTTCTACGCCACCTTCGGACTGGTGGTCACGAGCTTCGTCCGCATCGCCGGGGTCTACCTCGTCTTTTCGTACCTGATCGTTCCGGCCGTCTGCGGCGCGCTGCTCTCGTCGCGGACCGCGATCCGCCTCGCGATCGGCTGGGCTGTCGCCCTGACGGCGGGGATCGCCGGCCTGGTTCTTTCGACCCAATGGGAGAGCATGGACCTGCCGACCGGACCGACCATCGTCTGTATCTTCGGGTTGCTCCTGATGATCAGCGGAGTGATCGCCTTCGCGCAGTCGCGCCGAGGATCGGCAGGGGCGACCGCGTCGCCTCGGTGAGGCCAGGGCGGGCCGTTACGGATTGAGCCGCCAGATCGCGCCGTTGAGCGCCGTGGCAAACGACACCCAAAGGGCATAGGGGATGAACAGGGTGGAGGCCAGGGCGCTCACCGGCCGAGCCAGGATCGCAAACGCAACGATCGTGGCGAGCAGCGCGACGATCTCGACGAGGGCGACCCCGGGGCGGTGCAGGCCGAAGAACAGCCAGGACCAGGCGGTGTTGAGCACGAGCTGTACGCCCCAGAGGCCGAGCAGCGGCGTGACCTTCCGGCCTGACCGCTTCCAGGCCTGCCATCCGGCGATCGCGATCCCGACATAGAGGACGGTCCAGACCGGCCCGAACAGCCAGTTCGGCGGCGTCCACGACGGCTTGGCGAGCGAGGCGTACCAGGCGCCCGGCTCGAACTGCGCGCCGCTCCAGGCGGCGAGGCCTACGAGGAGGAGGAAGATCAGGAAGGTGGCCATGGGTAAGAGTTTACTTGCTCGCACCGAGGACCTACTCCACCGATTTTCCGGAGTGGCACCTCGGACTCACCGGAGCTCGGTGCGGTCTCCCAACCGCGCCCGGGTTCTCGGCCGCCTTGGCGCGGTCTCGTTTTCGGCTAGCATCGAGGCGAGATCGGACATCGGAGGCACGACATGCTCGAAGATTTGAGCGGCGAACGAACGGGGAGCGACGGTGATCAAGGCGGCCGCCTCGGCACTCATTTGATCGTCGAGATCGAGAAGCGCTTCCGGCAGAACAAAGAGCTGGCCGAGGCCGCGCTGGCGCAGGTCTCGGACGAGGACCTGTTCCGCACGATCGACCCGGAAACCAACTCGCTCGCGGTGCTGATCCAGCACATGGGCGGAAACCTGCGCTCCCGATTCACGGACTTCCTCACTACGGACGGCGAGAAGCCGGACCGGCACCGGGACGCCGAGTTCGAGGTTGCGGCGGGGACGACCCGCGAGCAACTGATGGCGCGTTGGGAGCTCGGATGGGGCCGCCTGTTCGACACCCTCGCCGCGCTGTCGGCTGCCGACCTCTCCCGCACGGTCGCGATCCGGCACGAGCCGCATACGGTGGTCGAGGCGCTCGCGCGCTCCCTTGCCCATCAGGCGTACCACACCGGCCAGATCGTGATGCTGGCCAAGCACTATGTCTCGGCGCACTGGCGGACGCTCTCGGTGCCGCGCGGCAAGACCGAGGAGTTCAATCGCCAGATGGCCGAAAAGATGGCGGCTGGAGAAGCCGGGTCGGCCTGAGGCTGAGGGGATCGCTAGCCGCCGCCGCCCTCTTTACCGCCGCGGAGCCGGTCGAACCATTTCTTGCGCTTGAGGAGCTTCGGCGCGCCCTCGCTTCCGAGCTGGCCGGAGTGCCCCGAGGTGTCCGTCGCCGTCGCGTACCACTGAACGTTCTTGTTCTGGTGGAAGCTCGGCGGGATCTCGGCGGTGTAGAACGAACCGGACTGGCGTAGCTCCAAAGCCTGCCAGCTTCCACCTTCCGGCCGCGCGAACAGGGTCGCCTTGGTCACCTGGAAGTCGTCCGTGATGCGTAGCGAGACCCGGGTCGTCGCTCCCTTGTCGAACTCGGTCGCGGATCCCTCTCGAAGCTCGATCGCCGGAGGGTTCTGGTCGAGTTGGGAGAATTCCCCCTTGAGACGTTCGGAGAGCTCGCGGAAGCGCTCGACGTAGGGGCCCGTCGGATTCGCGCCGCGAAGGATCGCCAGGCCCTCGTCCGGTCGTTTGCGTTGCGCGGCGGCCTGGGCGTTCGCGAGCACGCGATCGAGCCCGGGATCGACCTCCGCCACGGTGCGGATCCGGCCGATCCGTTCGCCGAGCCCCGGGCGATCCGGCCAGGCGCCGCGCAGCGCCTCCAGCCGGTCGAGCGCGGCCTGCGCCTGACCGCTCTGGCTCAGGCGGTCGGCCTCGGCCTCGATGCCGGCCGCGGCGGTTTCGCGCAAGCGGGGCGCCGTCCTGTCGCGCGGCGCGAGCTCGGCGAACGAGCCGGCGAGCCGGATGACCTCGAGCGGATCGCCTCCCTTGGCGGATTTCTGAAGCTGCCCGTAGAGGTCGACGATCCGCTGCGCACGGGCCACGTCCGCTTCGAGACCCGGATTGGCCTTGAAGAAGGCGGCCCGGTTGGCCGCGATTCCGCGGACTGTCGAGCGCAGGGTGGCGGCGTTGCCGTTGCGCAGGCCGCGCTTCAGATCGGCCGCGAGCCGCTCGACGAGCGATTGGCCGAGCGAGTCGCGGAGGGCCTTGGCTTCCTCCTGCTCCTCGGGCGAGAGGGACGCCATGTCGATCGCGTCCAGGGCGGCACGGGCGGCCGCTTCGTTGCCGGCGTCGAGGGCGGCGCGTGCGGCGACCAGGCCGGGATTTCCCGCGGGAGCGGCCGTGGCGAACGCCGATTGAAGATCGGTCGTGGGCGCCGGGGTCGAGACCGGCGGCGGCGCCGGAACGCTCAGCTCGTCCTGGATCTCCGAGGGGTCGACGTCGCGGTCGCGCAGGTAGATCAGGAAGGCGGCGACCGCGCCCAGGGCCGCGGCAGCGGCGACGGCGATCCACAGCATTTTGACCCGGCTGCCGGTCGGCTTCGCGGCCCGCGGAGGGGCGGCCGGCGGCGTACCCGGAACCGGCGGAATCGCGATCTTCGACGGGATCGCGAGGGGAGCCGAAACGGTGGGTGCGGGCGGTGGGGGAGCTTCGATTGGCGAGGCAAGAAACGCTTCGACCGACGACAGAAGATCGTCCGAAGCGGCAGCCGTCTCCTTCGAGGCCGCTGATGCGACGGGTGGAGTATGAACGAGGGGAGCCGGGGGAACGACGGACACGATCGGAGCCGGAGGCTCGCTCGGCGTCGGCGTCGGCGATGCTGGGGCGGGACGCGGCGGCTCCAAGGGCTCGAGCGGCCGGAGCAGGTCATCGGCAGAAGAAGAGGAGGGGGCCTCCGGAACCTTCGAGGTCGACGCCGCCGGCTCCTGCGCGGGAAGAAGAGGGCTCAAGGCCTCCGGAGACCCCAGATCGAGCGCGGGCAAGAGGTCGGACGAAATCTCAGGCTCATGTGGAGGCTCGTACGCCTCCTCGAACCGAAGGGCCGACGGTTCTTCCGCGGCCGAGGGAGGGATGTAGACGGGATTGGTCTTCTCGCCGACGGAAGGCTGGGCGACCGGTCCCCGCAAGGCGGTACGAAGTCCCTCGCGGATCTCGCCCCAGCTCGGCCGGTCGGCGGGCGACCGGCGCAGCGACCGGGCCAGCGCCTGACGGAGCGCCTCGGCGTCCTCGAGCTCGAAGCTGACGCCGAGCGGCAGGGAGAGCTCCGGCTCGCCTCTCGGGTCGGTTTGGGTGCCGATGTCGAGCAGTCGGCAGGTGATCCGCGCGAAAGAGTAGACGTCGGACCGGCTGTCCGCGGCGCCGCCCGCGAGGACCTCGGGTGCCGCTCCGTCAGACCCCGGCATGCCGCCGATCGGCGGATGGAGGATTCGGGTGCCGAAGCCCAGGAGCTTCACCTGCTCGCCGGTGGTCGTCCCCGCGAGGCGGATGTTCTCCGCCGTCAGGTTGCCGTGGGCGATGCCGGCCTGGCCGAGCAGTTCGAGACCGTCGATCACCTGGAGGAGATGGGAGAGAACCTCCGCCGGTGCGGCGCCCGCGAGTTCCTCGAAACCGCGACCGGCGACCGGTTCGAGCAGGAGGAAGCCGCCGCCGTCGGGGAGCATGCCGAAGTCGAGCAGGGACGGGATCGTGGGGTGTCGAAGCTTCGCCAAAGCGGTGAGGGCCTGCAGGAAGCGCGGCATCGCCTGAGGGTCTTCGCTCGGCGCGATCCGCTTGATCACCACCATCGCGCCGTTCGTCGCGTCGGTCGCGGCGTGAACGCTCGTGAAGGCGCCGTCGCCGAGCTTGCGCGTGATCCGGTATCTCTCAGAAATGTCGCGGCGTTCCGCCATGATCGTACGGGGACCTCGGTAGGTAAGCTTATCGCCGAGAGTCTATAGCCAAGGGGATCGGCGGAGCGATCCGACGCGTTGCGAAGCTCGAGCCGACCTCGGAAATCAGGATGGTAACCTACCTTGCTCCGAAGGGGGACCGGCCATGCGGATGCTGACCCAGGGCGCAATGCAGCAGCTCTTCGAGGTGATCGACGAGGTCCCGCTCGACCGCGAGGCGGTGCAGGTTCCTCTCGCGATGGAGGGGAAGGGATCGATCGCGCTCCTGGCGAACGGCAAGGTCGAGATCGTCCTGCCCGACGCCGACGATCTGAGCGAGTTCCTGGCCGGTGTTCCCGAGCGGCTGGCGAGCCTCAATGCGGGGGCCTGAGCGCGGCGATCAACGCGGGTCGACACAGGAGGACGAACGATGTTGGAGGTGATCGATCACGGCGCGGTGAGAGAGATCCGGATGGCTCGTCCGCCGGCCAACGCGCTGTCGCCGGAGCTGCTCGTATCCCTGGACCACGCCTTGGCGGAGGCCACCTCCGCGGGCGCCCGCGCGGTCGTTCTGTCGGGCGCGCCCGGGATCTTCTCGGGCGGTCTCGACGTCCCGGTCCTGCTCGGTCTTTCGCGCGCCCAGATCGAGGCCGCCTGGGGACGCTTCCTCGCTCTCGTCCATCGGCTGGCCGCTTCGCCGATTCCGATCGCGGCGGCGATCACCGGCCACGCGACGGCCGGCGGCTGCGTCCTGCCGCTGTACTGCGACGCCCGGTTCATGGCGCGCGGCCGCGCCGGCAAGGACGGCGCCTTTCGCGAGTTCTCGATTGGGGTCAACGAGGTACGGGTCGGCCTGCCGATGCCGTCGGTGGTCGTTCCGGCGTTGGCGCGGATCGTCGGCGAGCGGCAAGCCGAGAGAATGTGCGTCTCGGCCGAGCTGCTACCGGCGTCCGAGGCGCACCGGATCGGTCTGGTCGACGAGCTGCTGCCGCTCGAAGAAACGGTTCCCCGGGCGGTGAGCTGGTGCCGTTCGCTCGCCGAGCTGCCACCGGGAGCCCTCGGCCGGACTCGATCGCTGGTCCGGGCCGGCCTGGTCGCGGCGGTCGAGGCGGCGATGGCCGTCGACGCCCGGGTGTTCGTCGAAGACTGGTTCGGAGCCGAGGCGCAGGGGGCGCTCTCGGCGCTGGTCGAGCGGCTGAGCCGGAAAAGCTGAAGAGGGGCCGACCTCGCGCTACCAGCCTTCGCGTTCGCGCAGGCCGGCGACGTGGGCGACGTGGTGGCGGCCATGCCAAGCGTATAGGCCGAGCAGAGAATCGAGGGTCATCTCGCCGTTTTCAGGGTGGTCGAGCGTCCGCCCGAAGTCCTCGGCGCTCATCGCCTGGAGCAGCTCCACCCAGCGGTAATGGAGGGCTTCGAGGAGGGTGAGGGAAACCTCGACCGGCGTCTGCTGGGAGTCGGCGAGCCCCGCCCAGGCGTCCTGGTCGTAGGGCTTGATCCGGGGACGCTCCTCGGTGAGAGCGAGCTTGCATCGGACGTAAGCGTTCAAATGGCTGTCTGGCACATGGTGGACGACCTGGCGAACCGTCCAACCTCCCGGCCGATAGGGGGTGTCGAGCTGCTCTTCGGACAGCTCGTGGACGGCGGCGCGCAGCTCGGCGGGCGCGGCGGCGATCGCGGAGATCGCCTTCGCTCGCTCCTCGGGAGAAAGCTGGGCCTTCCTCCGGTGCTTGCCAATCGGGAAGCGAAGGTCGATCTCGGAATCCATCGGGGCCTCTCTCATTCGGTCGTCATCTCAGCGGGCTCGAAGGCGAAGGGGTCGTCGAGATCCGTGACGCTCGACGCGGCTTGGTCGCCGAGCCGGGCTCTGGCTTCGGTGGCCGCGGCAGCATAGCGCGCGGCGGCCGAGCGGGCGAGGAGCGAACGGGCTCGCACCGCCGACTGCTCGAGGTAGGGAAAAGCGCGCGCCGGAAGATCGGCGGCCAGATAGTGTGCGGCGAGCTCGTCGGAGTGGTTCTCCAGGTGGTCCGCCGCGAGCGCCTCGATCGTTTCGGCCACCCGGGAGTGGAGCGCTTTCCGCCGCGAAGGATGCACGGAGGAGGCGAGGGCTTCCCGGACCCGCTCGTGGGCGAACTCGAAGCTGCCGCGGCGAGCGCCGCGTTTCCAAAGCACGACGTCCGAGGTCCTTCCGAATGTCGACCAGTAGCGAATGCTCTGGCGGATCAGCCAGCGCTTGAGCAGCAGCTCGAGCCCGATCTCGACGACGGCGGGGTGCTCGTCGGCCGATTTCTCCAGGATCTCGGCCTCGAAGCTCCAGCCGGCGAACGCCGCCTGGATCGCCAGGCGACGAATCGAGGAGGGCAGCCGCCGGACGCGCTCGGCGAGCAGCGAGGCGAGGTCGCCGGTCGGTGGGGAGCCAGCGGTCGAAAGCGTCGGCGCGATCTTCCAGATGCCGTTCTCCCCGGGCGTGAGCATGCCCTCGTCCCAGAGCAGGTTGATCTGCTCCGCGACGGCGAACGGCAAGCCGCGGCTCCTCTCGGCGAGCCAACGGGAGAGATCGCTCGCCCGCTCGTCGCCGACCAGGGAGACGGCGATCTCCTCGATCGCCGCGGCATCGAAGCGGCGGACCTCGATCCGTTCCGCGCCGTCGTACAGCGAGTCGACCAGCGGATGCGCGTCGATTCGCGGCTCGGAGGCGATCAGGAACCAGCAGGGGCGGCCGCGAAGCCGGGAGATCGCGAACTGAAGGAGCTCGAGCGAATCCTCGTCGACCAGATGCAGGTCGTCCAGGAAAACGACGAGAGGGACCGTGGCCACGCCTCGTTTGAGCGGCGGCGGTGGCGGCAGCTCGGGCCGGCGCAGCGCGATCTCGGGCAGCAGCCGAGCCAGATCGCCGAAGCGGGCGGGCGGGAGCGTCGCCGGATCCGGGCCGCCACCCTCCGCCGCCTCGTCGAACGCGCCGCGCAGGAGATCGAGCCAGGGAAGGAAGGGAGAGGGCAGGAGGGTCGGCCGGCCGGCGCCCCGCAGCACGACGATGCGGCGCGAGCCGCTCACCGCATCGAGAAAGGTGCGGATCAGGCGCGTCTTGCCGATGCCGGCCTCCCCTTCGACGAAGGTCACCGGCGTCTCGCCCGAGAGCGCCCGACGCCAGCTGTCGCGCAGCCGTTCCCAGGCGCCCCGGCGGCCGGCGAGGGGGATGATCGGACCGATCGGCTCGCCGTCCGCGATGGGAATCCCCTGCGTCGGAAGGTCGTCGCGGATCGATTCGTACAACTCGCGGGTCTCGGCGAGGGGATCGACGCCGAGCTCGCGATCGAGCACCGCGACGAGGTCTTCGTATTCGGCGAGGGCCTGGCTTCGCCGCCCGGTGAGCGCGTAGAAACGCATGAGATTGCGCCTCGGTTCTTCCGCGAGCGGCTCGAGCGCCACCAGACGGCGCGCGTAATGCAGGCCGAAGCGATATTCGCCTCGGCGCCGATAACTCTCGATGAGAGTGCGAAGCGCCTCGACCGTCGCTTCGCGCAAACGCTCTTGCTCGCCGATCAGCCACTCCTCGAACGAGCTGCTGTCGCGGACGAAGAATCCGGCGAGGAAATCGCCGCGGTAGATCTGCACCGCGGTCGCGAGGTGGTGCGGATCGGTGGCGTCCCGGGCGGCCCCCCGCTTGATCGCCTCCTCGAAGGCCTGAACGTCCACCCACATCCCGGCCGCCGGATTGATCCGGATATCGCTGTGGCTGACGAGCAGAGGGGGGTTAGGACCGTCCTTCCCCGGAAGGGCGGAGCGCAGGTTGTAGAGGGCCTGACGGAGGGCGTGGCGCGCCCCGTCTTCCTCCTGCTCCGGCCAGAGCAGCCCGGCGAGGTGGTCGCGGCTGAACGCGCGGCCGGTTTGGCAGGCGAGATAGATGAAAAGGGCGCGAACTTTCTGGGATTCGAACCCGTGCACCTGACGATCGCCGTGCCAGACCTCGAAGCCGCCGAAAAGCCGGACTCGGATCATGCCCGCGATCGCCCCCGGCCTCTGGCCAGGACTCCGCTCGGAGGGATCGGTGCGCTGCTCGACACGTAATTCACGAGGAGTCGGGGGTCACGTCTGTGGTGGCGGTGCCGAATCGAATCCTATCTTAGTTGGCGGTCGTTTCGGGGCGCGTTGAAGAAAACGCGTGCTCGTAGCCGAAACGGGAAACCGGTTGCTCGGAGCCGATTTCCTGACGGTTTCTTGACGATGCCCGGAGAATGATCCGGAAACATCGGTGCCGTAGGTCGATCTCTTGATTTTGCGCAGGTTTGCGAGTCTTGGTGTGACGCGAGAGAAAGGGTGTCCAATGAAAGCTCAGAGACGAGACGTTCGCGTAGTCTTCCTCCTCATCGCCGGAGCGTTAGCGGCGGTTGCCGCGCAGGCCCAGTTAGGCCCCGGACCGTTCGCGGCCTTTCCGTCGCAGTCGGCGACGGACGGCCGGTTCCTCGGCTTCGGCTGCGCGGGGCTCGCGACGTTCGAGCAGAACGTCCAGATCGCTCTGGCCGCTCCGGCTTCGACCGCGACGTTCGATCTCAACATCTTCGATGGAGACACCGGCGCCCTCGACTCGTCCAGCCGGCGGCATTGGGATCTCGGCACCCGACAGCTGCGATTCGCGCTCTATGCCGACCCGACGCGGACCGGCAGCACCGCTCCGGCCGACCTGATCGGTCAGTGGTTCGGCAATGCGACGAACCCCTTGAGCGGGCCGAGTTGGACCGCCTCTTCGGCCACCATGCCGGACAACGCGTGGTGGGCGGTGACGGTGACCAATCCGGTCCAGGCGCAGGCTCCGAGCGGCAACTACTTCTATAACCTGGTCATCGAGACGGATGGCGCCTGTGGCGTGGGCGAGCAACTGGAGAGCAGCCTGAAGATCGCGGCCTCCAACCCGATGAACTTCCGGACGCCGCGTTTCGGATTGGTCGGCGGGCTGCGCCAGACCGCGAACGACGTGCCGATCATCTACCCGGGCTCGACGACGACGGCTCCGGTGACGGGCAGCTTCCTCACGGCGCCCACCACCTACGATGGGACCTTCGAATTCTTCTTCACCCTCCCCGGCGGCGAGACCGAGCTGCGACTGTTCGACGGCGACTTCGACTACGGGCCGAGCACGCTGGTCGGCAATCCTTCCGGAGTTGCGCTCGACCCCTGCGTCGACCAGGACGATCCGGACACCGATCCGCTCTACGCCGGCTTCCCGTTCTTGACCACGGGCGCGACGCCGGAGGGCGTACAGGGTCCCGGCTCTCCTCCGGACGACAACTTCCGCGACATCTTCCGGCGCGGTGAGCTG
>JBGAGQ010000089.1:0-19628 GCA_044226625.1 Thermoanaerobaculia bacterium
GTGGTGCAGCCAGGAGGAGTCGAACCCCCAACCTACAGATCCGTAGTCTGTCGCTCTATCCAGTTGAGCTATGGCTGCACGGGCAAGGCCAACGGCAGGCGCGGAAGAATAGACGAAAACCTCCGCGATCGGCAAGTACCAGCCGATTCGAGCCCAGGATAACCCAGGAGGGTCCGAGAAAACGATAGTTTTCCGGAGGTCTCGAGAATTTGTCCGGGCCGCGACGTGCCTCCTGCGGCACCGCCGGCTCTCGGGGTGAGCCCCGGGGCTCGAACGGGGTCTTGGAGAGCCGATCCGGGCGAAACTCCGCTCGATTCGGGGAGGTTCCGGCCGGTGCGGCCGGCCGGTCGGACGGAATCGATGGCCGAATCCGGTCCATTCGAGGATCGAATCCACTGGATGCGGCGGCCGAATCCGGCCAGGCGACGGCCGACTTCAGCGATTCCACGGCGGAATGCAGAGGATGCGACGGCGGAATCTTGCGGATTCGCCGGTGAATCCAGTCGATTCGATGGCGGAATGCGGTGGGTGCGACGGCCGAACCCAGTCGATGCGACGGCCGAATCGAAGGCTGGAACCGGAGAATCAGCGTCTACGGCGGCCGAATCGACCCAAAACTTCGCTGTAACGCCGGATCGGGCCAGTCCATCGGGCACGGTCCGTCCGATGGGCCGAGAGTCCTCCCCGCGAAGGTAGATCTCTCTCCAAAAACTATCGCTTTCTCGGACCTTCCTGGTTTATCGTCGGGAAGACCGGGGTGAAGTGACGCTCGTCGAACCCGGGGCCTGGACGATTCTGGGAAGCGTGGTCGGCCTGAACGCCTCCCGAGAAGGGGCGTCGAAGACCGGGCGCCTCGGCGCTATCCGATAGAGTCGCCGGGTGAGCCCTCGTCGTAGCGCCCCGTTCTCCGCTTCCTCGGTCCGATGACGCCGCTGCGCGAACGGAGGGGGTCGGCGTTAGCGCGGGTCCTGGGCGATGCCTTGATCGCGGCGACCGCCTTGGGAATCGCGTTCTGGCTGCGGATCCACCTTCCGCTTCCCTTTACGCAGGGGCTGCTGCCGCCCGACCGGATCTCGTTCCTCTCCCGGGAGGGGCTGGCGGCGGTCGTGGCACAGCTGCTCGCGCTCTATTTCTTCGGCTTCTACGACGCGGATCGCCCGCTCACGGTGGCCGAGCTCTCGCGGCGGCTGCTGCCGGCGATGCTCGGGCAGGCCGCTTTGCTCGCGGGGTATCTGTTCTTCACCAACCGAACGTTCCCGCGCTCGGTCCTGCTGCTGTACGCCTTGCTCGACCTGATGCTCCTGGTTTTCTGGCGGCGCTGGGCGAACCGGCGCGGCCCGCGGCGGCACCGGCGCATCGCCCTGGTGGGAGAAGGGGCCGACGCCAGGGAGATCGCCGCCGTGCTTGCCGCTCAGGGGTGGCACGGGCTGGAGGTTGCGGGCTACGTGACCCTCCAACCCGCGTCGGCCAAAGGAGAAGGAGAAGAGCCCGAGACGCAGACCTCGGGCCTCGGGCCCCGTTTAGGGACGATCGAGGACCTTCCGGCCCTGCTGGCCGCGGGGGCGATCGACGACGTGGTGCTCGCCGCCGGGGAGGACGCCTGGCAGACGCGGCTGCTCGACCGGATCGCCGGCAGCCGGCCGGACCATACGAACGTCCTCCTCCTGCCAGGGCCGTTCGAGAGCTTGATCGGGCGGATGCGCTATCGCTGGGTGCATGACCTGCCGTTGATCGAGGTGGTGCGCGAGTCGGAGTGGCGGATCAACCGGCCGGCCAAGCGATTGTTCGACCTCGCCGCGGTTGCCGCTCTGGGGCTCGTTCTCCTGCCGGTCCTGGCGCTCGCGGCACTCGCCGTCCGCCTCACCTCCCCCGGCCCGATCCTCTATCGGCAGGTGCGGGTGGGGCGAGACCGCCGGCCGTTCACGGTGTACAAGCTCCGCTCGATGCGGACCGACGCCGAAGCGGAGAGCGGCGAGGTGCTCGCCGAGGTGGGCGACGTGCGCCTGACGCCGATCGGTGCGTTCCTGCGCCGCTTCCGGATCGACGAGATCCCCCAGCTGATCAACGTGCTCGGCGGGAGCATGAGCTTGATCGGACCCCGCCCGGAGCGTCCCGGTTTCGTCGAGCGCTACCTCGCCGAGGTGCCGGGCTACGCCGAGCGCTTTTCGGTCGCCCCGGGCCTCACCGGCCTCGCCCAGGTGAACGGCGACTATCACTCGAGCCCGCAGAACAAGCTGCGCTACGAGCTCGCTTACATCGCGAACTGGTCGCTCGGGCTCGATTTGTCGATTCTGGTGCGGACGGTGAAGATCGTGCTGACGTCGCGCGGGGTTTAGTCAGGAGAGGCCCGAGATGACGATCAAACGCCAGGTCGCAGTGCACCACCCCCACCTCGGTCCTCCCCCGCAAGCGGGGGAGGAAGCGTAAAGCCAAGGACATTGCCGGGCACCACAAAGGGGAGGAGGGCGTACATCCAAGGGCTTCGCCGAAAAGTCCCTCCCCCCGCCTGCGGGGGGAGGCTAGGAGGGGGGCGGAGGGCCGGAATTCCCCCACTTGCGGGCGGGTTCGCTAGGCCAACGCACCCGTGATCCAGGTCCCACCAAGCACCCGGGAGCCGCGGTAGAACACCGCCGCCTGGCCGGGCGCCACGCCGCGCTGGGGGGTCTCGAACTCGACCTCCGCGCGGCCGTCGGGGAGCGAGCGGATGCGCGCGGCGACGCCGGGATGGCGGGAGCGGATCTTCACCGTCGCCTCGACCTCTCCGTTGCCGTCCGTAGGCGGCGGTCCGATCCAGTGGAGGCGCTCGCCGCGCAGGCCGCGGGCGAGGAGCTCGTCGTCGGACCCTACGACCACGCGGTTCGCCTCGGGCTCGATGCGCAGCACGTAGAGCCGATGCCCTCCGGCGATGCCGAGGCCGCGCCGCTGGCCCACGGTGTAGCGGTAGTAGGGCTCGCCACGGCCTAGCTCGCGCCCTTCCGTATCGACCAGGATCGCCGGAACGCCTAGATCGGGTGGCGCCTCCCGATCCGAGAGGATCCTGAAGCGCGAGGGGGCGGCGGTGACCTCTCCCTCGACGAACTCGCGCACGCCGCCCGAGACGAAGCAGACCTCCATGCTCTCGCCCTTCTCGGCGACCGCGAGACCCGCCTCGCGCGCGAGCTCTCGGACCTCCGTCTTCTTGAGCTCCCCGAGCGGGAAATGCGAGGCAGCGAGCTGCTCGGCCGACAGCTCGAACAGGTAGTAGCTCTGGTCCTTCTCCGGATTCGTCGCGGTATGCAGCTCCGGCCCCTCGGGACCGGCGATGATCCGCGCGTAGTGCCCGGTCGCGAGGCGCTCGGCGCCGAAGGCGCGCGCTTTCTGCCAGAGCAGGTCGAACTTGATCCAGGTGTTGCACGCGACGCAGGGGCTCGGCGTCCGGCCGGAGAGGTAGTCGCCGACGAACGGATCGACCACCTTCTCGCGGAACTCCTGGTCCATCCGAAGGGTGTAGTGCGGAATCCCCGCCTGCTGGGCCACGCGCTTGGCGTCGGAGAGGTCGAGCGCGCCGCAGCAGCGGCCGTTCGAGACCTCTTCCGAGCGGTCCCAGAGGAGCATCGACAGGCCGACCACCGGCTGCCCCTCGCGGGCGAGCATCCAGGCCACGACCGAGGAGTCGAGCCCGCCGCTCATCGCGACCGCCGTGAGGCCGGCGCCCGTTGCGGCCATGTCGCGCGGATCGCCCAGGGCGCTCATCGCGCCCCTCCGACCGGAGCAAGCTGGCGGAGCGCCGCCACCTCGCGCGCCAAAGCGGTGAGGAAGGCGTCGACCTCCGCGATCGTGTTGGTCATGCCGACGCTCACCCGGAGCGACGAGAGCGCCTCCTCCGGGGAGAAACCGGCGGCGAGCATCCCCTTGCTCGGCTCGACCGCGCCGGACGAGCAGGCCGAACCGGTCGACACAGCGAACCCGGCGAGGTCGAGGCGAATCAGGAGCCCCTCTCCCTCGACCCCGGAGAACGCGATATGGGTCGTGTTCGGCAAACGCGCCCGGTCGGCCGCATGGACGCGAGCGTCCGGAATGTCCGCGACGCCCCGCTCGATCCGGTCGCGCAGCGTGGAGAGGTGCCGAGCGCGCTCGGACAGCTCGGCGGCGGCGAGCTCCGCGGCCTTGCCGAGACCGACGATTGCCGGGACGTTCTCCGTCCCGGCACGGCGGCGACGCTCCTGGCTTCCGCCGACGAGGAAGCTGTCGAGCTCGAACCCCTTCCGGAGCCATAGCGCCGCGGCTCCCAGCGGGCCATGGAACTTGTGCCCGCCGAGGACCAGCGCGTCCACCTCGAGGTCGGGAGCGGAGACCGGGATCTTCCCCACCGCCTGGACGGCGTCGCACAGCATGGGAACACCGAGCGAGCGGGCGGCGCGGGCGACTTCGGCGACCGGCTGGATCGTTCCCAGCTCGTTGTTGGCGAGCATCAGCGCGGCGAGACGTGCAGACGGTCGGTCGGCGACGGGCGAGATCGCCGCGATCATCTCGTCCGGGTCGACCGTGCCGCCGCGCGGAGCGATCCGCTCGATCTCGAAGCCGGCGCGTCCGAGCCGGTTGGCCGACTCACGCACGGACGGGTGCTCGAAACCCGAGGTGACGACGCGCCCGCGCGGCCCGGAAAACGCCAGGTGGAAAAGGACCGCGTTGTTCGCCTCGGTGCCCGAGGCGCAGAGGACGATCTCGACCGGCCGGACGCCGAGGAGCGCCGCGACCTTCTCCCGCGCCTCCTCGACCGCGTTGCGCGCGGCCTGGCCGAAAGAATGCAAGGAGGAGGGGTTGCCATGCCGCTCGCCAAGCCACGGCGACATCGCCTCTCGGACCCTTGGGTCGAGCGGCGTCGTCGCGTTGTGGTCCAGGTAGACAGCCGCCATGGCTTCGGTATTGTACCCGGTGCGTCCACCGGGGCGGGCGGGCTCGCCCCCCGGGGAGGACGACGTTCGAGACTTATCGGTCGGTGATTCTCCGCCATCGCCCGGCGCCGACCGTCGACACGAAAGCGGGTGTTCATGCGCCGTACCACGCGGATCGCCGCCTTGGCCCTCGCGCTCCCGATCGTCTCCGGCCTTTCGGCCCTCGGAGACGAGCCGAAGACGCCGGCTTCTCCCCAGGCGGCGCCGGCAGCCCCTTCGGCAGCTCCTGACTCCAACCCTCCCGCCGCCGCACCCGCCCCCCAGGCGGCTCCCGCGGCGGGGACGGACGCCAAGGCCACGCCGGCCCCAAAGAAGAAGAAGCTCGACCGGTCGACGCAGAAGAAGCTTCTGGCGGCGCTCTCCGAGGAATACCGCGACTGGTTCGACGAGGTGACCATCCTCCTGTCGGACGAGGAGAAAGCGGCGTTCCTTACCCTGGAGAAGGACTACCAGCGCGACGCGTTCATCAAGCGCTTCTGGGAAGTTCGCGACCCGTACCCCGAGACGGCGAAGAACGAGTTCAAGGACCGCTGGCGCGCGACGGTCGAGCAGGCGCGCGCGAGCTTCGGCAGCCTCGTCGACGACCGCTCGCGGTTGATGCTCCTGAACGGTCCCCCCGACGGCCGGATCACCTCGCGCTGCTCGACCGTCCTCTGGCCGCTCGAGGTCTGGTACTACGGCAAGGGGAACCGCCTGCGCGAGGAGTTCGTCCTGGTGTTCTATCAGCGCTGGGGCGCCGGGCAGTATCGCCTGTGGTCGCCCGGCGAGGGCTTCGACGTGCTGTTCGTCGATGGCTCGAACAACGCGTCGCTCGACCGGGTGGTAAACGAATGCCGGGACGGCGACCAGCTCGCCGGCGGCATCGGGTGGGTCGCCCGCCAGGGGCTCGGTTACATGACGCTCCAGCTCCAGCTCGAGACGCCGCCGAAGGGGCCGAGCGGCGAGTGGGTCGCGACCTTCAACTCCTATTCGACCGACGTGGCGCCGGACGCGCCGAGCTTCCCCGCGAAGCTCGACCTCGCCTTCCCGGGCCGGCGGCAGAACCGGACGGTGGTTCAGGGGGTGTTTTCAGTCAACCCGTCCGACATCGGCCAGGCGAAGCTCGGCGAGCATCGCTCGTACAACCTGCAGATGGTCGGCGAGGTGCTCGAGGGGCGCGAGCTGTTCGACAGCTTCCGCTACAAGTTCGACTTCCCCGGCGACCAGGCGGCGCAGGCGTCGCTGCCCTTGGTCTTCCAGCGATATCTGCGCCCCGGCCGCTACAAGATGGTGATCAAGATCGAGGACATCAACGGCCAGAAGTTCCACCGCGCCGAGCGCGAGCTGATCGTGCCGCAGGTAGAACGGGAGGCGCCTCCTCCGCCGCCGGAAGACGCCGCCACCGCCGCCCTGTTCGCCGAGGCGAATGCGGCGATCCGCCGGGCGGAGAACACGCTCCAGATCATCCCGCCCACGGGCGAGCTCCAGACCGGCATGCTCCGGTTCGACACGTTGACGACGGGACCGGACATCGAGAAGGTCACGTTCGGCCTGGACGGTAAGCCGCTGCTGACGAAGACCAAGCCGCCCTACAGCGTGGAGCTCGACCTCGGCACCCTGCCGCGCTCGCGCCAACTTTCCGCCACAGCCTACGACGCGGCGGGCAAGGAGCTCGCGAGCGACTCGGTGGCGCTCAACTCGGCGGGGCAGCGCTTCCGGGTCCACCTGACCGAGCCGGTGCGCGGAAAGCGCTACGCGAAGAGCCTGACCGCCTCGGCCGACGTCCAGGTGCCCGACGGGGAAGCGGTCGAGCGCGTGGAGATGTACTTGAACGAAGAGCGGGTGGCGACGCTCTACCAGGCGCCGTTCACTCAGCCGATCGCGCTGCCCAAGGACATGGACCTCGGATACGTGCGGGCGGTCGCCTATCTGACCGACGGCAATTCGACCGAGGACGTTGCGTTCGTCAATGCGCCCGACGATTTCCAGCAGCTCAAGGTGCAGTACGTGGAGCTCTACACGAGCGTCTTCGACCGCGCCGGGCGGCCGGTCGAGGGGCTCGACCGAAAGGACTTCGCCGTCACGGAAGACGGCGTGCCGCAGGAGATCAACCGGTTCGAGAAGGTTACCGACCTGCCGATCCACGCCGCGATCCTGCTCGACACCTCGGCCTCGATGGAGCCGAACCTGCCGGCGGCGCGGGCGGCGGCACTCGAGTTCCTGGAAAAACGGGTGCAGCCCAAAGACCGCGCCGCGGTGATCACCTTCAACGATCGGCCGAACCTGACGGCGAAGTTCACCAAGGATCTCGGGAATCTCGCCGGCGGGCTCGCGGGGGTCAAAGCGGAGCGCGGCACGGCCCTCTACGACAGCCTGGTCTTCTCGCTCTACTACTTCAACGGCATCAAAGGGCAGCGGGCGATCCTCCTCCTTTCCGACGGCAAGGACGAGAACAGCAAATTCAGCTACGAGGACGCGTTGGACTACGTCCGCCGCGCCGGGGTGACGATCTACTCGATCGGGCTCGGCAAGGATCTGGACAAGCGCAAGCTGACCAAGCTCGCCGAGGAGACCGGCGGCCGATCGTTCTTCGTCCAAAAGCCGGAGGAGCTGTCGCGCATCTATAACGAGATCGAAGAGGAGCTGCGCTCGCAGTACCTGATCGCCTATCAGTCGACCAACAGCTCGGACGACACCGACTTCCGAACCATCGAATGCAAGGTCGTCGGCCGCCCCGGCCTCGAGGCGAAGACGCTGCGCGGCTACTACCCGTAGGCGGACCCGGGCCGATCCCCGGCCCACGGCGCACGGGCGCGAAACCTCGCGCCCGGCGCCCCGTAGTCCTCTCCAGCCACCGTTCCGCTCCAGGCCGTGGAGGACGCTTCCGATGAATCTCCTGCTCGACACCCGCCTCGCGTTTCGCTCTCTGCTCAAGCGGCCCGGTGCGGCGCTGGTCATGATTCTCACGCTCGCCCTGGGATTGGGCGCGAACGCGGCGATCTTCGGGGTGCTCGATCGGCTGGTGCTCCATCCGTTCGTCTTCCCCGAGGTGGACCGCTTGGTCCTCCTCACGGAAACGGCCGCGGGCGAGGAATTCGACAGCGCCAACGTCTCGCCGGCGAACCTGTTCGACGGCCGGCCTCAGATCGGCGGGGTGATCCAGGATCTGGTGGCCTGCGCCGGCTGGAACGCCAACCTGCTCGGGCCGGACGGACCGGAGCGGGCGATCGGGTTCCGAGTCTCGCCGCAGTTCTTCCGCACCCTGCGCGTCGAGCCCGCCCTGGGCCGCTTCTTCCTGCCGGCGAGCGAGACGGCGCCGAACCCCGCAGACGCGGACGCCGTGGTGATTGGCGACGAGCTCTGGCATCGGCTCGGAGCCGACCCCCAGATGGTGGGCAAAACGCTTTCGATCGACGGCCGCCGGCGGGTGGTGATCGGCGTCACTCGCCCGGGCTTCTCTTTTCCGGAGGGCAGCTCGGTCTGGACGACCCTCGACTTCACCCCCGAGGAAGCCGCTCGCAGGGACGATCACTATCTGACTGCGATCGGTCGCCTCGCTTCCGGGGTGACCCTCGCCACGGCAGCTGCGCGCGTCGAGGTCGTGGCGGCGGATCTGCGCACCCGCTTTCCCGAGGCGAACGCCCACCGCGGCCTCCGGCTCCAGACCCTGGCGGAAGGATTGCGGGATCAGGGCACCCCGTCGATCCTCGGGCTCTGGCAGGTCGCCGCGGTGTTCGTGCTCCTGATCGCCTGGGTAAACCTCGCGAACCTGATGCTCGCCCGCGGCTCGGAGCGGATGAAAGATCTCGCGCTGCTCGAAGCGCTCGGCGCCAGCCGCGCCCGCCGGATGATTCCCCTGCTCGGCGAGGGGCTCCTGGTCTCCGGGCTCGGCGCCCTGCTCTCGCTGCCGATCGCCGCGTTCGCGATCCGCCTGATGCACGACGCGATGCCGCTCTCGATCCGCAAGTTCATCTACGGGTGGGATCGGCTCGGCCTCGATGCGCGGAGTTTCGGATTTACCCTCTTCCTCGCGGCGATTTCGGTCTTCGCGTTCGCCGTCTGGCCGGCGCTCCGCTCCTCGGCCGCACGGCTCGGCGGCATGCTCCGGCAGACCGAGCGCGGGACGACGGGGCCGGGAGCCCAGCGCGGCCGCAGCGCCCTGGTGATCGCTGAGGTCGCCGCCGGCCTCGTGCTGCTGGTCTCGGCCGGTCTCTGCGTCCGCGCCGCGAACCGGCTGATCGACGGGCCCCAAGGGTACGACCCCGACCGCCTGCTGACGATCCGGTTGGCCCTCTCCGAGGACCGTTATGCCGACGCCGCCTCGTGGCGCTCGTTCACGACCAAAGCCCTCGGCCGTCTGGCGACGGAGCCCGGGGTGGTCTCCGTCGCAGCCGCCAACGTGATGCCGGCGACCGGCAACAATGCGAGCTTCCCCGTGGCGATCGCGGGCGAGCCCGAGCCGGACCCGAGCGATCCCCCCCAGGTGGACGGCCGGATGGTCTCCCCCGGCTACTTCGAAACGCTCGGGCTGCCGATCCTCGCGGGCCGGCCGATCGCCGCTTCCGACGGGGCGGAGACGCTTCCCGTCGCGGTGATCAGCCGGTCGATGGCGGAGCGGTTCTGGCCGGGACGCGATCCCCTGGGCAAGAAATTCCGCGCCGGAGAGAAGGGAGAGCCCTGGCTGACGGTGGTCGGGGTCGCGGGCGACCACATCCATCAATGGTTCGGCCGGAGGAACTATCCGACGTTCTGGAAGCCTCTCGAGCAGCAGCCCAGGGCTCGGCTCACCCTCGCGATCAAAACGGCGGGCGCCCCCGAGGCGTTCGCGCGGACGGCGAGGAAGGTGCTGCGCGAGGTCGATCCCTACCAACCGGTGTTCGACGTCGGGAGCATGCGCCGCTCGATCTCGGAGTCGACGATCGGCCTCCAGTACGTGGCGGCGGTCATGGCCTCCTTCGCGCTTTTCGGCGTGCTCCTCGCCCTCTCCGGCGTCTACGCCGTGATGGCCTATCGGGTGAGTCTGCGGCGCCGGGAGATCGGCGTCCGCGTCGCGCTCGGCGCCACGCGAGGCAACGTGCTCGGGCTCACCCTGGGTCAGGCGTTGCGTCTGACCGCGATCGGCCTCGGCGCAGGAGCGTTCCTCTCCGCCCTCGCCGGCCGGGCGATCGCTGGGCTGCTGCGCGGGGTCACCGACGTCGATCCGACGCTGATCCTCGCGGGAACTCTTCTCCTAGGGGCCGCGATGCTGCTCGCCGCGTTCGTGCCCACCCGCCGCGCGCTCGCCCTCGATCCGGCGGAGGTGCTGCGGAACGACTGAGGTTCGGATCGCCGCCTACCGGCCAATCACGCTTCGAACATCGCGCTGATTTCGCGGTAGGGCACGGCTTCTTCGGCGAACGTAAAGGTGCCGCTCTCGCGCATCTCGCGGCCGGCGCGCAGAAATGCGCCGAGCGCCGCGCGGGAAAGAGCGCTCCCGACGCTCACCCGCTTGACGCCGATCTCAGACAGCTCGGCGAGCGTGAGCCGCACGCCCTGAAGGCCCATCACCACGTTGACCGGACGATCGACCGAGCGGACGATCTCGGCGATCTCCTCGCGGCTCGACAGGCCCGGTGCGTACAGCACGTCGGCGCCCGCCTCCTGGTAGGCCTGGAGACGGGCGATCGTGTCGCCGAGATCCGGACGACCGACCAGATAGTTTTCCGCGCGCGCGGTCAGGGTGAACGGAAAGTCGAGCGCGCGGGCCGCCTCGGCCGCGGCACGAATCCGCTCGACCGCCAAGCCGAGCGGATAGATGGGAGCGTCCATGCGCTGGGTGAAGTCCTCGATCGAGCCACCGACCAGACCGGTCGCCGCGGCCCGCCGGATCGTCTCGGCCACCGTCGCCGGATCGTCGCCGAAGCCGTGCTCCAGGTCCGCGCTCACGGGAAGATTGGTCGCCGAAGCGATCACCGCCGCGTGAGCCAGCATCTCGTCGCGGCCGGTGAGGTTGTCGCGTCGACCGACCGAGAACGAATATCCGGCGCTCGTCGTCGCGAGCGCCTCGAAACCAAGGTGCGCGAGGAGGCGGGCGGTACCCGCGTCCCAGGGATTGGGGAGGATGAACGCGCCGTCCCGTTCGTGGAGCGCGCGGAAGGCGGTGGCTTTTTCTGCCTGGGTTTGCATGGGTTGAGAGCCTCCGTCGGGCGGATGCCGATCCCGGAATCACAGGATGGTAACGGAGCCGTTGCCTCGGTCGTTTCACCGTCGACCGAATCGTCATGTCTCGCCGCGATGCCTTTCGCGCGCCGCATTTGGCAGCTTGGCGACCTGAAGGGTGTCGGGGTCGTCGTTCCTTGGGCTGCCCCCACGACTCGGATCGCGGCGTGACGGTCAGGGCTCCGACTTTTCTCGCTCGAGCTCGGCCTGGCGCGCTCGGATCATCTCCTCCAGCTCGCTCTGGTGCGCCTTGCCGATATCCACGCCGAGGGCCGCCCCCTTCTGGAACAGCTCGGGCAGCTTCGTCAGGGCCTTGTGGCCCGTAGGGCTCCGGTAGAAAGCGATCATGTCGCGCGTCTCGGCCTCGGTGAACGCTTCCATGTAGATCTTGACCATCTGGGGAGCCATCTCTTCCCAGGTCAGATACTTGGTCGCCCAGGCGATCAGGACGCCCCGAAAGGGCTCGATCTGCGGATTGGACGCGACTTGCGCATCGACCATCGCGGTCACTCCACCGATCATCGTCTTTTCGAGGTCCATCAGACCGAACAGCTCAACGACCGCCTGCTCGTGCGTGCTCAGCTGCCGCTCGGAAGCTTGTCCTGAAGCTTGGGCGTGGAGAGAAGCCGTCCACCAGAGGAGCGATAGCAAAACGACGAAGGACGCTTTTCTCATAGCGGTTCTCCAGAGGTGGCCTATGAGCCCTCGATCATAGCCTGGCGCCGCAAGGTCACGAGCCCTGCTCAGCGCCTCATTGGGGCCCGATGGTTAGTTAGCCCTGCCCCAGGCTCACCGGAGCTCAATCGATCTCCTTCGGCAGCCGTTCGAGCAGCCCCCGCACCGTCATTCCGAATGCGGGAACGATCTCATCAGGAATCAGCTCGGCGAGCGGCTCGAGGACGAATCGGCGTTCGGCGAGGCGCGGATGGGGAAGCGAGATCTCTGGCCGGTGGGAGATTCGATCGCCGAACCAGAGCAGATCGAGGTCGAGCGGGCGGGGGCCCCAATGCTCGCCGCGGCGCCTGCCGGCCGCGAGCTCGATCCATTGGCAGAGCGCGAGCAGCGACTCGGCGTCCAACGTCGAGCGGGCGACCAGAGCGGTGTTCAGGTAATCAGGCTGGGCGATCGAGGAGATCGCCTTTGTGCGATGGATCGAGGCGACCCGGACCTCCGAGAGATGGTCGCGCAAAACGTCGAGGGCCCGTTCGAAGCAAGCTTCGACGGGCCCTACGTTGCCCCCGAGGGCGATCGCGATCCGGGGAGGATTACTCCTCGTCGTCGTCGTCGAGATCCTCTTCCTCGTCGTCCCCGCCGAGGTCGCCGCCGACCAGATCGTCGTCGATCAAATCCTCGTCGCCTCCGACGTCTCCCGGAACCTCTTCCGGCTCATCGTCAAACCCGCGCGCCACTTCCGCTTTGCGCTTCTTGCGCGCCGCCTGGGTGGCGGCGAGTTGGGTCGAAGGAGCGGCATGGGTCTGGTTCGCGCCGCACTTCGGGCAAATCGGCTCCGGCTTGCCCAAGTCGTAAAACTTGGTGCCGCAGCTGTAGCACTCGTGCTTGGTTCCGAGCTTGGTGGTGGTTTCAGGCATCGAGACGGATCTCCGCGCGGCGAAGCCGCGTTTTCAGGCGCGGGAAGCTAACATCCGCCCCGGGTGCTGTCAACGTGGGATGACTCCTCGCCGCCCGGCCCCTCCTCGAGAAGAGGGGCCGGGAGAACGAGGAGGCGAGGGTCGGAAGAGGAACCCCGACCCCTTACGACGCCGTGTCGAGGAACGGCTTGAGCTTCGTCGAGCGGCTCGGGTGACGCAGCTTGCGCAGCGCCTTGCTCTCGATCTGGCGGATCCGCTCGCGCGTGACGTTGAACGAGCGGCCGACCTCTTCGAGCGTGTGCTCCGAGCCGTCGCCCACGCCGAAACGCATCTTGAGCACCAGCTCCTCGCGCGGCGTAAGCGTCTTTAGGACCCGGCGAGTCTGCTCGCGCAGATTGGTGAAGATCACCGAATCGATCGGCGAGACCGCGTTCTTGTCCTCGATGAAGTCGCCGAGGTGCGAATCTTCCTCTTCGCCGATCGGCGTCTCGAGCGAGATCGGCTCCTGGGCGATCTTCATGATCTTGCGGACCTTCGAAGCCGGCAGGTCCATCCGCTCGCCGATCTCCTCGGCGGTCGGCTCGCGACCGAGCTCCTGAACCAGCGAACGGCTGGTCCGGGTCAGCTTGTTGATCGTCTCGATCATGTGGACCGGGATGCGGATCGTCCGCGCCTGGTCCGCGATCGCGCGGGTGATCGCCTGGCGGATCCACCAGGTGGCGTAGGTCGAGAACTTGTAGCCGCGCCGGTACTCGAACTTCTCGACCGCCTTCATCAAGCCGATGTTCCCCTCCTGGATCAGGTCGAGGAACTGCAGCCCGCGGTTGGTGTACTTCTTGGCGATCGAGACGACGAGTCGCAGGTTTGCGACGATCAGCTCTTCCTTGGCCCGCTCGCACACCCCTTCGCCGCCGCGGATCTTGTCGATCGTCGAGGCGATCTCGGCGTGCGTCGTGCCGTAGCGCTCCTCGAGCTCCCTGAGCGCCGTCCGGTATTTCTCGATCCGGCGGCGGTGGAGCGCCCGCAGGTCCTCGTTCGTCTCGCGCTTGAGCGCGGTCTGCGCGCGCTTGATGTCGAGCTCGAAACGGGAGAACTGTCGGTCGATGTCCTTCAGGAAGTCGACCAGCCGGTTGCGCGTCTGGACCGAGAAGTCGATCGTCCGGATGTCCTTCGCGATGCGCGCAACGACCCGGTCGATCTCGCGCTCGATCTCAAGATATTTCTCGCCGTCCGGCTTGCAGCGCTTCTGCCGCTTGCGCAGCTCGCCGATCTCCTGGTCGTTGACGGCGATCTGCTCGAAGACGCGCAGGTTGTTCTTGATCCGGTCGGCCGCCTTGGTGTCGAGCGGCTCGTCCGGATCGGACGACATCAGCTCCATCATCAGGCGCTTGTCGCGTTGCGCCATCTCGTTCAAGCGTAGGAGCTCGCGCAGGACCACGGGGTTCTCGCACAGCGCTTCGTAGATCAGCCACTCGCCCTGCTCGATCCGCTGGGCGATCTCGACCTCGCCCTCGCGATCGAGCAGCGGGACGGTGCCCATCTCCCGCAGGTACATGCGGACCGGGTCGTTCGTCTTCTCGTGGACGGTCAGGCCGAACTCGGTGGTTTCGTCCTCTTTCTTGTCGAATTCGTGGGTGGCCGATTCGGACTCGTCACGGTTCTGGTATCGCTCCGGGCGGTCGATCACGTCGATGCCCAGCTCTGCGAACCGGAGATACACCTCGTCCAGCTCGTCCGGCAGGCTGACCACCTCTTCGGGCAGCAGCTCGTAAATCTCGTCGTAGAGAAGGTAGGTCTTCTCCTTGCCGAGCTCGATGAGCTGTTTGACCGAGGAGTATTTCTCTTCGACCGGTGCCAAGGCGGAAATCGTCAAAATGTGCCTCCTCGCGGCGTCTTTTCTTCGTGCGGTTCTTCCGGGGGCGCGGGATGGGCGATCCGTCCGGCTCAGAGATCTTCCGCACCCATCCGGGAGCTCCGGGAATGCAGAGAGCGGGCCAACCTCGTCTTCTCGGCGAGGAGCCTCTCCAAACGAACGTGGTCCCCAGCGCGCTCGGCCCGAAGGATCTCGCTCGCCAGATCTTTGAGCCGCTGCTGCTGCCAACGGCGTACCAGTTTTTCGAGGGACCCGGAAAGCCCAGGCTTTCCAGGGGTAACGGAACTTTCTATCACGATTTGGGACAATCGGGCAATCGCCCGCTCGTCAGACCCGAGCTCGGCCCGTACCGAGCGGACATCCGGGGGGAAGCCGTTGCTTCCGGAGTACAAAGCGTGGAAAGCGCGAAAAATATTCCGGCAATCGGCATCGAGGAACGCCTCGGACGCCGGCAGCTCGGAAACCGGCGGAACCCCCTCGCCGCCGAGCAGAAAATCGAGCACCTGCTCTTCGATCGTCCGCACCACGCGCCCCGGCCGCGGCTCCGAAACGGCGGGTCGGGGAGCAGCGGAAGCCTCGCCTCGAGCCCCCGCCGAACCGGCCGGCTCGGCGCCCAACCGCCGGGACATCAGCTCGGCGGGGACCTGGATCCGCTCGGCGGCGACCCGGGCGTAGCTCCAGCGCAGGATGGCGTCGGGGATCGGGCGCAGCAGCTCGGCCACCGCCGCCGCCGCTTTGGCCTGCTCGCGCGGCTCGCGCGCGCTCTCGGCCGGCGCGATCCGTTCGAGCTCCGCGACCACGGCATCGGGCGCCTCGTCGATCGCCGCCGCGACCGCCGCGATCCCCTGGACCTGACGCAAGGAATCCGGGTCGTGTCCCTCGGGGAAGCGCGCGCGGCGGACCGAGAGCCCCTCGGCGAGCAGGAACGGCAGCGCCCGGCGGAACGCGTTTTCCCCCGCCGAGTCGCCGTCGTAGGCCACCACCACCTCCTCGGAATAGCGCTTGAGGAGTTTGGCCTGCTCGGGGGTGAGCGCCGTGCCCATTCCGGCGACCGCTCCCTCGAGCCCGCTGGCCACGGCGCCCAGGACGTCGAAATACCCCTCCACGAGGACCGCCCGGCCGGTCTCGCGGATCGCCCGTTTCGCCTGGTCGAGACCGTAGAGGAGATTTCCTTTGTGGAACGCCGCGGTCTCTGCAGTATTTACATACTTCGCCTTGTCGTCGCCCAGCGTCCGCCCGCCGAAGCCGACCAGACGCCCTGCGGCGTTCCGGATCGGGAACATCAGACGATTGCGGAAGCGGTCGTACGGATCGCCCCCCTGCCGCTCGGTGCGCTCCGGCCGGGCGATCAGGCCGGCCGCCTCGAGATCGCCGGAGGGAACCTTCGTCCGGAGCGCCTCGAACAGATTCCGCCAGCCGTCCGGCGCGTACCCCAGGCCGAAGCGCTCGATGAGCGCGAGGGGAATCTGCCGCTTCTCGAGGTACCCCCGGGCGAACGTCGACCGCTTCAGCTGCTCGACGAAAAACTCCTGCGCCGCGCCGAGCGCCCCTTCGACGTCTCGCTCCCCCTTGCCGCCGCGCCGCTCCGGCGCCGAGGGGAGTGGGATGCCGTAGCGCCGGGCGAGCGACTCGATCGCGGCCGGGAAATCGTCGCCGGAAAGGAGCATGTGCAGCTTGATCGCATCCCCTCCCTGCCCGCAGCCGAAGCAGTAGAACAGCCCCGGCCCGGGATCGACCCCGAAGGACGGCGACTTTTCCTTGTGCAGCGGACAGAGGCCCTGGTATCGCCGTCCCGCCTTCTGCAAACGGGTGTGCTCAGAGGCGACCGACAGGATGTCGGCCGCGTCGCGGACCGCTTGGATCAGCTGAGGCGTGAGATGGACGTTACCGAGGGACATGTCGTTTCGATTTCGGGATCCGGCTCGCATTGGGGACGTCCGCGGACGCCCGGTTCTTTACCATTCGACGAGGGCCGCGTCCGCCTCCGCGCTTCCGCTCCCTTCGGAGTGCTGCGGCACCCCAAAGGAAGGACACCTATTGGAGGACGCGAGAACCCAGCTTCCGACGCGCCTCCCGTCCCGGAAATTGAGAACGCCTCGGCACGCCGATCCGTTCCCGCCCTTTCCTATAGGCGCGATCAGGCGTTCCGAAGCGTCACGACCGTGGCGCCGTTTCCCCCCTCTTCAGGATCGCCCGGCCGGAGACTCGCGACCGCTCGATGGCCGCGCAAGCGCTCGCGGACCGCCTGGCGAAGCTTGCCCGAGCCATGACCGTGGACCACCCGGATCTCCTTGTGCGGCCCCCGCACGGCCTGGTCGAGATAGGCGTCGAGCATCTCCAGGGCGCTCTCCACCCTCTGGCCGATCAGATGGAGCTCGGGCGACGCGGAAGCGCTCTCCTCGGCATCGCGCGAGCTGCCGCGCACGCCGCCAAGCCCTCCCGGCACCGCTCTCAGCGCGCGACGTCCTCCAACACCGCGAGCGCTCCCCTCTACCCGTCCCGGGCGATCCGCGGCGGCGATCGGCTCGGCCCGAGCCGGGCCCCTGGCGGCAACCGCACCGAGCTCGTCGGCCCGGCAGCGGACTCGCTTGCCGGCGACCGCAACCTCGGCCCGATCCCCTTCGAGCTTCTCGAGCTTCCCCTGCCAGCCGAGCCCCAGATGTCGAACGGTGCCGCCGACCACCAAAGGCCCGGAGGGCGCCTCCGGCTCTTCGACCAGCTCGGGCGCCTCGGCGAACAGGCGTTCGGCGGCCTCGGCTTCGAGGCCGCGCCGCTTGCCCTGCTCGAAGCGCTCGCGCAGCCGGGCGACCTCCTCGCGGAGGCGCGCCGACGTCTCGCGCCGAAACGAGTCGAGGTCGCCCTTGAGCTTTCGCCCTACGTTCTTCCGCTCTTCCGCCGCGGCGGCGAGCTCGTCGGCCAGCCGCCTTCGCAGCTTCTCGGCATCCGTTCTCTCGACCTCGAGCTCGGCGCGCGTCTCGGCCAACTCTTGGCGCGCCCGTTCGACCTCGACCAGGAGCCGGCGCAGGTCGCGGTGCTCCGAGCCCAAGCGCGCCTCGGCGCGGTCCAGCCACTCGGACGGCAGGCCCAAACGGCGCGCCAAAGCGAGTGCCTCGCTCCCCCCAGGCGGCCCGGGGACCAGGCGGAACGTCGGCCGGCCGGTCTGCGGATCGAATTCCATCGCGGCGCACGAGGCGCCACCGGTCTCGAGCGCCGCGGCGGCGAGCTGGGCGAGGTGGGTCGTGATGACCGCGAGTGTCCGCTTCTCCGCCAGGCTCTCGAGCAGGGAGACGGAGAGCGCGGCGCCCTCCTCTGGGTCGGTTCCCGAGCCGAGCTCGTCGAGCAGCACCAAGCTGTTCGGGCCGGCAGCCTCCCAGGCCTCCTTGAGGCGGAGCAGCCGTCCCGAGAAGGTCGAACGGTCGGCGAGCAGGTCCTGCTCGTCCCCCACGGTCGCGACCAGCCGGTCGAGGAACGGCACGCGGCTCCCCGCCGCGGCGGGGATCGGCAGGCCGCAGAGCGCCGCGGCGGCGAGCAGGCCGGCGGTCTTCAGCGCCACGGTCTTGCCTCCCGCGTTCGGGCCGGTGATCACGAAGATCCGTCGATCGCCGGACAGCTCGAGGTCGAGCGGCACGATCGTGCCGCCGTAGCCCGCTTGGCCGAGCGCCTCCCGGCGCGCGTCGGCGAGGCGCGAATCGAGCAGGGGATGACGCGCCGAGACGAGCCGGAGCTCCGGCGGCGAATCCGAGGCGGCGCCCATCGCCCGGCCGATCTCGGGCAACTCGGCTTCGGCGACCGATGCGAAGCGCAACGCCGCCTGGATCAGGTCGAGCTCCGCGATGAAGTCGGCGATGCCCCCCGGGCCGGCGATCGCGGGAAGCTCCGCCCGCGCCGCAGCGATCAGCTCGTTGACGATCCGGCGCCGCTCGGCCTCCTCGTCTTCGACCGACTGCTGCAGCTCGTTGTTCGAATCGACGACCTCGATCGGCTCGAAGTAGAAGCTCTTGCCGGTACCCGAACGGCCGTGGATCAGCCCCCCGCTTCGTCCCTTCGCCCCGGAATCGAGCATCAGGACCAGACGGCCGCCGCGCAGGGGGATCGTCTCTTCGGACAGGTCGGTCCGGTGGCTCTGAACGTAGGAGCCGAGGTCCGAGTAGAGCTGGTCGCGTACGCGGCGGATCTGCTTGCGCAACGCCGCGAGCTTCGGGCTCGCCTCTTCCCGCACTTCCCCCCGGCGGTCGAGCGCCCGATCGATCTTCGCCAACAGCGGTTGCAGGTCGGGAACCCGGAACGCGAGCGTCTGAAGCGCGGGGCAGGCCTCGGCGCCCCGGATGCGGGCGGCCGCCTGGCGCGAGGCGCGGAGCAGATCGGCGAGGCGCACGAGATCGAGCCCCTGCACGGGAGGCCGCCCGGTCGCCAAGCGCTCGACCAGCTCGCCCACCGGGACGTCGAAATCCGGCACCAGCGAGCCCGCGCCGAGCAGGCGGCCGGCCTCTTCGATCCGCCGCCTCTGCGACAGCAGCGGCCCTTCCTCGACGAACGGAGCGAGCGCGAGCACCCGCTCGTGCCCCAAATCGGTCGAGGCGAAATGGGCGACCACGGACAGGAGCGAAGGGAGCTCCAGCGCAAGGGCCGTCGCCTCGGAGAGGACGGAGGCCCCCACGCCAGGTTCCCCGGACGTCTCGTCGTCGTCGAAATCGGGAGACTGTTGCATCACGGGAATTTCACGTCTCCGAAGGTTTCCGGGTCAAAAGAAAAACGGGAGTGGGGCGAACCCCTCTCCCGCTCCGTGCGCCGTTCGAAAACCAGCGGACCTGCTCGCCGGCTCAGGAAAGTCCCTGGCGCCGTTCCTCGATCAGCTTGCGCGCCTGCTTTTTGCGCGCTTGGATGGTCTTCCGCTTGCGCTTGACGGAGGGCTTCTCGAAGTGCTGCCGCTTGCGCAGCTCGGTCAGAATGCCGGACTTCTCGATCTTCCGCTTGAACCGGCGGAGGGCATTCTCGAAGCTCTCTTCCTCACGTACGTGCACGACGGGCATCCGAAATCACCTCTCTTCTGGCGCA
>JBGAGQ010000090.1:0-18529 GCA_044226625.1 Thermoanaerobaculia bacterium
CTCGCGTTGCGCTCGTCGCGGGCGGCGATCATGAACGAGAGGAAATCGGTGGCGCCCCGGCCCTCCGCCCGGCGGGCGGCGAGCGTCCTGCGCACCTCCTTTTCGAGGCGCTTGAGCGCGAGGAGGAGCGACACGTTCTCCCGGGTCGGAAGGTAGACCGGAACGGGCTTGGCGCGCTTCAACCGACGGTTGAACCATTCGAACGCGGTCACAATCGCCGCGTGCAGATCGGGGTGGTCCCCGTCCGAGCCGAGGAGCGCGTCGATCAGCACGGAGAGCGACAGGTCGGTCATCTCCCGAGCGACGTCGATCGACGTCCCCGGAGCGGCGCGATCCCACCGCTCTGCGAGCCGGGCGGCTCCGGAGGTCATCGCCGGGACGAGCGGCGCGAGCCGCTCGCGCACGAACGTCGGTTGCAGGAGGCGGCGGCGCAGACGCCACTCCTCGCCGCTCGAGAGCGTGAGGCTTCGCTTGCCCATCAACGGACGCTTGCGGAAGTTCTGGCGGTAGTTTTCATGCCGGTCCTGGAGCACGTGCTTGACGTGGTTCGGATGGCTGACCAGATAGGTCGCGGGCTCGGCCCCCTGCGGGGTGACGCGGAAGAGGTCGCCGATCTCGGCGGTCGCCTGGAGCAGCGCTTGGATGCGGCCGAGCGCGACGCCGTTCGGCCTCCCCTCGGGCAGCGGGAGATCGACGGAGGCGCGCGCGGTCGGATCCCCCACGCGGTCGGAGGAGAGCGGAGGCGACGGCTGGGCGTCGCTCGCCAGGGCGGCTTCGGTCTCTAGAGACACGCGGGCTCCTTCCAGGAAGCTCGTCGAGAGGCGGAGAGGGGCGGGCTCACGACTCGCGCAGGGCGGTGGCCGGCTCGGTGCGCGCGGCCCGCCACGCCGGGAGCAGCAGCGCGGCGAGCGACAGGGCGACCAGGGCGACTGCCGCCCCGGCGTAACTCACCGGATCGAAGGGCGAGACGCCGTTCAAGAGGACGCCCACGGGGCGCGCGAACGCGAAGGCCAGGGCGAGCCCGATCGCCGCGCCGAGGGCGATCGGCCGCAGGCCGGAGCCGAGCAGCAGCGATCGGACCTGCCTCCGCTGCGCGCCGAGCGCGAGGCGGAGGCCGATCTCCCGGTCGCGCTCGCGCGCGGCATGGGTGGCGACGCCGTAGATCCCGATCGCCGCGAGCAGCGCGGCGAGCAAGGCGAACCCGGCGAGCAGACCGGCGCTCATTCGCGGCGCCCAGAGCGAGCGCTCGGCCACCTGGCCGATGGTGCGCGCCTCGAGCAGCGGCATCGCATGGTCGAGCGCCTGGATCTCGCGCCGCGCGAGCGCCGCCGTGGGGACGGGATCGCCGGTCGTCCGCGCGATCACGATCATCGTCGGCGAGTAAGCCTGGGCCACCGGGACCCAGACCACCGGCTCGGGCGGGGAGGAGATCCCTTCGAGCCGGGCGTTTTCGACCACGCCCACCACCTCCGTCGGCAACGGGTCGCCGCTGAACACGAAGCGACGCCCGAGCGCGTCCTCCTCGGGCCAGAGCCAGCGGGCGAGCGCGCGGTTGATCACCGCGACCTGCGGCGTGCCGAGCCGGTCGGTGTCGAGAAAGCCGCGTCCGGCGGTCAGGTGAAGCCCCGCGGTCTCGAAGTAGCCGGGACCTACGCGGTCGACCGCGATCTGGACCCCCTCGGTTCCGGGCGGCTGCGGCCGATCCGACGGAACGAGTCCGACCTTCTGGCTGGACGGCACGAGCAGGAAGCGCGAGGCGACCGCCGCCGAGGCGACTCCGGGCAGCGCCGCCACCTGGGCCACCGCGCGGCGATAGAAATCCTGGCCGGGCTCCTCGGCATAGCCCCGGGCGCCGAGGTCGACGGGAATCCCGAACAGGCGCTCGCGCTCGAAGCCGAGGTCGGTCCGCTCGGCGCGGATCAAGCCGCGGAGGAACAGCCCGGCGCCGACGAGGACGATCGCCGAGAGGGCGACCTGCGCGACGACCAACGCGCCGCGCAGCGAGCCGGGCCCGCGGCGTCCGCCGTAGCCGCCGCTGCCGATCGCGCCGGCCGCGTTGCCGAGCGCCGCGGCGAGGTCGGTACGGAGCGTGCCCGCGAGCGGCGCGAGCCCGAACAGCAAACCCGTGACGAGCGAAACCGCGAACGTGAACGCGAGCACCCGGCCGTCCAGATGCGGCGCGAGCGATTCGGGAAAGAACGGCGGCCGAAGCCGCCAGAGCAGGTCGCGCCCCCAGGTGGCGAGCAGCAGGCCCAGGGCACCTCCCGCGAGCGCGAGCGTGATCCCTTCGGCGAGCAGAAGCCTCGCAAGCTGCGAACGGCGGGCGCCGAGAGCCAGCCGCACCGCGGTCTCGCGATCGCGAGAGAGGGCCCGGGCGAGCAGGAGGTTCGCGACGTTGCCGCCGGCGATCAGGAGCAGCACGCCGACGACCACGGCGAGCAGGGCACCCGCATTGACCAGGCGGCCGCGCAGGGCTTGGGGGATCGTCGCCTGGGCGAGCGGCAGCGCGGCGAACGAGAGATCGCGGTTTTCGTCCGGGTGGATCCGCGCGAGCTCACGGCCGGCCGCCGCGAGGGCGCCCCGGGCGGTCGCGAGCGTCTCTCCGGGGGCCAGGCGCGCCACGAGGGCCAGCTGCCGGCCTCCCCGCCGGAGGAGGCCCTTGGCCTGAGGACCGCGCAGGAGCTGCGGCGCGATCGAGAGCGGCACCCAGAGCTGCGGCGGCTCGTCGATGAGCGACAGGCCGGCGAACCCGGCTGGTGCGATGCCCAGAACCTCGAGCGGCAGACCGTTGACCCGGATGATGCGACCGACGAGCGCCGGCTCCCCCCCGAACCGGCGCTGCCAAAGCCCGTGCGACAGGACCACCCCGGGAGGCCCGGCGTCGAGCGCTCGGGATGCGCCGGCCGAACCGTTCGGACCGCTCGGATCGGTCGTGGGCGGCGCGCCTCGTGGGCCGGCCTCGCGGGCCCCCTGAAGTGGCTCGAGGTCGGGATCGTCCTCTTTACTGAAGAACCGTCCGCGCTCGGGCTTCAAACCGAGGACCGAGAAGTACTCCGCCGAGACCAGCTCGGCCGGGAAGATCTCGGGATCGCCGCCGTCGAGCAGCGTGACCGAGGTGGAGCGGATCGCAGCCAGGCCCGAGAAGGCGCGGACCTCGCGGCGGAGGTCGACCGCGTTCGGCTGTGAGGTCGGCAACAGGCCGGGATTTTGAGAGTCGGTCGAGTAGATCGCGACCAGCCGGTCCGGGGCGTCGACCGGCAGCGGAGAAAGGAAGAGCGCATTCAAAAAAGTGAAGATCAGGGTGTTCGCGCCGATGCCCAGGGCGAAGGAGGCGATCGCCGCCAGGGTGAGCGCTGGGGTTCGGGTGAGCCCCCGCACGGCGTGCCGCCAGGTTCGAGCCAGTTCGTTCATCGAGGAGCGGCTCCTCCGGGGACCCCCGGATCGTCGAAGGACAACGGGCCTCGAATCGGCCCTTCCCGGACCGGGACCCATAGCTAGTGTGCTCGCCGACCCCCTAGGCGGGAACGTCGGCAACCACATTCCTGATCACGTGAGTCACCTTTTTGTTCATTCGCGCACAAACATCTTTGGCATACAAGCGAGCGGTTCGTGCGGGCGCGACCGGACCTCCGGGTCCGTACCGTGGGGAGGAGACCACTGAATCCTGAGAGCCGAAGCGGGGACGCCCCCAGGCGAAAGGGTCGACGTCGATGACTTCCTCGTCGAGATCGGGCGTGGAGGGTAGGGGATCGCCGTCCGACGCCGACGACCCGGGCGGGTCGCCGGAGGGGGACCAGGCGGGCGAGAGAACGGGCCTGGAGGTCGCGATCGTCGGCCTAGCGGGTCGCTTTCCGGGCGCGTCCGATGTCGAGGCGCTCTGGGAGAACCTGCGCGCGGGGATCGAGTCGATCCGCCCGCTCAGCGAATCCGAGGTGCTCGCCGCCGGCATCCCTCCCGCGGTGGCGGCCGATCCGACCTGGATCCGGGCGGCGGCGGAGCTCGCCGACATCGACCGCTTCGACGCCCGGTTCTTCGACTTTTCGCCGCGCGAAGCCGAGGCGATCGATCCGCAGCACCGTCTATTCCTCGAATGCGCTTGGCAGGCGCTCGAGGATGCCGGGCTCGACCCGGAGCGCAGCGCCGGTCCGATCGGCGTCTTCGTCGGCTCGTCGCCAAGCCTCTACGCGATCCGCAACGCCCTGCCCCGCGGCGGCTCGATGGAGCTGTTCGGCGGCCTGATGGGGGCGGACAAGGACCACCTCGCGACCGTCACCTCCTACAAGCTCGACCTCGAGGGGCCGAGCGTCGCGGTTCAGTCGGCCTGCTCCTCGGCGCTCGTCGCGGTTCACTTCGCGGCCCAGAGCCTGCTGAACGGTGAGTGCGACGCGGCGCTCGCCGGGGGCAGCTCGATCCAGGTGCCGCAGACTTCCGGGTATCGCTGGACCGAGGGCGGGATCGTTTCCCGGGACGGACACTGCCGTGCGTTCGGGCAAGGTGCCTCCGGCACGGTGTTCGGCAACGGCGTGGGCGCCGTGGTGCTCAAGCGCCTCGACGACGCGATCGCGGCACGCGACCGCATCCGCGCGGTGATCAAGGGATCTGCGGTCAATAACGACGGGCGCGCCCGGGCGAGCTATACGGCGCCGCGCGCGGCCGGCCAGGCGAAAGTGATCCGCGCCGCCCAGATGCTCGCGGAGGTCGATCCGCGGACCATCCGTTACGTCGAGGCGCACGGCACCGGGACGCCGCTTGGAGACCCGATCGAGGTCTCCGCGCTGCACGAGGCGTTCGGCAAGGGTCTGCCCCGAGGATCCTGCGCTCTCGGCTCGATCAAACCGAACCTCGGCCATCTGAACGCGGCGTCGGGCATCGCCGGCCTGATCAAGGCCGCGCTCGCCGTCGAGCGCGGCGAGATCCCTAGGACCCTCCACGGCGAGCAGCCGAATCCCGCCATCGACTGGGATGCTGGCCCGTTCTATCTGAACGCCGAGACGGTCCCCTGGCCGGAAGGGAACGGACCGCGCCGCGCCGCGGTGAGCTCGTTCGGCATGGGCGGGACGAACGCCCACGCGATCCTCGAACAAGGCCCGCCGCCGCCCGCGTCGGGGCCGAGCCGGCCGCTCCAGCTGCTGCTCCTGTCGGCGCGCACGGAGACGGCGCTCGAAGCGGCTTCCGGTCGGCTGGCCGCTCATCTCGAGGAGTCCTCCGAGGCGCTCGCCGACGTCGCGTTCACCCTCGCGCTCGGCCGACACCGTTTCTGCCATCGGCGCGCGGTGGTCGCCCGCTCGCGCGAGGAGGCCGCGGAGCGGCTGTGGAGCGGCGCGAACGGCGACCTCGAGCCGGCCGCCTCCGGCCGCGCGGTGGAGCGCCGAACGTTTTTTCTCTTTCCCGGCCAAGGCGCGCCGCTCGGCGGGATCGGCGCCGGCCTCTACGCCGGAGAGCCGGCGTTCCGGGCCGAGATCGACCGCTGCGCCGAGCTGCTCGCGCCCCACCTAGCTTCGGCGTTGGGCTCCGGCTCGGATCGGGGGCTCGCCGGTCTCCTGTTTCCATCCCCAGGACCCGAGGCCGAGGCGTCCGCCGCCGCGCTCGCGCGGACGGAGCTCGCGCAGCCGGCGCTCTTCGCGCTCGAGTGGTCGCTCGCTCGGCTGTGGCAGAGCTGGGGCGCGCGGCCCGAAGGGCTGCTCGGCCACAGCCTGGGGGAGCTGGTCGCGGCCACCATGGCGGGCGTGTTCGAGCTTCCCGAGGCGCTGGCCCTGGTCGCCCTGCGCGGCCGGCTGATGCAGGAGATGCCCGCAGGCGCGATGCTCGCGGTGCCGCTCGGCCGAGAGGCCCTCTCGGCCCGGCAGCCCGAGGGGCTCGAGATCGCGGCGGAGAACGCGCCCGACCTCTGCGTCGTCTCGGGGCCGAAAGCCGCCGTCGAGCGCTTCGAGCGCGAGATCGTTTCGGAGCTGGCGCCGGGGACTTCCTGCCGCCGGCTCGCGACGGGGTGGGCGTTCCATTCCGCGGCGATGGAGCCGGTGCTCGAGCCTTACCGGGCGGCGATCGCACGGATGAAACGCGGGGAGCCGACGCTGCGCTTCGTCTCGAACGTCACCGGCGCTTGGATCACCCCGGAGCAGGCGGTCGACCCGGAGTACTGGACGACCCATCTTCGTCGGACCGTTCGCTTTTCCGAAGGGCTGGCGCTCCTCGGCGGCGAAGGCGACGCGGCGCTCCTCGAGATCGGGCCCGGCCGGTCGCTCTCGACGCTCGCGCGGCGCCATCCGGCGTCGGCCTCGGCGTTGATCCTGCCGCCGCTCGCCGCCGTGCAGGGGAACGGAGCGCGGGAGCGCGAGGTGGAGATCTGCCTGGGTGCGCTGGGTCGCCTCTGGGCGTCGGGCGCCGCGATCGACGAGGGAGCCCTGTTCCGCTCCGAGCGTCGCCGCCGCGTCGCCTTGCCGACGTATCCCTTCGAACGGCAGCGTTACTGGCTGGAAGCGGCACCGATCGCGCGCGAGCCGCAGCCATCCTCGGCGGTCCAAGCCGAGCGCCCGGCGTCCGACCGCATGGCAAACGACGCGGTCCCGGCGGGGGAAAGGCCCGCTTCGTCCACCCCGCGGGCCACCCACGCTCGGCCCGCGCTCGGCGTCGCTTACGCTGCCCCGGAGAGCGCCACGGAGCGCGTAGTGGCGGAGGTCTGGGCGGAGCTGTTCGGTTTCTCCGAGGTGGGGATCCACGACGACTTCTTCGAGCTCGGCGGCAGCTCGCTCACGGCGACCGGACTGGCCGCCCGGCTGCGCGCGCGGCTCGGCGTCGAGGTGCCGCTGGACGAGATCTTCGGCCGGCCGACGGTCCGCCGCCTCGCGGCTTGGATCGACGGTCGAGCGGCCCCGAACGCCGCCACTCCACGACCCTCGGCGGAAGCCGCGAGCGGCGTCGGGCCGGGACGCCAGGAGACCTCCAAGGGGGAGCGCCGGCCCGCCGTGGTTGAGACCGAGGTTCCTCTCTCCTTCGCGCAGGAACGTCTCTGGCTGCTCGACCGGCTCGTGCCGGACAACGCCTTCTACACCCTGGGATCGGCGCAGCGGCTGGCGCAGGCGGTCGACGTCCCCGCGCTCGCCGCGGCGCTCGGCGAGGTCGCGCGACGGCACGAGACGCTCCGCTCGAGCTTCGGCGACCGCGAAGGCCGGCCGCGCCTCGTGGTCCGCTCGGAGGTCGAGGTGCGGCTGCCGCAGGTCGACCTCTCGGCGTTGGGGAAGGAGCGACGAGAGGCCGAGGCGACGCGCGCTTCCCGCGGCGAGCTCCGCCGCTCGTTCGACCTCTCTCGCGCGCCGCTGATGCGCACGGTGCTCCTACGGCTGGACGCCGCGGAGCACGCCCTGGTCTACAGCTTCCACCACATCATCTCGGACGGCACTTCGCTCGGCCTGTTCGGGCGCGACCTGCTCGCGATCTATCGGGCGTTCGCCGCGCGCAAGCCGTCGCCGTTGCCGCCGCTGCCGATCCAGTTCTCGGCCGTGGCCGCGCGGCAGCGCGAGCGCTTTGCGGCCGGCGGCATCGACCGCCATCTGGCGTACTGGAGCCGGCGGCTCGCCGGGATGCCGATCACGGAGCTCCCGGCGGACCGGCCGCGCACGCCCCTGCCCACGCATCGCGGCGTCACCTTGAGGACGGAGATCGGCCCGGAGATCGTGGGCCCCGCCACGGCGCTGGCCCGCTCGCGGGCGGGCTCGGCGTTCATGGGCTGGCTCGCGGCGTTCTATGCGCTCCTCAGCCGGTACGCCTGCCAGACCGATCTCGCGGTCGGGGTGCCGATCGCCGGCCGTTCGCACCGCGACGAGGAAGATCTGATCGGATTTTTCGTCAACAACCTGGTGCTGCGCGCCGATCTCTCGGGCAACCCGACGTTCGCAGACCTCTTCGGCCGGGTGCGGGAGCTGGCCCTGGAGGCCTACTCGCATCAAGAGGTGCCGTTCGAGCGACTGGTCGAGGAGCTTTCGCCGCGCCGCGACCTGTCGCGAAACCCGCTGTTCCAGATCATGTTCAACCTGATGCCGCGGGGGCGGCAGAACGAAGGGGCCGAGTCGTTGGGCGGGCTGCTCCTGCTGCGCTCCGGCACGGCGCCGTTCGATCTCCAGGTCTATCTGTTCGAAGGCCCGGATCGGCTCTTCCTCGCCTGGGAGCTCGCGACCGACCTGTTCGAGGTGGCGACGATCGATCGCCTCGCACGGCACTACCGGAATCTCTTGGACGGCGCGGTCGCCGATCCGGAGATCCGGCTTTCCGAGCTGCCGCTCCTCCTCTCGGCGGAACGCGACGAGCTGTCGCGGCTCGGCTCGGGCCCCGACACCCCGCGTGCCGGCGCGACGACCTGGACCGTGCCCGAGCGCTTCGCGACGCAGGCGCGTCTCACGCCGGCCGCGCCGGCGATCGTGACCGCGGAAGAGACGCTCGACTACGCGACGCTCGCCGCCCGGGTCGACCGGCTCGCCCGCCGTCTCGCGGCGCTCGGGATCGGCGCCGAAGCGAAGGTCGGCATCATGGTGGAGCGGACGGCGGCGCTGCCGGTCGCGGCGCTCGGCACGATGATCGCGGGCGCCTCCTACGTCCCTCTCGATCCCGCCTATCCGGCCGAGCGCTTGGCCTACATGGCGGCCGACGCGGGAATCGCCGCGCTGATCGTGGATGGGGCGTCGGCCCACGTGGCCCCTTCGTTGAAGGGGTCGGGCTCGACCGTCGCACGGATCGAGATCGACGCCGCGGGGGAATGCGCCGACAGGGTCGTCACGGCCGGCCGGGGGGCGCCGCTCTCGGCCCCTTCGCGAGCCGGCCTCGCCTACACGATCTACACCTCCGGCTCTACCGGCAGACCCAAGGGAGTCGAGCTGCCGCACGGCGCTCTGGCGAGCTTCCTGGCCGCGATGATCGAGCGGCCGGGGGTCGGCGCCGAGGACGTCTTTGTCGCCGTCACCTCGCTGTCTTTCGACATCGCGGGGCTCGAGCTGTTCGCGCCGCTCCTGGTGGGGGGGCGCGTGGTGATCGCCCGCCGTGAAGAGGTGGCGGACGGCCGTCTGTTGGCGGATCTCCTCACCCGATCCGGCGCGTCGATCCTTCAGGCGACTCCTTCGGGTTGGCGCGTCCTGCTCGCCTCCGGCTGGGGCGGAACGCCCGGCCTGAAGGCGCTGGTAGGCGGTGAAGCGCTCCCGACGGCTCTCGCCGCCGAGTTGCGATCGAAGGTTGACGGTCTATGGAACATGTACGGCCCCACGGAAACGGCGGTTTGGTCGACGTTCGATCTCGTCGAACCGGGGCCGATCTCGATCGGCCGGCCGATCCCCGGGACCCGCGTCTCGGTGGTCGACCCGGGTGGCCGGCAGCTCCCTTACGGTGTGCCGGGGGAGCTCTGGATCGGCGGCGAAGGCGTCGCGCGCGGCTACCACCATCGCCCCGATCTCACCGCCGAACGGTTCGTTCCTGACGGGCTCTCGTCGAACGCGGGCGCGCGGCTCTACCGCACCGGCGATCTCGGCCGCTTCCTGCCGGACGGCAGGATCGAGTGCCTCGGCCGAACCGATCATCAAGTCAAGGTGCGCGGCCATCGGATCGAGCTCCAGGAGATCGAGAGCGCGCTCGCCGAGGCGCCCGGTGTTCTCGCCGCGGCGGCGACCGTCCATGGCGAAGCGGACGACCGGAAGATCGACGCCTATGTCGTGCTGCGCCCGGACGCCCCTCCGGGAGCGGCGCGCAAAGAGGTCCTCGCCGCGCACCTTGGCGGCCGCTTGCCCGAGGCGTATCTCCCCTCGTCCTACACGTCGCTCGAACGGATGCCGCTCACGCCGAACGGCAAGGTCGACCTGCGAGCGCTCCCCGCTCCCGAGAGGGAGGATGGCGAGGTCGGCGCGCCGCGTACCGCGACCGAACGGCGGCTCGCCGAGATCTGGTGCGAGCTGCTCGGCGTTCCCGCGGTCGGCCCGGAATCGAGCTTCTTCGAGCTCGGCGGACACTCGCTCCTCGCGATGCGACTGCTCGCGCGGGTGCGCGAGGAGATGGGCGTGGATCTCCTGTTGCGGCGGGTCTTCGAGGCGCCGACGCTCGCCGGCCTCGCGGCGCGGATCGACGTCGGAGGCGAGGGCGGCGAGGGCGAGGAGACGCCGCCCTCGCTCGCTCCGTCGGCCGTTGACGCGGCGGAGGCGCTTCCGGTGGAGGAGCCCGCTTCGGGCACGCCGGCCCGCTTGGATCTGCTCTTAGCGAGTCTCAAGCCCGCCGTCGTCGCTCCGCAACGTCTTTGGTCCGCGAGCCCCCGGTCGTCGCGAAACGAGGCGCCGCTCTCTTTCGCCCAGGCGCGGCTCTGGCTGCTCGACCGGCTGACGCCGGGCAACCCGTTCTACAACCTGGGCGGTGCGATGCGGTTTACCGGCCCGCTCGACCGCGGGGTGCTGCACGCCGCCGTGCGCGAGGTCGGTTGGCGGCACGACACGCTCCGAACCCGCTTCGCCGAGAGCGCGGGCGAGCCGGTGCAGATCGTCGAGCCCGATCGTCCGGTCCGGGTCCGGGATGTCGACCTAGTGGCGCTGTCGGGACCGCGCGCCGAGGGCGAGCTCGCGCGTCTGGCCTGCGCGCAGTTCGGTCTGCCGTTCGATCTGGGGACGCCGCCGCTCCTTCGTACCTGGCTGATCCGCTTGGGGGCGCGCGAGCACGCGCTGGTTTATGCGATGCACCACATCGTCTCCGACGGTTGGTCGATGAGCATCCTGTTCGGCGAGGTGGCGCGGGCCTACGATGCGCTCGCGCGGCGGCTCGGCTCGCCGTTTGCGCCGCTACCGCTGCAGTACGCCGATTTCGCGGTCCAGCAGCGCGAGTGGTTTTCGCGCGGAGAGCTCGAGCGCCAGCTCGCCTACTGGCGGGAGCGGCTTGCGGCGTTGCCCGCCTCGGAGCTGCCGACCGACAAGCCTCGTCCCGCCGTCGCGAGCCATCGCGGTCGCACGCTCCAGACCGCGATCGAAGGCGATCTCGTGGCGCGGTTGGAGGCCCTCGGGCGCGCCCGCTCGGCCTCGACCTTCATGGTGCTGCTCGCGGGTTTCCAAGCGCTGGTCGCGCGGTACGTGGGGGAGGGGGATTCGGTGCTCGGCACGCCGGTCGCGAACCGGACGCGCTCCGACGTCGAAGGGTTGATCGGGTTCTTCGTCAACACCCTCGTCTTGCGCACCGCGGTCGCGGGCGATCCTTCGTTCGCCGAGCAGATCGAGCGGGCCAAGAACGCCGCGCTCGGCGCGTTCATGCATCAAGACCTGCCGTTCGAGCGCTTGGTGGAAGAGCTCGCGCCACGTCGCGACCTGGGGCGAAACCCGCTATTCCAGCTGATGTTCAACCTGGTCAACACGCCCGCTCAAGAAGGCGCCGTGGGCGAGCTCATGATGACGCCTCTCGCGGTGTCGGCCGAGACGGCGTTGGTCGACCTGCAGCTCTATTTGCGCCTCTCGGCCGGAGCGCTGGAGCTGCGCTGGGAATACGCGACCGACCTGTTCGAGACCGCGACGATCGAGCGCCTCGCGCTTTGCTACGCGACCCTCCTCGCGGGCGCCGCGGAACGGCCGGAAACCCGGCTGTTCGATCTGCCCCTGCTCTCCGTGTCGGAGCGCGCCGAGCTTTCGACGTTGGGGCGCGGCGTCGACGGAGCTCGCGACCTCGGCGAGCTGGGGACCGTTCCGGCCCTGTTCGCGGCGCAGGCGCTGCGCACGCCGGAGGCACCGGCGGTGATCGACGGCGCGGTGACGCTCGACTACGCCACGGTTTTCGCGCGCTCGAACGCGCTCGCGCGCCGCTTGATCGCGCTCGGCGTCGAGCGCGAGGCTAAGGTGGGCATCGCGCTCGAACGCTCGGCCTCTCTCCCCATTGCAGCGCTCGGCGTCCTCGCTTCGGGCGCTTCCTACGTACCGCTCGATCCCGGTTACCCGGCCGATCGCCTCGCCTACATGGCTGCAGACGCGGGCCTCGCGGCGTTGATCGTCGACGCCGAAGGCTCTGGAAACTCCGCCCTCGAAACGCTCGCCCCAGCGATCGTCCGTCTCATGTCCGGCGGCGTTGTCGAAGGGGAGGGACAGCCTGAGGCGCCGGAGGCGAATGTTGGTCTCGCGCAGCGCGCGCTGCCCGCGGGTCTCGCCTACACGATCTACACCTCGGGCTCGACCGGCCGACCAAAAGGCGTCGAGCTGCCCCACGGGGCGCTGGCGAACTTCCTGGCGTCGATGATCGAGCGGCCGGAGGTCGCGCCGTCCGACGTCTGGATCGCCTCGACGTCGCTCTCGTTCGACATCGCGGGGCTGGAGCTCTACGCGCCGCTCCTGGTCGGTGCTCGAATCGTCATCGCCCGGCGCGATGAGGTCGCGGACGGTCGGTTGCTTGCCGATCTTCTGCGGACGAGTGGGGCCACGGCGTTGCAGGCGACGCCTTCGGGCTGGAGGGTGGTGCTCGCCTCGGGCTGGCCGGGCGACGGGAAACTCAAGGCGCTCGTCGGCGGCGAGGCGCTTCCGCCCGCGCTGGCCGCGGAGCTGCTGCCGAAGGTGGGCGAGCTGTGGAACATGTACGGCCCGACGGAGACGGCGGTCTGGTCGACGCTCGACCGGGTGGACGAGGGGCCGATCACGATCGGCCAACCGATCCGGGCGACCACGGTCCACGTGGTGGACGCGCGCGGCAATCTCCCACCCCGCGGGGTTCCGGGGGAGCTGTGGATCGGCGGGGCCGGTGTCGCGCGCGGGTACCACGGGCGGCCGGATCTGACGGCGGAGCGCTTCCTCCCGGATCCGTTCTCTGGCGCTACGGGCGCGCGTCTGTACGCGACGGGGGACCTCGCGCGATTCACGATGGACGGGCGGCTCCAAGCGCTGGGTCGCATCGATCACCAAGTGAAGGTGCGAGGGCACCGGATCGAGCTGCAGGAGATCGAGCGGGTGCTTGCCGAGCATCCGGGGGTGTCGGCGGCGGCGGCGACACTGGTGGGCGAAGGGGAGGACAAGCGGATCGCGGCGTACGTGGTCGAGCGTGCGGGAGCGGGGCTCGGCAATGGCGCGGCTCTGCGCGAGGCGTTGCTCGATTTCCTGCGCGGGCGGCTGCCGGAGGCGATGATCCCTTCGTCGATCTCGCGGCTCGAAACGCTGCCACTCACCCCGAACGGCAAGGTCGATCGCAAGGCGTTGCCGACGCCGGACTCCGCCGCCATTTCCGGCGCCGCGGAGGCGATCACGCCGCCGCGGACTCCGATCGAAGAGCTGCTCGCAGGGATCTGGCAGGAGTTGCTCGGGGGGCGGCCGGTCGGGGTCGAATCGCATTTCTTCGATCTCGGCGGGCACTCGCTGCTCGCGATGCGGTTGGTCTCTCGGATCCGCGAGGTGCTGGGTGTCGAGCTGCCGTTGCGGCGCGTGTTCGAGGCGCCCGAGCTTGGCCGGCTCGCCGCCACCATCGAGCGTGAACGGGCCCTCGCCGCGGACAGGCGCGCAGGGGAACAAACGGAGATCCCTCCGCTCGTCCGTCAACCGCGAGGGATCTCTTCGCCTCTGTCGTTCGCCCAGGAGCGACTCTGGTTCCTGGAGCAACTGTCGCCCGGTACCTCCGCCTACAACGTCTCGTCCACGGTGGCGCTCGACGGCGACCTCGACGTAGCCGCTCTTCGCGCCGCGCTCGATGGAATCGTCGCTCGGCACGAGATGCTGCGTACCCGCTTCGCGGTCGAGGCGGGCCGACCCGTCCAAATCGTCGAGCTTCCGTCGAGCTTCCCGTTCGAGCAGGTCGATCTCCTCGACCTGCCCGAAAGCGAGCGAGCCGGACGGGCCGAAGCGCTGGCGCACGAGGCGGCGCACCGGACGTTCGACCTCGGCGCGGCGCCGCTCGCCCGGGCGCTACTCGTCCGTCTGGCGGTGCGGACCTGGCGGCTCACGATCGCGATGCACCATCTCGCGACGGACGGCTGGTCGAACGACGTGATCGTGGCCGAGATCGCGGCGCTTTATCCGGCCGCCTCCGAGAGCCGGCCGTCGCCGCTTCCCGATTTGCCGGTGCAGTACGCGGACTATGCGATCTGGCAGCGCGGCTGGCTCCAGGGCGAGGCGCTCGACCGCGAGCTCGGTTGGTGGCGCGCGGCGCTCGCCGACGCGCCGCCGCTCCTCGAGCTGCCGCTCGACCGGCCGCGTCCGGCCGTCCAACGGTTCGAAGGGAGCCGGGTGGCGTTCGAGATCCCGACGCCGCTCGCCGACGGGCTCCGTGCGCTCGGCCGCTCCCGTGGGACGACGATCTTCATGACGGTGCTCGCGGCGTTCGAAGCCCTCCTCTCGCGCATCGCCGGCGTCGAGGACCTCGTGGTGGGAACCCCGATCGCGGGGCGGACCCGGAGCGAGGTCGAAGGGCTGATCGGATTCTTCGTCAACACCCTCGCGCTTCGCACCGATCTAACGGACGATCCGTCGTTTTCCGATCTGCTCGCCCGCGTGCGGGCCGCGACCCTCGGAGCCTATGCGCACCAGGAGGTGCCGTTCGAGCGGATCGTCGAGGAGCTCTCTCCGGCACGCAGCCGCGCCCATTCGCCGATCTTCCAGGTTCACCTGGTCGTCGACCCGCTCGCCATCGACCGCTCTGCGCCGCTGCCCGGTCTAACGATCGTGCCACTCGGTCAGGCGATGGAGATCTCGAAGTTCGATCTCACCTTGATGGCGACCGATGCCGGCACGGGACGGCCGATCTATGGTCAGCTGCGGTTCGACGTCGGGCTTTTCGACGCGGCGACGGTCGAGCGTTGGGGGCGTCGTCTGCTCCTCGTGGTCGAGAGGGCGATGGTGGCTCCGGAAGCGCCGCTCTCCACCCTCAACCTGCTTTTGCCGGCGGAGGAGTCGGAGCTGGTCGCGGTTCGCTCGGGTGCCTCGGCGGCCTCCCGCGCGCTCGACGCGCGCGGCTCGATCCGTTCGATCGCCGAGCTGTTCCTGGCGCGCGCCGAGGACCGGCCCGAGGCGCTCGCGATCCTGTTCGAGCAACGCCGGCTGACCTACAGCGAGCTCGCCGATTCGGCCCGGCGCCTCGCCTTCCTCCTGCGCTCGCGCGGAGTCGGCGCGGAGGTGCGGGTCGGCCTGTACCTCGAGCGCTCGCCCCGGTGGGTCGAATCGGTGCTCGCGATCTGGCTCGCCGGCGGAGCCTACGTGCCGCTCGATCCGACGCTCCCGGGGGAGCGCGTCGCGGCGATGCTCGCTGACGCCGAGGTACGGCTCGTCCTGAGCGAAGGTGGCCTCTTTGCGAGGTTGGACGTCGGTATGGAGGAGGGGCGCGGATTCGAGGCGATCGATCTCGACGCGCTGGAGCTTCCGGCCGTGGAAGGGTTCGAGGCGGCGACGCTCTCCGGTGCGGTCGACCCCGACCAACTCGCCTACGTGATCTACACCTCGGGATCGACGGGCAAACCGAAAGGCGTGGCGGTCACCCATCGCGGCCTGGAGAACTTGGCTCGCGAGCAGGGAAAGGTCTTCGAGGTCCTGCCCGGCCCGGGGCCCGAGCCGCGCGTGCTCCAGTTCGCGTCGAGCGCCTTCGACGCCTCGGTCTCGGAAATCGCCGTGGCGCTCGCGAACGGTGCCGCGCTGGTGATGGCGGCCAAGGCCTCGATCCTCCCCGGCTTCGAGCTCTTCACGCTGCTCCGCGACCGGGCGATCTCCAACGTCACCCTGCCGCCTTCGGCGCTCGCGGCGCTGCCGAGCGACCGCTCCCTGCCGGCGCTGCGGACGCTCGTGGTCGCGGGAGAGGCCTGCCCGCCCGAGCTCGCCGAGACCTGGAGCGTCGGGCGCAAGGTCATCAACGCCTACGGCCCGACCGAGAACACGGTATGCGTCGCGATGCACCTCTACGTGCCCGGTGCCGCACGTCTGCCGCTCGGCGCACCGATGGCGGGGATGGAAGCCTACGTGCTCGACCGGTGGGGACGTCTCGCGCCGTTCGGCACGCCCGGCGAGCTCGCGGTCGGCGGGATCGGCGTCGCGCGCGGCTACCTCGGAGCGCCAGACCTCACGGCCCAGCGGTTCGTGCCGCATCCGTTCGGTTCCGCGCCGGGGGAGCGCCTCTATCGCACGGGCGATCGGGTGCGATGGGATGCGCACGGCGACCTCGAATTCCTCGGGCGCATCGACACGCAGGTCAAGGTGCGCGGTTTCCGGATCGAGCTGGGGGAGATCGAGCGGGCTCTCCTCGCGCAACCCGGGGTCTTGGAGGCCGCCGTGGTGGCGCGCTCCGAGGGTGGAACGGAAAAGCGCCTCGTGGCCTACGTCGTTCCGCGGGGCGAGGCTCGTGCCTCGTTCGACGTCGCCGGGCTCCGCGCGTCCCTGACGCGATCACTCCCGGACTACATGCTTCCCTCGGCGATCGTGGTCCTCTCCGCGATGCCGAAGAACGCGAGCGGCAAGGTGGACCGCAAGGCGCTCCCCGATCCGCGGGTGGTGGGGGCCGCCGGGCGCGAAATCGTGGCGCCTCGGAATCCACTCGAATCGTTCCTTGCTGGCCTGTTCGCCGAGACGTTGCACCTCGACGAGGTGGGGGTCGACGAGAACTTCTTCGAGCTCGGCGGCCACTCGATCTCCGGAGCGATGCTGATCAACCGCCTCCAGGAAGAGCTGGGCGAGATCGTCCACGTGGTCGTCATGTTCGACGCGCCGACGGTCGCGAGGCTCGCGGAGTTCCTCCTCGCGAACTACCCGGCGGCTATTGCCCGGCTCGGGCTCGGCACCACGGACGGTGCGCTGCCGGCCGCCGGGCCGATCGACGAGCGGCAGCTCGCGCGCTTCGACGCGCTGGTACCCGTGCGGGGCCCCGTCCGCCTCCCGTCGGGACGGAAGAACCAGGGGGTGGCGTTCGTCCTCTCGCCGCCGCGCTCGGGCTCGACGCTATTCCGCGTCATGCTCGCGGGCCACCCGTCGCTGTTCGCGCCCCCCGAGCTCGAGTTGCTCCCTTACGACGACCTGCGCGAGCGGCGCGACGACTTCCCGGGCCGCTACAACCAGTTCCTCGAAGGGGCGGTGCGCGCGGTGATGGAGCTCGACCGCTCGACCGCCGAGGAGGCCGAGGCGAAGCTCGACGCTTGGGAGCAGGAAGGGATCTCGATGGCCGAGGCCTTCGCGCGGCTCCAGAAGGCGGCGGAGCCTCGCCTCCTGGTCGACAAAACCCCCGGCTACTCGCTCCATCCGAGCATCCTCGAGCGCGCCGAGCAGATGTTCGAAGGGGCGCGATACATCCACCTGATCCGCCACCCCTACGGCATGATCCGGTCGTTCGAGGAGGCGAAGCTCGACCAGGTGTTCTTCCGCGCCGAGCACGACTTCTCGCGTCGCGAGCTCGCAGAGCTGGTCTGGCTCGCCTCGCACCGAAACATCCTGGCGTTTTTGGAGGGGATCCCGGCGGAGCGCAAGCACGTCGTGGTGTTCGAGGAGCTGGTGGCCGATCCGGAGCGGGTGCTGCACGGTGTCTGCGCCTTCCTGGACGTCGAGTACCGGCCGGAGATGGCGGCGCCCTACCAGGCGACGCAGGGGGAGAAGTCCGCGCGCATGACCGACGGCCTTCACTCCTGGTCGCGGATGATCGGCGACGTCAAGTTCCACACTCATGGACGGGTCGACCGCGGCGTCGCCGATCGGTGGAAGGCCGAGATCTCCGAGGACTTCCTGGGCGAGCCGACGCGGGATCTCGCCGAGAGGCTCGGCTTTCCTCGGTACGATCCCGCCCTGGCCCGGCTCGCGCCGCTCCGTCCGGCCGGCTGGCACGAAGGCGAGGAGCTGCCGCTCTCGTTCGCCCAGGAGCGGCTCTGGTTCCTCGCGCGTCTCGCGCCGGAGAGCAGCGCTTACAACATCCAGACGGGAGTGCGCTTGCGCGGTGCGCTCGACGTCGGCTCGCTCGCCGGAGCGCTGGCTGCGGTCGTCTCGCGCCACGCGATCCTGCGCGCCCGGTTCGAGGCCGGAAATCGAGGACCGGTTCAGACGATCTCGCCGTTCGCCGCGCCACGCGTGCCGCTCCTCGACCTCTCGGCGCTCGAAGAACGCGCGGACAGCGAAGGGCGGCGGCTCGCGACCCTCGAAGCCCGGCGACCGTTCGATCTCGCGCGCGGCGGACTCGTGCGACTGTATCTGGTGCGCCTCGCGCCGGAAGAGCACCTCGGCCTCTTCTCGATGCATCACGTGGTGGGTGACGGCTGGTCGATGGGGCTCCTGGTCGGCGAGGTCGGCACGCTCTACGCCGCGGCGCGCGATCAGCGTCCGGCGAGGCTCGCGCCTCTCGCCGTGCAATACCCCGATTTCGCGCTCTGGCAACGGTCGCATCTCACCCCGGATGCGATCGGCGCGGAACTCGACTACTGGCGCCAGGCGCTCGCCGGGATCGACCCCTTGCCGCTGCCCACCGACCGCCCGCGGCCGCCGATGCTCTCACCCGCGGGAGGACTGCTCGGATTCTCTTTCCCCCCCGAGACGGTCGCGGGGCTCGATCGCCTCGCGCGGTCCCATGGGCTCACGCGCTACATGGCGTTGCTGGCGAGCTT
>JBGAGQ010000091.1:0-18036 GCA_044226625.1 Thermoanaerobaculia bacterium
TCGTTCGTGCTCGAGCCCACGCTCGGATATCAGGCCTATTTGAGCGACGCCGCGGGATGCCCGCGCAACCAGATCTCGCCGGACGAAGATCTCTATCTCACTTTCCGTGGACCGCTCGCGCCGAAATCGGCCCGCGTTTTCCTGGTGCCGGACCGGCCGAGCTGGGACGATCCCCTTCCCCTGCTCGAGGCGCGGGAAGGGATCGGTCCGAACGGCCAGCTGCTTTCGGCGGGCGGCGGCTCGCTCGGCACCCTGCTGCTCTGGCCGGCTGATCTGAAAGGAAGGCGCTCCGGGTATTACGCGCTGGTCGTCCGAACCGACCTGGCGGACGATCGTCCGCTCCTCGCCACGACCGATCGATTGCTGTCCCACCTGCCGCCCGGCGGCTGGCGCTCGACCGAAGAGGGGGTGCGGATCAACGATTGGGACTGCGGTCCGCCGCGGCACTGAGCACTCCGGCGAGCGCCTCGCGCGCCTCCTCGATGCGGCGATGCCCGGCGGGAAACGCCGCCTGCCGGATCGCGAGCGCGCGGCGCAGCTGAGTCTCCGCCTCGGCGTAACGCCCCTTCTCGGCCAGCAGCCGGCCGAGCGGCAGGAGGGCGAAGGAAAGAGCCGGGTCGGCGGAGCCCATCGTCTCCTCCTGGATCGCGAGCGCCTCGCGCAGGAACCGCTCGGCCTCGTGGGTGGCACTCCGCTCGCGCACGACCGCGGCCAGTTGTAAGAGGGTTCGGGCGACCTCGACGTCACGGGGACCGAGCACGCGCCGCTGGATCGCGAGCGCCCGCCGACCGAGCTCTTCGGCCCGTGGCAGTCGCCCCGCGGAGAGCTCCACCTTCGCAAGCAGCGAGAGCGCCTCGGCGGAGCGCGCGTGCTCCTCGCCGAACGCTTTGCGGACGATCGTGAGCCCCCGCTCGGCGGCGCTTCGCGCGCGCGGCAGATCGCCGGTCTGGCGCGCCACGGTCGCGAGGTTCAGGAGCGCGGTCGCGACGTACGGATGATCGGCGCCCAGCACCTTGGCGCGCAGGGCGACCGTTCGATCGAGGAGCGCGAGCGCCCCCGCCGTGTCGCCCCGATCGAATTTCACCGAGGCGAGGTCGTTGAGCGTGGTGAGCGACGCCGGATGGTCCTCCCCCAACAGAGCGCGGCGGAGGTCGAGAACCTCGACAAGTTCCCGCTCCGCCTCCTCGAGGCGGCCGGTTCGGTACCAGACCTGAGCGCGAGAGTGGCGCACTTCAGCCACCGCGAGCGAGCGGTCGCCGAAGGCTTCCTTCCGGATCGCGAGCGCGTCGTCGAGGCTCCGCTCCGCCTCCTCGACCCGCCCTCGGCCGAGCTCGACCGAGGCGAGGCGATAGAGCGCGGTCGCGCGGTCGAGCGCCTCGGGCGAGCCGGGGCGAGCTTCGGCGGGCAGGAGGTCGAGCGCGGTGCGAATCTCGCCGGCCGCCCGTTCGTAGGCGCGGCGGTCGTCGTGGAGCTGGCCGAGGTCGATCAGCGCTCGCGCCACGAGCGCCGGCTCCTCACCGCGTCGGCGGCGCAGCTCCAGCGCGCGGCCGAGGAGCCGCTCGGCCTCGTCGTAATGGCCGAGCCGAGCATAGACCCGGCCGATCGTCCCGGCGAGCGTCGCCTGCACCTCGGGGCCCATGCTGCCGTGACCGGGCGCGAGCAGGTCGCGGCCGCCGCGATCGAGGATCTCGCGCGCCGTGGGCTCGGCGCCGCGCGCCACGGCCGGATCGACCGCCTCGAACAGGCCGACCAGGAAGCCCGCGACCTGCTCCGTTTTCGCCTGTTCGATCCGCGCCTTGCGCATCTGGAGGACAGTGGAGACGAATCCGCCGGCCAGGGCGAGGGTCACGAGGCCGGTAGCGGCGACCGCGGCACGATGGCGCACGACGAACCGCCCGACACGGTACAGGCTCGAGTCGCCGCGCGCGGTAATCGGCCGGCCGGCGAGATGGAGACGAAGGTCCTCGGCGAGCCGCTCGACCGAAGCGTAGCGGCGATGCGGCTCCTTCCGCAGCGCCTTGCCGACGATCGTGTCGAGATCCCCCGCGAGCCGGCGCCGCAGTCGGGCTGGCGTGGTCTGCCGGAGGGCCGCCAAGCCGTTCGCGTCGGCTCCCTCGCTCGCCTCCTGAACGGCCGCCTCGCTCGGCGCTCCGGGGCTCTCGCCGCAGACGAGCCTCTCGGCCTCGGCCGGGCGAACGCCGCGGAGCGGAAAGACCGGCCGCCCGGTGAGGAGGAGGAAGAGCAGCGCGCCGAGCGAGTACACGTCGGTCGCGGTGGTGAGCGCCTCGCCACGGAACTGCTCCGGGCTCGCGAACTCCGGCGTGAGCCAACGCTCTCCCGCCAAAGTGAGGCCTTCCCGACCGTCGTCGAGGACCTTGGCGATGCCGAAGTCGAGCAGCTTGGGAACCCCGTCGCCGGAGACCAGGATGTTCGAGGGCTTGATGTCACGATGGATGACCAGGCGCCGATGAGCGTACGCCACGGCCTCGCAAACCCCCAGGAACAGCTCGATCCGCCGCTCGGCCGGCAGTCGCAAGCGGTCGCAATGGACGTCGATCGGCTCGCCGTCGATCCGTTCGAGGACGAAGTAGGGCGTGCCGTCGTCCGCGGTCCCCGCGTCGAAGACCCGTGCGACGTTGAGATGCGTGAGCGTCGCGAGGATCCGCCGCTCCTCGACCAGCCGCTCCCGGTCGCGCGAGGAGGCGAAGCGCCGGTCGACCATCTTGAGCGCCACCTCGAGCGGGAATCCCTCGTCCTCACGGGTAGCGAGATAGACGGTGCCGGATCCCCCGCGACCGAGCTCGCGGATCAACCGATAAGGCCCGACCGAGCCGAGAGGCGCTCCGCCCTCTGCCCCTGGCTCCGTGGTCGAGCTCGCGCCGCGCCGGTCTTCCAACCAACCGGCCGCGCGATCGACGATGCGCGCGAGCGGATCGTCCTCCTCGGCCGTCGCGGATTCGGCGAGGAGCCCGGCGAGCTCGTCGGCGAGCGCCGGATCTTCGGCGCGTAGATCCTCGATCAGCCGCGGAGCCTCCTCCGGCCTCTCCGTCGCTCGAAAAAAGATCTCGGCGAGACGATCCCAGGTTCGGGGATCCATCAGGCCCCCCGGCGCAGCTCGCACGCGAGCCAGGTGCGGGCGAGCTTCAAGTCGCGCTCGACCGTGGCGTGGGAGAGGCCGAGATGGCCGCAGGTCTCGTCGATCGTCATGCCGGCGAAGTAGCGCAGCTCGACCACCTGGGCGCGGCGGGCGTCGACCTCGGCGAGCCGCAACAGTGCCTGATCCAGCGCCAGCAGCTCGGCCTCTGCGTCCTCCGTCGGGCCGCCCCCCTGCGCGCTCGCGGAAGCCCCGAGGTCCGACGGTTCCCATTCCATCGGGCGCACGCCGCCGCCGCGCTTCTCGGCCTGCCGCCGCCGCGCCTCGTCGACCAGCACCTGGCGCATCACCCGGGCGGCGATGGCGAAGAAATGCCCCCGGCTTTCCCAGGAGACGTCGGCTCCCGCCAGACGGAAATAGGCCTCGTGCACGAGCGCGGTCGCCTGCAGAGTCCACTGGCCCGCGTCGCGTTGAATCTGCGCGCGGGCAAGCCGCCGCAGCTCGTCGTAGACCAGGGGCACCAGGCGATCGAACGCGGCGCGGTCGCCTCCCCGCCACGCCTGGAGCAGAACCGTGACGTCGGCTCTCTCGCCGGCCTCGGCTGGTCGAGGGAGCGGATTGACGGGTGGATCGACGGACGGGTCGCCCGCGACCGGGAGTCGACGAACCGGTGGACCGGCAGGGCTCAAGGGTGAGGTCCTCGCGGTGGAGTGTGCCACCGGAGCCGGAGGAGACTCAAGCCGCGCGGTTTTGTCGAAACCGCGGGTCCGGCGAAGTGGATCCTCAGGGGGTGATCAGGCCGCCCGCGAGCGCCTGGAGCGCTCGGCCGTACGCCGGGGCGATGAGCGCCTTGAGCAGCAGGTCGACGAGGATGCCGGCTCCCGCGAGCGCGAAGATCTTCCCGTCGTCCCGATCGAAGGGCCAGGCCTTGCGGACGAGCAGAGGCCGGGCCAGCAGGCTGCCGAGGAGGACGAAGGCCGCCACCCGGATCACCGACCAAGGCACCCAGGCCACCAAGGAGCCGAGCAGCGGATGGTGGGACGCCGCCGCGTATGAACCGACGAAGTAGCTCATGTAGGCGGTGAGCGCGGCGCCCAGCACCAGCCCCAGATACCCCGCCGAGACGTAGGTGAGCACGGCGAACAGGCTCAGGTGGAGCAGATGGATCGGCACGAACTGGAGCGGCGAGTTTTCCGGCGCCATGCCGGTGGAGATCCAGCCGAACATCTCGTGCCGGTAGGGCTCGCCGTTCACGATCCCCCGAGCGGCCGCCTCGGGCGCGAGCTGAGTCAACGCGATGACGCCGAGCGAGAGGAGCACCGCCCAGGTCATCCCCGCGAACCAAGCGCCCCGCACGTCCTCCTCCTTCACCCGGGCGCGGAACGTCGGATAGAGCGTGAGCGGAGCGAGGAGCGGAAGCAGAATTTGGCCGCCGGGAACGAACGCGAGCGCCACGACCAGCGGCGTCGCGAGCAGTGCGATCCGCCCCCGGCTCACAGCGCCCCTCCCGCCGGCCCGACGTGGATCTCTTCGAGGAGGCTCGACTCCGGAGCGTCGAGCGCCCAGGCGATGGCGCGGGCGATCTCGCGGGGCGGCACCATCTTCGACCGATTCCAATCGCCCGGCATGTCGTCCCAGATCGGCGTATCCGTGGCGCCGGGGAAGAGCGCCGAGATCCGGACGCCGCTGCCGGCCAGCTCTTCGCGCAGCGCGGCGACCAGACCGTCGAGCCCCCACTTGCTCGCGCAATAGCCAGTCCATCCGGGGAAGCCCCGGCGCGCCGCGGCGGAGAGAATCGGAAAGAACCACCCCCGGCGCCGCTCCTTCATCCCCAGCAGAAAGGACCGTAGTAGATGGAAAGTCCCGCCGAGATTGACCGACAGCATGGCGGCGAACGCCTCGGGCGTTAGCGTCTCGAGCGGACCGATGGTGGCCACTCCGGCCGCCGGCACCAGGATCTCGGCGCCGCCGTAACGGGCGTCGACCTCGGCAGCGGCCCGGTCGACCGCCGCCGCGTCGGCCACGTCGCAGATGAGGGCCAGCCCCTCCCCCCCGGCCAGCGAGAGCGTTTCGTCGAGCGGCTCGAGCCGCCGGCCCAGGAGCACCAAGGGAAACCCGCGGCGGCCGAGCTCGAGCGCGATCTCCCGGCCGATGCCCGAGCCGGCGCCGGAGACGACGGCGGCGAGAGGGGACGTAGCGGACGGCATGCCTCCGAGCTTACCAGCCGAGAAGCCCGGAGCGCCTCACGCCCGAACGCCTCGCTCGGGATCAGCTCGCGCTCTGAGCCTCACTCGGAGTCGGCGCGGCGAGATCCTCGAACACGATGCCGATGTCGGAAACGCCGCTCGCGCGGCAGAGGTCGAGGAAGTCAGCGACCCGGCCGTACTCCAGCTCGCCATCGGCCGCGACGAACACCACCGGGACGGACCGCCCGGAGAGCGCCTCGCCGAGCCGTTCGGCCAGTTGCAGCCGAGGGATCTCGGTCGAGTTCAGATAGATCACGCCGTTACGGTCGAGGCGAAGGATCAGCTGCGAGGTCGGAGGCGGCGCGACCTCCTTCCGGCTCGGCGGCACCTGGACCGAGTGGCCCAACTGGACCACAGGCGTCAGGCACATGAAGATGATCAGCAGCACCAGGACGACGTCGACCAACGGGGTGATGTTGATCTCGCTGCGCGGGCCGCGGCGATCGCTCGAAAGATCCATGGTCTCGTACCTCCTTGCCGGCTTGGACCGACCGAACCGAATCCCGGTTCCCGGACCGCTGCGCATTCCTCGGCCGCGGGGCGGGATAGACTCCAGAGGTCGCTTCTTTCCTCGGGGAGGGTTCCGCGTGGCCGAGAGCCCGGGTGGTAGCCGCCAACCGTTGTCGAGCGTCGATTTCGCCTGGCTACGGATGGACGAGCCGACGAACCTGATGCTGATCAACGGCGTCCTGGTCCTCAGGGCCCCGCTCGCCATCGGGAGCCTGCGCGCGGTCATCGCCGAGCGCCTCCTGCCGATCGCGCGCTTCCGGCAACGGGTGATCGAGGGGCCGGGCGGCGAGACGCGGTGGGAAACGGCGGAATATTTCGAGCTCGACCGGCACGTTCTCGAAGAGGCGTTGCCCGAACCGGGCGGCGACCGCGAGCTCGCCGCGGTGATCGACCCACTGCTCGGCGAGCCGCTCGACCGCTCGCGACCGCTTTGGGAGTTCCGGCTGATCCACAACTACCAGGGGGGCTCGGTGTTGATGGGGCGCATCCATCACGCCGTGGGCGACGGGATGGCGCTGATGCTCGTCCTGCTGTCGCTCGCCGACCGCCACCCCGACAAGCGGACCGCCGTGCCCTTCGTGAGCGCGGGCGAGCTCGAGCGAGCGGTCGATCCCCCGGCCGAGCGGGGCGGCAATCCTTTTACCCGAATCTTCCAGCAAACACGGCCCGACGTGGCCTCGATCCGCAGCGAAGCCGAGCAGGTGATGCCCGAGGGGATGAAGCTGCTGCTCCAGCCGAGCGAGGCGTTTCGATCGCGCCGGATCCTCACCGCCCTCTCCTCGGTTGCCTCGTTCCTCCGCCTGGTCGCCCGATGGCCCGATCCGCGGACCCTATTCAAAGGACCGCTCGGCGTGGCGAAGAAGGCCGCCTGGTCCGAGCCTCTCCAGGTCTCGGACGTCAAGGCGCTCGGCCAGGCGTTCGGCGCCTCGATCAACGACGTGCTGCTCACCGCAATGGCCGGCGCGCTGCGGCGCTATCTGCTCGCTCGCGGCCAGCGGGCCGACCGGCTTTCGTTCCGCGCCGCAATGCCGGTCAACCTGCGCGGCCTCGAAGAGATGGCCGCCCTGGGCAATCGCTTCGGCTTGGTCTTCCTGTCGATCCCGGTGGGCATCGCCGATCCGGTCGAGCGCCTGGCGGAGCTGCGGCGACTGTCCAAGAAGCTACGGCTGTCGACCGAGCCGGTGGTGGTCTACGCAATCCTCCGCCTGCTCGGGAAGGTGCCGCATTTCATCCAGCGTCTCGTCGTTGGGATCTTCGCCACCAAGACCACGGCGGTGATGACCAACGTCCCCGGACCGCGCGAGGAGCTCTTCCTCGCCGAGGTGCCGATCCGCGACATCTTCTTCTGGGTGCCGCAATCGGGCCGGGTGGGCCTCGGGATCAGCATCTTCAGCTACAACGGCCGCGTCCGCCTGGGCATCGGCACCGACGCGGGACTGGTCGACGATCCCGAGCGGATCGTCGAGGAGTTCCACCGCGAGTTCGAGGACATGCAGCGCCTCGCCCCGGCGATGGCGAGCCGCTAGCTACTCCCAGCCGCGCCACGACTGGAGCATCTGGATGTAGTTCGCCCGCTCGTACGCCGACGGGTCGGGGCACTTGGCGAGGCTCATGTTGCCGCGCATCTCGCGCACCGAAGCGTAGCCGCGCTCGCCCATCCAGCCGACCACCTCGTCGTAGACCAGACGCAGGTAATCCGGGCCGTGTTTGAGCAGGGCCGAAACCATCTGCACCGCGTGCGCTCCCGCCATGATCGCCTTGATCGCATCCTTCGCTCCGTGAACGCCGCCGCTCGCGGCGAGCGACGGGCGGATCTTGCCCGAAAGGATCGCCAGCCAACGCAGGCGCAGGGCCAGCTCGTCCGGCGTGGAAAGGTGCAGGCTGCGCTCGACCTCGAGATTTTCGATGTCGAGGTCGGGTTGGTAGAACCGGTTGAACAACACCAGCCCATCGACCCCGGCGGCGTCCAGCCGGAACGCGAGGTTCGCGAGCGCCGTGTGGAAGGGCGATAGCTTCACCGCCACCGGAATCTTCACCTCGGCCTTGACCGCCGCCGCCATCTGGACGATCCGGGTTTCGATCTCCGGGCCGGTCTCGTAGAGGTCGGTCGCGAGCCGGTAGACGTTCAGCTCGATCGCGTCCGCCCCCGCCTGCTCGAGCAGCGTCGCATGGGAGAGCCAACCGCCGGGGGTGACGCCGTTCAACGACGCGATCACCGGGATGCGCACCGCCTCCTTGATCTTTCGCAGCTGCTCCAGGTATTCGTCGGGGCCGAGCGCGAAGTCGTCGCGCGCGGGAAGGTAGGAGGTCGCCTCGGCGAAGGACTCCCCCGCCTCTTCGAACGCCGCGACGGTCGCGAGCGCTTCGGCGGCGAGCTGCTCCTCGAACAGCGAGTGCATGACGATCGCCGCCGCCCTCGAGTCCTCCAGACGCCGCACGGTATCGAGATCGTCGACCATCGGCGAGGCGCCGACGATCAACGGATGGGCGAGCGGCAGCCCGAGATAGGTGGTGGTCATGTCGAGGGTCATGTCGCGATCTCCTCCTCTTCGGGCTGGTACTCGGCCACCGTGATCCCCGCGAGCTGCCGGTAGATGTCCCATCGCTCGGCAGCCTGGCGCTCGGCCGCGCGGGTGAGCTCGCGGAACCGCTCCCGATCGATCTTCTCGACCATGCGGAAGCGCGCCTCGTTCTTCATGTAGTCGCGCACCCGCACTTTGGGAGTCGCCGAATCGAGTTTGAGCGGCGGCTCGCCCGCCGTCACCCGCCGCGGATCGAAGCGATAGAGCGGCCAGATGCCGCTGCCGACCGCGAGCTCCTGCTGGCTCACGCCGTGGACCATGTCGTAGCCGTGGGCGATGCAGTGGCTGTAGGCGATCAGCAGCGACGGCCCGGGGAACGCCTCGGCTTCGAGGAACGCCTGGACGGTCTGGTTGATCTTCGCGCCGAACGCGATCTTCGCGACGTAGACGTGGCCGTAGGCCATCGCGAGCAGCCCCAGGTCCTTCTTGCCGCGGCTCTTGCCGGCGGAGGCGAACTTCGCCGCCGCGCCGAGCGGCGTCGCTTTCGACGCCTGGCCGCCGGTGTTCGAGTAGACCTCCGTGTCGAGCACCAGGAGGTTCACGTTCCTGCCGCTCGCGATCACGTGGTCGAGCCCGCCGTAGCCGATGTCGTAGGCCCAGCCGTCGCCGCCGACCAGCCAGACGCTCTTCGGCACGAGGGCGTCGGCGACCGCGGCAAGACGCTCTGCGGAGGCACCTCCGATCTCACCCAGCCGCGCCTTGAGCGCCGCCACCTGCTCGCGCCGCTCCGCGATGCCTGCCTCGGTCGAAGGCTCGGGCGCGAGAAGCGCGCCGCGCAGTTCGTCGCCGAGCTCGGGCCCGAACGCCCGCAACAGGTCGCGCGCGTGCTCGCCCTGGCGCTCGACCGCGAGGCGCATCCCGAGGCCGAACTCCGCGTTGTCTTCGAACAGCGAGTTCGACCAGGCCGGGCCGCGTCCGTCGCGGTTGGTCGTGTACGGGGTGGTCGGCAGGTTGCCGCCGAAGATCGAAGAGCAGCCGGTCGCGTTCGCGATCAGCAGCCGATCGCCGAACAGCTGGGTGAGCAGTTTGATGTAGGGCGTCTCGCCGCAGCCGGCGCACGCGCCCGAATACTCGAACAGCGGCTCGAAGAATTGCGAGCCCTTGGCGTCGATCCTCTTGATCCGCGAGCGGTCGGTCTCGGGCAGCTCGAGGAAGAAGGCGTAGCGCTCCCGTTCGCGTTCGCGCACCGGCCGCTGCGGCGCCATGTTGATCGCCTTCCGGCGCGGATTCGTCTTGTCCTTGGCCGGGCAAATCTCGACGCAGAGGTTGCAGCCGGTGCAGTCCTCGGGTGCCACCTGTAGTGTGTAACGGAGGCCGCCAATCTCGTTCCCCTTGCCCGGGGAGGAGAGGAAGCCCAACGGCGCGTCGGCGAGAGCGCTCTCGTCGTACGCCTTCGCGCGGATCGCCGCGTGCGGACAGACGAACGTGCACTGGTTGCACTGGATGCACAGGTCGGGCTCCCAGAGAGGAATCTCGAGCGCGATGTTGCGCTTCTCCCATTTCGCCGTGCCGACCGGCCAGGTGCCGTCGACCGGGAACGCCGAAACCGGAAGCAGGTCTCCCTTGCCCGCGAGCATCAACGCCGTCGCGCGCTGCACGAAATCGGGCGCCTCGACCGGCACCGTGGGGGGCAGCGGCCGGCCGTTCGGCGCGGTGTCCGGAACCGCGACCTCGTGCAGGCTCGACAGGGTCGCGTCGACCGCCCGGAAGTTGCGCTGGACCAGGTCGGCGCCTTTCTTCTCATAGGTCTTTTCGATCGCGCCTTTGATCGCAGCGATCGCCTCCTCGCGCGGCAGGACGCCGGAGATGGCGAAGAAACAGACCTGCATGATCGTGTTGATCCGGCGCCCCATGCCGGTTTCGCCCGCGACCCTGTAGGCGTCGATCGCGAAGAGGCGCAGCTTCTTCCTCTGGACCTCCTCCTGGACCTCGAGCGGAAGATGGTCCCAGACCGACTCGGGCCCGTACGGAGCGTTCAGCAGGAAAACCGCGCCCGGCACGGCGGCGGCGAGGAGGTCGAAGCGGGTGAGGAAGTCGAACTGGTGACAGGCGACGAACGAGGCGCTCCGGATCAGATACGTCGAGCGGATCGGATCGGGACCGAACCGAAGATGCGAGATCGTCGTCGCGCCCGACTTCTTCGAGTCGTAGACGAAATACCCCTGGGCGAAGTTGTCGGTCCCCTCGCCGATGATCTTGATCGTGTTTTTGTTCGCCCCCACGGTCCCGTCCGAGCCGAGGCCGTAGAAGATCGCCCGCACGACGCTCGCGGGCTCGAGATCGAAGCCGTCGTCGATCGGGAGCGAGAGATGTGTGACGTCGTCGCGGATGCCGACCGTGAAGCGGCGGCGCGGAGCCTCGCGCGAGAGCTCGTCGAAGATCGACGCGACCATGGCCGGCGTGAACTCCTTCGAGGAGAGCCCATAGCGGCCGGCGACGACCGCGGGCATCGATCCCGTGGGTAGCGTGGCGGCAGCCTGGGCCTCGGCGAGCGCGCCGAGAACCGCTAGATACAGCGGATCGCCCACCGCCCCCGGCTCCTTGGTCCGGTCGAGCACGGCGAGCCGACGGGCGGAGGTGGGGAGCACGGACAGGAAGTGGCCGAGCGAGAACGGCTGGAACAGGCGGACCTCGATCAGGCCGACCCGCTCGCCCCGGCTCGCCAGGAACTCGACCGTCTCCTCGGCCGCGCCGCATCCCGAGCCCATCATCACGATCACGCGTTCGGCTTGCGGATGCCCCACGTAGTCGAACAGCCGGTAGCGCCGGCCGGTGCGATCGGCGAAGCGCTCCATCTCTTCGGCGACGATCCCCGGGCAGGCGTCGTAGTAGCCGTTCGCCGCTTCGCGCGCCTGGAAGAACGTGTCGGGGTTCTGCGCCGTGCCGCGCAACACCGGGTGATCGGGCGAGAGCGCCCGCGTCCGGTGCGCCGTGATCGCCTCTTCGGGTATCAGCGCGCGGAGGTCGTCGTCCGAAAGCTCCTCGATCTTCGCCACCTCGTGCGAGGTGCGGAAGCCGTCGAAGAAATGGAGGAACGGAATCCGCGACCGAAGCGTCGAAGCGGTCGCGATCGCCGCCAGGTCGTGCGCCTCCTGGACCGAGGCGGAGGCGAGCATCGCGAAGCCGGTCGACCGGCACGACATGACGTCCGAGTGGTCGCCAAAGATGGAAAGAGCGTGCGTGGCGAGCGAGCGCGCCGCGACGTGCATCACGAACGGCGTGAGCTCGCCGGCGATCTTGTACATGTTGGGGATCATCAGCAGGAGCCCCTGCGACGCGGTGAACGTCGTCGCCAGCGCCCCCGCTTGCAACGCGCCGTGGACCGCCCCGGCCGCTCCTCCCTCGGACTGCATCTCGATCACCTCGGGGACCGTGCCCCAGAGGTTCTTCGAGCCCTTGGTCGCCCACTCGTCGGCCAGCTCGCCCATCGCCGACGACGGAGTGATCGGATAGATCGCGATCACCTCGCTCGTTCGATAGGCGACCGAAGCCGCCGCCTCGTTGCCGTCGATCGTCATCCGCCGCCCTGGCATGTCACGGCCTCCTGGGAGCAAGAACCGCTCTCCGAGAAGCTACTGCCGGGGGAAATTCCAGTCGCCACCCGGCCGGGCGGGCGGCAGGTTCTCGATGCCTAGGCGGGCTCGCGGGGCCCATGGAGGGAGCTCCGGGCCGCTGGGTCGGTTTTTGGACCCGGCTCCGGCTCCTTCGGGTGCGCGCCTGCGGCGCTGCCAGTCGCTCTCGCCGGGTCAAAAACCGACGCTGGGCGGCCCTCGTCGGACTTCCGAGGATGGCGAACGCGCGTGTTCGCGCCCTTAATCCAGTCGAAGCCCCTCGCGGGTCATTCCAGCCAGCCCGGTTTGAGGGGTTCCCTACACTCGCTCCAGCTGAGGCAGCGCGTCGAAATGCCGATCCCGGGCGGAGAGAACCAAGCCATTCTCGAGGACTAGGGCGGCGATCCAAAGGTCGTTCGTGGGGATCGGAGTCCCTTGCTCCTTGAGCTGCCGATAGAGGCTCGCTTAGTGCCGGGTCGTCGCTTCGGTCGCCCAAAGCACCGCGACTCCCGGCTTGGAAAGGAAGCGCTGCAGGATCCTCTCGTTCTCTCGGCCTCGGGTACCCAACGAAAACCCCGCGCGGAGCTCGGCCAACGTTACGAAGGGTAAGAAGACCGCCTCGGCCCGCTCGACAAGCCGTTCGAGGTCAGCATCGCCCCGGCAGAGATCCGAGAACCGATTGGTGTCGAGCGCGAGCCTCAACGCCACAACTCGGGATCGATCTTCCTCTGCTCTTCGAGGGCGCGATCCACTTCCGGATCTTCGACCCAGTTTCCGGCCACGTCGGAGAGATCCCGTCTCTTGAGTTCCTCTCCCCGAAGAGCAAAGGCCTGAAGCAAAGCCTCGAGAGCAACCTCGTTTAGGCTCTTTCGCTCCGCCTGGGCTCGATGGCGCAACGCTTGGTCGAGGTGCGGGGGTACGTTGCGGAGGGTGTACTGCATGCAGGCATCTTAGAGATCCCATGCAGGCAGGTCAAGGAGACTAACCTGCCCGCAGTCCGAGGAGGGCCGGATCGTCGGTTCTCGACCCGGCGGAAGCCGACTGGCAGCGCCGAAGGCGCGCACCCGAAGGAGCCGGAGACGGGTCGAGGAACCGACCCCGGGGCCTGGAGCTTCCCACCCGGCACTACATCTCGGCCCACCTCCGAATCAGGTTGTGGTACACGCCCGTGAGCTGAACGATCGGCGCCGGGTCCGCTAGGTGCTCGCCAGCCCGCCGAATCCCGGTGTCGAGGTCGAAGAGCAGTGTGCGCGCGCCGTCGTCGCGCACCATGCTCTGGATCCAGAAGAACGAGCAGACGCGGGTGCCGCGGGTGACCGGCCGGACGTGGTGGAGGCTGGTCGAGGGGTAGAGCACGAGATCCCCCGCCGGGAGCTTCACGGGATGGACGCCGTAGGTGTCCTCTACGATCAGCTCGCCCCCGTCGTAGGTGTCGGGCTCGGCGAGGAAGAGCGTCGCGGAGAGGTCGGTGCGGATGCGATGCGGCGTTCCCGGGACCTGGCGGATCGCGTTGTCGACGTGGGTACCGAAGGACTGGCCGCCGGAATAGCGGTTGAACAGCGGCGGGAAGACCTGGAGCGGCAGCGCCGCCGAGACGAACAGGGCGCTCCGCTGAAGCGCGGCGAGGATCATCTCCCCCACCTCGCGTGCAACCGGGCTTCCCTCGACCAACTGCTCGTTGTCTTTCGCTCGGGCCGACTGCGGGCCGGCGGTCGCCTTGCCGTCGATCCACTCAGCTGAATCGAGCAGTCGGCGTGCCTCGGCGACCTGTTCGGACGTGAGGAGAGAGGGTATTTGAATCAGCATCTTGGGCTCCGTCTTGGGGTCAGAACGAGATCTGCGTGGTCAGCGCCAGCGAACGGCCGGGACCGGGGATGAAATGCCCTCCGCCGACCCGATCGATGTAACGCTCGTCGGCCAGGTTCGAGCCGTTGAGCCGCAGGGAGAGATGGTCGTTCACCGTGTAGGACACCGTGGCGTCGAGCGTGAGATAGGCCGGCGCGCGGCGGTTGTTGGTGTTGTTGCTGAAGCGGGCGCCGACGTAACTGCCGCCGCCGCCGACCTCCCAACCCGAACGGAAGCGGTACGACGACCAAAGGCTCCAAGAGTCCTCCGGCGTGTTCGCGAGCCGCTTGCCGACCTCGGCGGGAGTGTTCGAGCGGACGACCTCGCTCTCCATGTGCGAATAGCCCGCGAACACCGACCACCGGCGCGTGAGCCGGCCGGTGAGGCCGACCTCCAGGCCGTCGACCCGCTGCTCCCCGTCGAGCACCGTCGGTGGATCCCCAGGCAGGCCGGGCGTCCGGGCGTTCGTCTTTTCGCTGCGAAAGACCGCGGCGTTCGCCGACAGGCGCGAGTCGAAGAAATCCCACTTCGTCCCCAGCTCGAACGTGCGGCTCGTCTCGGGTTCGAGATCGACCGTCGCCGCCGTGAGGCTCAATCCGGTGGCGCCGTCGGCCGAGGGGTTGAACGACGTGCCGGCGCCGAAATAAGCGCTGCCTCGGGCACCCCAACCGCGAACCACCGCGGCGCGCCAGCTCACCTGCGAGTCGATCCGCTCGAAAGCGAGCGCCGTTCCGTCGGCCGCCACGTTCTCGAAATCGACCGCGAAGCGATCCCATCGAAGGCCGGCCGAGAGCTTCCACTCGGCGCCGAGCGAGACGGTGTCGAACAAGTACGCGGCGGCTGTGTCGGCCTCGCTTTCCGTGCGCGCGCCGGTCAAGACCACCGGCCCGGCGTAGGCCTGGTGCGGATTGGGATCGTAGAGATCGGCGAGCGGAGCCGTGGGGCCCGTGCGCAGCCGGTTGCGGGAGGTCTCCCGCGAAATCTCGACGCCGGTTGCGATCGAATGCTCGACCGCTCCGGTCCGGGTCTCGAGCACGAGATCGGTTTGATGGGCGAGGATGCCGTCGTCGAGCAGACGGGACTGAAGCTGGCGGTTCAGGTCGGTCGTCTGATCGCTCGCGAACCGCGGCGCCGTGATCACCGAGTCGCGTTTCGCCTCGCCGTTTCGCACCACGCTCTTGAGCATCGCGGACGAGCCGAGGTTGCGCTCCACGACCGCCGTCGCGATGGAGGTCGAGAGATCCTCGTGATCGCGGTCGATCAACCCATAGAAATTGCCGAACGAAACCGGCGCCGGCCGATCGGCGAAAGCCGCGAGCGGCCGGTTCGTCGCAGGCACCCAAGGAATGCCGTACTCCGGCAGGTTGTCCTGCGACAGATAGGAGTAGGAAAGCCGACCGCGCGTTTCGCCCCCGAGGCCGATCGCGAGCGACGGCGAGACGCCCCAACGGCTGTTTTCGACCTCGTCGCGTCCGGGGGTGTCCCCCCGGCTCCAGACGGCGTTGACCCGCAGCGCGGAATCGCGAAACGCCTCGCCCTCCGTGCTCGAATCCGCGAGCCCCACGGGATGATTGACGTCGAGCGTCGCGCGCTCGAAGCGGTCGGTGCCCAAGGAGAGCGCGGCGGAGCGTGCCGAGGCGAGGATCGGCGCCTTGGTGATCAGATTGATCACGCCGCCGGTCGAGCCGCGGCCGGCGATCGTCGACGCGGGCCCCTTGGCGACCTCGACCTGGTCGAGGTTGTAGGGGTCCCGCGAGTAGGCGCCGAAGTCGCGCACCCCGTCGACGAAGATGTCGTTGCGCGCCGCGAAACCGCGGATCGCGAGGTTGTCGCCGGGCAGACCTCCCCCGCCTTCCCCCGCCTGAAGGCTGATCCCCGTCACGTTACGCAGGACGTCGCGCAACGTCGTCGCCCCCTGCTCGGCGATCAGCTCGCGCGGCACCAGGGTGATCGTCTGCGGCGTCTCGCGCAGCGGAGCCGTGTACTTGATCGACTCGGGCCGTGCCGGGGCCGTGACCTCGATCGTGTCGGTGACGGGCGGAAGCTCTGGATCGCCGTCCGCGGGCGCCGCGTCTTTTCCGGTCGAGCCCTCCTCCGGTCCGGCCGGCCGGCCGATCGCCGGGGGCTCGGAGGAGGAAGCTCGATCGGCCGCTCCGGCGGGACTCGCGATCGGCAACGCGACAGCAGCAGACGTCGCCGCGGCGAGCGCTAGCGTCGCCATCCAGGAGGGGCGTGACGCGTGCTTCTTCGCCAACCGGCGCCGGTGGCGAGCGACTTTGCGGGACATCCTTCTCACGGGCGTTCTCCTTCCTGGGTTCGGACGGCGTTTCGAGAGCGGAATCGGGACATTCGAGGGACGACGAGCCGTCGCCAGGCGAGGGCGAACCCGGTCCAGACCATCACCAGAGAGCCCGCGGAGGCGATCCCCGCGGCGAGCTGGCCGAGCGGGCCGCCCGCCTCCCCGGTGTGGAGGAAGCGGAGCCAAGATCGGGCGCGCCGCCCGGCGCTCTCCTCGGCGAACGGACGCCAGGCGACGAGCGCGCCGCTCTTCCGATCGAGCTCCAGCGTGGCGCGCAGATCGGGGCGGCCACGGTGGGAGCGCGCAATCGAGAAGGTGATCGTCTCGTCGTCCGGCTTCGGCAGGCGGACCGCGATCGTCCGCCAGCCCGCGACCTGGGACCGGGCGGTACGGAGGAGGGGGTCGATGCCGGCGAGGCTCGACGGATCGAAGGCTTCCGGCCGGTCTCCCGATCCGGTTCGCTCGCGCGCTCCCGCCGGGCGGGGCGTCTCACGAGGCGGCTCGCCGCCCGCCCATCGAAACAGAAGCCCGTTCGCCCAGTCGTAGGACATCACCACGCCCGAGACCGTGATCACCAAGAGCGCTGGCGCGGTCCAGAGACCGATCGCGTGATGCCAGTTGAAATCGCGCGCCTTGCCCGAGAGACCACCGCGGAACCAGGCGACGGCGCGCAGCCGCCGCCGATCGAGGACTCGCGGCACCCAGAGATAGAGGCCGGACAGGACGAGGGCGAGAAACGCGAGGTTCGCGGCCCCGGTCAACGCGCGGCCGAGCTCCCTCCGCTCGGAGCCGAGTGCCAGAAAGCGATGTACCTCAGTAGACGCGCGGAAGAACGCGCGGAGGCGCTTTGCCCCGAAGCCGACCGGCGCGCCGGTATAGGGATCGATGAAGAGGACCCCTTCGCGGCCAAGCGCGAGGGCCGTCGCCGTTCGCGGATCGGCGGCGACCGAGAGGCTCGTGGGGACGACCTCGGGGTGAACCGCGAGGGTCCGCCGGACCTGTTCCTCGACCGAAAGGGGTGCAGCACCGGCGGGAGGAACGACCCGCGAGACCGAGAGGTCCGCCCGCTCGACCAACTGCCGCTCGAAGGTGAGCAGGACGCCGGTCAAAGCCATCGCGAAGACGATGGCGCCGGCCACTAGCCCGGTTGCGAGATGAAACCAGAACGCCACGGGTCGCAACGGCAGAGGCAGCCTCATGGGCGCTCCACCGGCGTACACGACCCGCCGCGCGGCCGACCTGCTCGCCGCATATACTTCCCCCGTAATCGAAAGCCGTCCGGACCCGTCCGGGCGGCGCGGTTATCGGGAGCGCGACCGAGCCGACCCCGCCAAGGATGCCTCGGTTGCCTCCCGCTTTCTTGGTCTCGTCAACTTATTGAGACTTAATCTCAATAGCGAGAAGAGATTCTGGACCGCCTCGGTCCGGATTGTCAATCCGTCGATTCCTGACCCCCGCCCGCCATCGCAAGCGACGCCCCGACCGGATCGGCCTCGAAACGATCGCGCCAAGCCGGAGGGCGCCACGAAGGTCTGTCCCGCCGCCGCGGACCGCCTCCTTTTGCCCTCGAATCCCGCGCGACGCGAGAAGTTGAATTTTCAGCGCCGAGAACGCTTCGGGGACTTCCCGCGCGATTCCTGATCCAGGAGAATGAATCCTGAACCGGGGGAATCATTTTTTAACTCCCAGAATCGTTTTTTAAGTCCGGGAATCGTTTTTTATCTCCAGGAATCGTTTTTCGACCCTGAAAATCGATTCTCCAGCTTAAAAGTACGTCCTCGCCCTGCCCCGTCTTGCAGCATTTGGCCGCAGGGCAAAGTGCGCACTCAGCGGGGTTTGATGGGCGGTCAGCTAAGGAGTTGATGAGGCAGAAGCGGCGTCTGATCGCGAAGCGCCGCACGGGTGGCCT
>JBGAGQ010000092.1:0-17659 GCA_044226625.1 Thermoanaerobaculia bacterium
CGCCCGCAGCCGCCGGTCGAGCAGACGTTGCCCGAAAATCCCGCGGGGTTGATGAACTTGTGCCACTCGGCGACCTTGGTCTTGAGCCGCGCGGCGTCGTACCCCTTCTGGGTGATCAGGTACGCCGCAAGCCCCCAGGTGCTCTTCGCCATGTTGCAGGGGCAGCAGCACGTGTAGGCGGTGTTCTCGCTGCAGCAGGGGGCCGGCAGCTGGGTGAGAGCGGCGCGCTTGATCGCCTCCTGCTCCGAGGTGAGCTGGATCGTCTTGTAATACTCGATGAACTCGGCCGCCTGGGCGTGCGCGTCGGTGAACTTGAGATCATCCTTCGGCTTCGGCGCCGCGGCGAGGGCGAACGTCGCGATTCCGAAGAGGGCGAGGAGGGTCGCGAGGGCGAGGAGGGGCTGGGGGCGTCGGTTCATGAGGTACCTCCCGTTCAAAGGCCAGACGAGGGATTCTATTCGCTTCCCCTCTCCAATCGCTTCTTCCGTTCGTTCAGGGTCGCTTCTCGAGCCGCTCGCGATTCGCCTGCCTCCGCTTCGGACGGCGGCGGCCCGACGAGGCTCGCCTCGAGATGCCGGTACAATCGCCGGATGAGCGAAACTCCGATTCTTCGTCCCAACGGCCGTGCCGCCGACGCGCTGCGGCCGGTAAAGCTCCAACTCGGCGCGCAGAAGTTCGCCGAGGGCTCCGCCCTGATCGAGGTGGGCGACACCCGCGTGCTGGTCGCCGCGAGCGTCGACAACCGCGTCCCGCCGTTTCTGCGCGACTCCGGGCGCGGCTGGGTCACCGCCGAGTATTCGATGCTGCCCCGCGCCACCCACACCCGTTCCGGCCGCGAGGTCGAACGGGGCCGCCCGAGCGGCCGCACCTCGGAAATCCAACGCCTGATCGGCCGCAGCCTGCGCGCCGTGATCGACACCACCGCGATCCCCGACCGGACGATCGCGATCGACTGCGACGTGCTCCAGGCCGACGGCGGCACCCGGACCGCCGCGATCACCGGCGCCTACGTGGCGCTCGCGCTCGCCTGCGCCAAGATCTACCTGACCGGCGACATCGCGACGTGGCCGCTTCGGTCGCCGCTCGCCGCGGTCTCGGTCGGGCTGGTCGACGGCGCTCCCCTCCTCGACCTCGAATACATCGAGGACCAAGCGGCGGAGGTCGACATGAACGTCGTGGCGACGGCCGACGGGCAACTGGTCGAGATCCAGGGGACCGGCGAGAAGCGGGCGTTCCGCCGCGATGAGATGGACCGCCTCGTCGATCTCGCGCTCGGCGGCATCGGCCAACTCGTCGAGATCCAGCGCGCCGTCCTCGTCCCGACCATGGCCGAGGTCGCCGAGATCCAGGCGAAAGGCGGCCGCCGCAAACCGGCCGCGCCCAAAGACGAGAAGAAGCTCTGGGGCCGGCCGTAACCGGCGCTCAATCGGTCCGCATCGAGAGGGATACCGCGCCCGCGGCGGCGAGGCGCGGCTTGGCCGCTTCCTCCGGCTCCTTCTCGTCCGTCTCCCCCGGGTTCCGGAAGAGGTTCGATTCGAGATCGAACTGGCGCGTGTAGAGCGCGTGATACCGGCCGCCGAGCGCGAGCAGCTCCTGGTGCTTGCCGCGCTCGATGATCCGTCCGGCCTCGAGGACCAGGATCGTGTCGGCCCTGCGGATCGTCGAGAGACGATGGGCGATGACGAACGTGGTCCGGCCGCGCATCAGCTCGGCGAGCCCTTGCTGGATCAGGAACTCGCTCTCGCTGTCGAGCGAGGAGGTCGCCTCGTCGAGGATCAGGATGCGCGGATCGGCGAGGATCGCCCGCGCGATCGCCACCCGCTGCCGCTCGCCCCCCGAGAGCTTGATCCCGCGCTCGCCGACCACGGTTCCCCAGCCGTCGGGCAGGCGGCCCACGAACTCCTCGCAATGCGCGATGCGTCCGGCTTCGAGAATCTCCTCCCGCGTCGCGTCCGGCCGCGCGTAGGCGATGTTTTCGAGCACCGTGCCGTCGAACAGGAAGTTGTCCTGGAAGACCACGCCAAGCTGCGAGCGGTAGTCGGCGAGGCGGACTCCGGAGAGGTCGCGGCCGTCGACCAGGATCGTGCCCTCGCTCGGCTTGTGGAACGCCGCCACCAGGCCGATCAGCGTACTCTTGCCGGATCCAGAGTGTCCGACCAGCGCGGTCGAGGTCCCCGGCTCGGCGACGAACGAGATGTCGTGGAGCACCGGCGCGTCCTTCTTGTACTCGAACCCGACGTGCTGGAACTCGACCCGTCCGACCACGGCGCCCATCGGCCGCCGCTTCTCGTCCCCTTCGTCCTCACGCTTCTCGCCCATGATCTCGCGGATCCGCTCGAGACCGGCGAACGCCTCGGTGAGCTGGCTGCCGATCGAGACCATTTGGGCGATCGGCCCGACCAGCAGGCCCAGATAGAGCGTGAACGAGAAGAACGAGCCGACGGTCATCCGGCCGGCGAGCACGTCGCTGCCGCCGATCCACATGATCATCACGCTCGCGAGCCCGACCAAAAGCGTCGAGACCGTGCCGATCATCGACATGCCCGTGATCGTCTTGGCGACGTTCCGGAACAGCAGATGCGCCCCCTTGGCGAACACCAGGGCCTCGCGACGCTCGGCGCCGTAGGCCTTCACCACCCGGGCGCCAGAGAGCGATTCGGAGAGCCGCCCGGCCACCTCGGCGTTGATCTTCGACCGCTCGCGGAAGAGCGGCCTCAAGGTCGAGAAGGCGAAAAACATCACCACCGCGAACAGCGACAGAACGAGGATCACGAACAGAGTGAGCCGGGCGTTCAGGGCGACCAGGATGGCGAGCGCGAAGGCCGCCGTGACCATGCTGCCGGTGAGGTCGACCAGCCCGGTGCCCACCAGGTTCCGCAGGCCTTCGGCGTCGTTCATCACCCGCGAGAGGAGCACGCCCGATTTGGTTTGGTCGTAATAGGCCACGGTGAGCCGCCCTACGTGGCGCTGGATCCTCCGCCGCATGTCGGTGATCGAGCGCTGCGCCGCCTTGCCAAGGATCTGCGAGAGGGAGAACGAGGTGGCGGCTTGGAGCACGGTCGCGACGATCGCGGTCAAGATGAGCGGCAGCAAAAGCGCCCGGTTGCTCTTGCCGATCACGTCGTCGAGCAGGAACTTGGTCGTGCCGGGCAGGACGAGCCCCGCAAGCCGGCTGATCAACATGAGCAGGAGACCGAGAATCAGTCGCCCCTTGCGCGCCTTGACGAGGTCCGCGGCATCGCGCAGGGCGAGCCTAAGCGCCGGGTTCTTCTTTTTCTCTTTCGCCTTCGTCGATTCCGCCCCCGCAGCCTTGGCGCGGCGGGAAGAGACCTGCCCGCCGTAAAGGCCGGCGCGAGGCGAGCGGGTGGCGGGGGCGTCCGGCGACGGCTCGGTGGCTTCGCTCAATCAAATCTCCGGAAAAACGGCCGAAAGGGCCGAAGTTGAACATAACACTCCGGGTCGAGCCGTCTCTTCCCGGGGTGGGCGGCGCCGAAGCCGGCTGCATTGCGCTCGCTCGTTCGACGTCCCGATTCCCGCCCGGACGTCCCGGCGTCGGCCGAAGGGGGCGAGCCGACGGCGGTACGTCTCACGTTCGCCCGAGCTCGTCCCGTTTTCCGAGTGCACGTCCCATTCGCCGAGCGCACGTCTCAATCAATGGTCGTTCGGTCCCATTCTCTGGACGCACGTCCCGTTCTCTGGACGCACGTCCCGTTCCCTGGAGATTCGTCCCGTATTCCAGGTTTTCGTCCCGTTCTCTGGATTTTCGTCCCAAATTCTGGAGAAACGTCCCGTATCCCGACCATTAGTCCCGTATTCAGGATCTACGTCCCGTACTCAGTCAGATCGTCCCGTATCCTGGATATTCGTCCCGTATTCTGTATTCACGTCCCGTATTCCGAATATACGTCCCGTATTCCAGACGAAGCGGCCCGCCGCTCCCACTCCAGCTCCTTGGCCCCTACCTCAACGGCCGATTTGACGGGCGGGCCTTTTTTCTAACTAAACTTCGGCCCATGCGGCTCTTCTGGATCTCCTTGGGCGGGGCGGTGGGCACCGCCGCGCGCTATCTGCTGTCCGGCTGGATGCTCAAGACGGCGGGACCGGGCTTCCCGTGGGGCACCCTCGCGGTCAACGTGATCGGCTCGTTCCTGCTCGGCCTGCTCGCGGCCGTCGGGGCGAACGCGTTCTCACCGACGCTCCGTCTGGCGCTCACGACCGGCGTGATGGGCGGGTTTACCACCTATTCGACGTTCAACTACGAGACGCTCCGCGCTCTCCAGGACGGCGCCTGGGGAGTCGCCTTCGCCAACCTCTTCGTCACGGTGTTCGGCTGCCTCGCGGCCGGGCTGCTCGGCTTCGCGGCCGGGCGGTCGCTCGCCGGGGTGTAGCGGGTGGCGGGAGCGAGTCTTACCGCCCCACCCAGCGCTCGACCACGCGGTTGATCACCTGGCGGGGGTAGCTCCCGCTCCCCGGGGCGCCCGCCTTGAGCGCCGCCCGGATCTCCTGCACGGACGAGGCGATCGAGCCCGCCGGGTTCGCCCGCCAGCGAATCACCTGCGAGCGGTCGATCATATAGAGCGCCGGCTCCTCCCCGGCGTCCGATTCGACCCCGTAGGCGGCGAGGAACGCGCGGTCGTCGGTGAGGAGGGGGAAGTGGAGCCCGAGCTCTCTCTGCGCCGTCATCAGCTCGGGCATCGGCGCTTTGAACATCGCGAGGGGACGCGCCCGCCGTTTCGCGAGATCCTCGCTCGCGCTTTCGAGAGCCTGGAGGTCCGTCCGGGTCCGGTCGGAGAGCGCCGGGGCGACGTACAGGACGATCGCCGTATGGACGCACTCGTCGCGCAGCATGAGCAGCACCCCCTCGGTCGAGGAGAGATCGAAATTCGGGGCGGTTTGGCCGATCTCGGGTCCGCGCATCGGAGGCGTCCTTTCTCGCGTTTCTAGCTTTCGCAGTTCCGGTCTTACGAGCCGGGGATCAAGCCCGGCGGCAGGCTCTTCTTGACGTCGAACCAGATCACCATCGCCATCAGCAGCAGGACCATGACGAAGCCGACCTGAATCACGATCTCCTTGAAGCGCACCGAGAGGTCGCGCCGGATCACGCTCTCGAGAAGGAGAATGGTGATCTGGCCACCGTCCAGGATCGGAATCGGCATGAGGTTCAAAAGCGCGATCGAGATGCTGATGAAACCCATCAGATAGAGCAAGTACTTGAAACCCACCCGCGCCGCCGCGCCGGCCTGCTTCGCGATCTCGAGCGGCCCCGCAAGCGCGCCGCCGGGCGGCACCTTCCGCGTCACCAGCTTGCCCAGGACGTCGAACGTCTGGGTGCAGATCCGCCAGTTGAAGATCAGGCTCGCCTTGAGCGCCTCGCCCGGGGGATAGCGCTGGAAGAAGCCGAGCCCGACGCCGATCCGCCCCTTCCCCCCCTCGTCCCGCGGGGTCACCGAGATCGTCTGATGCTTGGAGCCGCGCCGGACCTCGATCGCGACCTGCTGGCCCGCCTTGCTCTCGATGTAGGCGACGAAAGCCGTCGAGTCGGCGATCGAGCGGCCGTCGACCGCCCAGATCTCGTCCCCCAGCTCGAAGCCCGCGGCCGCGGCCGGCGTGCCGTCGAGGACCTTGGTGAGCTGCGGCCGGTTCTTCGGCGCGATACCCGCCGTATCGCCGATCTGGTAGTGCGGATCGAGCTTCGGCGTCACGGTGGCCGAGAAGCGCTTCTCGCCCCGCTGCAGCTCGAGGACCACCGGGCGGTTCGGCGAAGTCGCGAGCCCGAAGCTCGCGTCCTCCCAGGTCTTCGACGGCTTGCCGTTGAGCGACAGGATCAGGTCGCCGCGCTGCAGGCCCGCCTGCTCGGCCGAGGACCCCTTCACCACGGCGCCCACCTCGGACGGCATCGCCGAGAGGTTCGGCACCTCGATCCCGGCCATGAACAGGCCGGCGAACAGGATCGTGGCGAGGATGACGTTCATCACCGGGCCGGCTAGATAGACCAGGATCCGCTGCCAGCGAGGCTTGTTCAAGAACTCGCGCGGGTCGTCGGTCACCTCGTCGGGGTTCTCCCCGCCCAGACGGACGTAGCCGCCGAGCGGCACCAGCGAGAGGCGGTAGTCCGTCTCCCCCCGGCGGAAGCCCCAAAGTCGTTTGCCGAAGCCGAGCGAAAAAGTCAGAACCCGGACGCCGAACGCCTTGGCGACCAGCAGGTGGCCGGCCTCATGGACGAAAACGATGACGCCCAGGGCGAAGGCGAAGGAGAGGGGGGTGACGAGAAAATCGAAATTCATGGCGCTTCCTACGGTATCTCGATCCGCCAGGTTGCGAAAGAGGCGGGACGGCCCCCCTTGGGCAACCGGAATGGAGGGCGTTCCAGAGAGTTACGGCAACCCCGAGGCCACCGGGCGGCCCCTCCCTCCCGCTACTTCCCCTTGGCCTCCAGGGGCGGCACTTTCCCCGTCGCCGCGGCGTAGGCCTGGTAGAGCTGCGAGGCGTCGGTCCAGATCTCGGCCAGGTCGTCGTCCACCCGCGTGTCGGCGTTCCAGCTTGCGAGCGCGTGGCGCGCTTCCGCGTTGCCGGCGAGAGCCGCGGCGAGCACCCGCCCGGCCATCGCCTCGGGATCTTCGGTACCGTCCGGATTGCGCAGCCAGCTCGCGTAGCCGGCGACCGCGGCGCGGATCTCCTCGGCCGAAAGGCGCGGCGGTACGAACGCGAGCGAGCGCTCGACGCGGGGCCCGAGGTCGGGGAAGAGCGCCACGGAGTCCTTCCAGACGGGGACGTCGATCCATTCCCCGCCCTTGCCGAACGGCCAGCTCGCGAGCTCGAAGACCTCGAGGCTCCCGGGCAGCTCATGGACCTCCGCGGCGTCGAGCGGGCTCAAGGAGAGGATGGGATCGGCGATCCCGCAGGCAAAGACCGCCACCTCCTCGGCCCGCGCCCGGTCCGGAGCGAGGCGCTCGGACAGCTCGCCACAAGCGACCAGCACCGGCACTCCCACGGAGTTCTTGACCATCGCGAGCGGCGGATCGGCGGCGCCCCCCACCACGCGGGGCGGGCACGGACAGACGATCTCCGGAGGCGGCGCGGACGCGACAGGCGGTTCGGTCGCGGCAACAGGCGGCTCGGCGACGGCGACTTGCAGGGCGAGAAGGGCGAACAACATGGCGCGCGATTCTATCCGGGCGACTCGCTGACGGCGTGGCCCCCTCCAAATCCGGCCCCCGGTCCGATTTCAGGCCAGTCAAAACCGTTAGCATCCGCGGGTGAGCGCCCTTTCTCCGTCCGGCTCCTCCTCCGTCTCCTCCAAGGCAATCCACCCGTCGCCTCTCGAAAGCCTTTACGCCTCGCGCCGTGACCGATTCCGCGCCGAGGAGAAGGACTTCGCGCGTCGTTCCTTCCGCTTTTCGATCGCCCGCCTGGTCGCCGCGCTCCTGTTCGTCGGTTGCCTGATCGCGGTGGTGGCGAAAGCTTCGGAGCCCTGGACGCTCAAGATCCCGGCCGCCGGAGCCGTCGCGTCGCTCGCGCTCTTCCTCGGCCTGCTCGGCAAGCACGAGAAGGTGATCCGCGAGGAGAAGCGTCGCCGCGAGCTGGCGAAAGTGCAGGAGGAGGCGCTCGCCCGCCTCGCCCGCGATTGGAACGCCTTGTCGATCCCCTCCGGACCCGCGACTCCGACACCGCTCGCCCGCGACCTCAACCTGTTCGGCCGCGCCTCGCTCGGCCAGCTGCTCAGTACGGCGCGCACGCCGCCCGGACGGCGGACGCTCGTTCGTTGGCTCTCCGAGCCCGCGCCACCGGACGAGATCCGCGCGCGGCAGGCGGCGGTGCGCGAGCTCGCCCCGGAGCTCGAGCTTCGCCAGTCACTGGAGCTCGAAGCGCGGACGATGGACGAAGCAAATCCCGATGTCGAGCCGTTCCTCGCCTGGGCGGAGGGGGAGCCCTGGCTTCTCCGGCAGCCGCTGCTGCTCGCGCTCGCTCGCCTCTCGGCGGTCGTCACCGTCGTTTCGCTCGGCGTGGTCTTCGCAGGCCACGTGCCGTTCGCGATCTGGTCGATCCTGCCGCTGTTCAACTTCGCCCTCTCCTTCGGCGTCGCGAAGGCCTTCCATCAATCCTTCGACCGGGTGGCCGCCCGCGAGCGGGATTTCGTGAGCTACGCGGCGCTCTTCCGGCTGCTCGACGGACGGCGCGCCGAATCGCCGAAGCTCGCCACCCTGCTCGAAGCGACGACCGCCGAAGGGGTCTCCGCTTTCGGCCAGATCGACCGCCTCCGGAGCCTCCTCGCCCTCGCCGACGTACGCCTTTCGGCACCGACCCACTTCGTGCTCCAGAGCCTCGTCCTGTGGGATTTCCACGCGCTCGCCCGGCTGGAGCGCTGGCAGGTCGACGCCGGCCGCCGCGTCCGCGGCTGGCTCGACGCCCTCGGCGAGATCGAAGCGCTCGCCGCGCTCGCAACGCTCGCGCACGATCAGCCCGACTGGACCTTTCCCGAGATCCTCGACGCCGCAGGCCCGGAGACCACGGCCCGAACCAGCCCGGCCGCGACCCTGCGCGCAACGAACCTCGGCCATCCGCTCCTTTCCGACGCGGAACGGATCGGCAACGACGTCGAGGTCGGTCCGCCGGGGACCTTCCTCCTGATCACCGGCTCGAACATGTCGGGCAAGAGCACGCTCCTGCGCTCGATCGGCACCAACGTCGTCCTCGCGCAGGCAGGAGGACCGGTCGCCGCGCGATCCCTCACCCTGCCGCCGGTCGCCCTCGGCACCAGCATCCTGGTCGAGGACTCGCTGGCCTCGGGCGTCAGCTTCTTCCTCGCCGAGCTCCAGCGCATCCGAAGCATCGTCGACCAAGCCGAAGTGGCCGCTCGCGAGGGGCGCACCCTCCTCTATCTGTTGGACGAAATCCTCCGCGGCACCATCCTCCTCCGCCTCCTCGCCGCCGGAGCGATCGGCGCGATCTCCACCCACGACCTAGCGCTCGCCGAGCTGCCCGAGCTCTCGGCCCGCGCCCACACCGTCCACTTCCGCGAGAGCTTCGAAGACCGCGAAGGAGAAGCTGCGATGACCTTCGACTACCAACTTCACGAAGGGGTCGCGCCGACCACGAACGCGCTGAAGCTGCTCGCGATGGTGGGCTTGCGTTCCCTTTTTGCAATGTCACCTTGAGGCGGGGGAAGCCCCGTCCAGGGCATCCGGAGGAGCCAAACAACTTGGCCGAGCACTTGAGGAAGCGCCCACTCGACCTCGGAACTCGGCAAAAAGATGTTGCCCGAGAGCTGGGGGCCAATTGGAAGACCTACGAGAATTGGGAGCAGGGGAAATTTGAACCAGAGAATCGGTTCTTCCCGGCCATCAGTCGGTTCCTAGGCTATGCGGATGTTCCTCTGCAGTTCCACACCGCCAACCACGATTGCAGTCCGAGTCCGGTAGCTACTCGACAGTCCTACATGGTGACCAGCTCCGCCAGCTGGGCCGCAACGTCTGCCATCGGCTTTTCTGCAGTACTCAGGCCGCTTCGCGAGCCGAGCAGGGGGCTGACTTCGCGGAGAGCCTCGTACGTCGTGTGGTGCACGACTGGAATCAGCCGGTCACGCGCCAGGAGTGCCGAAAGCTCCTTCTCAGAAATGCCCTCTCCTCGAAGGCGACTCAGCAATGCAGGGGTCACCAATACGATCCCGACCTTCGATTTCGCCAGTCCCTTGTCGATTTCGCGGAGCAACGACGTGCCGAGGCCGACGTCCTTCTCGCTGAACCATACCGAGACACCCCGTGACTCAAGCTGATCGTGCAGTTCCTTCGCGGCTCCTCCCCGGTCGTCCCACGCATGGCAGAGAAAGTAGTCCCGAGAGTCGGGCACGGCCACCCGCTCTTCGACGCTCTTACGGAATGGTTTGAGTGTCTCCACCTCGGCAGGCGTATACGACACCGACGAATTGGCTGGCGACCAGCGCGGCCGTGCGTTGATACCAGACCCGCCGCCACTGCGCCTGCCCCCCCCGCTACTCACCGACGAGGAGTAGGACGGATATGGCGACGAATACGAGCTATAGCCGCTATAGCCGCCAAAGCGGCCAGAGTGCCTTCCACAAACGGGGCAGTCCGCTGCTCCGCTCGCTGTGCGATGGCCTCTTACTGGTGCTGTGCATCTAGACATGGTCAGCCTCGATAGCGCTTCGGATCGTTGCCGTAGGTATGCTCGGTCTGAATCTTGCCGTCTAACTTCTTGATTATGAGCTGGGCGGGATCAGCACCACGCGCCAAACCTCGACCGGCTTCTACCGCCTCCTGTTTGGTATCAAAATGTGCCGAGGCTCGATCTCCTCCCTGCTTCTTTACGTCCCAACCTCCCCTATCCTTGTTTGGCTGGACGAAGTATCTAGTCCTTGCTGCCATAGCTCCTCCCTTCTATCAGGAGCAATAATACACGGTGAGATATCAATGCTACAAGAAGCTCGCCTTTAGGGCAGCTCGGAGCGTTAGCCACGGCCTCTCACCCGCCGGCCTCTTCAAGGTTCGGCCCGTCGCACCTTCTAAGCTTTCCTCTTTGGAGCCTAGATCGATCGGCCAAACGGAAATCTCAGACTGGTTCCGCCTAGAGAAATCAGGGGTAGTCACCCTTGGGTATTCGTGCCAATCAGCTCCGACACGACCCAGCAGGGAAGATCCTTCGGAGAAATGTAGCGATGTCAGACAAGTACGAGCGACTCCTTTTCGTCTCTGTCCTACTATTTCTCCACGGCTGCGGGCTTGGAGATTTTGTCAAGGCTGTGCAAGACAGCGACAAATGCTGTTGTTTCCCTGCTACAGGAGGCGTCGATAAAGATGCCCTCATAACCACATTTGATGAGTGCAGCGAGAAAGGCGACAACTGGGTCTGCGCCAAAAAATACGAAGATCCATACAAACCCTGCGAGAAGAACAGAAACACGAGTGATACTTCTCTTGACCGCCCTCACGCATCGACGGCCAATAGCCAGATGATCTTGGTCGCCTTTCAAGTAACATCAGCCGAGCCGCCACGCCGTATTGATAAATGCAAGGGGAACATTTTGAGCGCAGACTGTACGGTCGGCAAGGCTCCATCCACCCTCGTCGCTCCCCTTTCTCAGATGTCTCAACGAGTACAAGCAGATCAGCCGCCAATACTTCTCCTCTGAACTCCTGGACCTTTTCAAACTTCAAGCATAGAGCACTCATCTCCAATGCACGCCCATGCTGCTTAGGGCCGCAGGTCTTCTTAGGCATGGATCAGATCGAACTCGCCTTCCTTCCCCAACCCCCACCCCCTCATCCCCCTCTTCCTCAGAACTGACTGCGGAAAGGTCACGAACTGATGGGACTGCGGCCGAGCGACCGGGCCTGACCGAGGCCTCTACTTCCTCTTCTTCTTGTGCCTCGGTCGAGCTCGTGCAGCCGCGATCTCGGCATTCTTCGCCGCACGGCGGGCTCGGGCGTAGGAGCGTTTGTCGGCAACACTTCGGGTGTGCCAATCGGCCGGCTCACCCCGCTGGCGCAAGCCTCCCGGCGTGTTCTGCCATTCGGTGGGGTCGTAGGCCGAGGCCGCGCGGTTGGGCAGCGCCTCTAGGCGCCGCCGTAGCTCTTCCGGGTCCAAGCGGTGGATGCCTCCCGCGTGGGCCACGTCGAGCGCCAGCTCGCTTCGGGGGGTTACCGTTCCGCTCTGCGTGAAATGGGTGTCCACCCCTTCGCCCCCGGGGTCGTGCGCACGCGCCTCGGGCGCTGGACCCATGAAGATGTTGTGATCGGCCCAACTCACCCCGCGCTGTCCGATCGGCCCCTCCTCCGGAGGCTGCGCCCAGGCCTCCAGGCTTTCGAGCGCCTCCGGTCCGGTGCCGGTGATCGAGCGGCCCGTGATGGCCCGATTCATCGTGGTCCGAATCTGGTTGAACGGCAGCTTGTGGTGCGCGGTGAGCGCCGCCCCGTGCTGGTCGACGCCGGAGAGGCGATCCGGTTTGTCGGGTCGCTCGCCGACCGGTTCCGTCGGCAGCTGGATCGGATTGCGCGCCGTGGGGCGCGGGCGGCGCAGCGCTTGAACTCCCTGATAGGCGGCCGTGAGCCCACCAGCCACGAGGCCCCCGGCGAGCAGCGCCGGGCCGGCGGTCAACGTTCCCGCCGCGGCGGCGGTCACCCCGAGCGCGGCGCCGCCGACCGCCGCGAGCGTGCCGCCCACCGCCCCGACCCCGCCGAGCAGCCGCCGACGCCAGGTGGAAAGACGTTGGATCGGCGCGCTCGAATTGGGAGGCGGCGGGGACAGCCGTTCGAGCCGATGACCAAACCGGGTCGCGGCAGCGAGGCTCACCGCAGCCGGCCGTTCGGAAGCGAAGCTCGAGACCCTTTCCATCGAGCGCTCGCGAGCCGATTCCGAAGCGCGCTCGGCCCGCTTCGCTTCGACCTTCGAAACCTCCCCGCTCGAGCGTTCCAGGTGGATCTCCTCGGGAGATCTCGGATGTTACGCCTCTTCGGGTCCGCTAAGATCGAGAGAATCGCCGACTGAGGAGACCCGCCATGACCTGGATTCGCACGGTTCCCGACGACGAAGCGGACGACCGACTACGCCGCGCGATCGCCGCTCAGCGCGCTCTCTATCCGATCGAATACGCGACGCCCGCGCAGCCGACCGCCTCCGGCACCTCGGGCATCGTCGCGTCGCACAGCTTGATCCCGGACGCGCTGTTCCATTCCTTCTCCGCGTTCGGCGCGATGATGGCGCCCGAACTGCCGCTCGAGCGCCGGCAGCACGAGATGATCGCGACCGTCGTCTCGGCGATCAACCGTTGCCAATACTGACTGACCTCTCACGCAGAGTTTCTGCGTCGCGTCACGTTGGATGAAGCCCTCGTCGCCGCCCTCCGCGACGACTACACGAAAGCCCCCGTCACGCCGCAAGAGCGCGCGATGCTCGACTTCGTCGCCCAGCTGACGAAGGACGCAACCGCCATTGGCCCCGCGGACCACGATCGCCTCCGCGAGGCCGGATTTGACGACATGGGAATCCTGCAAGTCACCCTGATCGCCTCCTGGTTCAACTACATCAACCGCGTGGCGGACGCGCTGGGGGTGGGACGGGAGTAGGCGAGTCATCAAGGAATTCGGCGGCCCATTCATGTTCTCGCCGCGCAGGCATACACCGCTCAAGCGCTCAAACTGCGCGCGATGGTGGGTTTCGGCAAGGGGCTTCCAGCAGGAAGTTTTTCGGCTTCGGTTCAAAGCACCTTGCTCTTGCCAGCCTGGTGGGCTTCCAGCCCCCGGGAGAACAGCGAGTCAAGCCTGCCACTGGCCGCGTCCTCCTCGATCTGTCGGTCCCACTGTTTCCAATCCTCTTCGAGGACCCACTCCTTGAGCTCCGCGAAGTCCTCAGGGGAGAGCTTCTGAATTTCCGCTTCGATCGCTTCAAGGCGCGTCACAGTTCGGCTCCTTTGGGGTCTCCGAGATCTTGGGCGGCGCGCCCCAGCGTGTACCGGGGCGTCTCTCGGGCGTCGATCGGTTTCAGCTTGCGGGCCAAGGTTTCACGGTCTCCTTGGCGATCATACCTCTACGGGCTCACGCGGTCAGACACTGCGGCCGACGCGTCTCGCAATTGAAGTTGAAGGTCTGGAGGGGACACACGCCGCGGCAGCTTTGGCAGGTGGCGGTGAACGGCGGGATGTCGCCGCCGGCCACGATGTCCAAAGTTCCGGCGGTGAGCGGGACCGTCCCGCGCTTTTCGACCTCTACGCGCAACGCGGCGGTCCAGATGAGGGACCGAGCGTCGCCTTTCGCAAACCGGCTGGCGGTGTCTACCCTGCGATTCGCGAGCCGCGGTCGACTTCGAGGCGTAGGGCGTCGGGCCGCGAGTAGTGACCGGAGACGTCGAGATTCATACCTTCTTCTCGCATCTGATCCAGATCGAGATCCGCGAGCAGGATCTCTTCGCGGTCGAAGACGGGCGGGACGACCGGGAAACCGTTCGGACCGTAGATCGCGCTGCCGCCGCGGAGCACGTACTGCTCGGGATCCCGGACCCTGTCGGGATGCGGTTCCAGCTCCGGCGGCAGGTTCTTCGCGCGAAGGAGGCCTCCCGCGGCGGCGACGAAGCAGCGCCCTTCGAAAGCGTAGGAGCGGCTCGCGACCTGGAGCATCTCGTGGACGTTCGGCCAGACCGCGACGTGGAGGTCTTCGCCCGAGTCGTGCATCGCCTGGCGGGCGAGCGGCATCCAGTGCTCCCAGCAGATCAAGCCGCCGATGCGGCCGACGGGGGTTTTCACCGCGCGCAGACCGGCGGCGTCTCCCTGCCCCCAGATCATCCGCTCGGTGTACGTCGGCATCAGCTTCCGATGGTGATTCAGCAGTGTGCCGTCCGGTCCGAACGTGAGCAGCGCGTTGTACAGCGTGCCGCGCCCCGGCCCCTCCTCCACCCGCTCGGAGACGCCGACCACCAGGACCGCTTCGGTCTCGCGCGCGATCGCGCCGAGCGCCCGGCCGCTCTCGCCGGCGACCACCACGCTCTCCAGCGCGTAGCGGGCGAAGACCTTCTTGGTCGGCTCGTGGTCCCAGAGCGCCGCGTCGCGACAGACGTCGATCCAGACCGGGTAGCCGGGGAGCCAGGTCTCCGGAAAGACGATCACCTGGGCACCCGAGGCGGCGGCTCGGCGGGCGAGGTCGGCCGTCGTTTCGAGTCCCTCCGCGAGCGAGGGCGCGGTCTCCGCTTGGACGACGGCGAGGCGTAGAGTCGACATGGCAAAAGTGTAGACCGAAGCGCTTTCCCCGATCCGGCACCGCGGAAACTCCGAACCGGCTCCTACCGTAGTAGTCTTCAGCCTCGACCCCTCGCCCCAACTCCATGACCGCACCGCTCCTCGAAGCGCGCGACCTTTCGAAGTCCTACGGCGGCCGGCCGGCCGTCGCGGGGATCTCCATGGAGATCGCGCCGGGGGAGATCTTCGGCCTGCTCGGTCCGAACGGCGCCGGGAAGACCACGACGGTCTCGATGCTCTGCGGCCTGATGCCGCCGGACTCTGGAAGCGTCCTCGTCGGCGGCCGGCCGATCGGCGGTGACGCCGACCCGGCGAAACGACAGATCGGCCTGGTGCCGCAGGAGCTCGCGCTCTACGACGAGCTCTCCGCGCTCGCGAACCTCCGCTTCTTCGGCGCGCTCTACGGGCTCTCGGGCTCGGCGCTCGAATCGGCGATCGGCGCCGCGCTCGAGCTGGTCGGCCTCTCCGACCGGGCGCGCGATCCGGTGAAGACGATGAGCGGCGGCATGAAACGGCGGCTGAACCTCGCGGGCGCGCTGCTCCACGACCCTGCCGTTCTCCTGCTCGACGAACCGACCGTCGGGGTCGATCCGCAGAGCCGCAACGCGATCTTCGACAACCTCGAGGAGCTGCGCGGGCGGGGCAAAGCGCTCCTCTACACCACGCATTACATGGAGGAGGCCGAGCGCCTCTGCGACCGGATCGCGATCGTCGACAGCGGCCAGGTGATCGCCGAGGGGACGCTGCGCGAGCTGCTCAAGCTGCTGCCGGCGAGCAACCGGCTGCGCGTCGAGGTGGAAGGCGATCCCGACCTTCCGCTCGGCGAGCTCTACGCGTTGCCCGGGGTTGCCGAAGAGACCGATCCGCGGTTCGAGAACGGCCGGCTTTCGGTCGCCCTCGCGGACCTGTCGGAGGGGACCACGGCGATCCTCGAATGGCTCGCGGCCCACGAGGTGACGCCGGGGCACCTCGCGAGCGAGCGCGGCAACCTCGAAGCGGTCTTCCTGCACATGACCGGGCGGAGGCTGCGCGACGCATGAAGAACGGTCCGACCGGCAACCTCGCCGCCCTGCTCGCGCTGATCCGCAAGGATCTGCAGATCTTCGTCCACGACCGGCGCGCGATGACGCTCACCTTCCTGGTGCCGATCGCGATCGCTTCGTTCTTCGGCTACCTGTTCGGCGGCAACGGCGACTCGAAGCGGGAGACCGGCAAGATCGAGGTGCGGGCGATCGACCAGGACGGCTCGCCGCTCTCTCGCGCGGTAATCGCGGGGATCGGGGGCGATCCCACCCTCGCGCTCCGGCCAGCGACGCTCGAAGAGGGACGCGAGGCGGTGAGGAAAGGGAAAGCCGCCGTCGCGATCGTCCTGCCGAAAGGATTCGGCGATGCCGCGGCGCGCAGCCTGTTCGATCCCAGCGCCAAGAAGCCGGTGGTCGGCCTGCTGCACGATCCCTCCCACGTGGGCGAGCTCGCGATGGTGCGCGGGCTGCTCACCCAACATGCGATGGAAGCGGTAAGCGCCGAAGCGTTCGGAGGCTCGACCGGCGAGAGGATCCTGGGCGAACAGCTGCGCGAGCTGGAGGCCCCCGCCCAGGGGATGTCCTCAGGCGAGCAGGAGTCGCTGCGCGAGCTGCTCTCCGGCGCGCTCGACCTGAACCGCCGCTCGCGCGAGCCGTCGGCGGAAGGCAAACCGAGCGGTGCTCGGCGAGGCCTCGGCATGCCGTTCGACGTCTCGGCTCAGGAGGTCACCGCTCGCGAAGGGGTGAAGTACAACGGCTACGCCCACTCCTTCGCCGGCATGGGCGTGCAGTTCGTGCTGTTCGCCGCGATCGATCTGGGGGTCGCGATCCTGCTCGAGCGCCAGAAAGGGATCTGGAAGCGCCTGCGCGGCGCGCCGGTCTCGCGCGGCATGCTGCTGCTCGGCAAGGCTCTCGCCTCCGCGATCCTCGGCCTGCTCACTTTCGCGGTGATGTTCACGTTCGCCTTCGTCGTCTTCGGCGTGCGGATCTCGGGGAGTCTCCCCGGCTTCGTCGCGATCGCGGTCGCCTTCTCGCTCATGGCCGCCGCGTTCGGACTCATGATCGCCGCGCTCGGCAAAACTCCGCAGGCCGCGCGCGGCATCTCCTCCCTCGCCGTGCTGCTGCTGGTAATGCTCGGCGGCGCCTGGGTCCCCTCCTTCGTCTTCCCCAAATGGCTTCAGACGGCGACCCTCGTCACACCGACCCGCTGGGCCGTGGATGGCTTCGACGCGATGACCTGGCGGGGTGTGGACTTTTCCGGATCCCTCGCGCCCACGGGCGTCCTGCTCCTCTCCGCCGCGGTATTCGGCGCGATCGCTTGGAGCCGGTTCCGGTGGGAGGAGTGAAGGCACGTGTCGCAGGCCAGGCTCGCCGAGCGACTTTCCTTCTCCTCTAGACTCAACTCCACGGCATAGCGAGGCCCTAGAGCCTCCGGGAGGGGAGATGAGTCCGCAGGATCGAAACGGCCTGCCGCCAGGCCAACGAGCGATCGATGATTTTCCGCGGTTCGGTCTGAGCCAGTTCGCCTACCGATTTCCGCGCGAGGTGGATCGGATCCTCACGATTCAAGGCGATGTCGAGACGGAGATCGTCGTTTCGGGTGAGGATCTCGACACGCTGCCGCGGGTCGAGCAGACGTCGGACTTCCACTGCGTCACCACCTGGAGCAAACGGGCGCTTCGTTGGAGCGGCGTCCGCTTCGCGGACTTCTTCGAAGGGATTGTGCGCCCTCGGGCGCTCCCCGGGGCGGAGAGCACGTTCGTGATCCTGCGCGGCCAGGACGGCGCCTCGACGAGCTTGCCGCTCGCGGATTTGCTCGCTCCGAACGTCCTGCTCGCCGATCGGCTCGACGGCGAGCCGCTGTCGATCGCGCATGGCGCTCCGCTGCGCCTCGTCG
>JBGAGQ010000093.1:0-17614 GCA_044226625.1 Thermoanaerobaculia bacterium
AAGCTCGACGTCACCGATCCGATCACCGTGCTCGCGCCGAACGGGAGCAGCAGCTTCGGACGTCCCATTCGACGGGAGGCCCCCGCGGCCGGGAGGAGGGCGATCGGCATGGGGGCAGTCTAACGCCGCTCCGGCCCGCCTCTCGACGAGGCGGGCCGGGGGCGGGATGGGCGATTAGCGCTTGTAGGTGAGGCTGAGCAGCGAGCGCCGGCCGATGAGGTCGCCGCCGAACGACTGGTACGCCTCTTCGTCGAACAGGTTCGACACCGACAGGCCGAGCGTCAAAGTGGTGGAGAGGTCGTAGTTGGCGTTGACGTCCACCGAGGTATAGGCCTTGACGTCCCCCTGGAACGGACCGGTCACCCAGCGGAACTTGTCGCTGAAGCGGAAGCTCGCCTCGGCGTTCCATCGATCGGCGAGGTAGCCGACGCCGAAGCTCCCCTTGTTCTTCGGGCTGTTCGGAAGCAGCAGGCGGTCGAGGCCCGGCTGGCTGTTCTGAATGTCGAAGTCGAACCAGGAGTAGGCAGCGTTGATGTTCCAAGAGTTGGTCACCGACCAGTTGAGGCCGAGGTCGATGCCCTGGGTGTCGACGGCGCCGAAGTTCGCATAGGAGACGGCGCCCAGGATCGGCGTGCCGTCGAGGTTGTTGGTGAGGACGAAGAAGTTGCTGCCGAGCGCCGCGCGCAGGCGGGTGAGGAGGAGCGTAGCGGCCGGAGCGGGCAGATTCGCGGGGGCCTGATAGAGGCCGAAGTTCGGATTCAGCCGGCCGAGCGGGGTGCCGAAGTTCGGCAGCAGGTCGGTGATGAAGTTCTCGTTCTTGCTCTTGTAGTACTCCGCGGTGAGGACCGCCTTGCCGCCGAGGATGCCGGTGTAACCCACTTCCCAGGTCTTCACCTCTTCGACGTCGAGGTCATTGTTGCCGAGCGCGAGCACGCGGGTGTTCGCGGTCGCGACGTTGCCGTCCGGATCGAAGCCGCAGGAGACGCCGGCCCCACGGCAGATCGCCTCGAACGGCGAAAGGTTGATCGGCGCCGCGACGTCCGCCTGGAGGAAGAACTCGGAATAGTTCGCGACCTGGAACCCTTCGTTGTACGAGGCGCGCAGCGTGTGGTTCGGGCGCACCGCCCAGACCAGCGAGCCCTTCGGTGAGAAACGTCCCTCGTGCAGGTCGCTGTCGTCGTACCGGCCGGCGACCACGAACTTCAGCGCGTCGGTGAGGTTCCAATCGAGCTGACCGTAGCCCGCGAAGGAGGTCGCGCCGACCGGCGCGAAGATCAGCGTCTGGCGCCCGGTCCGCGAATCGAGGCTGTCGATGTTCTCGTCCTGGTAGCTGCCGCCGAGGACGATCCGAGCCTTCGAGCCGAGGCCCCAGTAGGTCTGGGCTTCCAGGTTGAAGTTGTCGTCGTCGAGCGCGACGTTGTTACCCGCCGACAAGGCGGTCTGCCGGGAGGCGTCGCGCTTGTTGTACGACGCGAGGAAGTTGAGGTGGTCCCGCGAGTAGTCGAGGCGCGCGAACTCGCGCTTGACGTCGACCAGCTGGACGCGGCCGATGCCGGTCTGAAACACCGGGCCGGAAATGTCGGCGCCGCCGATTTCGAGCGTCGCCAGCGCGCCGCCCCCTTCGAAGTAGCGGTCGAGCCGGGCGGAGCCGAACTTGATCTCGTCGTCGTCCTCCGGATCGAGCGGCACGCGCTCCTGCGGCAGACAGTCGGTCTGTCCCGAGACGGTGCACGGCTTCGAGTACTCGGCCTTACCGTTTCTCGAGACGGTGAAATCGCCGCTCTGGCGCAAGCCGCCGAGCAGCTTGAAGTAGGTGGCGTCGTTGATCTCCCCGGCATAACGGGCGTCGAGGTTCAACGTCGAAAGCTCGCCGCCGGTCGCGCGGAGGAGCAGGCCGCGGCTGTCCTTCGGCCGCCGGGTGATCAGGTTGAGCACGCCGGACGAGGCGTTCGCGCCGTACAGCGCCGCGGAGGGCCCGCGGACCAGCTCGGCCTGCGCGAGGTCGTCCAAGGGGAACGAGATGGACGCCCACTCCTGGGCGCCGAGGAACGGCACCGACGGGTCGCGGCCGTCGATCAGCGTCGCCACCCGGCGGTTGAGCGAGCTGTTGAAACCGCGGGTGTTGAAGTTGAAGTCGTAGACGCCGCTCTGGGTGACCTCCGCGCCGGGGGTGAACTCGAGCAGCTTGGGGAGCTGGGCGTGGGTCGACTCGCGCTCGATCTGCTCCTCCGAGACGATGGTCACGGCGGCCGGGGCCTCGGTGATCTTCTCGTTCTGGCGCGAGGCGGAGTAGACCGTGATCGTGTCGACGAAAGAGACGTCCCAGTCGACCTGCTTGTCGATCGTCCGGGTCTTTCCGGCCTGGACCTCGACGCCGGTCGCCGTGTCGCTCGAGTCGCCCGCGGTGAAGGTCAGGTCATACGTCCCGGCCGGCATTCCCGAGAACGAGTAGCGACCGTCGGAATCGGTGAGCGTCGCCTGAGAGGTCGATTGGATGACGACCGTGACGCCGCCGATTCCGGTTCCGTCCTTGCGCGAGATCCGCCCTTCGATCCGGCCGGTCGCCTGCGCGAAGAGCGCGGTCGAGAGGAGCCCCGCGCCCCATGCGACGAGGAGCGCCGCGACGCAACGTCCCAAGTGCTTCTTCATCTCCGTTTCCCCTTTGAATAGGCGGCGGCCCGGCGGCGGCATCCGGAGGAGGCCGCGGCGCGATCCAGCCAACATGGAAATGTCCGAAAAACTGGCGCACATGGTACTCCGACGAGGCCGGACGACCAAGGGGGTTTTGGGTGCTGGCCGAACCTCTTCGAGGCTCGTCGTCTGCCCCGGTTTGACGAAACCGTTTCCAGCGTTCAAAGATCCGCCCGAAAATCTCCAACCGAAGGGAGACACGCTGCATGTCGGCGAAGTTTCGTGGCCGGCCCCGAAGGCACGGCGCGGGTTCGACGCGCCTATTCTCGATCGGGCTGGCTCTCCTGATGGGTGCGCTGGCCGGAGGATCGGGCTGCGCGGGGCGTCTTGCGCGAAGCGCGGCACAAGGTCCGCGGGCGGCCGCGGTCAACTGCTCCGAGGCCGCGGGTCTCGTCGTCGTGCCGCTTCCGTTGCCGAACGCCCGGCGACGCGCGCGGCTCACCCTCGAATACGTCCGGGAGCGGTATGAACCGGGCGCTGGTAGCCGCCGGGGGCGCCGCTTCGAGCCGAGCATGATCGTCCTGCACTGGACCGAGCTGCCGGACCTCGCGGCGCTCTGGGCGGCGTTCAGTCCCGCGGAGCTCCCCGCGTCGCGGCCGGAGCTGGCGCGGGCCGGACGGGTCAACGTCGCCTCGCAATTCGTGGTGGACCGCGACGGAGCGGTCTATCGGCTGCTGCCCGAGACCGCGATCGCGCGGCACGTGATCGGCCTGAACCGCGCGGCGATCGGCATCGAGAACGTCGGCGGCAGCTCGGCGCCGCTCACCGAGTGCCAGGTGCGCGCCGACGCCAAGCTGGTCGCCGAGCTGGTCGCGCGCCACCCGACCGTGCGCTATCTGATCGGGCACCACGAGTACGGCCGCTTTCGCGGTACGCCGCTCTGGGAGGAGCGAGACCCCAACTATTTCACCCTCAAGGTCGACCCGGGCGAGGAGTTCATGGCCGCGGTCCGGGCGAAGATCGCACCGCTGCACCTGGCCGAGGATTTCGTGGCCGGGCCACCCTGACCGTCCGTCTCGAGACTTTCGCCGTTTTCGCGTCCGATCCCGAGTCTCGAGTCCCTCACCGGGTCGCGCCGCGCTTTCCGTGCGGTCGGGATCTACACTTTTAGAGAGGAGAAAAGAGATGTCCGAATCTTTCCCCGTCGGTCGAAAAATCCGCCGCCTGGCGCTCGTCGGGCTCTGCCTCGGAGGAGTCCTCGCGATGAGCGCTCCCGCCTCCGCGCTTCCGTTCGAGCTCGGCCTCGGCGCCTCCCTGCGCGAAATCGCGGGCTGGTTCGAGGGGATCAAGTCTCTCCCCTGGGGGGGCGACCCGAATCCGCCGAATTCCGGCACCTGCATCGATCCGAACGGCAAACCGAGGCCGTGCGACTCCCGCCAGGCTCCCTCTCCCGCGTCCCGGCGGGAGCTGACGCGTTCCTTCCCCGCGGTCTGAGGCGCGGACGTCCCGTCTCGCCAGGCCATTCCCCCTCTTCGCCTCTCCGTTGGTCGTCGGAGAGGCGGAGAGACGCTTCTCGCGGGAACGCGCGCATGCGAGAATGTTGACGAAGTTTCGCCTGGAGACCCCTCGATGAGCGACCACCCCGCATCCGAGAGCTTCACCGCATTGGTCGCGGGGAGCCTCGAAGAGGGAGAGCGGAGGCGGGTGATCCGCCACCTGATCTCCGGCTGCGCCGACTGCGGCGAAGCCGCGGCGTCTGCCTATCGCTCGCTCGACGCGCAGCGGTTCGGGGCCGCACCCCTGTATCGCCCCGAGTGTTACGAATTCCCGGTTCGTTACGCGCTACGCGCGGCGCGGGCCACCTTCCTCCGCTTGGAGCGCGAGCGCGACCGGGCCGCCCGCGAGGTAGCGGCGGCGCTCGCCGGGGACCTCGACAGTTTGAAGGCGCTGTCCCGCTCCGACGCGGGCGGTCTGCGGGGATGGGCTCGGACGGAGGCCCTTCTGGAATCGATCGACGGGGTTCGGCTGGAGTCTCCGGCGCGGGCTCTCGAGGTGGTGCGGCTCGCCGTCGAGTCGGCGGACCGGCTTGCCCCGACGGCTCACCCGGAGGAGCATGTCGCGGACCTCCGCTGCCGCGCCTATGCGGAGCTGGGCAACGCGCAGCGCCTGATCGGCGATCTGGTCGCAGCCGAGCGGGCGATGGGGATTGCCGAAGAGCTTCGTAGGGAGGGGACGGGAGTGCCCGCGCTCGCCGCGCTGCTGCTCGATCGCGGCGCGTCGTTGCGGATCGACCAGCGGCGCTTCGCCGAAGCCGACTCGATGCTCGACCAGCTCATCGAGTTGCGCAGCGAGGCGGGGGAGCGCAGCGAGGTCGGCAAGGCGTGGGTCCTCAAGGGGATCGCCGCCGTCTACGGCGAAGAGCCGCTCGTCGCGCGCACCCATTTCGGGGCGGCGCTCGAGGCTCTCGATCCGGCGCGGGACGGTCGGCTGGTCTGGATCGCGCTCCACAACCTCGTCGACTGCGAGATCGCGCTCGGCCACTTCCGTGAGGCTCGCCGGGCGCAGCGGTCGCTCGCGCCGCTCTACGACCTTCACGCGCGGGAGATGGACCTCCTCAAACGGCGGGGCCAGGAAGGAAAGATCGCCGCGGGGCTCGGCGAGCTCGAGGAAGCGGAGGGGATCTTCCGAGAAAACCGCGCCGCCTACGAGCGCCACGGCATGCCCTATTCGGTCGCGTTGGTCGACCTGGACCTCGCGGCGCTCTGGGTCCGCGAGGGGCGTTTCGCCGAGGTCGCGGCCGTGGCCGACCAGCTGGTCGCCTCGTTCTCCGCTCTCGGCGTCGGCCGCGAGATGCTCGCCTCGTTCCTGCTGCTCCGGGAGGCCGCGAGGAATCGGCAGGCGACGCTCGCCCTGGTGCACAACGTCGCGGCGGAGCTCGGGCGTCTGAAGCATCCCTGATCACGCCCCGGCACGCCCGAGCCGGCGCTCCCGGCCTTCCGGGGCCCAGGCACCGCTGTGTTACGATTTTGGGGTCCAAACCGGGCCGCAATCGAGGTCCAAAACCTCCTCGCTTTCCGCCGGCGTCGACCTCCAGCCATCCCGCCCAAGATCCGCCGAAACTCCGAAAGCTCCCTCCATCCACGACCCAGAGGATCCTTCATCCATGTCGAGCAGCGGCATCTCGAATACGGGGCATCGTCCGGGCCTACTGATCGCCATCGGCGGCGCCGAGGATAAGACCCGCGAGCGCAAGATTCTTCGCCGTTTCGTCGAGGAAGCGGGCGGCTCGAAAGCGAAGATCGCGATCCTCGCGACGGCCTCGGCGCTTCCCGATACCGGGGAGAAGTACCGCGAGGTGTTCGACGCGCTCGACGTGCCGGAGATCCTGGTGCTGAACGTTCCGGATCGCGCGGCGGCGTTGGAGCTCGGCGCTCCGGTGCTCGAAGCGCTCGAAGCGGCGACCGGCTTCTTCATGACCGGGGGAGGGCAGCTGCGGGTCACCTCGGCGCTCGGCGGCACGCCGATCGCGGCGGCGATCCGCCGCCGCCACGCGGAGGGGCTGGTGGTCGCCGGCACGAGCGCCGGCGCGTCGCTCCTTTCCGAGCACATGATCGCGTTCGGCGAGGGAGGAGGGACGCCGCGGCAGCGTCAGGTGCAGATGGCCAAAGGGCTCGGTCTCGCGCCGGGCGTGATCATCGACCAGCACTTTCGGCGCCGCGACCGCCTCGGCCGCCTGCTCACCGCGCTCTCCTACAACCCCGAGCCGATCGGGCTGGGCATCGACGAGGACACCGCCGCGGTGATCGAGCCGAGCGGCATGCTCACCGTGCTCGGCAGCGGCACGGTGACGATCGTCGAAGGGGCGGGGCTGACTTACACCGACACCCACCATGCGTTGCCCGGCAAGCCGCTCACGTTGCTCGGCCTGCGGCTCGACGTCTTATCCGACGGGGCGCGCTACGACCTGGCGCGTCGGCGCGGCCTGCCCCCGCTCGACGAGCCGGTTCCCGTGGCCGATCCCGAGGAAGTCGCGCTCGCCGAAAGCTGAGCATCACCTTCCCTTGCCGTCCCCCCCACCCCGCGTGCTAGAAAGCGTTGGCCTTTCTTTTCGCGAGCGGAGCGTGGCATGAAGATTTTGGAGACGCGGGTCTACCGTGGGCCCAACCTATACGCCCTCCGGCCGGTGATCCGGCTGAAGGTCGATCTGATGGAGCTCGAGCAGTACCCGACCTTGAAGCTTCCCGGCTTCGTCGACCGGCTGCTCGCCACGATGCCGTCGCTCGCCGAGCACACCTGTTCGTACGACACCCCGGGCGGGTTCGTCCGCCGGATGACCGAGGACGAGGGCACCTGGCTGGGTCACGTTCTCGAGCACATGGCGCTCGAGTTCCAGTGCCTTGCCGGTACTCCCGTCACCTACGGAAAGACCCGCTCGCACGGGCTCCCGCTGGGGCAATACCACGTCATCTATAGCTATCTCGAGGAGAGCGTCGGCCTGCGCGCGGGCGAGCTCGCCTTCCAACTGCTGCGCACGCTGCTGCCGCCCGAGCGCGAGGCCTACGACCCCGAGCCGTTCGACTACGCGCACAACCTCGAGCGTCTGGTCCGTCTGGCGCAGCGGCGCGCGTTCGGTCCCTCGACCGCGGCGCTGGTGAAGGCCGCGGAGGATCGCGACATCCCGTGGATCCGGTTGAACAACCGGTCGCTGGTGCAGCTCGGGCACGGCAAGTTCCAGCGTCGCATCCAGGCGACGGTCACCAGCGAGACGCGGCACATCGCGGTGGAGATCGCCTCGGATAAAGAGCTCACGAACCGCATCCTCCACGACTTGGGCCTACCGGTGCCGCGCCAGCAGCTGGCGTACGACGCCGAGGAGGCGGTGGCGGCGGCGCACAAGCTGGGCTTCCCCGTGGTGGTCAAGCCGCTCGACGGCAACCACGGCCGTGGCGTGTCGATCAACCTCGCGACCCCCGAGCAGGTCGAGACCGCTTTCGGCAAGGCCGAGGAGCGTTCGGGCACGGTGATCGTCGAGACGTTCCAGACGGGCAACGACTACCGAATCCTGGTCGTCGGCGGAAAAGTGATCGCGGTCTCCGAGCGGGTTCCCGGCCACGTGATCGGCGACGGTAAGCAGACCATCGAGCAGCTGATCGACGAGGTGAACGCCGACCCGCGGCGCGGCGTCGGTCATGAGAAGGTGCTCACCCGCCTGGAGGTGGACCATCAGGCGCTCCGTCTGCTGGAAGAGGCGGGCCTGACGCTCGAGTCGATCCCGGAGGCGGGGAGAGTGGTCTCCCTCCGCTCGACGGGAAACCTTTCGACGGGCGGGACCTCGATCGACCGCACCGACGTCATCCATTACGACAACCGGGTGATGGCCGAGAGGGCGGTGCGCGCGGTCGGCCTGGACGTCGGCGGCGTCGATTACATCTCGCCCGACATCTCGAAAAGCTACAAGGAAGTCGGCGGCTCGATCGTCGAGATCAACGCCGCGCCGGGCTTCCGCATGCACACCAGCCCGACCGAAGGTCCGGCGCGCGACGTGGCCGGGCCGGTGATCGACCTGCTGTTCCCGACCGGCACGCCGTACCGGATCCCGATCGCCGCGATCACGGGGACCAACGGCAAGACGACCACGACGCGGATGGTCGGGCACATCCTGAAGCTCGCCGGCCACACGGTCGGCATGGCGACTTCGGATGGCGTCTACATCGACGGCCAGCTCACCGTTCGCGGCGACCTCACCGGCCCGTGGGCGAGCCACCTGGTGCTGCGCGATCCGACCGTCGACGCGGCGGTTCTGGAGACCGCGCGCGGCGGCATCGTTCGCTCCGGTCTCGGCTGGCGCAAATGCAAAGTCGGCGCGGTGCTGAACATCGCCTCCGACCACCTGGGTCTCGGCGGGATCGACGACCTCGACGATCTGGCCGAGATCAAACAGGTGGTGGTCGAGGTCGCGCAGGAGGTCTGCGTCCTGAACGCCGACGACCCGCGCGTCGCGCGCATGGCGGCCGAGAGCCCGGGGCAGCCGTTTTACGTGACGATGGAGGCCACGAACGATCTCGTGCGCCGTCACGTGCGCGAGAAGGGGCGTGCCATCGCGCTCGAAGAGAGCCTGAACGGCCGCCTGATCGCCCTCTACGACGGCGAGGAGCACGTGCCGGTCCTCTGGGCGCATCAGATTCCCGCGACGGTCGACGGCCACGCCCTCCACAACGTGCAGAACGCGATGTTCGCGACGGCGATCGCCCTCGGCATGGGGGTGTCGCTCGAAAACGTCCGCCTCGGCCTGCGCACCTTCTCGACCGACTTCTTCCAGGCGCCCGGCCGGCTCAACTTCTACAACGAGCTACCGTTCCGCGTGATCCTCGACTACGCCCACAACGCCCACGGCATGGCGGCCGTGGCCCAGACCGTCCGCGCGCTCACCGTCCGCGGGCGGCGCATCGGCGTCATCTCCGCCCCCGGCGATCGGCGCGACGAGGACATCATCGATTTGGCCCGGGAGGCGGCACCCGCCTTCGACCTGATCATCCTGCGCGAGGACGACCAGAAGCGCGGCCGACGTCCCGGCGAAGTGGGGGAGATCCTCCGACGGGGCCTGCTCGAAGCCGGCTATGCCGAGGAGCGCATCGTCCCCGGGGTCTACGACGAGCAGGAAGCGATCGAGCGCTCGCTGGCGACCGCCGAGCCCGGCGACCTCCTGGTCATCTTCGGCGACGACCTCCAGCGCGCCTGGAGCCTGATCACCGGCTTCGGCAAGCCCGGAGGCGGAGAGGCCGCCCCGGCCTTCGCCGCCGCGGCGGGCATCGCCGCCGAGCCTTCGCGCACCGAGCGCCGAGACCCGCCGCGACCGCCCCGGAGATCCTCCCAGCCGGTCGAGCCGCAAGAAGCCGCTGACTGACGCCGCGCTCTTGAGGACTTCCCGCCGATAGCGGAGCGCGGTGGGAGGTTCTCCCCTCCAATAAAGAACTTCAAACAGACTCGCGAAGTCGCCCTCACTTCCGGGCTCGAAGTTCCGAGCCCTGGCGGATTGGGACGTCTGCGGCATGTTGGAAATGCCTTGGCGCAGAAAAAGTCCGCCAAAGCTCTTGACAGATTCTAGCGGTCGGGCAAGATTGTGCGCGTCATGCATACTCACTATGTTTCCCGGGTGAATCGGGAATCTGCTGGCTGCGCACCGGATCTCCCGGTCGCGGCACAAATTTCCTGGTGGCACCCGGGATTTCCTGGCGACAGCGCAAATCGGCTGGTCGCACTCTGGATTTGCTGGGCGGCCTGTCTGAGGGGCTGGCCGCGCCTGGGGTTTTGCTGGCCGCGCGCTACACCGACGGTTTTCACCGAGAAAAAGGCTGGCGACGCTCCGGATCGGCGAACCGGAGATCTGAAATTTCCTGGCTGCGCTCCCAATTCGCTGGCGGAGCTCCAAATCGGCGGGTCGCGCTCCAAATTGGCTGGCGGATCTGGAACCAGCGGATCGGAGAGTACGGCCAGAGACTCCCAAACCACGACCCGGAGATTCGAAGCGCGGCTGGAAGATTCCCGTCGCGGCCGGAAGGCCGTGAGCCAAACCCAGCCGATCGTCCAATTCCTGAAACCCGTCGGCATGACGCCGGCTGGTTCTTTAGTAGGAGGCTTTTGATGAGACAGCGGTACTACGCAGACCTGGCCAACGCATGGAACGTGATGGTCGAAAACGCCCGGCCCGTTTTGGAGGCGCTCGGTCCCGCGGCGTCGCGGCACGAGGTGCTCGGTCAGAAGATGGGCGAGCTCATGCGCCTCAACGAAGAGGCCGAAGGGCACCGCTCGGAGCTGGCGCGGGTGGTCAAGTTGAGAAAGGAGGCGGCAGCCACGGGTAACAAAGTCTTCCGTCGGTTCGCGGCGGATCTCCAGGCCCATCACGGCTTCGACAGCGCCGAGCTGATTCGCTACGGGCTCCAACCGAAAGGGCGGGCGCGGAAGAAGAAGGAAGCTGCGACGGCGAAGGACGTGGCCGAGAAGGGACCGGAGAAGTCGACCCTCGTAGGAGCTTGATCCTAGGTTCCTGAAGTCGTAACTCTCTACGGGCGGCTGGACCCCGCCCGTAGATTTTTCTCCCCGCCTTCGCCGTCGCCGACAACCTACCTGCTCCCTTCGCGGGATTCAAGCTCCCAGCCCGGCCTCTCCCAGCCGTACCTTTCCGACCCGCTGCGGTCCTCGACGCACCTCCACGCCGTTCGGGCTCGGATAGAGTTGTCGCTCGACGACTCCAGAACCCGAAAGCAACCGAGAGAAAAGGAATAGGCACATGGCCGAGCAGCCGAACACCCGCATCGCGGTCCGCGTCCAAGCGGTGGGAGGGAAGTTCCTGGGGGACGACATCGGCGGCGCGGCGATCGCCGTGCGCGACGCGCAGAGCGGCGAGCTGCTCGCCTCGGGATCGACCGCCGGGACGTCTGGAAACCTCGCGCTAGCTTATTCGCCGGCCGCTTCGTTGTCGACGATCGCAACACCGTTTCCGAACGGGCCGACGGTCGTTCGTTGGGTTTCGGCGGTCGACGGCTCGACACGGGCTACGACGACGTCGGTCTTCCTCGTCGAGCTGTTCCTCGACCGTCCCCGGCTGCTTGAGTTCGAAGCCTTCGGTCCCCTCGGCGGCCTTCAGTCGGCGCATCGCACGGTCGCGGCCCTGGCGGTCTCGCCCGGCGACGACCTCACCGCGGCGCCCGGCTTGGTCTTGAGGCTTCAAGGGCTGCTGGTCCAGGTCATGAGCCCCGCGACGCACAGCGCGTTCAATTCCGGATCCTGCACGGATCTGCAGCTCGACCTCGCTGCGAGCGTCGCCATGATGTGCGGCTGCCCGATCGAAGAGGGAGCCGAGAGCCCCTGGCAGCCAACCGACTTTTCCGTGTCGGCGACGATTCGCGAGGTGGGAGGAAAGGTGGTCGATACGGTGCCGCTCATCTTCAATGCGACCAATACGCCCGGCCTGTTCGCGGCGAAGTGGGGGATTCCGGCGAACGCCAGCGGCCAAACGATTTTCTACGAAGCGATCGTCACCGCACGCCAGAAGAGCACCAGCAACGTCGGCTCGGGAGTGGTCACGTTCTTCGTCAACCCGCCGCCGCAGCCGACGGCCACCTCGACGAACCAGGTATCTCCTATATAATTCGATGCGGTCATTCTATTTAGCGACGATTTGAGTCGTGCCCTCCCAAGGAGGTGGCCGATGGCTCAAGGAATTTGGCTCGAAGTCGCAGACGTTCGATTCGACAGCGCCAAGGGCTGCCAAGTGCGTTTCAAGGCGGACAAGGAGGATCCCAGAGGCTGGTGGGAAGTGATGGACGACGCCTTGGGATGCAAACAGCCTGGGCTCAAAGTACGCCAAGAGATCCAGAGCGAGTTGGACAAGAAGCACACCGTGTTGGCAGAGCTGAAATGGGAGGCCGCTTCGACGGCTCCGACGTGCCAAGGAATTCGATTCTTGGGCGTCGACGCGGGTTCCCGCTGACGCCGGAACGGGGAGACGCGCTTTGAGCGCCACATTCGCGGCACACCGATTGCCGCCCCCTACCTTCCCATCTCGCGAGAGGGAAGCGCGAAGCTGGGAGATGGCGGCGCATGCCTTGACGCAGGGGACGGTGGTGGCGGTGGTGGGCGCGGGGTGCTCCGCGCCGCTCGGCTATCCGACTTGGACGCAATTGACGTCCAGGATCGTCGAACTGACCCTCCAGCTCCTCGATCACCGCAAAACCCCCGACGATGCGGAGCTCCAGCGGGTCGCCCATTTCCGACAGCGACTGGCCGCGGAAGAATCACCGAGCTCCCAGGAGCTCATGTTCTACCTGGGCGCCTGCAAGACGCTGGTCGAACGGGCCGGAGCGGTGTCCGACTGCGACCGGACCTTCCGTGATTTGTTCTCCCCCGCGGGACGAGACGCCCCCGCCGACGCCAACCCTCACCGAGCCTTGCTGTCGCTGCAGATCTCGCGCTTCGTCACCACAAACTACGACTGCGCGCTCGAACAGGCGATCGCAGCGGAACGGAGGGTCGATTTCGCGAGGTTCGGAGTTGCTACGTCGGCGCCCGGCGGAGCGGACACGAAGATGGGGACGTTGTCCTTCACCCAACAGGCCGACAATTGCAGCCAGCTCGCGAGATTCGCCTTGGCGGTGGAGGAAGCGAAGAACATGGTGTTCCACTGCCACGGCCGGTTCGACGTCCCCGGCTCGATCATCGCGAGCGAGGCCGACTACCAACGATGGTACCTGCGACAGTCGCCCGACAGCCCGCCGTATTTCTTGCAGACCATCGACTTGCTGTTCGAATCGAATCCGATCCTGTTCGTCGGGTACGGATTGGGCGACGAGGACTTGCTCCGGCCGTTGCGCAGAATCGCGGCCTCGGCCCCCGAGCGCAGGCCGTATCGGCCGTTGTTCGCGCTGCTATCGGACGAGGGCGGAAAGGCCGACTCGGACCGTCACGACCGCATGTTCGAACGGTACGGCCTCAACGTCCTCACTTACAACGAGTCCGGATCCGAAGATCCGGTGGAACGGGGACGCGATCTATCCGCCGCTCTCCGCAAGTTGGAATCGTATCGGCTGGAATGGCGCGACGGCTGGCTGGAAAAGCCGAGGTTCCGGCGTGTGACGGTGTCGACTCGGCCGCCGGAGCCCTATCGCCACTACGACATCGACACGGGTTCGCCCTGGGTGCTGGGCGAGCGAAGGGTGGGCGAGGAGGTCGCTTCGCTGGTCGAATTCGCGCTCGACAGGGCACGGGTCATTCTGATCGTGGGCCCCGGGGGGACCGGCAAATCGTGGCACGCGACGCGCCTGCTCGAAGAGCTGACGCACCGAGGGGGTTTCGAAAGTTTCTTCTTCTGGAGCTCCTATTACGCGGACGACGCCCTCACCGGACTCGATCGCCTGGTCGCGTATATCGACCCGGAGGGCGATCGCAAGGAGTCCCGCCTGGCGAGAATCCGAAGAGCCCTTTCGCGAGGTCGGCACGCAATCGTCTTCGACGGCTTCGAGCGCCTGCTTCGACCGAGCCCGGACGACCCCGAGGTCGGCTTGAGCAACGACCCGATCGTCAAGAAATTCCTGGAGATCTGTTCGGCGGAGAGCAGCGGCAGCACGCTCATCGTGACGAGCCGTCTGTGGCCGGCGGAGCTTCCGAGGGACGAGCCCAGGGTGCGGTTCAAGCCGCTCGAACGATTGCGGACCGACGACCTCCTTGCCGTCGAGATCTTCCGCCGCTTGGATCGCGATCAGGTCTCGATGCTCTGCGCGCTGCTGGAGGGCCACGCCTATGCCTCGCTGCTCGCCGGGCGGTTTCTTGGCTTCGTTCCGACCTCTCGGCTCGAACAGCAGTTCGTCTTGCTGCGACGCGCGCTGGCCGCCACTCCGCCGGACCGCCGCCTCGGAACGGTGATTCGATTGGTCCTGGATGCGGTGGACGAGCAGACGTTCTGCTTGGCCCGTCCGATGCTCGCGCGGCTCGCCGTCTTCATGAGTCCGGTGACCGACGCGACCCTCGCAGCCTGTTTCGCGCTGGCGGAGGAAGAAATGGGACTTGGCGGAGACGCCGGGACGGCGGAGGCCGACGTCGTCGACCGTCTCCTTGAGGCGCAATTGATCTTCCGGGTCGTGGGTTGCCCGGGAGGACACGAGCCGGCGGCCTATACCGTGCACCCGACGGTCCGCAGTTTTGTCTTCGAGGGGTCGCAGCAGGTCGAAAGGGACGTCTTACCCAACTTTACGTTGGCCGGGTTCACCTCGGGGAAGGCCGCGGTGCATCCCGGAAGCACCGTCCAGGCCCGATGGGTGTCGGAACTCTTCACTCGATTGCACCGGGATGCTCAGGTCCAGGTGGAGGCGGGGCGCCACGACAAGGCGGTGCAGCTCTGCCGAAGCCTCTTTGGAGTGGTTCGCTCGCGGATGGAAGCGAACACGGCGCCCCGATGGTGCAGCTACCAGGACTATCTCGGTTTCGGCGTGAGGGTAATCGACCTCGCCAAGTCGCTTTCGACTCGCTGGCTCTTTCGGGAGCGGCACGAATTGGACGAAGTCGAGGACGCGGCGTCTCCCCTCTACGCCGACGAGGTCGCGTTTTGCTACAACGACGTCGGCTTGGCGCTTTGCGCCGAAGGCTTCATGCGGGACACGCTCGACGTCTGGGAGCAAGGGTACGAGATCAACCGCCTCCTCGAAGGGATGGCGGAGGTGCCGCTCTATTCCCTCCAATCCCAGCTCCATCTGGGTCATACCTTCATCGAGATCGGCGACCTGAAGATGGCCAGCCAGTACCTGGAAGAAACCAAGCGGACGAATTTCAAGGTCAGCGATGTCGACTACGGTGCGCGCATCCTGGGCTATCAGGCGCTGGTCGCCCACTACCGCAACCATATCGAGGAGGCGGACCACAAATACAAGGAGGCGCTGCGGCAGCTCCGGGCTTCTGGAGGAAACGCGCGAGCCGAAAGCTACTTCCTTTGCCATCGGTCGAAATTGGCGATCACTCGCCACGATTTCGACCGGGCTTTGCGCTACATCAACTCGAGCCGCGCCCTGGCTCTGGCGAGCGGGGCCGTGGACCTGGTGGGATACGCGCGGGCGGCGCTTGGGCGATGGCATCGCGAACAGGGTAGGTTCGCTGAGGCGATCGCCGAGTATCAATCCGCCCTCGCCCTCAGCAAGGAGAAGGGAATCCATCGGCTGGAGGCCGAGATCCTCACCGGGCTCTCGAGAACCGCTCTTCTGCTCGGAGACGGCGAACTGGCTAGGCAACGGGCGATGGCCGCACTCGCGATCGGAAATGAGCTCGGCTTGGGACTTCGGATCACCCAAGGGCTTCTTGCACTCGGTCTGGCGATGCGCCAAGTCGGTCAGGCAGGCCTCGGTGGTGCATACCTGAGACTTGCGCGCGACCTCGGTAGCCGGCAGGAGTATTGGCTTCGAAGTAGAGAAGCCGAGCTGGCGTTGGCCGAGCTCGGAGATGGCTCGGTCCTTTAGGTTCGGAATCTAAGGCGGAGAAACGGCGACGGCCTAACCGAAGCTCGAGGCTCCTCAAGCCCCGGCCGAGCTCACTGATCCGATGCAGGCGAAGAGAGAGCTTCTCAGTGGGAGGGGAGTACCCCGTCCCTCGAGTTTCGGCTCCAGCGGGTAGCTGACCCTACCCGCTGGATTCTTTTTCGGCGTTGGCCGTCTGCGTAACCCTAACCGCGTAGCCGGTACGGAAGCAAGTGTCCCCGCGGCCGTCCGGAGATTGCGATACGCCCTCGCGGCGTTTCGCCTCTATCCTTTCGTCCGGGAGGGGCTCCCTCCCACCGGTCGGGCGGCCGGCTCAGAAAAGCTAAGATAGACGGCAATACGATCGTTGCTGTTCGAAGACGGAGTGCCATCGGTGTGAGGAGAGCGGGAAAGGTAGCAGCCTGTGCGTTGTTCGTTTCGCTCGCCCTAGGCGCGGGCGCCGACGCGGAGCCCGCGCCGCCGGGGCGGCCGCGGATCGGCCTGGTCCTTTCCGGAGGGGGAGCGCGAGGGATCGCCCACGTCGGGGTGCTCCGGGCGCTCGAAGAGCTGCGCATTCCGATCGACGCGATCGCCGGCACCAGCATGGGGGCGGTGGTCGGAGGGCTCTACGCCTCGGGTCTCAGCCCCGAAGAAATCGAAAAGGCGTTCCGGGACATCGAGTGGAGCACGGCGTTCGACGATTCGACCGCGCGCGACCGGCTCTCGTTCCGGCGCAAACAGGACGACCAGGGAGTCCTGTTCAACTTCCAGGTCGGTGTGCGGAGCGGGCGGCTTCGGGTGCCGCGGGGTCTCGTCCAAGGGCAGAAGTTCAACTTGATCCTCCGCCGGTTGACCCTGCCGGTCGCGACGGTACGCGACTTCGACCAGCTGGCGATCCCGTTTCGTGCCGTGGCCGCGGACCTCGGAACGGGGGAGCAGGTCGTGATGGCGACCGGCGACCTCGTGCTCGCGCTCCGGGCGAGCATGGCCGTGCCGGGTGTGTTTTCTCCCGTCGAGCGCGAAGGGCGCCATCTCGTCGACGGCAGCATCGCCGACAACCTGCCGATCGACGTGGCGCGAACGATGGGCGTCGACCGCCTGATCGTCGTCGACATCAGCGAGCCGCTCGGAACGGCGGCCTCGCTCGACTCACCGGTCGCGATTACGAATCAAGTCTTCACCCTGCTGATCCGGAAGACCACCGAGGAACGGAAGAAGTCCCTCGTCCCGGACGACCTGTTGATCGTGCCGGAGATGGAGGTCGGTTCGGCACAGTTCGATCGAATCGACCGCGCGATCGAAGGGGGCCGGTTGGCCGTCGAAAAAGACGCCGCCCGTCTTTCGGCGCTCGCCCTCTCCGCCCCCGAGTACGAGCGTTGGGCCGCCCGCCACGAGGAGGAGCGCGGCGCCGACGCCGAGGCGATCCGCAACGGCGGGCCGTGGATCGCGCAGATCGAGATCCGCTCGGATAGCCGCCGGACCGACGAGCTGATCCGCCGCCGGATGAGGACGCGGCCGGGGGAGCGGCTGAAGATCGACGCGCTGACCTCCGATCTCGAGCATCTTTACGGCACGGGCGTTTTCGATCAGCTCGGCTTCGAGCTCGAGAAGGTGGAAGGCGAGACCGTTCTTGGAATCGACGCCAAGACGCGGAGCTGGGGGCCGAACTACCTCCGCTTCGGCCTCAACCTGAAAGACGATTTCCGCGGCTCCACGGGGTTCGACCTCGGCCTCCGCTACACGGCGACCGGTTTCGGCCGCCTGGGCGCCGAGTCGCGCACGGACCTCCGCCTGGGCGAGGACCAGTCGATCGAGACCGAGCTCTATCAACCGTTCGGGGCGGGGCGCTGGTTCGTGGCGCCGAGGGTGGGCCTCTCCCGCCGGAACTTGACGATCGCCGAGGGGGAGACGGAGCTCGCTTCGTTCCGCGTCGGCAGCGCGCTCGCCGGCTTCGACGTGGGGCGCGAGGTGTCCGATTGGGGAGAGCT
>JBGAGQ010000094.1:0-17699 GCA_044226625.1 Thermoanaerobaculia bacterium
AGGCCACCCGTGCGGCGCTTCGCGATCAGACGCCGCTTCTGCCTCATCAACTCCTTAGCTGACCGCCCATCAAACCCCGCTGAGTGCGCACTTTGCCCTGCGGCCAAATGCTGCAAGACGGGGCAGGGCGAGGACGTACTGTACACCAACGCCCTCGGCCACGAACGGATCGCCGCGGGTTTCGCCCACGCGTTGGGGTTACCGGAAACCGATGGTTCCTGGGGAGACCCGCTGCCTGAGCGCCCGGCGCCGGGCCTCGGCCGCCTACTGCCGCTAAGGGCTAGCTAATCCTTCCTCGTTTCTTACAGGGCTCCAGGGCCTGCGGCCTAATCCCGGCGCGCTCTTCTCGGGCGTGGTCCCGGCATCTTGCCCGGTTGACAAATAGTCGAATGGCTATACGCTCACGCCTCGTTCGCCGTGTCGCATCCCTTTGAGCGTGGCCGCAGCCGCCGGCCCTTTGATTTGGCTGTTTTGAAAGGAGAGCCCCAACTCATGACCCGGTCCCTCAGAATCCTCTCGGCCTCGGTCTTAGCATTCGTCCTCCTCTCGGCGCTTGCGCCGTCGCTCGCGGCAGCGGCTCCCGCGCGCGTCTCGGTCTCCGGCGATCTGGTCGGCCTTTCGGCGGCGACCCGCACGATCTCGTTGAAGACCTCGACGGGCGCCCAGGTGATCCTGCGCGTGACCGACGGCACGTCGCTCAAGCGGAATGGCGCGAGCGTCGCGCTCGGCGGCCTCGCCCTACGCGATCGGATCACGGCGCAGTACTTGTCGGCCTCGTCGGCGCTCGTGAGCTTGCGGGCGCAAGGACCCGCGATCGCCACCGCCCGCGGCGCGCTCGTCGGGTTCGACATGACGTCCGGCCGGATCGACCTTAGGACGTCGAGCGGCGTTCGCTCGTTCCTGCTCGGCTCGTCGACGCTGATCGTGCGCAACGGCACCGCCGCTTCGCCGCAGGACCTGACGCTTCGCGACACGCTAATCGTCCATGCGAAAGCGGGCGCGGCGAGCCCGGCAGTCGCGCTCGACGTGGCGGCCGACGGTCCGGACTCCGACGAGGTGGAGGGGACGATCTCGGCGATCGCCGACCCGGACGTCACGATCACGCCCGCGCGCGGCGACGCGGTCGTGGTCCACGTAGTGGCCTCGACGATGATCGAGCTGCACGACCACGGCACCGAGACGGCGGGGACGCTCGCGGACCTGGCCGTCGGCCAGCGCGCCGAATCGCACTACGACCCGGCGAGCCATAACGCCCTGCGAATCGACGCCCAGGCGGCGCAGGGGGGCGAGGCGCTGCAGATCGCCGGCACGGTGACCGCCGTGGACGCGGGAGCGTCGAGCCTCACGATCACGCCGCGCGCCGGCACGGCGGCGACGCTCACGACCGACGCGAATACCCGGATCAGCTTGAACGAGGCCGCGGCGACGCTCGCGGACATCCCCGTGGGTGCCCGCGCGCACGCCCGCTACGACGGCTCGACCTTGGTCGCCTCCCGGATCGAGGCGGAGAGCGAGGACGAGCATCCGGAGCGCCAGATCGAGGGGCGGGTGACGGAGGTCTCGGCGACGGGGATCACTATCGCACCGGAACATGGCGCGCCGGTGGCCCTGACGGTCGGCGCGGCGACGGTGGTGCGGATCAACGGCCACGCGGCGGCCCTCGCCGACGTTCCGGTTGGTGCGCGCGCCCACGGCAAGTACGACGGGACGACGCTCGTCGCCTCGCGGATCGACGCGGTCGTCGTTCCTTCGAACCCGCTTCGCGAGATCGAGGGCCGTGTGACGGCGGCCTCGGCGAATTCGCTCACGATCGCGCCGCGGCACGGTTCCCCGGTGGTCCTCACGCTCGACGCCGCTACCGTGATCGTGCGTGACGGCCGCCCGGCGACCCCCGCCGACCTTCGGGTCGGCGACGAGGCCGAGGCGCGCTACGAAGCCTCGACCCTGCTCGCCAAGAGCGTTCGGGCTCACGGCGAAGACGACTGAGCCGCGGGATTCTCGCGCGGTCGACGGCGGTCCCTTTCGTGGGCCGCCGTCGTCCGTATTCTCCAGAGGTTCGAAAGCCGCACGAGCCCGCGCGCCGGTCCGGACGCGTCCCGCTCCTCTCTCTTTCCTTCCCCCTCGAGTTGCCCGCCGAGGTTGCCCGACGTTCCGGGGGATGGTACCCTGCCGCGGTTTCACCCGGGCGGTTCGCAGGCTCCCCCGAACGTTTCCATTCCGGGCGATGGGCGCGCGGAGCGCCATTCGCCGGTTTTCGGTCGGATCGATCGGATCCGATCTTCAACGAGGTTCGAGAGACATGAGCAGCACGCATCTGAGCCGCAAAGAGATCAAGCGCGACGAGGTGGCCGAGGTCGTCGGGCGTTCCGTCACCTATGCCCAGTCCCACGGCCGTACGATCGGTTTGGCGGTCGGGGTCGCCGTGCTGGCCCTCGTGGTGCTCCTCGGTTTCTGGGGTTTCCGCGCGTCGCAGCGAGGCAAGGCGAGCGCTGCCCTGGGCGAGGCTCTGCGCGTCGCGGCGGCGCCGATTCAAACGACCGATGCCAAGCCCGACGATCCGGACGCGCCGAGCTTCCCGACGGCCGAGGCGCGGCGCGCCCGCGCGAAGAAGGCCTTCGAGAACGTTCGCGAGTCGTACCGTTTCTCGACCGCGGCGGACGTCGCCTCGGTTTACCTCGGCCAGATCGCCGCCGAGGAGGGCAAGCTCGACGAGGCTCGCAAGCTCTGGGAGGACTACCTCGACGATCACCCGAACGACCTGCTCGCGGGCAACGTCAAGCTGAACCTCATCGAGCTGGACCGCCGCGCGGGGAAGACCGAGGCGATCGTCGCGTCGCTCGAAAAGATGCTGGATGCCTCGGAAGGGCCGCTGCCCAAGGATGCGATTCTGTTCGAGCTCGCCTCGGCCTATGAATCCGCCAAGCGCGATTCCGAGGCGAAGAAGGCGTACCAGCGAATCCTCGACGAGTATCCGCAGTCGGGATACCGCGCGCTCGCGCAGCAGAAGGTCGGCGGCGGAGCGGGCTCCCCGCTCGGCCTCTCGCCAGGCTGATCCCGCACCCGCTCCGCTCAACCGACCGAGCTCGGCGCGCCGCGATGACCCTGCCGTACTCCCTGCTGCTGCGAAAGCGATCCGGCGAGGAGCTCTCCGCCGCCGAGATCGCCGAGGTCGTCCAGGGGGCGGTCGACGGCTCCTGGAGCGAGGGTCAGCTCGGCGCCTTCCTGATGGCGGTCGCCATTCGCGGTCTGTCCGACGAGGAGACTTCGGCGCTCACCCGCGCGATGCTCGAATCGGGGGAGCGCTGGCGGCTCGCCGACGAGGTACCGACGGTCTGCGACAAGCACTCGACCGGGGGCGTCGGGGACAAGATCTCGCTCACGCTGGGGCCCCTGCTCGCCGCCTGCGACCAGCCGATCGCGATGTTGGTGGGACGCGGACTGGGGCATACTGGCGGCACCGCCGACAAGCTCGAGAGCATCGCCGGCTTCTCCCTCGACCTCGATCGACGCCGGTGCCTCGACCTGCTCTCTCGGACCCGCCTTGCGATGGGGCTCGCGACCGCCGACGTCGCGCCCGCCGATCGGCGCTTTTACGCCCTCCGCGATACCACGGCGACGATCGATTCGATTCCCCTGATCGTCGCGAGCATCCTCTCCAAGAAGCTCGCCTCCGGGCCGGCTTCCGTGGTGTTCGACGTCAAGGTGGGGGAGGGCGCCTTCCTGCCCGAGATTTCGCGGGCGCGTGACCTCGCGGAAAGGCTCGCCGGCACGCTTTCGCGACTCGGCATTCCGTCGACCGCATTTCTCACCGACATGAATCAGCCCCTCGGTCGATGGGCGGGCAACGCCGTCGAGGTGCAGGAGGCGATCGACTGCCTCGAAGGGGGCGGTCCCGCCGACCTTCGCGAGGTGACGCTCGCTTTCGCGGCCGAGGCGGCGGCGCTCGTGGGCCGGCCCCTGGAGCGGGCGCGGCTCGAGCGCGCGCTCGACGACGGTTCGGCGCGCGAGACCTTCTTTCGCTGGGCCGAGCAGCAGGGCGCCGATCCGCGTTGGCTCGCCCAGCCTCGGTTCGAAATCGCTCCCTTCGAAACGCCTCTGCTATCCGCGGGAGCCGGCTGGATCGGTCGCGTGCGAACGCGCGAGCTGGGCCTTCTGCTGGTCGAGGCGGGCGGCGGACGCGCCCGCGCTTCGGATCCGATCGATCATGGCGTCGCGCTCCATGTACGCGCCCGCCTGGGCGACCGCGTGGAGCCGGGCGACGAGCTCGCGCGGGTCTACCTGCGCTCGGACGACCCCCGTCTCGCCGCGCGTTTTGCAGCCTGCTTCGAGATCGTGGCCGAGCCCGTGGCCGCGCCCCCTCTGATCGCCGAGAGGATCGCCACGATCGGCGAGTGAACTGGCAGGCTGCTGGAAAACTCCCTCCATGTCGAAGAGTTCCCGAGGACGCCCCCGAGTCTGTCTGAGCGCAGCGAGTTACGAGGGGCGCTCACAGGGAATCTCCTGCGACGACGGAGTTTTTCAGTAGCCTGCTAGAGGGAAGGGCGTCGGTTTCCGCGGGTCGGCTAGGGCGAAACGACGCTCTCCACCTTGAGCAGGTGGGCCCACTTCGCGCGGAGATTTTCCGGCAGTTCGAGATTCGGCAACAGAATCCGCACCTCGTCACGGTCCACCCAGGTCCAGATGTCCTCCCACTGGGCGTAACGGAGCAGGTGCGAGACTACGTCGGCGCGCTCCTCCGGAGTACCTGCGAGCTGGGCGCGCGCTTCCGCTTCGGTGACCGTCCGCTCGGGGAAGAAATACAGCGGATCGGAAGGCTCGTTCCTCGCCGAGGCTTGTGCGCGTGTTCGTCCGGTACCGGCCATTCCGTGGTCAGTATAGCCGGAGCCTCGTAAGGCGCAAGCCGTTCGTGACCGATCGATGGGGTTCGCGCCCCCGGTGGAGGCGGACCGGGGCCGATGGGCCTGGGGTGGGCGGCACGCCCGGCTCGGTGCTCCCGAAGGGGCGCCCCTTGACCCCAAGCGTTTGGGTCGTCTACATTTTCCGCCGTTCGAGGCCAGCTCGAGCGGGCATAACTCAGTTGGTAGAGTGCAAGCTTCCCAAGCTTGATGTCGCGGGTTCGAGTCCCGTTGCCCGCTCCAATCTCTCTCCCCGCGGGGAAACGACTCGCCATGGCGCTCTTCCGACGTGAATCCGCTCCTTCGGTCCCCGCCACGACGCCGGGACAGCCTTCGAGGGAGCCCGGAGGAGCCACGCGTATCTCCTCGGGAGCGAAGTTCGAGGGCAAAATCTCCGGTGCCGCGGATCTGGACGTCGACGGCGAATTGGTCGGCGAGATCGCGGTGCCCTCCGTCGTCTCGGTCGGTCCCGAGGGACGCGTGAGCGGACCGATCCACGCGCGAATCGTGCGCGTGGCCGGCCGGGTGAGCGGCGACCTGCGCGGCTCGGAGCGGGTGGAGATCGCCGCGACCGCACATCTCGAGGGAGACATCTCCGCGCCGCGGGTCACGATCGCCGAGGGCGCGTATTTCAAAGGGCGGGTGGAGATGAAGCCGGCTCCCGGCGGCGAAGCGGCTGCGGGAGCGGGCGAGAACCCGCAAGGCTCAACGACCCGGGCGCGCGAAGGGCGCGCCCAAGAGCCCCAGAAGGGGCCGAGGAACGGATAGATGCGCATCGGAATACCGAAGGAGATCAAGGATCACGAGTACCGTGTCGGCATGATCCCGGCCGGAGTGGCCGCCCTGGTCGCGGCGGGCCACGAGGTCGTGGTGCAGGCCGAGGCCGGTACCGGCAGCGGATTTTCCGATTCGCAGTTCGTCGAGGCGGGGGCTCGCATCGAGGCGGACGTCGATCGACTTTGGGCCGGGGCCGAGATGATCATCAAGGTCAAGGAGCCGGTGAAGCCCGAATACGAGCGGATGCAGCGCGGCCAGTTGCTGTTCACCTACCTCCACCTCGCGCCGCTGCCGGAGCTGACCGACGTGCTGGTCCAGCGCGAGGTCGCGGGTGTCGCCTACGAAACGATCACCGATTCCGAAGGGCGGCTGCCGCTGCTGACGCCGATGTCGGAAGTGGCCGGCCGCATGTCGGTGGTGGTCGGGGCGAGCTACCTGCAGAAGACCCACGGCGGACGAGGCACCCTGCTCGCCGGCATCCCCGGCGTTCCGCCGGGCGACGTAGTGATCATCGGCGGCGGCATCGTCGGGATCAACGCGCTCAAGATGGCGATGGGGCTCGGGGCGAGCGTCACCGTGCTCGAGACCAACCTCGACCGCATGCGTTACATCGACGACATGTTCCACGGCCAGGTGATCACGCTCGCGAGCAACGGCCACAACCTGCTCGCGGCGTTGAAGCGGGCGGACCTCCTGATCGGCGCGGTGCTGATTCCGGGGCGCGCGGCGCCGAAGCTGGTGACCCGGGCGATGATCGGCCAGATGAAGCCCGGCTCGGTCGTGGTCGACGTCGCGGTCGACCAGGGCGGGTGCTTCGAGACCACGCGGCCCACGACCCACTCCGATCCGGTCTATACCGTGGACGGCGTGGTCCACTATTGCGTCGCCAACATGCCCGGCGCGGTGCCGCGTACCTCCACGTTCGGTCTCACGAACGCGACGCTGCCGTACGCGCTCGCGCTCGCCAACAAGGGTTTGAAGCTGGCGGCCCTGGACGATCCGGGCCTGCTCGAAGGGATCAACACTTTGAAGGGGCACGTGACCTCGAAGCCGGTCGCGGATTCGCTCGGCCGGCCGTATCGCGAGGCACGCGAGCTGCTCTGATCCGACGGGCGCGGTCAGGGCGCCCGCCCTTCTTCGACGATCCAAATTCCGCCGCGGGGGACCGTCCTCCGCGGCGGTCGTGTCTCGTGGTCCCAACGACTCATCCAAATTTGCGCATCGCGGCGTAGAGGAGAGGGAACCCGCCGCTCGACCTCTTCCGGCGGGGGAGGCTCCAGCGATGCGGCGCGAGATCTTCGTCACCGGCGGCACCGGCTACCTCGGTACCCGTCTCATTCCCGAGTTGATCGCGCGCGGCCACCGGGTGCGCGCTCTGGTTCGTCCACGCTCGGTTCGCAAGCTGCCGGCCGGTGCGGAGGCGGTCGTGGGCGACGCCCTCGACGCCTCCTCCTTCGCCGATCGCGTGACCCCGGCCGATACCCTCGTCCATTTGGTGGGCGTGTCGCATCCGGCGCCCTGGAAGGCGGCGGAGTTCCGCCGCGTAGACCTGGCCTCCGCGCTCGCCACGGCCGACGCCGCGGTGCAGGCCCGTGGCGCGGGGCTGTCCCACCTGGTCTATCTGAGCGTCGCGCATCCGGCGCCGGTCATGCGCGCCTACTGGTCCGTTCGCGCCGAGTGCGAGCGCCGGCTCGCCGCGACTGGCCTCGGGTGTACGTTCGTCCGTCCCTGGTATGTCCTCGGTCCCGGGCACCGCTGGCCCTATGCCTTGATCCCGTTTTACGCCGTGGCCGAGAGAATTCCGGTGGTGGCAGCGAGCGCCCGACGCCTGGGGCTCTCGACGCTCCGCCAGACGCTCGACACGCTGGTTTGGGCGATCGAGCACCCGACCGATTCCCGTCGCGCGATCGGGGTCGAAGAGATCAAGGCCGGGCGTCCCGCCATCGCGCCGGATGGGGGCGAAGTTCTCGCCTGACCGGGCCGAGCTCTGGAGGCTCGGCCGTCCGCGCCGCGGTCACTGGACGTATCCGAGAGCTTTCAGGCGTTCGACGCTTTCCGGGTCGACGTCCGCGGGCAGGTCGTCGCTCGCGGCGAGGCCGGCGCGAACCTCCGCGAGCCACCGGAGCAGCTCGGGAGAGGGTGTGAGGGGCGGGTTTCGGCGCGCCTCTCCTGGATCGGCGCCCAGGTCGAAGGCTCGGGCCTGGAGCTTTCCTGGGTGATCGACGCGCAGGACCTCCTTGCGCCTGGCGTCGAGCGCCCCCACCTCGAGGAGGCCGCGCCGACGGGCGTGGTGCGCCTCGTCGCGGGTTAGCACGGCACCGCGATGCGCCTGGTGCCAGGTCGTGCGGCGCGGGGGCTCCTCGCCGCGCAGGAGGACTCCCGACCAATCGAAGCCGCGGAAAGCGGACGGGACCGGTAGGCCGATCAGGCCCAAGACGGTGGGTGCAAGGTCGAGCTGGGTCGCGGCCGTAGCGATCGTCCGCGGGCGGGCCGCGCCGAGCTTTCCGGGCCACGAGATGCCCATCGGAATCCGCAAAGCGGGCTCGTAGAGATCGCGGCCGTGGCCCCAGACGCCCCTTTCGCCGAGGCTTTCGCCATGATCGGCCAGGAAGATCACGAGGGTCTCGGCGGTGAGGCCCGCCTCCCGGTCGAGCGCCGCGAGCAGGCGCCCGACGTGATGGTCGACGAAGGCGATCTCCGAGTCGTATCGATCGCCTCGGCTCACCTCCCCGCGCGCCGCGGTCCGCACGAGGCCCAGCGGCGCGAGAAACTCCTTCTGCAGGCGATAGGGCGCGTGCGGCTCGACGTAGTGGACCCAGAGGAGGAATGGATGGCCGCGCCGCTGCTCGGCGAGCCAGGCGAGCGCTTCGGCGGTGAGATCTTCCGCCGTCGCCTCTCCCTTGAACAGGCCCAGCCACCGTTTGCGGGTGAGGATCTCCCGGTACTCTCCGAAATGTTCTCCGAGCCCGGAGATTCGATTCGTGAGAGGCCACCCGCCGACCATCGCCGCGGTTCGGTACCCTCGCCGGCGGAGGACACCAGAGAGCGAAGCGAGGCCCGGGCGGAGCCGCAGGCCGTTCCTGGTGGCCCCGTGTTGATGGGGGTAGAGGGAGGTCCAGAGCGAGCACATCGCGGGGTTGGTCAGCGGTTCGACCGTATGCGCCGTCTCGAACCGCACCCCCGAGGCGAGCAGACGATCGATCGCCGGGCTGATCGGCCGGCGATAGCCGTACGCCGAGAGCCGGTCCGCCCGCAGGGTGTCGATCGAGATCACCAGGACGTTCGGAAACCTCTGCTCGGCCGGCGGCTCTTCGGGGAACCCGACGTCCGGTAGCGCCATGCCTAGCCCGGCCGCGAGGAGCATCGCGGGCAAGACCGCGAGCGGGGGCGGAGCGGAAGTCGGCCGGCGTATCACGCCCTTACGCTACACTTCGCGCGATGTCTTCCGAAACCGTCGGCCCGACCTCCTCCACACCGGATCCGAAGTGGGGCAAGGCGACGGCGGACCGGGAGGAGATCCGTTTCCTCGAGGGGCCCCGCTCGCGCAGCTCCGAGCTCGCCCGGGTCTTCCGCATCATGACCGAGCTGATCCGCGGTTTTCGCGGCCTGCATTTCGTCGGCCCGTGCGTCACCATCTTCGGCTCGGCACGGTTCCCCGAGAGCCACCCGTTCTACGCCCTGGGTCGGCAGATGGGCGCCTCGATCGCGCGGGCTGGCTTCACCGTGATGACGGGCGGAGGACCGGGGATCATGGAGGCTGCCAACCGCGGCGCCAAAGACGTGGGGGGCCGGTCGATCGGTTGCAACATCGTCCTGCCGCACGAGCAGAAGCCGAACCCCTTTCTCGACCGCTTTCTCGAGTTCCGCTACTTCTTCGTCCGCAAGGTCATGCTGGTCAAATATTCATACGCCTTCGTCGCGCTGCCGGGCGGCTTCGGCACGATGGACGAGATGTACGAGTGCCTGACGTTGATCCAGACCGGCAAGATCCGCGATTTCCCGGTCGTCCTCCTCGGGGTCGAGTTCTGGCGGCCGATGGTCGAGTTCCTGCGCGACACGATGGTACCGGCCGGAACGATCGCCCCCGAAGATCTCGCCCGCATCACGCTCACCGACTCGGTCGACGACGCGGTCGCCGAGATCCTCAAGGCGGGCACCGGCGAGTTCGGCCTCGTGCCCGAGAAGAAGAGGCCCCGGCGCAGCTGGTTCCTCGGCGAACGCGCGATGCCGGAAACGGCCGACAGCCTCGCCCGGCGGATCCCTTCCTAGCGAGAGAACGCCTCCGGCGGGCCGGTCTCAGAGCATCTTGCTCGCGAGGTTCGCGAGCTCCGAGCGCTCTCCCTTGTCCAGATTCACGTGGGCGTAGAGCGGCTGTCCCTTGATCCGGTCGATCAGGTAGGAGAGGCCGTTCGAATGCGCGTCGAGGTAGGGGGTATCGATCTGGTAGATGTCCCCCGTGAGCACGATCTTCGTATTCTCCCCCGCCCGGGTGATGATCGTCTTGACCTCGTGAGGCGTTAGGTTTTGCGCCTCGTCGACGACGAAGATCACGTTGGAAAAGCTCCGGCCCCGGATGTAGGCGAGCGGCACGACGTGGAGCTTTTCCTGCTCGATCAGCTCATCCACCCGTTTGAAATCCCGGTCGCGCTCGCCGAACTGGTTCTTGATGATCCCGAGGTTGTCCCAGAGCGGCTGCATGTAGGGGTCGATCTTCGACTTGATGTCGCCCGGCAGGAAGCCGAGGTCGCGGTTCGACAGCGGCACCACCGGCCGCGCGACGTAGATCTGCCGGAACTGTCGCCGCTGCTCGAGCGCGCCGGCGAGAGCGATCAGCGTCTTGCCCGTGCCGGCCGGTCCGCTGATCGTCACCAAGGGCACCTCGGGGTTCAACACCGCGTGGAGCGCGAAGGTCTGCTCGGCGTTCCGCGGCGAGACGCCGTAGGCCTGTGCCTTGTGGACGCGCTCCAGCCGATCGGTCTTCGGGTTGTAGGTCGCGAGTGCGGAGCTCGTGCTCGACCGGAGGATGAAGTACTGGTGGGCGACCGGCGCGGTCTGGAGCACCTCGCCGACCGGCAGGGAGTCGGTCTGGTAGAAGCGGTCGATCAGGGCGGAATCGCCTACCTCGACCTCCTCCTTGCCCGTGTAGAGGTGGGCGAGGTCCTTGATCCGGACCGTTTCGTAATCCTCGGCCTCGAGATTGAGCGCCCGGGCTTTGAGTCGGAGGTTGACGTCTTTCGAGACCAGGATCACCCGCCGCCCGAGCTCGCTCTTGGTGAGCGCGAGAACCGTGTTCAGGATCCGATGGTCGGCCTTTCGTGAGCCGAAGACGGCGCCCGCGTCGACGTCCGCGTCCTCTTCCGTGATCACGCGGAACCGACCGCGCGCGGTGCCGTCGAGCGGGATCCAAGACTGGAGCAGGTTGTGCTCGGACAGACGGTCGAGCTCGCGGATGAACTCGCGCGCCTGGAGGTTCAGGACCGAGTTGCCTTTTTTGAAACCGTCGAGCTCTTCGAGCACCGCGATCGGCAGCGCGACGTCGTGTTCCTGGAAATTTTGTAGGGCGGTGAAATCGTAGAGGACGACGGAGGTATCGAGAACGAAGATCTTGCGCGCGGCGTCGGACATGAGGGGCGAGGTTCCTCCCGATGCGATGTCCCCAAGGCTAACGCACGGGGACGGTTCGCGCCACCGGACCGGCTTCGGCGTCTAACCGCTCACCGACAGCACGTAGGCCACGAGGTCCCAGGTCTCCTCGTCCGAGAACGAAGGCCAGGCGGGCATCGGCGTACCGTGGACGCCTTCGCGGATGACGAAGAAGGTCCGCCGCGGCGTCGCCTCGGCGCGCCAAGATCGGTTGGTGAAATCGGCCGGTCGAACGGAGAGGATGTGGCGCGGTCTCTGGCCGTCGGCGTTCTCGCCGTGGCAGATCGCGCAATGGACGAGGTAGAGACGGCGGCCCGAGGCGCGGGCCTGGGACGAGGCGAGGCGCGCCTTTGGGATCGGGAGGCCGCGATAGCGCGTCGGGAGCTGACGGTCCGGGTCTTTACAGCCAAAGGCCAGGAGCAACCATCCGACCGCGAGCGCCGAACGCCACCGAAGATTCATCGTTCGCTCTGTTCTCTTTCGGCCGGAACGGGAATCCGAGCCGGCCGGCCTCTTCGAGCACCGCCGCCACCAGATCTTCGATTCGCGCCTCGACCGCTTCGGTGCGCGAGACCGACAGCGCGAGCGAGTCGGGCACCAGGCCGACGAGGATCAGCCGCTCCGGGAGTCTACCGAGCAATCTGAGCCCGTCGATCAGGTCGGCCACCCCCACCTGATGCGGCGAAAGACGGTCCCGAACGGCGGGCGCCACCTCGTCCCCCTCCAAGCGGACCAGTGTGCCGGGCGGGCCGTCGGATCGAATCGCGTCCACCAAGATCGCTTGGTCGACCGAGCCGAGGTAGGGGAGGAGCGAGAGACCGAGCGTACCTCCGTCGAGCACGCGGGCGCCGATCGGCGCTTCGAAAGAACGGTCGATGCGATGGACGGCCTCGACGCCGAGGCCGTCGTCGCCGCAGATCAGGTTGCCGAGACCGAGGATCAAGAGGGAGTCGTTGGGCACGGGCGCCTTTCGCTCATCCGCCCTGCTCGGTGCCGCGGTCGATGAACCGGTAGCCCGAGTAGACGAGGTCTTCCTGCGGTACGAACTTGTAACCGGAGAAGATCGATTCGACCGTCGCGTTCGCCTCGACCTGGGACATCATGATCGCGCTGTAGACGTGATGCACTCCGAAGGCCCAGAGGAACCACATGACGACGTGGTGGATGAACCGCGCCGTCTGCAGGCCGCCGAACAGCGGCAGCAGCGAGGCGAATCCCTTGACCGGCGAGGAGAGCGCCGCCGACGAGGCGTAGAGCGCGAGGCCGGTCGCGATCTGGGTCAGGAACGCGAGGAAGACGACGGTGTAGAAAACTCCCGCGAGCGGGTTGTGGCCGACGAAGCCGGGAGGCTTTCGCAGGCGGAAGAGGTAGTACTTGAGCGTCGGCGCGAGGCCCTCGCGGCGCGGTTTGTGGATGGGAAGAAACTTGTCCCAGCGGGCGTACTTGTTGCCGACGAACATCCAGGCGATCCGCGACAGGACCGAGAGGGACAGCGCGATCGCGGCGTAGTAGTGGAGCAGTTTCGCCCAACCCATCACGAAGCTCTGGCCTGCCGGGCCGGGGACCGCGAGCATCGGTCGCCCCATATAGATGCCGGTGAGCGACAAAACCAGCAGCGCACCGACGTTCAGCCAGTGCGTTGCCCGCACCGGCCACTCCCAGACGTAGACGCTCGCGAGGCGCGGCAGGTCGCTCGCTTGAGGGAGGGGGCGGACGGCCTGCGCGTTCATGACGCCCTCACGATCGAGACTTCGCGCCCTCTGGCGTCGACCACGTGGACGCCGCAGGCCATGCACGGATCGAACGAGTGGACCGTGCGCAGGATCTCGAGGGGCTGCTCGGGGTCGGCGACGGGCGTGTTGAGGAGCGCTTCCTCGTAGGGACCCCGCTTGCCCGCGCCGTCGCGTGGCCCGGCGTTCCAAGTCGACGGGACGATGCACTGGTAGTTGGCGATCACGCCGTCGCGGATGTGCACCCAGTGACCGAGCGCGCCGCGCGGCGCCTCGTGGAATCCCGCACCGGTCGCTTCCTTGGGCCACGACGACGGATCCCATTTCGAGTTGTCGTGGATCGCGAGATTGCCGGCGCCGACGTTGCCCGCGAGCTCGTCGAGCCATCCGGTCATCTTTTCGGCGAGCACCACGGTTTCGATGCCGCGCGAGGCCACCCGGCCGAGCGTCGAGAAGAGCGCCGTCGCGGGGACGCCGAGGTGATTGAGGGCGAAGTCGACCAGCTCCTTGACCCGCGCGTTGCCGGAAACGTAGGCGACCAGCATGCGGGAGAGCGGCCCCACCTCCATCGGCTCGCCGTCGTAGCGCGGCGACTTGAGCCACGAGTACTTGCCGTCGGTGTTCAGGCGCTCGTAGGGCGGCTCCGGTCCCGTGTAGTTCGGCTTGGTCTCGCCGTCGAACGGATGGAGCGGTTGGTCGTCCCCCTTCTCGTAGCCGTACCAGGAGTGGGTAACGACCTCGGTGATCTTCGCCGGATCGAGCGGCTCGACTTTCGACAGATCGCGCCCCCGGATGATTCCGCGCGGCAGGTAGAGCGGCGAATCGGGCTGATCGACCTCCGGGTATTCCCCATAGGCCATGTAGTTGCCGACCCCGGAGCCGTGGCCCGCCCAGTCCTTGTAGAACGAGGCGACGGCGAGCAGGTCGGGCAGGTACACCTTGGTGACGAAATCCTTCGCCTTCGCGACCATGTCGCGCAGGCCTTGGATCGAGGTCATGTTGATCGCCGCCTGGCTGTCGAGATCGACCGGGGTCGCCATGCCGCCGACGAGGAAGCTCTGGAGGTGCGGGTTCTTACCGCCCAGCACCGCGTGGATGCGGATGAACTCCCGCTGCCAATCGAGCGCCTCCAGGTAGTGGGCCACCGCCATCAGGTTCGCCTCGGCGGGGAGCCGGAACGCCGGATGCCCCCAGTAGGCGTTGGCGAACGGCCCGAGCTGGCCGCGTTCGACGAAATCCTTGATCCGCTTCTGCACCGCCGCGAAGTACTTGGTGCTCGACAGAGGCCAGTCGGAGATCGACTCGGCGAGAGCCGAGGTCTGCTTCGGATCGGCCGAGAGCGCCGAGACGATGTCCACCCAGTCGAGCGCGTGCAGGTGGTAGAAATGGATCACGTGGTCCTGGACCATCTGCGCCGACATCACCAGATTGCGCAACAGGCGGGCGTTCGGTGGCGGAACGGCGCCGATCGCGGCCTCGACCGCGCGGATCGACGCGATCGCGTGGACCGTCGTGCAAACGCCGCAGATCCGCTGGGTGAACGCCCAGGCGTCGCGCGGATCCCGCCCTTTGAGGATGATCTCGATCCCTCGGAACATGGTCGACGACGACCAAGCGTCCTTGACGACGCCGCCGTCGACCTCGGCCTCGATCCGCAGGTGCCCCTCGATCCGGGTGACCGGATCGACGACGACGTAGGTCATGACCGTTCTCCTTTCGGCGCCTCAGACGCTGGAGGAGCCGGTACGGCCGCCGGTTGGAACCGCGCGTCGTGCCGCCGCTTGCCGAGCTGCACGAGGCCATGGGCCGCGAAGGCGGCGGCGACGCCGGCGGTCGCGATCAGACCGACGCGATCGACGTTCGAGTGGAGGCCGAATCCGGGGATGCCTTCGAGATGGGCGTAGAAGGGCGTCATCTTGTCCCAGAAGTCCGGCTCGGCACAGCCGATGCACGGATGACCGCAGCCGATTGGCCAATTGGTTCCGGAGTTCCAACCGATGCTCGGGCAGTTCTGGTGCGTGACCGGCCCCTTGCATCCGACCTTGTACAGGCAATATCCGTAGCGATGCCCGTCGTCGCCCCAGTTTTCGACGTACTGACCGGCGTCGAAATGCGCGCGCCGCTCGCAGTTGTCATGGATCGTCTTGCCGTAGGCGAACAGCGGACGATGGTAGGAGTCGAGCTCGGGCCAGCGGTTGTAAGTGAGGAAGTAGACGATCAGGGCGGCGAGGTTCTCGCCGTTGGCGGGGCAGGCGGGCAGATTGATCAGATTCTTGAGTCCGGGCACGGCATCCCGCACCGAGAGCGCCTGGGTCGGGTTGGGCGCCGCGGCGGGGATGCCGCCGAACGAGGCGCAGGTGCCGATCGCGATCGTCGCCGCGGCACGGCTGCAGACCTCGCGCGCGATCGAGAGCGCGCTCTTGCCGCCGACCGTGCAGTAGGCGCCGCCGGCTCCCGTGGGGATCGACCCTTCGACCACGACTAGATATTCGCCCGGATGGTCGGCAACGGTCTTGTCGAGGGCAGCCACAGCTTGATGTCCAGCCGCCGCCATGATCGTCTCGTGGTAATCGACCGAGATCGAATCGAGGATGATGTCGGCCACCGTCGGACGCCCGGCGCGGAGGAACGACTCGGTGTTTCCGGCGCAATCTTGGAATTCGAGCCAAACGAGGATGGGTTTCTTCTGGGTCTCCAAGGCCTTGGCGATCTGCGCGCCCGCCGCTTTGGGCAAGGCGAGGGCGGACGTGACCACCGCGCAAAAGCTCAAAAACTCGCGTCGTGAGACCCCGCGACGCTTCAATTCGCCGGCCAACCAGCTCTCGGATCGAGCCATGGTTCAACCCCCACCGGAGAGGAAATCTGTCGACAAACCTGCGCCTCCCGTCCGCCCCTCGCCACCTCTGCCCGGGTGGGTGGGCACGCGCCAACCGGTGGGGAGGCCAGAATTCCCGCCGCCCGGCAGGGTGGGGGTGCCTTGGAACGAAAGCGCCCTTCGGAATCCGGCCGCCGCAACTCCGGCCGGTCCGCGACGTAGATTCCCCGAACGCAACGACGAGGAAGGACGAACCCGATGAACCGCACGCTCGACGCCCTGCGACGCGACCTCACGATCGCCTTCCGGAACATGCGCCGCCGGCCGGGGTGGAGCGCCACGGCGATCGCGAGCCTCGCGCTCGGGATCGGCGCCGTGATCGCGTTGACCACCGTCGTCCGGACTACCCTGCTCGCGCCGTTGCCGTTCGATTCGCCCGAGCGGCTTTGGAGCGTCGAGCACCGCCTCGGCGGCGAAGTCCACGGCGGCAACCCGGTTCGACTGGCCGATCTATCGACGGGCGCCGCGAAGGTCGCGTCGGTCGGCGGCTGGTTCACGGAAGGGGCCGTCTGGCTCCGCGACGGCGAAGGAGCGGAGCCCGAGGGGCTGCAGGCCCTGCGCGTTTACGGCGACTTTCTCGGCGCGCTCGGCGCCAGCCCGGTCGTCGGCCGTTCGCTCGCGACAGCCGAGATCGTCCCCGGCTCCCGCTCCGTGATGCTCACCGAGCGTTTTTGGCGGAGCCGCCTCGGCGGCGATCCCGGCGTGGTCGGCCGGCCGTTCCGCCTCGGCGAGGGCGTCTATACCGTGGTCGGCGTCTTGCCCCGGTCGGTGGGCGACGTCTTCCGCTCCGACCTGGTCTACGCGGGCCCCGAGGTCACCTCGCGGAAAGCGGGATTCCTGGGCGTCCTCGCGCGTTTGAAACAGGGCGTCGCCCTGCCCGAGGCCCGCGCGGCCTTCTCCGCCCTCGCCGCGCGGATGGCGCGCGATCACGCCGAGACCGACGCCGGTCTCGCCCTCGCGCTCCTGCCGGCGGCCGACGAGCTCGTCGGTACACCTCTCTCTGGCCGGCTCTGGATGGTGCTCGCGACCGCCGGGTTCGTCCTGCTGATCGTCTGCGTCAACCTGGCCTGCCTGCTGCTCGCCCGGGCGCCGCAGGCGATCCGCGAGGGCTCGATCCGCGCCGCGCTGGGTGCCGGACGCGGAACCCTGCTCCAAAGCTCGCTCTCCGAAAGCCTGGTGCTCGCATCCGTCGGCGGCGCGCTCGGCGTGGCGATGGCCTTCCCGCTCGTCCGGCTGCTCGCGACGCGGCTCCCCGCCGACCTGCCGAACGTCCTGCTCCTCGCCGAGAACGGCTTCGACGGGATCACGGTCGCGCTCGCGCTCGGTCTCACGCTCCTCTGCGGCCTCCTAGTCGGCACCCTGCCCGCCTGGCGCGTCGCGCGCCGATCGTCGTTCGCCGGTCTGCGCGGCCGGACGGTCGGAGACCGCGAGGGGGGGCTCCTCCGTTCGGGCCTCGTCGTGGTCGAGCTCGCCCTCTCGCTCGTGCTGCTGATCGGCGCGGGCCTCACCGCCCAGACCCTCCTTCGCCTCCGCGCGGTGCCCCTTGGGTTCGCGCCGGACCGCCTGCTCACGCTGCGGATCGCCTTCCCCTGGGACACCGACCCGGAGAAGCTCAACGCCATCTATCGCGACCTGATCCAGGAGCTCGGCTCGCTGCCCGGCGCCCGGTCCGCGGCCTTCGCCGACCGCTTGCCGTTCGAAGGGGAGAGCCAGGGGGGAGAGCTGGCGCTCCCCGGTCGGACCTTCGCCCAAGGGGCGAAGACGGCCCCGATCTCCCGG
>JBGAGQ010000095.1:0-17523 GCA_044226625.1 Thermoanaerobaculia bacterium
TACTTGCCGATCGCGGAGGTTTTCGTCTATTCTTCCGCGCCTGCCGTTGGCCTTGCCCGTGCAGCCATAGCTCAACTGGATAGAGCGACAGACTACGGATCTGTAGGTTGGGGGTTCGACTCCTCCTGGCTGCACCACCTTCACTGCTGATTTACCATAGCATTGAGGGAGTAATTGTGCTGTGGCTGATACCCTGACTTTCCGTGACCCGGGACCTGACTCGACCAGAAAAAGCTCTTCGACCTGAGGGGAAGCTCGCCCTTAGGCCGTTGGTGCTAACGGACAGTTACAGTCCTCTATCCACCGACGGGCATTTCATCCCAAGTTCGTCCGTCGAGGAGCCGCCCAGCCCTCTTTTTGTTCACGCCACCCCATTGTTTGAAGAAGAAAGGGACGTTTGCGGCTCTACATTGGTCGCGAATAGAAACAACCCAGTCTGTCTGCATTGGGCGCGAACCGTGGCCGGACTCCCCTCCGACGATAACCCAGCCGATTCCTTTAAGTTCCAGGTTCGACAAAGGGCCCAAGAGAGGTTCCAGCGACAAGAACCGCACTCTCGCGGGAATTGTTCGCAGGTCGTCAATTCGGGTGACGTACCTATCGCTCTCTACACTAACTCCTACCCAGATATTTTCCGTCCAATTCAATAGCGAAGCAACCTGCGCGAGCCTATTTGCTCGCTTAGTGAGGATCTGAAATCGGTGCCAGTGAGCACGGTTCATCACAGAAAAGACTTGCTCAATATACTGTATCGGCACTCTGTCATGAAAAAGATCGCTCATCGAGTTGACAAAAATTGCCTGTGGCTTCTTCCAGCGTAAAGGTAGCTCTAACATTTGAGGTTGCAACGTCAGATTGAAACCATCCCGATAGTTTGGCTGCCCCATTGCCTGCAATCTCTCGGCCATCCTTTCGGCGTAGCAGTGTTTGCATCCGGGACTGACCTTGTCGCAGCCGGTAACGGGGTTCCAGGTGGACTCTGTCCATTCAATCGCTGATCCAAGGCCCATGGTTTTTATACCTCTCTACGCGGGAAGGTGGCCCAGATGTCGTCCGCAAAGCCTTTAGTAGACTTACGTCCGGAGGTTGTAATTCCTCCCCTCGTCTCGAGAGCCGCCAAGACATCTTTGTAGTTCCGCTTAATATATGGACGATCTACGCTATGTTCTCTGTAGATGTCTTCCATCTTCAGGGTGCGACCTTCGAATTGAGTAAGCAGCATCGCCTCCAACTCATCGAGGGGACGATTCAAGTCAAAGAGAAGTTCTTGCCTAGCGCTATCGGCAGGTGAAAAAGTAAAGCTCGGAACTCCTTGCGAGAACGATGAACTGCTCTTGCTCATGACCTCCTTCATAACCTCATAACCCTTGAAGTGTTTCGTAACCAAGATCAAGTGATGGGTCGTCCTTGTGCCCCTATCATTCTTGAAGCAGAATGGTAGTACGAGCCGATGTCCGTATGCCTTCAGCGCGAGAGCAAGGGCATTAACAATCGTCGCCTCTCTTTGAATTGGGGTCATTGGCTCAAGTTCACTTCGAAGCCTATCCGCTTCTTGCTCTCCAAAAAGTGCAGCCATGTGTTGTCTCACTAGGGGGTTAGACAGGCCAGCATTGATTCTGGCATAGTTAAAGAAGAATATGCAGTCACACCCCCAATCCTTCAGAAAAGCATCGACGAGGCGTAGGGTCAAGCCCTTATAGCCCCATGGATCGATGAAGGCAAGTATGGGAATCTTGTTGATGGATTCAAACTGGCGAGCGATCTCATCTCCAACCTCCTGATTCCATATTTGAGGCTTATGACGGAGGCTGTTGATGCCTGGCAACGCTTCAATCGCCGAAGTGAGGCTGCTAGCATATTCCGGGTCGCGATCGTTAAAGATAGTGGTTAGTCGTGATGCCAGATTCGGATCGCTTATGGCCTTTTGAAGGACCCGTAGAGGAGTCGAGATGGCTCCGTCCTTATACCGCCCAGGGCCGGCAAAAAGGTCGATATAGCCAATCTTGTTCATTGGACTTGACGACCATTTATTCTGTGCACCTGAAATGATGCGAGCCCAAGCGTCGAAGTACTTCTCGACAATTGTGGCCTTCACTAGAGATTGCTCTGTGGTCTCGTTAAAGAATTTATCCGTTGCCATGGATACCTCAAAAAACTAGGTTCTCGCGGTGGAAGTTTCAGGGCTAGAACAAAGCGACTACTCGGCTTTAGCGTGCGGCGCGTCGAGCATTCATTATTATGAGATTATACGTCAACATCGCCAGGTTTAGGTAGGCTAATAATGTTGCGGCCTCGAGAATCCTTTGGGACACCGCCTTCAGCCTTCCTTGTGCCTGCAATCCAAACCGGCCACATGAGAGCGGAATCCATTTACGCAGGGCGATTCGACGGTGAGGCGGGCCGAGGTAGAGACCACGCCCAGAGTCTAAAGGTCCACTATTTTTTGGTTGTTTCCCAGCCCTTGGCGAAGCTGGCGTTCAGATGTTCCGGAAACGTCAGGGCTCGGCCTGAGCCCTGACCCGCCGAGGTCGTAGGAAAGGTTCGCACCCTGGGGCGGGTTTTCGGCGGTGAAGTCGTCGGTCCCCCTGCTCCTGCCGTCCTGGCGCCTGGCTCGGATGTGAGGGGGACGAACCACCAGGCGGTCCTGACAGGGAGGAGCTGAGCCTCTCGTTCGAACCCGCCGGAAGAGAGCTGTCGCAGCGGGATGTAGACGTCGAGCACGTATCCCCGGCCGAAGCTCGCTCCCCCGACGTCACGAACGGGATCGTCGGTAGGCCGCTCATCTTTTCCCAGTGTCTGCCGTGGTCAACGGTAAGGTAGATGCCAAATTCCGTTCCGAGGAGGAATGGGTCGGGGCGGGCCTGGTTCTGCTGGATCGCCCAAAGATCGTCCCCCTCCGGTGGGTCGCCACCGATCGAGCCCACGAGCTGCCGTGGTCGGTCGCGGCGGGGTAGGGACAGGGAAGCTACTAACCTATTGTGGCTCGCAATCCGACTCGATGACGTAGCCGATGGCCTTGATCACGTGCCGCGATGCAGATCTCGCCGGGTTCGATCACGGTTCATCTTGCGTCCGACCCGTTGCATTTCGCAAGGCAACCGAACGAATCGTGAGTTGCCGACGCTCCTCGAGGAGTACTTCGCGTACCTCCTGGTACTCCTCAGCCCGAATCAGAACGCAAGCCTCGCCGGTCCGGGGATCTACCATTTCGGGAATGGAAGATCCGGTCCAGTCGGCCGCTTGCTGCTGTTCCTTGGTCAACGGAATCGCCACGACGGCACCTCCTGGGATTCGCACATGGGGGAAGTAGGTGCCGCAGCCCAGCGCCTTAGGCCGCGCTCTTCTTGTGCGCCTCCATGTAGGCTCGCATCAAAGCGTTGATCCTCGTCTGGTATCCGCTTCCTTGCTGGCGAAACCACTCCAGAACCTCACGGTCCACGCGGATCGTCAGTTGTGCTTTCGGAGCGACCGGTTTGAGCCCGCGCCGGACAATCGCTCGTGCGAAGAACTCCGGGCTCAACTCGGGAATCTCGCTCGTGTCGATGTCCTCGTCGCTCAACGCATCAAGGCGGGCGAAGTCAGTGCCTAATACTCGCGAGGAAGATTTTCTTTTCATGGTTCGTCGCTCTTCGTGCCGAGATGATCCGAATTACCTGATCCGTTTCAGTATGTGCAACTACCAGCAGCCGCTGGTTGAGTAATCCGAACGTCAGGAAACGAGATTCGGGGTACTCGAACCGGTCGTCTCTATCCGTGTAGGTGGGGCCCGCAAACAGAACCTCGAGATCGGCAAAGTCGACGCCGTGCTTTGCGAGATTCGATCGCCTCTTGCGCTCGTCCCACTCGAACTTCACGCAAGAGATCGTAACTACAGGGAGTAACTACGTCAAGGCTCGCGCCGAGGCCCATGCCTGCGGCTGGGCGCTGGCCTCCCCACAAGTCACGCCAATTAGGGATCGATCGGCATGAAGGCCAGAATGATGTGGGTATCGAGAACGATCACGACTCGAACTCAGCAGGCCGAGCCTCTCCCCCGCGCAACTCAGGAATCTCCTCGGTGAGCCCGATACCGACGAAGCGGGCTGCCAGCCTTGACCCGAGCGGCACGCGAGACCGACCTTCTTCTCGAACCGCGATGCGGGGGACCTCTCGAACCTCTTCCTCGGGCTGCGGCCGTGCCGGCGCGCGCGGATTTCCAGTTTGTTCTTCACATCGCCCTCGGGGTGTCGCACGACAAGTTGAGTCATGGTGAAGTGAGGTCACGATATCTGGCATGAAGGCCGGCGGCGCCCCGGGGATTCACCGCCCCGGAGTCCAAGGCGCCCCCGCCGCCGTGAAGGCCTCCTTCAGCCGTGCGAAATCCCCTGCGATCAGCGCCTTCAAATCGCGCTCCAGCGCAACCAATCCCGCCTCGGCGATCTCGAGATCTCGCCGCTGAGTGGCGGTCGGCATCTGGCGGGTCTCCCAATGTCCGTCTTTCACCGTAGAGACGCGGCTGCCGATCGTTGGGGATTCCGACTCGGATAGTTTCTGTCGTGCGGGGTCGCCTTCGAGCCGAAGCTTCAAGCCCGCCGCGGCGCGGCTCACGGCGTCCAGTTGGCCGTAGAGCGCCGGGTCCGCCTTGGGCGTTTCGGCGAGCGTCGCGCGCATGTGCTTGAGCTGATCTTGGAGCTTATCGAGCTCGGCCGAGGCGGACGACACGCGCCGTAGCGCCTCCGCCGTTCGCTGTTGGAAGGCGGCGACCGCCTGAGGGTCGGTGCCGGGGGCGAGGTTTTCGACCGGCTTCACTTCGAAGGACTGGGGCGTCCCGAGCGAACGCACGCCGCTTGCCGAGACGACCACCAGCTCGACGGTATAGCGGCCTGGGGCGACCAGCGGGCCTCTTGAGGGCTGGTCCCAGGGCGACTGGAAAGCGGGGGGTTCGAGCACGACCGGCTCGGGGTTGGCGCTCCGCAGATCCCAATTCACGCGCTGGAGCCCTTCTTTTGCCGGCCCTTCGATCGCCCGAACCTTTCGCCCGGTCGCATCGGAGACGAGGAGCAACACTTTCGGTTTCTCTTCGAGCGCCTCGTCGCGCAGGCGTTCGAAGCCGGGAAACGGCGCGTCGGCGCCCTTCTTGGCGAGCGCCTCTTCGCTCTTCTGCCGCGCCTCGTGCGCGGTCGTTGGCGCCTCGCGGAGGTAATAGGAAAAGAGCGCGCCCTGGGGCGGATTCTCGGTGGTGAAGTCGTCGGTCCCCTGCTCTGGCCGTCCGGGCGCCTGGCCCGGCTGCCAGGGGACGAACCACCAGGCGGTCCTGACGGGGAAGAGCTGAGCTTCCCCGTCGAAGCCAGCGGAGGTGAGCTGTCGGAGCGAGGAATAGTCGTCGAGCACGTAGAGGCCCCGTCCGAAGCTCGCTCCCACGAGGTCGCCGTCGCGCCGTTGGATCTTCACGTCGCGGAACGGGATCGTCGGCAGGCCGCCCATCTTTTCCCAGTGCTTGCCGTGGTCGATGGTGAAGTAGATGCCGAGTTCCGTCCCGAGGAAGAACAGGTCGGGGCGGACCTGGTCCTGCTGGATCGCCCAGGCGATCGTTCCCTTCGGCCCCTTCGGGAGATCGCCCGCCATCGAACGCCACGAGCGGCCGAGGTCGGTGCTCTCGAAAACGTATGGCGAAAAGTCGCCGGTCTTGTGATTGTCCGCCACCACGTAGAGCGTCGACCCGTCGACGACCGACATCTCGACGTCGTTGACGAACGAGAGAACCGGAAGCCCGGGGAGGGCGGCCGAACGGCTCCAGCTCTCGCCGCCGTTCGCGCTGATCTGCACCAGGCCGTCGTCCGTGCCGACGGTCAGAACCCCTTCTTTCACCGGCGATTCGGAGATCGCCGTGGTGGTCGCGTATTTGGACATCGCGCTGTTGTCGAACAGGGAATCGACGCTCCAGACCCGCCCCATGAACTTCTGCTCGTAGCGGTTCTGACCCTGCGTGAGATCGCCGCTGATCGGCGTCCAGCTGTTGCCCCGGTCGTCGCTTCGCCAGACTCTCTGCGAGCCGAAGTAGATCCGGTTCGGGTGATGAGGGCTCACGAGGATCGGCGAGTCCCACCCCCACCGCTCGGGCGCTTCGCCCTCCGCGGGCTGCGGTTGGATCATCAAGCCCTCGTCGTTCCGCCGGTCTTTGCGGAAGAGATTCCCCTCCTGCGACATGAGATACATGAGGTCCGGATCTTCCGGATCGAACGCGACGCCGTACCCGTCGGCTCCGAACGGCACGTACCAATCCTGGTTGCGGATCCCGTCGCGGTTGAGCGTCCGGGATGGGCCGTGGAGGGTCCCCAGGTCCTGCGCGCCGGCCAGGATGTCGTAGAACGGCTCGCGCTGGTTGAGCGCGATCTTGTAGATCTGGGAGACCGGCAGGTTGGGAAAATGCCGCCAGGTCTGGCCTTCGTCGAAGCTCTCGTAGAGCCCGGCGTCCGTGCCAACCAGCAGATGGCGGCCCATGCCCGGGTTGCTCGGGTCGATCCAGAGCGCGTGGTTGTCGCTGTGTTTGTCGTACCCGGTCTCCAGATAATCCATCGTCTTTCCGCCGTCGCGGGTCACGTGGAGGAAGACGTCCATCTGATAGACCAGGTCGGCGTTCGTGGGCGAGGCCTCGATCTCCTGGTAGTAGTGCGGTCCGGTGCCGCCGGAGATGTAGTCGTTCCGCTTCTCCCAGCTCTCCCCCCGGTCGCGCGAGCGATAGAAGCCGCGCTCCTCCGCGTTCGCCTCAATGGTGGCGTAGACGATCGACGGGTCGGCCGGTGTCGTCGCGAGGCCGATCTTCCCCATGTCTCCCTTGGGGAGGCCGCTCGTGACCTGGCGCCAGGTCTTGCCGTTGTCGGTCGATTTCCAGATGCCGGATTTCGGCCCGCCGCCCAGGAATCCCCAAACGTGGCGGCGCCGCTCGTAGGCCGCGGCGTAGACCACATCCGGATTCCCCGGATCGAACTCCAGATCGGTCGCCCCTGTGTTTTCGTCGATCTGGAGCACGGGCGTCCAGGTGGAGCCGCCGTCGACGGTTCGGTAGACGCCCCGCTCTCCCCCCGAAGACCAGAGCGGCCCTTCGGCGGCTACCAGCACGACGTTGCCGTCGCGCGGATCGACCAGAATTCTGCCGATGTGCTGCGAGGCGGCAAGCCCCATCCGTTGCCACGATCGGCCCGCGTCGCGGCTTCGGTACACCCCGTCGCCCCAGCCGACGTGCCGGCCGCTCACGTTCTCGCCCGTTCCCACCCACACCACGTCCGGGTTCGTCGGATCGAGCGTGATCTCGCCGATCGAGTAGGACGCCTGATCGTCGAAGACCGGGGTCCAGGTGACCCCGGCGTTGGTGGTCTTCCAGACGCCGCCCGAGCCGGCCGCCACGTACCAGGTCCCCTGCGCCGTCGGATGCACCGCGATGTCGGAGATCCTGCCGCTCATGAACCCGGGGCCCAGGCTCCGAAACGGCAGCGCGGAGGCCACCTTGGCGAGGGGAGAGTCGGCGGCCTCGGAGGCCTGGGCGGCCGAAGCCAAGGCCAGGGCGAAGAGAGCGATCGAGAGGGTGCGCATGGTCCGGGTCCTCGGGCTGGGAGCCGCGAAAGTCGTGACGGTGGGGGCGGCGCGATGATGTCACGAGCGTTTTCTGCGCGAGCGGCCCGGGTGCTCTGACCCTCAGAAGAAAGCCACCGCCGCCCCCCACACCAGGTACCCCCCGAAGCCCAGGACGGTGTTCGCCAACCGATACAGATCCCCCGTGAACGTCTCCTGGATCACATGCAGGGCGACGACCGTGGCGAGCAGGCCGACCAGGTAGAGGAGACCCGCCTGCCACCAGACCGCGGGGGTGGTTGCCTGGTCGAGGAGGCTCACGGCGTGGACCAGCCAGCCTACGGTCAGGGAGCCGCTCGCGAGCAGGTTGAGGGCGATGTAAGCGTAGGGCTTCCGGTAGATGTCCCAGCGTAGGACCCTGGCGAGGCCCGCCGCGAGCGGTGCGATGAGGAGGGAGGCGCCGAGGAGGAGGGCGAGCCCTCCGGCCAGGGGAAGGACGAGCCGTGGCCGACCGCCGAGCCAGGCGAGTAGGCCGCCGAGAACCAGGAAGACGGAGAAGCTGATCCCTAGCGCGAGCCAGGTGAGGCCGACTTCTCGGGCGGAGTTTTCGCTCATTACGAGGGGGAGGGCGATCGTTCCAGGGAGATCCTAGCGCCTTGCGTCGTGGCCCAGAAATACGCTGACGTCCCCCAGAAAACCCCTCGCGCGAGCCAGCCGCCACCGAAACCACGCAATCGAGCCGGTGAAATCTACCCGGCGAGTCCCGAAGCAGCCGAGATCACCCTCCAGGTCGGTGGAAAAACCGCCGAAATGGCACACCGAGAGGCTCTTTCGATCGGCAAATCGGGTAGCGCTGTGGCGTGAGCGAATTTCTGGGTGCCGAAAGGGGTCGTTTGTGTGGCTCGAGGGGTTTCTTGGGTGACACGAGGGGCATTTTGCGCGACTTCGGCGAATTCGCCGTTCACGTCGGCTCTTGGCCGGTGAGGCGAGCGATCGGGGCGCCGACGCCCGGGCTCGGCTCGACGCCGTCGCGGCTCTTCTCACTCGCCGGACCGTTCGTCTCCGTGGGCTCCGAAAATTTCTTTGCACCGGGATGTCGATTCCCGGGGATTCCGTTCGACGTCCTGGTAGAAAGGGGCAAAGCCAGGCGCCGAACGCCGGGCCGGACACCCGAAACCGACGAGGAGACCACCATGCGCGTCATCGTAATGGTCAAGGCGAGCAAAGATTCCGAGGCGGGCGTGATGCCCTCCGAGCAGTTGCTGACCGAGATGGGCAGGTACAACGAAGAGCTGGCGAAGGCGGGGATCATGCTCGCCGGTGAAGGGCTCCACCCGAGCTCGAAAGGGGCGCGGATCCGCTTTGCGGGCGAGCGGCGGTCGGTGATCGACGGGCCGTTCGCCGAAACGAAGGAGCTGGTCGCCGGCTTCTGGATCTGGCAGGTGCGCTCCATGGACGAGGCGATCGAGTGGGCGAAGCGCTGCCCGAATCCGATGCCGGGCTCGGAGGAATCCGAGCTCGAGATCCGTCCGGTGTTCGAAATGGAGGACTTCGGCGAAGCGGTCACCCCCGAGGTGCGCGAGCAGGAAGGGCGCATCCGGACCGAGATCGAATCGCGGCAGAAATGAGCTGAGGAGGACCCTCCGGCTTGCGCCGGAGGATCGGGGATGGTGAGATCGGAGGCCGATGACGGAACGTTCGGCCTCCGAGACCACCGCGCTCCAAACGATCGAGACGGTCTTCCGCATGGAACAGGCGAAGCTGATCGCCGGGCTCGCGCGGATCGTTCGCGACGTCGGGCTGGCGGAGGAGCTGGCCCAGGACGCCCTCGTCGCCGCGCTCGAGCAGTGGCCGGCGACGGGGGTGCCGCAGAAGCCGGGTGCCTGGTTGATGGCCGCGGGGAAGTTCCGCGCCATCGACCGGCTGCGGCGGGAAAAGCTCGTCGAGCGGAAGCACGGGGAGATCGGCCGCGATCTCGACGCCGAAGGGCGAGATGCCGTGGAGCGATTGGAAGCCGAGATCGACGATCCGATCGGCGACGACCTCCTCCGCCTCGTCTTCATCGCCTGCCACCCGGTCCTCTCGCGCGAGGCGCGGGTGGCGCTCACCTTGAAGCTCCTCGGCGGCCTCAAGACCGAGGAGATCGCCCGGGCGTTCCTCATGCCCGAGGCGACCGTCGCGCAGCGGATCGTCCGGGCGAAGCGCACGCTGTCGGAAGCCGGCGTGCCGTTCGAGATCCCGCGCGGCGAGGAGCTCGCCGCGCGGCTCTCCTCGGTGCTCGAGGTGGTCTATCTGATCTTCAACGAGGGGTACGCGGCGACCGCGGGCGACGACTGGATGCGTCCGCAGCTTTGCGACGAGGCGCTCCGGCTTGGGCGCATCCTCGCCGGGCTCGCTCCGGACGAGCCGGAGGTCCACGGCTTGGTGGCGCTGCTCGAAATCCAGGCTTCGCGAACCCGCGCCCGCACCGGTCCGGGGGGCGAGCCGATCCTCCTCCTCGATCAAGACCGATCGCGCTGGGATCGGCTGCTCATCCGGCGCGGCCTCGCGGCGCTCGATCGCGCGGAAAGCCTGGCTCGCAAGCGGGAGCTTTCGGCGGGACCCTATGCGCTGCAGGCGGCGATCGCGGCCTGCCACGCGCGAGCTCGGACCGCTGAAGAGACCGACTGGGCGGGAATCGCGAGGCTCTATCGGGAGCTGGGGACGGTCCTTCCCTCGCCGATCGTCGAGCTCAATCGTGCCGTGGCGGTCGGCATGGCTTTCGGTCCCGCGGCCGGGCTCGAGCTGGTGGATCCCCTGCGATCCGTCTCCGCCCTCGCGGGATACCACCTGCTGCCGGCTGTCCGCGGTGATCTCCTTCAGAAGCTTGGCCGGTTCGCCGAAGCGCGGGAAGAGCTCGAACGCGCGGCGGACCTCGCAAAGAATGGACGGGAGCGCGCCTTGCTCCTGGAACGGGCCGCTCGATGCGAGGAAGGGGCCGCGGCGTGAGCTCGGGCGGGAAAGCCGCATCCGACGCCGCTTCCGGCCCTCGTCCACTCGACGGCATCCGCGTGCTCGAGATGGGACAGCTGCTCGCGGGACCGTTCGCCGCGACGGTGCTCGCCTATTTCGGGGCGGAGGTGATCAAGGTCGAGCCGCCGGGCGTGGGCGACCCGATTCGCACCTGGCGCGTGCTCGATCAGGGGACCTCCCTCTGGTGGTACTCGCTCGGCCGCAACAAGAAGTGCGTGACGCTCGATCTGCGGAAGGAAGAGGGGCGTGCGCTCCTGCGTCGGCTGCTCGTCGGCGTCGACGTCCTGATCGAGAACTTCAAGCCCGGCACGCTCGAAGCGTGGGGCCTCTCGCCGGACGAGCTACGTGCGGATCGTCCGGAGCTCCTGATCGCCCGGGTCTCGGGGTACGGCCAGACGGGGCCGTATTCGCACCTCCCCGGCTATGCCTCGGTCTGCGAAGGGGTGGGGGGGATGCGCTACGTGAACGGCCTCCCGAACCAGGTGCCGACGCGCGCGAACCTGTCGCTCGGCGACACGCTCGCGGGACTTCACGCGGCCCTCGGGATCGTGCTCGCCCTACTCGATCGCGAGCGGCGCCGCCCGGCGCGCGGGCAGACGGTCGACGTGGCGATCACGGAATCGGTGTTCAACTGCCTCGAGGCGGTCGTGCCGGAGTTCGACCGCTTCGGGCTGATCCGCGCCCCATCCGGCTCGACGATCACCGGCATCGCGCCGAGCAACGCCTATCCGACGCGCGACGGCCGGCACGTGATCCTGGCCGCGAACGGGGAATCGAACTTCCGGCGCATGATGCGCGCGATCGGCCGCGAGGATCTCGCGCTCGACCCGCGCCTCCAAACGAACGCGGGCCGCGTCGAGCATCAGGTCGAATTGGACGGCGCGATCTCCGCCTGGACCAGCGGCCGGACGGCCGAGGAGGCGATCGCCGCGATGCGCGCGGCCGACGTGCCCGCCGGCTCGATCTACAGCGTGGCCGACATGTTCGGCGACCCGCAGTACCTCGCCCGCGACCTGTTCGAAACGGTGGACACGCCCACCGGCCCGCTCAAGGTCCCGGCGATTTTGCCGAAGCTCGGGGACACGCCCGGCCGGACCGAATGGGCCGGCCCGGCGCTGGGTGAGCACAACCGCGAGATCTTCGGCGGGCGGCTGGGTCTGACGGAGGGTGGGCTTAAAGATCTCGCTGCGCGTGGGGTGATTTGAGCGACCTGAGCAGGCCCCCCTCCTGACCTCCCCCCGCAAGCGGGGGGGGGGACCCTTCGGCGGGGCGCTGAGTTCTGGATCTGGGCGAATTCCGCTCCGCACATGGGCTTCCTCCCCCGCTCGCGGGGGAGAATCAAGGTGGGGGTGCCAAACCAGGCCGGGCATTCAGAGGCCCCACTCGCTCCGTTCGGTCACTCATTTCGCAGCAATCTTCCTCCCCCGCTCGCGGGGGAGGACCGAGGTGGGGGCGTCCGGAGAAACCCGCTCAATCCAGCACGATCCGCGTATCTCGCCCTGACACTTTCCAGGCTCCCTCTTCCTGAACCAGGAACACCCTGCCGCGGAACTTGTCGCCTCCGAAGCTCTTCCCTTCGACGTCGAGCGCGGCGCGGTTGCCGTTCTGGAGGCCTCCCGTAATCGTCGCGGTCTGGAATTCCAGGTCGCGGGTGATCTCGAACATCTCCTTCCAGATGCCCCCTTCGAGCTGTTCGGCGATCTCGGTCGCTTTCTCCTTCGCCACGACCTTCTGCAGCGCGGCCGGATCTTTCTTCGCGACCGCCTTCAGGTAGCTCTGGTATACCTTGCCGGGATCGCCCCCTCCCTTGGGGAGCGGCGTGCCGGCGAGCGAGCCCGCGAGCAGGTCGACCGCGAACGGCAGGTCGAACTCGTAGGTCTTGTCGAAGAAAGCGTCGGGCTTTTCCGTGTAGTAGCGCCCTTCGAGCCGCCGGTCGTCGTTCCGCGCGAGCGTGAGCTTGCCCTGGCCGCCGAAGCTGAAGCCGTCGTTCGGCTCGATCGAGCGCCAGTTGCCGTCGGCGCGCTCGCCGGTCTCGTCGACGTGAAGGCTCACGTAGGCCCCCTGCTTGGCCTCGACCTGCGCCTCCGCCGCGGCCACCGGGTTGAAATCCTGGTCGGCCGCGGCGCAGTCCAGCGGCACGCTCGCGAAGACCACCATCCGGCGCACGACGCCCCGTTCGTCGGGCGACGGCACGCGGAAGCCGCACGTGGAGCTGAACGTCGAAGTGATCTTGTCCAGCCGGAAATAGGGCGCCTTCGGCGCGGCAGCTTTTTTCGGTGCCGGCTTCGCCTTGGCGGGAAAGGCGTCCGCCGGCAGGAAGAAGAGCAACGCGAGGACGGTCGGGAACAGGGAACGAAGCATGCGTTTCGGCATCGGGTCGAGCCTCCTAGGGTTCTGGACGGTTCGGCGCGGCAGGGCGGCGGACGTTACCGATCGCGGCGCGATCGGAAGGTGCCGGAAAGATCGTTGACGGAGTTTTTCCCGTTCCTCCGCTGCAAGCAAGTGAGGCCGGGATGTTCCCGCCCTCGACTCGGAGGATTCGAATCATGCGTGCATCCGCCCAAGCCCTCTCTCTCGCTCTGTTGCTCGCCGGTGGCGCCTCGCTCGCGGCGCGTCCCGCGCAGGCGGTGAACTACTGGCCCACCGGGACCCCCTACGCCTGCACCTGGTCGAAGCCGAATCCCGCCACCGGAGCCATCGACCATGGCGTCTCGATCGTCCAGTTCTTGGGCATGGTGGGCGCCGGGCAGTTCGGGGCCGATTTCCAGCGCGCCGGGACGCTGCAGACGACCTACGCGAGCGGCGGCACGCCGAACAGCGTGGGCGTCAACCTCTGGTGGGATTGGCCGATCGGGGAGAACCAGTTCCTCCTCGCGACCTCGACCAACATCCAGTGCCGCCTGCGAACCTCGAACCTCGGCCACACTCTCATCTTCGACCTCTGCAATAACGGCGCGGTCCAGAACTGCTCCCAGTAGGACGGGACGCCGGGTAAGGGCGGAGGCGAGTCTCCGCCCTTACCGGGAACCGAACGAATCGAGCAGCGCCTCGACGCGCGATCTCGGCAGGCGTGCCGCTTCTGGAAGGCTCCGCAGCCCTCGGAGCGACTCTTCGCCGAAGCGGCGCGCCTCGTTTCGGTCGCGCGACGCGAGCGCACGCGCGAGCTCGAACCGCGCGGACGCGAGCAACAGGGCGCCGTCCGGGTTCTTTTCGAGCGGCACGAGCAGCGGCCGCAGCTCCCGTTCCGCCTCCTCGAATCGGCCGAGCTCGACCAGATCGCCGCCGTGGTCGATCCGCGTTTCGAGCGTCGTCAGGTGGTCGGGCCCGTAGGCCGCGGTGAAGATCCCGATCGCCTTGGCGCGCTCCTCGGCCGCCTCGGTTCGCTTTCCGGCGAGCGCCAGACATTCCGCGAGGGTCGTCCGCGTGTAGGCCACGTTCGCATCTTGGTCGGGGTAGGAGGCGAGGCGAATCGCGAGCGCCTCGCGCGCCGCGGCGAGACCCTCTTCGACGCGGCCCGCGTGCACATAGGCGGGCGCCAGGTTCGAGAGGGTGAAAGCGGCTTCGGGACTCCGCGCGCCGAACTTCTTGCGGTAACTCGCGACCGAATGTTCGTAGGGAAGGATCGCCTCCCGGAACCGGCCGAGCTGCTGGAGCTGATTGCCGACGTTGTTGTAGGACGAGGCGACGTACGGATGATCCTCCCCGAGCAGGCGCCGGCGGATCGCGAGCGCGCGACGGCTCGCTTCGAGCGCCCTCGGAAAGTCGCCGCGGGCGGCGTAGCAGGAGCCGATCACCGAATAGGTCGTCGCGACGTCGGTGTGCTCGTCCCCGAATCGGGCACGGGCGATCCGGAGCGACGATTCGAGCCACGTGAGCCCGCGGGTCGGATCGCCCTGCCGATAGGCGAGCTCGCCCAGATTGTGGAGCACCTTGGCGAGGTCCTCGTGCTCTGCGGAGAGCGGTTTCAGGCCCGGGGTCCACGGCAGAGCTTTGATCTTCAACCGCCGCATGTGCGCCGCGAGAAGGCGCTCGAGGATCTCCTTCCGCTCGGCGTCGCGGTGTTGGTAGCCGCGGAGGATCGAAAAGCGATTGAGCCCGACGAGGAACCGCAGGTCGTCCTCCGGCACTTCGCGGCGCAGGATCGCGAGCGATTCGGTGAGCGCGGAGTCGGCTTCGGACAGCCGGTCCAGGTCCGCATACGTGATGCCGAGGCGGCCGAGGCTGTCGGCCAGGGCCGTCGGCTCGGGAGGATCGAGCCGTCGGCGGAGTGCGACCGCCTGGCGCAGATTGGCGACCGCGGGCTCGTAATTTCCGAGCATGCCGTAGACGGTGCCCACGGTGTCGAGCAGCTGCGCCCGGACCGCCGGCTGGTCGGAGAGGTCGCGGCCCAGCTTCGCGGAGCCGCGGTCGAGCAGATCGCGCGCGGTCACCGTCTGGCCCCGCGTGCGATCGGGATCGCTCTCGCGGAACAGGTCGACCAGAAAGGCGGAGGTCCGCTCCGCCTTGTCCCGCTCCAGCCGCGTGACGGCGAGCTGGGAGCGGAGGCTCCACACCCAGCCGACGCCCAGCGCCGCGATCATCGCGGCGATCGCGAGCGCCAGCCGGTGCCGTCGGGCGAAACGCGCGGCGCGATAAAGCACGGTTCCTTTCCGCGCCGAGACGGGCCGTCCGTCCAGAGCTCGCCGCAGATCGTCGGCGAACGCCTCGACCGACGGATAACGCTCGGCCGGCCGCTTGCGGAGCGCCTTCATCACGATCGCCGACAGATCGGCGTCGACGGCGAGCGCCAGGAAATCCGTCGAGGTGTCCGCGGACGGTTCGGTCGCCTCGGGAGTCGATCCGGCGGACGGGGGAGCCGGCACGGACGCGGCGGCCGCGTTGATCGTTCTTTCGCGTCGCGCGCGGGCCGAGGCGGTCCTCGGCGGCACCGGCTCCTCCTCGCAGACCGCTCTTTCCCATTCGGTCGCCGAGCGGGGATCCGCGCGATAGGGGGAGCGGCCGGTGAGCAGCTCGTAGAGGATCACGCCGAGGGCGTAGACGTCGGTCGCGGTCGAGACCGGCTCGCCGCGCAGCTGCTCCGGGCTCGCGTAACGCGGGGTGAGCGGTTGGGCGCCGAGCCGTGTCTCGGTCTGCGTGCCGAGGTCGACCTCCGCGGGATCGAGCAGCTTGGCGATGCCGAAATCGAGCAGCTTGACCGTTCCGTCCTCGGTCACCAGGATGTTCGACGGCTTGAGGTCGCGATGGATCACCAGGCGCTGATGGGCGGCCGCGACGGCGGAGCAGACATCGAGCATCCATTCGATCCGCCCGCGCACCGAGAGCCGGCGCGCCTCGGCCGCCTTGTCGATGCGCTGCCCGACCACGAACTCCATGACCAGGAACGGCGAGCCGTCCTCGGCCGTGCCGCCGTCGAGCAGGCGCGCGATATGCGGATGGTCGAGCGCGGCGAGGATCTGCCGTTCCGCCTTGAATCGGCGCTCGATCTCTTCGCCGTGGCGGTGAACCACCTTGATCGCGACCGTCTGCTGGAAGTCCTCGGTCCGCTCGCCGAGATAGACGACGCCGTTGCCCCCTCGGCCGATCTCGCGCACGATCCGATAGCCGCGGTCGCCGCGCATCTGCCCGCCCGCGCCGGGCGCCGCGGGCACCTTGCCGAGCAGGAACGCCGAAGGGCGCGCGAAGAAATCGACCGCGGTCGCCTGCTCGTCCGCCGCGATCCAACGCACCACCGCGTCATGGAGCTCCGGATCTTCGGCGCGCAGCGCTTCGAGCGTCGTCTCCCGCTCCTCGGCCGGTCGCTCGATCAGCTCGAGGAACCGCTCTTTCGCCCGCGCGTGGAACGTGGCGCTCACCGCGGTCTCACCGAATGGCTCCGGACGTCTCCGCCGGACGCCTCGGCGAGCTCCGCCTTGAGCCAGGCGCGTGCCGCGCGCCATTCGCGGGTGACCGTCGCCTCGGAGATTTCGAGCACCGCGGCAGTCTCGTCGAGGGTGAGCCCGCCGAAGTAGCGCAGCTCGACGACCCGCGCCTGCCGCGGGTCGAGCGCGGCCAGACGATCGAGAGCCCCGTCGAGCGCCAGGACGTCGGCCGCTTCACCGCCACCGCCCGGATCGGCGATTCGTTCGAGCTCCTCCGGTTCGAGCCCCGCGCGCAAGCCTCTGGGCGGCCGTCGACCGGCGTGTGCGCGCCGCGCGCCATCGACCAACACCCTCCGCATGGTCTGCGTCGCGAGCGCGAAGAAATGATTGCGGTCGTTGATTTCGAGCGCCCGTCGGCCGAACAGCCGCAGGTAGACCTCGTGCACCAGCTCGGTGGTTTGCAGCGTGAGGCCCGGCGATTCTCGGCGCATCTGACGCGACGCGAGGCGCTTCATCTCGGCGTAGATGAGCGGGAGAAGCTCTTCGAGCGCCCGCGCGTCGCCCGCGCGCCAGTGATCGAACAGCAGGGAGATCGCCCCCGGTGAGCCCTCTGAGCGGAACGGTTCGGACATCGATTCGACCCCGCGCGAGTTTTCGCTCATTTTGACAGGTTGGTCTCCCCGGGGAAACGCTTGGTTTCCTTTCGGCGGCGGCAGCTCCCGGTCACTCGCGCTCGATCCGCCGTTCGAGCGCCTTCCGAAAGCGTCGGACCGTTGGCCGGATCAGAGGGCGGTAGAGATAGCGCAGCAGGGCGCCCGGCACGCCGCGCCCGCGCTCTTCGAGGGCGACGCGGGCGCGCGGATGGTCCATGAACCGAAACGCGGCCGGCCGGTACTTGCGGTCGTCGCGCCAGAAGCCGATCTTCGAGAGGTGTTTGACGTTCTTGTAGCCGTAGTGATCGGGAGCGACGAGGCGCAGCGGAGCGCCATGCGCGATCGACAGCGGCTCGCCGTCGAGCCGATCGGCGAGCAGGACGTTCGGAGCGAGCAAATCCGCGAGCGGCAAGCTCGTCGAGGCGCCGTCCTGGCCGCGCAGGATCACGAAC
>JBGAGQ010000096.1:0-16953 GCA_044226625.1 Thermoanaerobaculia bacterium
GACAGCTGTACGCCGGCTCCCGTGATCACCAGCTTGCCCTACTCCGACTCCGGCACCACCTGCGGCTTCACCAACGACATCACGAACTACGGGGGGACCTGCGGTACCGCGCTGCCTTTCCCCTACGGCGGCGAAGACGTGATTTACGCGTTCTCGACCACCGCCGGAAACAATGTGACGATCTCGGCCAGCCTCACCGGTTCGACCGGCGATCTGGCGCTCTTCGTGATCGACACGACCTGCGGAGTGGCCGCGAACTGCAACCACCAGTCGCAGGACGCGATCGGCGTCGGTGCGGGTCCCGAGAACGTCGCCGCGGCGTCCTACTCGGTCGGCAACCACTACATCTATGTCGACTCCTATTACGCGGCGGGCGTGACGGGAAGCTGCGGGACCTACACGCTGAACGTGTCGGGTTCCCTCCCGGTGGAGCTCGACCACTTCTCGATCGATTGATCCGGCGGCTGTCGGATCGATCGAACGGCGTCAGGGGGGCGGTCGCGCCCATCCTGTTCGCCCTGTTCGCGACGGGGCCGCTCCTGGCTGGGGCGGCCCTTGGCGCGTCTGGGCCTTCGCTCGCCTTCGAGCAGCCGCGCGCGACCTTCGAGCCGGTGTACCAGCGCGCGGTCGTAGAGCAGGTCTTTCCGTTCACGAACCTGGGATCCCAACCCGTTTCGATCCTCGCCGTTCGCCCCCGGTCGGAGGGCGGGACGGGCGAGGCCGTGCCGCGCCAGGTGCCCCCTGGAGGGAAGGGTGAGATCCGGGTGCGCCAGCCGGTCGGCGACCGGCTCGGTCTGAGCGCGTTCCGCATCGCGATCGACACCGACGATCCCGGCGCGCCCCTCCTACGCCTCGGCCTCTCGGGGTTCGTCGAATCGGCCTACGAGCCGCAGGCCCCCCGTCTCGACTTCGGTACCCTCTTCACGGAGGCCGGCGGCGAGCGCTCGATCGAGCTCGCCAGCCGAGAGGTCGAACGCCTGGAGGTGCGGTCGATCGCCGGAGCTCCCGGGTTTCTCGACGTACGGGTGGCCGGACGAAGCGGAGAGGTGGGGGAGGGCGTGCGGATTGTCGCGCGCGTCGCGACCGGCGCGCCGATCGGCATTCACAATGGGACGCTCGTGGTCTCGACCAACGTACCGAATCAGCCGGAGGTGGCGGTGCCGTGGTCGGCCACCGTCTACGGGGATGTCGTGCCCGATCGGAATCCGGTCTCCTTCGACCTCGTCCGTCTCGGCCAGAGCTATGAGGCGTCGGTCGTCCTTCGAAGCCGAAGCGGCAAACCGGTGGCGGTCGATGGCATCGCAGATCCGGACGGGCGGGTCGCCGGAACCGTCGGACCCTGCCCGGGCCCGGACGCTGGAGACTCCTGTCGGCAGCTTCGCCTGAGCGGCCTCGTGCTCGCGACCGGAGCTTTCGGCGGTACGCTCGCCGTACGGATCCGTGGCCAGGAGGCGCCGCTGCCGATCCGCTACGCGGGGCTCGCCATCTCGTCCACGGCGAAGGTGAAGACGCTCGGCTTCACCCAAGGGGAAGACGATTCGGAAGAGGTCACCGCGCCCCGACTGCCGTTCGATCCGGTGCGATCTCCGGCCGAGGCGCCCCCGTCGCGCGACGCTCCGACCGAGGAGACGCGTCCGGTGTCGACGCTCCACTGGCAGGCCTCGAAAGAGGAGGGCATCTTCGGCTACCGGGTGCTGCGCTCCACTTCGCGGCTCGGCCCGTTCGTCCGGGTCGACTCGAGCCTGATTCGCGTTCCCGCGGAGCGGAACGAGAAAAATACCTATGCATTTAAGGATTTCGGCGTGGTGCCGGGGGCGACTTACTATTACTATCTCGACCTCGTGACCACGAGCGGCGAAGTGCGCCGCTTTTCCGGGGTTCTGTCGAAGACGGTGTCGTCCGCGCCAGTGTCCCCGCGGACGACCGATGCCCCGAGCCCTCCCCCCAACGACTGATCCGAAAGCCCGCGTCGGCGGTGGAGGGATCCTCGTCCTGCTCGCGCTGGGCTTCTGCCTTGCGGCGCCGCTCCTGCGTGCGTCGCTCAGGGTCGCGACCGCTCCGCCTCCCCGGCCGGCACGCGCTCCGGTCGCCGCAGGCCCGGCGAAACCCGACCCGCGTCCGAATCTCCTGTTGATCACGGTCGACACGCTGCGTCCCGACGCGTTGGGATGGGTCGCGGGCAAGAACGAAACGCCGGCGATCGATGCGCTCGCGGCCGAAGGGGCGCGGTTTGCCGTTGCCGTCTCCCCGGTGCCGCTCACGCTGCCGGCGCACGCCTCGATCCTCACCGGCCTGCTGCCGCGTCGGCACGGGATCCACGACAACGGCCAGCCCCTCCCCGCGGGCGTCGAGACGCTCGCGCAGCGGCTCCAGCGGAACGGTTACCTCACGGCGGCGTTCGTGTCCGGTTTCCCGCTCGAGTCGACGTTCGGCCTCGACCGCGGTTTTTCCCGCTACGACGACCGGCTGCCCGAGGGGAGCGAGGGGTGGACCGAGCGCCGGGCCTTCGACACCACCACGGCGGCGCTCGGCTGGATCGCCAAGGCGAAGACTCCCTGGTTCGTCTGGGTCCACTACTACGATGCTCACGATCCCTACGAGCCCCCGCGAAGCTTCTGGCGGCCAGGGCCGAGAGGGGCCTACGACGGCGAGGTGGCTTACGTCGACGCCTGGATCGGCCGCCTGCGCGAGGGCATTCCGGCGGGTTCAGCGAAAAACCTGCTCACCCTCTTCACCGCCGACCACGGCGAGGCGCTGGGCGAGCACCGCGAGAAGACGCACGGCTATTTCCTCTACGACTCGACCGTCGTCGTGCCCCTGGTGATCCATTTCCCCGGGCGGGTAAAGTCCCAGGACAGCCGGGAGGCCGCCCGGCTGATCGACCTCGCGCCGACCGCCCTCGATCTGCTCGGCCAAGAGCGCGCGCGCGGAATCGACGGCCTCAGCCTCCGCCCTCTCCTCGAAGGCAAGCCCCAGAGCGTGCCCGCGGCCTATCTCGAAACCCGCCTGCCCTGGGTCTATTTCGGCTGGTCGCCCCTGTCCGCCCTGCGCGAGAACGGCTGGAAGCTGATCGCGGCGCCCCGGCCGGAGCTCTACGACCTCAAGGCCGACGCCGGCGAGGGGACCAACCGCATCGATGCGGCACGGCCCGTCGCGCGCCGCCTCGCGACGGCGCTGCGAGAGATCGAGGCGCGCCCCGAGCGGGCCGCCGCGGCGAACGACGAGCCCGAGACGGTCGCGAAGCTGCGTTCTCTCGGCTACCTAGGAGCTGGAGGGTCCGCGGAGCGGCCCCCGGCGGGGCTCGCCGATCCCAAGGATCGGATCGAGCTTCGCGACCGCCTGGCCGAGGGGGAGGAAGCGCTGCGGGAGGGGCGCGTCGCCGCCGCGCTCTCGGCATTCGACGCGGTGCTCGCGGCCGAGCCGACGAATCGCTTCGCGAGCCTGCGCTCGGGCACCGCGCTGCTCAAGGCCGGGCGGATCGCTGAGGCGGCTGAGCGGCTGGGCCGGGCGGTCGAGCTCGATCCCGAGCGCGCCGAGGCCCGGTTCGCTCTGGGGGACGCCCTGATGCGCCTCGGCCGCTATCGCGAGGCGGTGCCGCAGTGGATGGAGCTCGCCAAGCGGCAGCCGCGCCGCGCCGACGCCTGGTCGAACCTCGGCCTCGCGCTCGGTAAGGCCGGCCGCGCCGCCGACCTCGACCGGGCGGTCGGCGCGCTCGCCGAGGCGGCACGCCTCGAACCGGGCGACCCGCGGCGCAAGAGCGATCTGGCCGACGCCCATCTCGCGCTCGCCCGCCGCGCGCTCGAGGAAGGAAATCCGAAAGGGGCCGAGCGCGCTCTGCGCAAGGCGGTCGAGATCGACCCCGGAATTCGAGCCCGGGCCGCGGCGGACCCCAAGCTCTTGCCTCTATTGAAATAGCCGGCGAGCCGGCCGCGCCGCGCGGAGCCTCACTTCGCCACCGCGTGCTCCATGGCGCGCTCGGCGAGCGCGGCGATGGTGCGGGTCGGGTTCCTTCCGATCGCCTCGGGGAGGATCGCTCCGTCGACCACGAAAAGGCGCTCGTGCCCGAAGACGCGGCCGAGGTGGTCGACCACACCGTCCGCGGCGCTCCGCCCCATGTTGCAGCCGCCGAGCGGGTGGGGCGTCACGAGCATCCGGAGGAGCGTCCAGGTGGGGGGCACCCAGGGATCTCCGCCGGTGGCCGCGGAGAGCCGCTTGTGCATCGCGATGATCGCCTCGACCACCGCCTCGGATTTGTCGATCTCCCAATCGAGCTTCAACGTCCGCTTCCAGGGAGCCCACCACTTGCGGCCAAGGCGGAGGCGCCCATCGGCGGCGTCGATCCCTTGAGCGAACCAGGGCATGACGTTGCCGAATCCCGGCTTTCCCTCGAGACGCTTCTCGAGCGAGCCGAGGAGTTTCTTCCACCGTGTGTCCCGGCTCCCTTGGACGATCGCCTCCTCGAGGTAGCCGAGCAGCAGATCGGGGAAGCCGCCGTCTTCGATGAAGAACCTCTGCCCCCCTTGCGAGCCGTCGAGGAAGTCGATCGCCGACGAGATCGTCGGCCCCTGGGTCGGGTTGATCACGCGGTCTTTCGGGTAGAAGGCCGGGGTCAGGAAATCTCCGTTCGACGACCAGCCGACGCCGAGGCGCGGGCTCAGGTTCGAGAGGGTTCGGTATTGATCGCGGCAGCGGAGCAGCAGCTCGGTCGAGCCGAGCGAGCCGGCGGCGACGACCACTTTGGCCGCGGTCTCGCTGCCGGGGATGAGCCGGCCGTTCTCGATACGGTCGAAATTCACCTTCCAGGCGGTGCCCCGCGGCTCGATCGATCGGACCAAATGGAGCGGCCGGACCTCGGCCCCCTTCTTCTCGGCCCAGGCGAGATAGTTCAGGTCGAGCGTGTTCTTCGCCTTGACGGGGCAGCCGAGGTCGCAGAATCCCAGATGGACGCAGGTCCCCTGTTCCACGCCCTGGGCGTTGACGAAGGTCTCGGAATGCCCGTGGTCGAACGGGTTCGGCAGGTCGTAGCTCCACTTCTCCGAGAACGACACGGCGAGGTCGAGCGGTTGGAAACGGTGCCCTTCGCCGATCTTCTCCGCCCCCTCCTTCATCATGGCGAAGCGCCGCGTCACCTGGTTGGCCGGGATGGGCCGCACGGCCATGAATTTCGCGACGCGGTCGTAATAGGGCTTGAGCTCGGCATAGGTGATCTCGGGGGGCCAGCCGTTCTCGAACAGATCGGGTCGCGCTTCGACCGAGATGTTGGCGTAGATCAGCGAGCCGCCCCCTACACCGGCACCCTGGGCGACCACCATGTCGCCGAAGAAGCGGAGGTCGATCCAACCGTTCTCGCGTTCGGGGTGGTCCGGATCGTAGCTCCAGGCGTCGCCGGGCTTTCGTGGATAATCGTCGACCGCCCAGCGGCGTCCGCGCTCGAGCACCAGCACCCGGTGCCCCGCCTCGGCGAGCCGGCAGGCGGCGATCGAGCCGCCGAACCCGCTGCCGATGATGATCGCGTCGTAGCTCTGTGCCATGGGACGTCTCCCTGTCTACCGAATCGGGCTCAGGCCGCGGCCGCTCCGGTCCGCCGCCTCGCCTGGACGTAGGCGAGGATCAGGAGGCCGAAGACCACCTCGGAAAAGGTGAACGAGATCAACCGCGCGGGCGGCGCGCCGTCGAGCCCAGCGGAGGCGAGCCGACCGGCGACGCCCAAGAACAGAGTCGCCAGGAAGATCCACGACGGCGTCCCGCCGAAGAGGATCTCGCGCCGAAAGGCGACGCAGAAGATCCCGAAGCCGAGCACCAGCCCCTTCATGAAGCGGTATTGGTGGAGCAGGACGATGTCGTCCGGATGGGCCGCGGGGTCGACCTTCACCTGGTAGAGCGCGTCGAGCTCCTGGACCGGCGCGAGCAGCCCGGCCGCGCCGAGCGCGAACAGCGCCGCGACGTAGCCGTAAAACGAGATCAGCGCGAGGATCTTGAGCAGCGAGAGAGCTCGTCCGGACATGCCGCGCCCCTCATCTCCCCGAGGGTTTCCCGGAGGGTCGGGCGACGTGCGGATAGGTGAGGAAGAATGCGATGACGTACAGGCCGAGGGCGGTCCAGGTGAGGGAGTAGAAGATCAGCCCCGGCCCCTGCGCCGTGCCTCCCCCTTTGAGCCCGCCGTCGGTCAGGTAGTCGCCCAGGATGTGGCCGCCATGGATCGTCACCGCGACCATCACGATGGTGTTCCAGGCCCAGCGGTACCCCTGCTTGAAAGGGATCCAGGTGAGGATCACGATCACCGCGCACAGCGCCAGCGTATAGAACAGGCCGGTGATCATGTGGAACCGGGCGTGATTCGTCCCCCAGTCGGCGGTGTGCAGGTGGATCAGACCGCCGCGGGCGTCGACCAGCCCGAAGACGGTGGCGAGCACCGTGAGCATCCACATCCCGATCTTCGTTTTCTGGGTCGGTCCCATCGTCCTCTCCTTCGCCCGGCCCTCAGGCCGCGGTCGCCGAGTAGCCGCGCCGATGTTTGTCGATGAACTCCACCAGGCGCGGGAAGATGTCCTTGTCGTTGTTCTTCCCCATGAACGGGTCCTGATGGCCGTAGCCGGGGAAGATCACCAGCTCGTGGCGCCCGGGCACGATCTTTTCGAGCCGCTGGTGGCAGACGACGTTCGAGTCGGTGAACACGCGGTTGTTCGCTCCGGTCATGAACAGCACCGGCGTCTCGATCTCCCGTGCGTGCTCGAAGTAGTCGTTCGGGAGCGAGGCGTACTGCCTGTCGCCGGGCCGATATTTGACCGCCGTGTGGTTCGCTCCGAGCATCTTCGCCACGTGGCGGTAGTAGTTCATGCTGGTCGCGCCGTAGAGGTCGCCGCCGCGCGCGTGGGTGACGTCCGCGAGGTTTGCGTGCTCGTAGAGCGCGGGCCAACCGGTTCCCCACATCATCGAGAGCATGTGGCAGGCGGGCACGTCGCACTCGCGATGGAAGAACGAAACGATCTTCGAGAAGATCCAGCCGCGGGTGAGCGCGGGATCCTCGCTCCAGCGCGGATCGAGGTAGGGGAGGCTCAATACGTAGTCGACCAGGAACGGTGCCACGGAGATCTTGATCCGCGACCAGCCGGGCACGCGGGGGGTGAGCGCCACGCTGTTGGCGATCACGCTCGAGATGCCGGTGACGGCGCGGCCAAACAGCGACATCATGAACGACACCGACCCCAGGCAGTGGCAGATCACGTGGATCCGCCGGTCGCCCACGTGGCGACGGATCTCGGCGAGGGCCGCCGGGAAGTCGTAAAGGGCGACGTCGTCCATGTTGTACCGGTGGCGCTTCAGGTTGTAGCTATGCCGGTTGCTCATCCGAAAATCGAACGACCAGACGTCGGTGAGGCCATGGTCGAGCAGATAGCTCACCAGGTTGTAATGCTCCGGCATGATGAACATGTCGGTGGACGTGGTGAGCCCGTGGATGATCAGGACGACGTCGTCGCATTCCTTCCGGAAGAAGCGGAACGCCGAGAGCCCGAGCTGGTCGTCGGTAGTGATGTAGTGCGTGGAGATGTCGGCGTCCTTGACGCCTGCCAAGGTAAAGAGGGGGATTTCGCGCGCCATGGTCGATCCTCCGAGAAACCGGCACCCCGAAAAGTTCTACCCGCCGAGCTATCTGCCCGATCTGCTCGCCCGATCTGTCTCCCGATGAACCTGCAGAAAAAGAGCTCGGGCCCCGTGACGCGTTGTATTTTGGCGGAAGCTTAACACGCGCGAAAGCCCCTGTGCTACCCTTTGCGCGATCGCCAAGACACGACGCCGGGCGCGCCTCGACGACCCTCTCTTTCGAACGAAAGGAGAACCGATGAGCGACAAGAGCGACAAGACCGTGGGCATCAGCTTTCGGGAGGTGATGTCGGGCGGTTTCGCCCTCGGCGAGACCGATCCGGCCGCAGGCAAGACGAAGGGCCGGCAGGAGGGGACCGAGCTGACGCTTCACGGCTCGATCCGGATCGACGATATCGACCGCTTCATCGCCGAGCCCGATCATGCGGGCGAGCTGTCGGGAGCGATCGACTTCACCCCGTTCGGCGACGGCCTCGCCTCGACCTCCGGGGTCTTCAACTTGTTTCGTCCGACCGACGATCCGAAGCTCAAGCTGATGGTCTACGAGATGGGTTTCTCTCACGCGGGGAAGGCCTATTACTTCGCGGGGCAGAAGAACGTTCGCGACGACGAGCTGTTCGATCTTTGGCGGGACACGACGACGCTCTATTCGACCCTGCACGAAGGGACCGACAAGAGCGGACCGACGATCGGCGCCGGGGTGCTCACGCTCGGCGTCCGCCAGCTCATCGACCTGATCCGCACCCTCGAGGCCCCGGGCTCCTCGTCGTTCGGAGAGAAAGCCGACGCCCTGGCCAGGTTCGGGCGCTTCTTCCTCGGCGAGCTCTGGGACACCTACGTCAAGCACACCAAGAGCTGATCGCCCCCGCGCCGAATCGCCGAGGCGCCGCACGCGATGAGCCTCCTGACGTTTCGTGATCCCCGGCTCTCGCGCTGGCAATCGGTCGTCGACGAGGTGTTGAGCCGCGGCTCGGAAGGCTCGACGCCCGGTACGCGCCGACCGACTCTTGATCACCCCGACGCCGCTGCGGCGGCATCCGCTTGTGCCCACGCCACGACCACGGCAGGCGCCGGCGCCGCATCAGCGGCCTCCGACCCCGGCGGTCCGCCGGTGTTTTCGAGCTCGAAGCCCCCCAGGACGCGGGACGAGTGTGCGCGGCTCGCGTTGCGCCTGGCCACCGCGAAGGTCGAGCGAAAGCCGGCCGAGGAGATCGAGGCGCTCGAAGAGGATCTCAAGTTCGGCGTCTGCGATCCGGTCTGGGCGGCCGTGGTCGCCCAATACGTCGCCGTCGTCGACGTCGAAAAGGACGCGATCCCCTATCGGCCATCGACCGGGCCGGGCGATCCGGCGCCTCTCGTCCTGCCCGAAAACGCCACGGTGGCCTTCCTCGGGGACTGGGGCACCGGCACGCCGGAGGCGATCGCCCTCCTGGAGAAGGTGGCCGCCCACCGGCCGGACGTCCTGATCCACCTGGGAGACGTCTACTACAGCGGCACAGAACGGGAGAACGACGAATACTTCCTCGCCCCGATCGACAGGATCTTCGGCCGCGGGGGCGATCGGCCGCTCCCGGTGTTCGCGCTGCCTGGAAACCACGACATGTACTCGGGGGGCGCCGGCTACTACCGTACGCTCGACCGTCTGAACCGGCCGCCGTTCGCCCCGGAGGGGCAGCTTCAAACCCACAGCTTCTTCGCCCTGCGAAGCTCCGGCTGGCAGATCCTCGGGGTGGACACCGCGCTTCATGACGAGGACCTGTTCGATGTCGCGACCTCGATGACCTACCTCGAAGAGCCCGAGCTCGCCTGGATGAAAGACAAGATCCGGGGCGCGGCCGGCCGGCGCACGATCCTGCTCTCGCACCATCAACTCTTCTCGGCCTTCGTCGCGATCGGCCCGGAAGAGAACGGCGACCGCACGATGAATCCGCGCCTTCGGGCGCAGCTCGACGACGTTCTCGGCTCGATCGACCTCTGGCTCTGGGGGCACGAGCACAACCTGGCGATTTTCGCCCCCTACGCCGGCCTCGCGCGGGGCCGCTGCATCGGTCATGGCGCGATTCCGGTTCTCGCGAGCCTCGATCCCTACACGCCGCGCGCGGTCGGAAAGATTCCCCTCCTGCCGAGTCCCACCGATCCCGCTCAGCCGATCCGCCTCGGCACGACGGGCGAGGCCTACAACCACGGTTACGTCATCGCCCGCCTCGACGACGCCGCGAAAACGGCGCGCGTCTCGTACTACCAGGATGCGGGGGACGAGCTGATGTTCGAGGAGGTGGTCGGGGGGTGAAGCACGGCGGGATTCGGGCTCAGAGCCGTTTCGAAAAATGGAACGGCTTGGATGCCGATCGACTCGATCAGATGCTCGGTCTGCCGCGTTTCCTAGGCCGATCGGGAAGGACGACGCGCCTGGCCGAGCTGCTCGCGGATTTCGGCTTTCTTCAGGCCAAGTTGTCGAAGCGAGGACCCGCGGCCCTGCTCGCCGATTTCGCCGCGGTGAACGACCCCGCCCTGGCCCCGATTCGCGACGCCCTGCGCAACGCGGCGGCGGTGCTCGAGGAGCAGCCGCTCGAGCTGCCGACCCAGCTGCTCGCTCGCTTGAGCGCCGCCGCCGAGCCGCCGGTTCCGGCTCTCTTGGAGCAAGCCCGGCGCGCCGATTTCGGGCCCTGGATTCTTCCCGTCAATCCGTGCCTCGGAAGGCCCGGTTCCTCGCGGCTCGCGACCCTGCGCGGCCATACGGCGCAGGTCACCTCGGTCGCCGCGCTGCCCGACTCCCGACATGCCGTCTCCGGATCGAGCGATCACACCTTGCGGCTCTGGGATCTACAGGAAGGGGTGTCCGTGCGCCCGATGGTAGGGCATGCCGGACCGGTCTACGGCGTGGCCGTCTCCCCCGACGGCAAGCTCGCCGTCTCGGCCTCCGACGATCGCACCGTCAGGGTGTGGGACGTTTCGACCGGCGCTCTTCGGTGGACGCTCCACGGCCATGCGGGGCGCGTCCGGGCGGTCGCGACGACCCCCGACGGCCGGTGGGTGATCTCGGGCTCGGAAGATGGGACCTTGAAGGTTTGGGATCTCGCCGCCGGCACGTTGCTGCGCACCCTGGAAAGGCACGCGGGCGAGGTCTTCGCGGTGGCCGTCGCCCTGGACGGCAGGTTCGCCTTTTCGGGTTCGATGGACCGGACGATCAAAGTTTGGGATCTGGACGAAGGCCGGTTGCGCTCGACGCTCTCCGGGCACGGCGACTCCGTCTGGGCGATCGCGCCGATTCCGAACGCCCCGCGGATCGTCTCCGCCTCGACGGACGGAACGCTCAAGGTTTGGGACCTCGACGCCGAGCGCGAGCTCCGTACGCTCGGCGAACCGGGTCCGGCGGTGACTTCGCTCGCCGTGACCGCCGACGGCCGATCCGTCTTCGCCGACTCGGGCGGCTGGACACTCGTGCGTTGGGACCTCGATCGCGGCGAGGTGGTCGCGCGTTTCGCGGGGCACAGCACCTATCTGAACGCGGTCGCCTTGACGCCGGACGGATCGAAAGCGATCTCGGCCTCGGAGGATCTGACGCTCCGGGTTTGGAATCTCGCGGGCGGGGGCGACCTGCCGCAGCCGCATCATGCCGAGGCGGTCGTCTCGATCTCCTGCACTCCCGAGGGGCGCGCCGTCACCGCGTCGAACGACGCGACGTTGAAGGTCTGGGATCTCGCCACGGGCGAGGAGCGGCTGAGCCTCACGGGGCACGACGCCCATGTGGTGGCGGTCGTCGTCACGCCAGACGGACGGCGCGCGGTCTCCGGCTCCGGCGACCGCACGGTCAAGGTATGGAATCTGGACACTGGTGCCGAGATCTGCACCGGACGAGGCCACACCGACGAGCTGGTGAGCCTCGCCTTGACGCCCGACGGCCGCCGCGCCGTATCCGGCGCGAAGGACCATACGGTCGCGGTGTGGGATCTCGAGAGCGGCGAATGCCTTGCTCGGCTCAAGGGGCACGAGGAATGGGTGACCTCGGTCGCCGTCTCGCCGGACGGGCGCCTCGCGCTCTCCGGTTCCAGGGATCGAACGCTCAAGGTTTGGGACCTTTCGAGCGGGACGTTGCTTCGCACGCTCGTCGGCCACGAGGGCTGGGTCAACGAGGTCGCGATCCTGCCGGACGGCCGCCGCGCCGTCTCGGTCTCGGAAGATTTCACCGTGCGGGCGTGGGATCTCGAGACCGGCGAGGCGCTGTTCTGCGCGAACGCGGGAGGCTTCATGGTCTATGCCCTGGCCGTCAGCCCCGACGGTCGCCGAGCGATCACCGGTGGAGCCGACCTCGCCGTGCGGATCTGGGATCTCGCGACGGGCGAGGAGGTCGACTGTTATTGGCACTCGCGCGGCCTCTATGGTGTCAAAAACGTGATCGTGACGCCCGACGGATCGAAGGTCGTCTCGGTCGCGGACGACGGATCGTTGCAGGTCTGGGACCTCGAGCGAGGCGAGTGGATTTCGACCTACCACGGTGAGCAGATGTTCTTCGTCTGCGCGGCGGCGCCGGACGGCAAGACTCTGATCGCCGGAGATCGGCTGGGGTTCGTCCACATCCTGCGACTCGTGGGGTGGGAAGACCTCTGATATGGCCTCGGAGGTCGAGCTCTACGGGCTGCAGAGCCTTGCCCGTCACCTCGTCGACAGCGCCGACGCCGAGCGTCTGAACGCCCTCCTGTCGCGGTTCGATTTCCTGCGCCGCAAGCTCGCCGCCGTGGGCCTGGTCGAGCTGTTGGCCGATTTCGATCGGCTGCCGCCGGACGCGCCGCTACGCTCGGTACAGGCCGCCCTCCGGCTGTCGGCTCCGGCACTGCAGCGCGAGCCGCGGGAGCTCGCGGGGCAGCTGGTCGGCCGCCTCTCCGCCGCGACGCCCGAGGGGGTCCGATTGCTACGGGACGCCGAAGCCCACCCCGACGGACCGTCGCTCGTTCCGCGGTCGCCTTCTCTCCTTTCCGCGACGGGTGGGCTGCGCCAGGCGTTGCGAGCGGGAGGGGGCCATCTCGCGGTCACCGCCGACGGGCGCTGGGTTATCGCGGGTGGGAGCATTGTCTGGGTCTGGGACCTGACCGGCGTCCGGCCGCTGCGCTGGTTTCGCGGTCCCCGGAGCGGCATGAGCGCGATGGCCCTCGCCCCCGACCCGCGTTGGCTGATCGTCGCCGATCCGAAGGGAGGCCTCGCGATCTATCTCTGGGAAACCGGTCAGCGCAGTCACCGGTGGAGAGGGCACCCAGGGGGTGCCACGGCGGTCGCCGCCCTCGACGGGAACCGCTTCCTCTCCGCGGGAAAGGACGGCCTGATCAAGCTTTGGAGCTTGAAGGGCGGTCGCGCGCTCGCGACGTTTCGCGGCCACGACACCGAGGTGGTCGGGTTGGTGGTCGCCCCCGACCGAACCCGGTTTGCGAGCGGTTCGGTCGACGGCGCGATCCTCGAATGGAGCCTCGACGCCGGGGCTCCGGCGCGTCGTCTCGCGAGAGGCCCCGAGCGGCTCGAGGCGCTCCTCGGCAGTCCGGACGGGAGGTTTCTCGTCGCGTCCGGGGCCAAGCCGAAGGTCGTGATCTGGGACTGGGCGTTTGGCGAGGTGGTCCGCGAGATGTCTTCTCCCGACGCTTCGACGCCACGGCTCGCGATCACCCCGGACAGCCGACGGCTCGCGATCTCCTCGAGCTCCGAGATGCGGCTCTGCGATCTACCGCCGGGGGACGAGAGCCGAGTCGTGGCGCGCGGCCGCGTCGGCGGCCGGATCGCTTTTCTGCCGAGCGGCGAGCGCTGGGTCAACGACGAATCGGGATTGCGCGAATGGGAGCTGACGCGCGAGGTCGTCGCCGATCCCGGTCCGGGATCTCAATCGCTTGCGGTCACCTCGGACGGTCGCCTGGCGGTGGCGGGGTCGCCTGACGGCTCGATCGCGGTTTGGGATCTCTCAACCCGGCACGAGGAGCTGCGCTTCGCCGCTTCGTCGGTCTCGCTCGGCGCGCTGGCGCTGTCGCCGGACGGTCGGCAGGTCTTCGTCGGCGACCGCCAAGGCGGCATTCACCGTTTCGATCTCCGAACGGGGGAGAGGTTGCCGGCGCCTCGGCCGCTCGAACCGGGCAATGGAGTGGCGGCGCTCGAGCTCACCGACGATGGCCGGCACCTGGTGGCCGGCGCGGTCTGGGGAGACGTTCTCGCCTGGGACCTCGCGGAGGAGCGCCTGATCTCCGAGCATCGATTCGAGCCGTCCTACCTGATCACCCTCGCTCTCATCCCGGGTACGACGCAAGCGATCGTCTGCTGTAACGACGAAGACGACCAATCTCCCTGGGTCCTCGACTGGAGAGAAGGCCGGCGGTTGCGACGCATCGGGGGCCGCCACGACGCCGTAATCGCCGTGGCGGTTTCGGCCGACGGCCGCCGCGCGGCGACCGGCGGGCAGAGCGGGAGCCTCAAGGTCTGGAGCCTACGGGGCAGGCATCCGACCTACTTCCCGGGGCATGGCGGCGGCGTGAATTCCATCGCGTTCCTTCCCGGCGGGCGCCAGGTCGTGGCGGTGGCCCTGGAGGGAATCCTCCGCGTCTGGGAAGTCGCCACCCGGAAATGCCTCGCCACCTTTACCGGCGATTCGGGTTTCCGCCGCTGCGCCGTCGCTCCGGATGGCCGGACGATCGTGGTTTCCGGCGAGAAGGACGAGCTGCATTTCCTCCGCTGGCGCCGTTGAGCCGGTCCGTCGGCCACGGTGCCGAGCGACGTTGTCCGGTGATCGAGCTAGGCCCCCGCGCCTTCCTCAGGTCCGAATAGGTCCTCCCAGAGAAGGTCGGCGATCCGGCCGTTCCGCTCCTTGAGCCGCACCCGTTCCTCTTTTACCTCGTCCTTGGCTGCGATGAACTCCTGGAAGCTCGCGTGGTAGAGGCGATACTGCTTCTGCCGCTCTCCCGACTCCGGATCTTCCGTTTCGGCCGCGTAGAGGAACTCCCGCCATTGGTCGAGTACGGACTGAACCCGCCGGGTGTCATCCACCCCGGCGAAGCGGGCGATCAGCCCGAGGGAAATCGGCTTTTCCACCACCGTGAGCGCTTCGAGCACCGGCAGCTTCCAGTCGAACCAAGCCTGCTCGTCGCGCGACCGGATGCGCCGCCAGTGGTCCTCGTAGTAGCGCGCGAGCCCCCTCGGCAGCTGCTCGAAGCGAAGGTCCTGATAGGTCCCGGCCTCGATTTCCGGCAGCACGTGACGTAGGTACATGAAGTTGCCCTGGCTGCGCTCGACCATCGCTTCGACGAATCCCTCCGCCTGGAGGCCCTGCTCCCCGGCCCAGGCGAGGAGACCCGGGCTCAAACGGCGGCGGACCAGCTCGCGGACGTCGTCGAGGTTGGCGCGGTCGTCCTGCCGGATCTCGAAGGTCCGGGGCTCGAAATCCAGCAGCAGCGGCGCCCCGCCGGGTCGCGAGCTGAGGACCATGTGGACGCCGGGCGGCAGTCGGCGGGGAAGGAAGAGGAGGTTCGCGTCGGGGGCCGACGGGTCTCGGATCGCCTCGTCGAGGGCATCGACCACGACGGTCACCTTCTCCTGGGGGTCCAGGCGAGCGGAGATCTGGTCGAAAAGATCGGCGAGGAAACGGCCGTTCGTGGTCGCCTCGGGAGGCAGCGAGGAGTAGTCCAACCGGTAGGCGGCGATCAATTGGGCAGAGACGTTGGCGAGGAAATCCGCCGCGCTCTGAAGGCCTTCGGCGCGGATGTTGAAGTGGTGGACCCAGCCGTGGCGCCGCACCAGCTCGGCCATCAAGGAGGACTTGCCGATACCGGGCTCTCCTTCGAGCAGGAAGACGCCGCGCGGAGTCTCGGCGAGGAAGCGGTCGATCTCGGAAAAGATCCATTCCCGGCCGACGAAGGTGTCCGCCTCGTCGACGAGAAGTCGGCCGAAGCCGCGGATCTTCTGCCGGATCTGCGGCGACACCTCTCGGATCGAGGGCATCCACCGCTCGGTTTCGGCCTCCGTCGGGCAGGTCGCGAGGGGATTGGCGAACAGCGCGTAGGCAAGCCACGAGGCGTCGCCCGGAAAGCGATCTCGCACCTCGATCCGCGCGGCCCGCGCCGCTTCGGCCACCGCGGTGCCCGCGAACAGGGCGCCGTAGAACGCCCGCGAGAAACAGAGCGCGGCCTCGTCGCGGACCGCCCACGAGGTGCCTAGGAACGCGCCCGCTCCGACGTGGAAGAAGTCGTGCGCCCAGCCACCGAGGCCGGTAAGGGAAAACCCCGAGCGCGCGGTCTGGCAAGCGTTCAGGAAGATCAACGGCCGCCGGGACCGGAGGTTCGCGCGGTCGTAAAGATCGTCCGGCCGCAGCTCCGTCCCGCCTTCGAGCTGGATCCAGGCGCGCTGCGGCTCGTTCGCCGGAGTCGCGGCGTGGCTGGCGAAATGCCAGCCGTCATGGACGCCCTGGCCCAGAGATTCCACCACCGCCGCGGGGCGGGCGCCGATCTCTTCGACGAGACGGCCGTCGCTCCGTTGCGCGAGTAGGAGCTCGCGCTCCGCCTCGGTGTGGGAGAGGTTCGAGTCGCGCGGCGAGACCAGGGCGATCCGTCGCAGGGGGAGACGCGTGGCGTCCGGCACGCCGCGGAGCCAACGGGCGAGTGCGAACTCCTCGCCGAAGAACTTCCCCGGCCGGCTCTCCTGGTCGCGAAACTTCAATAGCTCCCACGGGATCCACGGCTCGTCGGAGAGGACTTGGAGGGTCTGCACGGTGTCGCGCAGCCGCTCGAATCGCCTTTGCAAGGGCTCGGGGAAGAGCTTTTCGAACAGCCGCGCTCCCTTCCCCGCCAACCGACGTTCGACGTCCTCCGGCGCGGCGTCGCGCGGCAGAGCGCGAAGGTCTTCGAACAGGGACTGGAAATAGGCCGCCGGCTGCCGGTCCAGCGCGATCGGTCCGAACTCCTCGAAATTACCTCCGGGTTGCTCTTCACGAAAAACCAACGTGTAGAAGAGCTGATGCCTCGTCTCGCTCGCCTCGTAACGGACGCGCAGGATGAGGTCGGGCAAGTTGGATCGAGGCGCGGCCGGACCAGAGGCCGGATCGGTTCCGATCATGGAGCGCGCTCCTAAGGGATCCGCCGACTTTAGCAGTTCCTGTGGCGCGCCGGCCTCGAAGCTCCTACCTCAGTATCCGAGCCCGGGGTCCGGCACCTTCAGGCCGAGGTGTCGTTCGCACACCTCGTACGCGGGATCGGCGTGGAGCAGCGCCACGTTCTTCAAGATGCAGTAGCTCGCGATCAGCCGCTGGTAAGGGGGCGGAACCGGGGCGCCGCGCGCTTTCAAGATCCTCCCGTTCGTGGCGCTCGCGAGCGCCACCACGGTCCCGCCGAT
>JBGAGQ010000097.1:0-16547 GCA_044226625.1 Thermoanaerobaculia bacterium
GTCGCTCGATCTGATGCGCTACCGCCGCGACGCTCCGGCGGGGGTGATGGACTACCTGTTTCTCGAGCGGCTGCTCTGGGCGAAGAGCGCCGGATACGCCTGGTTCAACCTCGGGATGGCGCCGCTCTCGGGGCTTCCCGGAAGAGCCCTGGCACCGCTCTGGAGCCGGCTCGGCTCGACCGTCTACCGCCACGGCGAGGCGTTCTACAACTTCCAGGGGCTTCGCCAATACAAGGAGAAATTCGATCCGGTCTGGGAGCCACGCTATCTCGCGGCCCCCGGAGGCCTCGCCCTCCCGCGCATCCTCGGCGACCTCGCGAGCTTGATCGGAGGAGGGCTGCGCGGAGCGCTCGGGCGGTAGGGATGGGCCGGACCTTCGGCCCTCGTCCTCACCCCCGGCCGGAGATCCACCGCCGCGCGGCCAGGCTCGGCATCGCCGCCGCGGCGAGGTATCCCTGATAGAGGTCGCACCCGCGCTCGCGCAGGAACTCGAGCTGCGCCGGGGTCTCGACACCTTCCGCGATGGTCTGGAGCCCTAGCCCGCGGGCGAGCTCGATGATCGCGGTGACGATCGCCCGCCCCTGGCGCCCTTGGTCGATGCCGCGGACGAACTCGCGGTCGATCTTCAGGACGTCGAGCGGCAGCCGCTGCAGATAGGAAAACGACGCGTGCCCCGCGCCGAAGTCGTCGAGCGCGACGCGCACGCCGGTCTCGCGGATCGCCGCGAGCAGATGCGCCGTCCGCTCGACCTCGGCCACCGCGGCGCTCTCGGTGATCTCGAGATCGAGCCGATTCGCCGGAAATCCGGTCTCGGCGAGGATCGATTGGACTGTCGCGAGCAGGTCGCCGCGCACCAGCTGATGAGGCGATAGGTTCACCGCGAGGCGCGCCGACGCGGGCCAGGCGCTCGCCTCTCGACAGCCGGCGGCGAGCGCCCAACGGCCGAGCGCGCCGATCAGGAACGAGCTCTCCGCCGCGGCGATGAACTCGGCCGGAGGCACCAGACCGCGGGTCGGGTGGCGCCAGCGCATCAACGCCTCGAAACCCACCGTGCGCCCGGTCGCGATCTCGATCTGCGGCTGATAGAAGAGGTCGAACTCGCTCTGCTCGAGGCCGAGGCGCAGCTCGCTTTCGAGCGTCATCTGCGCGAACACCTGCGCAGACAGGTCGGGCGAGCAGAGCTGGTAACCGTTCCGGCCGCGATCTTTGGCGCGGTACATGGCGACGTCGGCGCCGGTGAGCAGCGCTTCGGCGTCCGCGCCGTCGGTCGGAAACAGGCTCAGGCCGATGCTGGTGGTCACGAACAGCCGCCGGCCGTTGATCTCCATCGGCTCTTCGACCACCTTCAAGATCCGGCGCGCGAGCTCCTCGGCGCGACGCGGGTCGTCCATCCGCGGCACGAGCAGGATGAACTCGTCCCCTCCCACCCGGGCGACCGTCTCGTCGCGGCCCGCGACGCGCAACAGCCGCGAGGCGATCTGCTGCAGCATGCGGTCGCCCGCGCTGTGCCCCAGCGTGTCGTTGACGCGCTTGAACTGGTCGAGGTCGAGGAACAGCACCGCGACGTCGCCGTCGAGCTCGGCCGCCTCGACCAGCGCTTCGTTCAGCCGTTCGAGCAGCAGCGCGCGATTCGGCAGACCGGTCAAAGAATCGTGGTAGGCGAGGTGGTAGATCTGGCGCTCCGCCTCTTTCCGCGCGGTGATGTCGACGATCGAGCCTTCGAGAAAATCGGGCTCGCCGCCCACGCCCGGCTGGAGGCTCTCGGTCGCCGAAACCCAGACGGCGCTGCCGTCGCGGCGCCGCATGCACAGCTCGCGGTCGGAGAGGCTCGCGAACTCGCGCAGCTCGGCGATCGCCCGCTCCCGCTCGGCGACGTCGAAATAGAGCTCGACCGCGTCGCGGCCGATCAGGTCCCAGCGCGAGGAGTAGCCGAGGATGCGTGCGAAGGCGTCGTTGCAGTCGAGGATCTTCCCCTCGACGCTGTTGCGGAACAGGCCGCCGATGTGGCGCTCGAACAGGCTGCGGTAGCGTTCTTCCGAGGCCGCGAGCGCCGCCTGCGCCCGCACCCGCTCGGTCGCATCGCGAAAGCTCCAGACCCGGCCGACCGGCTCGCCCGCCTCGATCAGCGGAATCGAGAAGCGCTCGAAGACGCGCCCGTCTTTGAATCGCAGGACGTCGAACGACTCGCCGTACGGCTGGGCGTACAGCGCGCGGACCCGGGTGACGAAGTCGTCCGGATCGACGAGCTGATTGACCACCGCGGCGATCGCCGCGGCGTCGTCACCCGCCTCCAGGATCTCCTCGTCCACACCCCACATCTGACCGAAGCGGCGGTTGTGGGCGACGATCCGCCCCTCCCGATCGACCACGAGCAGTCCGTCCGCCGTCGACTCCAGGGTCGAGCGAAGGAGCGCGAGCGAACGCCGGATCGCCTCTTCGCCGCTCGCGAATCCTCGACCCAGGGTCCTCTCGCCCCTCTCGCCCCTCTCGCCCCTCTCCAAAGAGGCGCCGATTTCATCCAAGCTGCGCAAACGCCGCCTCGAGTCGCGGTAATGCCTCTTCGATCGCCGCTCGGGACACCGCGCCTACCGAGAGGCGGAACCAGCCGGAGTCGTACGGATAGCCGAAAGCCCGGAACGGCACCACCGCGACGCCCGCCTTCTCGAGCAGGAACCGCCGGATCTCACCGTCCGAGCCGAAACGCTCGAGCAGGTCGAACTTCGCCGACAGGTAGATCGCTCCCGCGGGCGGCAGCGCCGCGACCGGCCGCCCGGCGCGCCCGAGCGCCGAGAGTCCGTCATAGAGCGCCTGCAGCCGCTCGAGCGCTCCCGAACGGATCGGCTCGACGAGGTCGTCGACCGCCAGGGGATCGGCGAACACCTCGGCGGTCGCGATCTGCTCGGGCCGGGGCGCCCAGGCTCCGACGTGGCCGATCAGGTCGCGCATCCGGGACAACAGATAGGGCGGCCCCACCGCCCAACCCACGCGCAAACCGGTCGCCGCGAACGCCTTGCTGATGCCGTCGACGAAGATGGTGTACGGCGCCGCCTCGGGCACCAGCTCGACCGGCGTGAAATGCGGCGCCGAGGCCGCGGCGAGCAGCCAATAGATCTGGTCGAACAGGATGAACAGCGGCCGCTCCGCTCCCTTCCGCCGGCGGTTCTCCGCGACGACGAGCTCGGTGATCTCAGCGAGGGCGTCGCGGTGGAATCCGGTGCCCGCGGGGTTCAACGGGCTGTTCAGGACCAACATCCGGGCGCCCTGGAGATGCGGCGCGAGGTCGGCCGCGGTCGGCAGAAACCCCGCCTCGGGCGTCGTCGCGACCGCCACCCCTTGGGCGCCGGTGAGGTGGCAATAGTGGTTGTTGTTCCACGAAGGGATCGGGTAGATCACCTTGTCCCCCGGCTCCACCACCGCCTGATAGCTCGACCAGAGAACCGGCCGCGCCCCCGAGGCGATCCCGATCCCCTCGATCGGATACGGAAGGCCGAGCCGACGCTCGTAAAAAGTCGCCACCGCGCGACGGAGCGCCGGGACGCCGTCGGAGGGGGGATAGTTGGTCTCCCCCGCCGCGTAGGCCCGACAGACCGCGTCTTCGAGCGCTTTCGGGATCCGGAACTGCTGCGGCGAGAAGTCGCCCACCGTCAGATCGCAGATCGGCGCGCCGCTCTCGCGCAAGGCCCGGACCTCGCCGGCGATTCGCAAGATCTCCGAGCCGACGAGGTGGAAGGCCATCGAGCTGACCCCTTCCCGTGCGACGTCCGGAGGAGAGAGGGCGAGGACGGGCGTGGAGGTCATTCGGTCTCCTTGAAAACGAGGGCCTGGGGCGGAAGAGCGCGGTACCGACGGCCGTAGGTTACCGAACCCTAGGCCCGGAGCCAAACGGCGTTTGCTCGATCCCGACGAGAAAAAGGCCGGCGGCGCCCGGTTCGAGCGGGCTCCGCCGGCCTCGAGAGCCGGTCAACCTGTTCTAGGGAAAGCCTATTGCGGCGCGACGGTCGACGTCGGGGCGCCGTTGGTGGCGTTGCCGCCGTTGCGGATGTCGCCGTGCGAGATGATCTGCCCGGAGTTGGCGGTCACGAGACCGGTGCCGTTGGCGTAGACCGTCGTGTCGGCGACCCGCACGATCGTGTTGACCCCGTCCGCCCGGATGCCGCCCAACCCGTTGGACACCGAGCTCGAGCCCGAGACGAACAGACCCGCCGCGCCGTTGGTGTTGAGCGCCTCGAAGCCCTGGGTCGAGTTCGCCGCGGCATAGCTGTCACGGATCGACATGTTGACCAGGCCCTCGACGTGCACGCCGAAGAGGTTGCGCTCCATGTTCACGTGGTCGATCGTGCCGTTGGCCGATCCCGCGCCGCTCGGCTTGACGAAGATCGCGCCGGCCGCGTTCTCGATGAACACCGAATTCGCAACGTAGAGCTGGGAGGCGCCGCTCGGCTCGAAATCGATGCCGCGCTGGGTGAAGCCCTTGAACGAGCACCGCTCGACGCGCAGCGCGCCACCGGCGAGGAATCGGACGCCGTTCAGGCCCGTGCCGAGGCCCTCGATGTCAAGGCCGCGCAGGACGACGGTATCGGTCGCCGCGGCGTTGACGATGATCGCGTTGGTGCCCGAAACGAGCACACCGGCCTCGATGTGGTCGGAGACGATCGAGATCGACTTGGTGATCGTCACACCGCCGAAGCCGCCCGGATCGAGGACGTTGATCTCGCCCTTGGCGGCGGTCTTCGAAATCGCGCCGGCGAAGGTCTTACACGGGGCGGTACGGCTGCACGGATTGGCGTCGTCGCCGACGCCGGAGACCCAGGTTCGCGTCGCCTGTCCGTAGGCGAGCGAGGGGACGAGGAGCAGAGCGGAAAGCGCGAGGATATGGCGGAAGGATCGGTACATCGCAATCTCCTTTCGAAAACGCGCGGTAACCCGCGCGATTGTCGCTTGGCTGGTGAAGCTCGAAACGATGAGCTTACCAGCACCCTAGGCTCCGCGACGCGCGTTTTCGTTTCACCTGGGACCGCAGAAGCTCGAAACGGGCCGTCTCACTGCTTGGTGAGCGTCATGGTCGGCGCTCCGGATCCGTCGTTCTGATTGCCGCCGTAGGAAATCAGAGCCCCGCCGCTCGCCGCCACCAGACCGCTGGTATTCCCCGTGAACGTCGAGTCCGTGATCCGCACCGTCGCGAGCCCTTCGGACCGCACGCCCGTGCCGTTGAAGGACGACACCACACCGGTGAGCGAGAGCGTCGGATTCCCGGAGGTACCGATTGCGCCGAAGCCTTCCGCCGTGCTGTTCGTCGCGATGCTGTCGGTAACCACGGCGCGCGAGGACTCCTCGATGCGCAGGCCGAAGAGGTTGCGATCCATCTGGACCCGGTTGAGGGTCACGGAGGCGAGACCTCCCGTCGGGTGGACCCAGATCGCCCCCCCGTTGACCGAGTTGTTCTGGTTCTGGATCCTCGTGTCGACGACCGTGAGCCGGGCCTTGGTCGGGGGCGAGAAGTCGATCGCCCTCTGGTTGAAGTTCCGGAAGGTGCACTTGTCGACCGTGAGCGATCCGCCGCTGATGAAGTGGATGCCGTTCAAGCCCGTGCCGAGCCCTTCGAAATCGAGGCCGCGCAGCGTCACCTCGCCCGACCCGGCATTGATGACGATCCCGTGGGTGCCGGAGACGAGAACGCCCGCCTCGAACCCTTCGGAGCTGATCGTGATCGATTTCGTGATCGTCACCGAACCGAAGCCGGCCGGATCGAGGACGTTGATCTCGCCCCCCGTCGCCGTCTTGCTGATCGCTCCGGCGAAGGTCTTACAGGGGGCCGTGCGGCTGCACGGGTTGGCGTCGTCGCCGACGCCGGAGACCCAGGTCCGGGTGGCCTGGGCGCCCGCGGGCAGGGCGGCGAGCGAGAGAAACGCAAGGGCAGCGGCGAGCGCGACAGGAATCCGGGAAGCGCGAGAAGAGGCCGGCATGGCAATCTCCTAGAAGGAACGGACGGACTCTCGGCGCCATGCCCGGCGGGCGGCCCGAGGGACCGCTAGGTTTGGACGGAACGATTTATTCTAACACCCTCACCGGGGCGTACCACGGGACAGAACGGGAGGGGACGGGCGTGGACGACCCGTACCGGCGGGATGTCGCGAGGCCGGACTAGAGGCCGGACTAGAGATAGACCGTCGCCACCGAGGCGGCGACCGCGACGAAGCTCGCGAGCAGGCTCACGACGCCCCAGAGCACGTGATCGGCGCGCTCTTCGCGCAGCGGATCGAGCCACAGCGCGAGCAGCCACCCGCCGGCGAAACCGCCGAAGTGGGCCCAGTTGTCGACGTTCGGCACCAGGAAGCCGAAGGCGATCAACGGCAGCAGCCAGCCCCAGGTTTGGCTCTTGATGTAACGGTTGCCGGTCCGGCGGCCGTAGTAGATCAACGCCGCGAGCAGGCCGCAGATCCCAGCCGAGGCGCCGAGCGTGAGCCCTCCCGGCTGCCCCGTCATCATCGAGCGGACGTACCCCGCACCCGTGCTGGCGAGAAAACCCGTGACCGACGAGACCGAGAAAAGCAGCACCATCCGCCCCGGCCCGTACAGGTGCGCGACGCCGGGCGCCAGATTGCGCAGCGACATCATGTTGAAGAAGAGGTGCAGGAGGCCGGCATGGAGCAGCCCGGCCGAGAGCGGCGTCCACCATCGGCCGAACACCGTCACCGGGAACGAGCCGCTCGCGCCGAACACCACCATCGCCTTGGAGCTCGGCGAGAGGAAACCTAGCAGGCCACCGCTCCCTTGGATACCGCTCGGGTCGTACCAGAGCATCAGCGCGTAGATCGCGACGCACGAGCCGACCAGGAGCATCGAAAACCCGAGGTCGTCCCCCAGCCGTTGGAGCACGCCGACGAAACCGAACAGCCCCGGCCGCGCCCTACCGCAGTAAGGGCACTTGGGCTCGCCCACGTCGACCAGCCGGCCGCAGCTCGGGCAGACGACCGCGCCGGTTCGCTGGCGAGGGATCAAGCGGCGCCCGCCGTTTCGCGAAACATGCCCGGGGTATAGGCGGTGATCTTGCCGGTAAACGCCGAGGCCGCCACGGTGAGCGGCGAGGCGAGCCAGAGCTTGCCCGGGCCGGAGCGCCCCTTGTAGTTGCGGTTGATCGCCGAAATCGTCACCTGGTCGGCGGTCTCCGAAACGCCCGGGCCGCAGCCGATGCACGCGCCGCAGCCGGGCCGGATCAGCGTCACCCCCGCCTGCTCGAACGCCCGGTCGAGCCCCTGCTCGTGGACGAAGCGCTCGACCGCGATCGAGCCGCACTGGATCAGGAACCTGACGCCCGGCGCGACCTTGCGGCCGGCGTCGACCGCTTCCTTGACCACCTGATGGTAGAAGACCAGGTCGTCGATCTTCCCCGCCGTGCAGCTGCCGCCATACGCGATCTCGATCGGCACGGAGCCGAGCGCCTCGACCAGCTCGCCGTTCGTGGGATCGGACGGGATGCCGCGGTCGGGATCGCCCGGATGGGCCACCATCGGCCGGATCGAGGAGAGGTCGATCGTATGGACGCCCCCCGCGTACTCGGCCCCCGGATCGGGCGCCACGGCCTGCTGGCGCAGCCGCTCGACGTCGGTCCCGGGCCGCCATTCGGCGATCCAGCGGACCGTCTCCTCGTCGGCGATCACGATCGCGGTGCGCGCCGCGCACTCGGTGGCCATGTTGGTGAGCGTCGCCCGCTCGTCCATCGAGAGCGACGCGACGCCCGGGCCGGTGAACTCCATCACGCGGTTGAGCGTCGCCTCGGGCTTCGCGTAATGGAGCAGGATGTAGAGCATCACATCCTTCGCGGTGACGCCGGGCGCGAGCCGGCCGGTGAGCTCGAAGCGGATCGACTCCGGCACCTCGACCTGGGTGAAGCCCGCGTGGACGAGCCCCGCGTACTCGGTCGCCCCCACGCCCCAGGCGAGCGCGTTGTTGACGCCCCCCATGCAGGTGTGGCTGTCGGTCGCCTGAATGAAGTCCCCCGGCTCGATCAGCGCCTCGCGCGCTACCTCGTGGCAGATGCCCGGCGAGACCCCGTCGCGCGCCGAGAAATCGCGCACGCCGGTATGCCGCTGGAACTCGCGCTGCAGCTCGCGCAGCGTCTCGATCTTCCCCGCGAAGGCGCGCATCTTCGGCACCTCGTCGGCGTAGATCAGGTGATCTTCGAAGACGGCGAAGCGCTCCGGGTTCTGCACCTTGTAGTCGGCGCCGTACTCCTGCTCCAGGAAGTAATGGACCTGGGCGGTCGTGAACTCGTGGCTGTAGCCGCCGTCGACGCGGACGATCACCGCGTCGCCGGGCTTCACGAACTTCTCGCCTTCTCCTAGCACCTTATGGGCGAGGATCTTCTCGGCCATGGTCATCGGGCGCGGCCCGGTGTCGGGTTTCGGCAGCTCGACCTCGCCGGCCGCGAGCGCCTTCGAGAACGGGAACAGCCCGCCGTGGCGGATCACCAGCTGGGTGATCGGGTCGTGCCCCTGGCAGAACTCGTCGAGCGGAATCCCCTCCCCCGCCTCCAGCCGCAGGAGCATCGCGTGGTCGCCCATCAACACGCCCTGGTTCACGTTGTTGCCGGCGTGGATCGGAGCGAACGACGCGGCGATCGCGAGCCGGATGCCGCTCCACTTCTCCGCCTGGACAGCGGTCTCGCGCGAGCTGCCGACGCCTTTCCGGTAGCCCGAGACGATGACCTCGAAATTCCCCTGGATCAGCGCGTCCTTCTCGAACAGCCGCTTGCCGTCGACGATCAGCCCGGCATACGCGTCGCGCGCGAGGTCCTCCGGCCGATGGGAAAAGCAGACCCAGGCGGGGGTCATCGCATCCGTATTGATGTCGTCGAGCAGGTCGCCGACCGAAAGGTCGGCCATCTTCAGATCCAGCTCGCCCGCAAGCTGACGGCGGATCAAGTCGGGGTCTTTGGTCAGATACAGCACCCTCTTGCCGGGTGAGAGGCGAAAGGTGTCGGCTGGCTTCATCGGTTCCTCGTGGAAGGGGTCCGGCGGATCGTGGGTCGGGGGCATTCTATCGCCGACAAGGGCCGGCCGGGTCCGGCCTGAGCCCCTCGACCGTTTTCCGACCAGGGAATTGGCCCGTCAAGGTAAGAGCGCCGAAGAAGCGGATCCTGGGACCGCCGGCGGCCTCGCCGGCATCGACGAGGAGCGAACGCCCGACGCTTCGAAGGCCGGCGGGGACGCCGGCGCTCCCAGGGACGTGGGCTTGGACGGTCTGGCCTACGGCGTTACGGCTCGACCGGCTAGGCGTTCGTTGCCGAGCTGGTGCTCGGCGGTCCCGGAGAAAAAGCTCACGACGCCAACGCTGCCTCGGCGTCCTCCAGCTCCCCCAACCGCCTCCCGTAGCCGTGCTTCTCGATCAACCGGCGGGCCTCCGCCAGGGCCTCGCGGTCGCCGAACATCCGGCCGCGGTAGAGCGCGATGTCGGCGAGGAACAACGGCATCGGGCCGCGCTCGGCGATCTCCTGCGCCTCGGCCAGGTCGGCGCGGGTGGCTTCGGGGTTTCCCAATTCGAAATGCAGCCAGGATCGGGTGAGAAGACCCCCAGCGATGAATTCGAGAGCGCCCGCGCGGCGGAGGCCGTCCAGGGCCAACTCGATCTCGGCTTTCGCGGCGGCTGGGTCCGAGCCTTCCAGGCTCGATCGATAGAGCGTGGCGCGGCCGAGGGTCAGTTGGTCGAGGGCGATGTCGAGAAGCCAATGATTGTTCCGCGCAAACTCAATCGCGTAGGCCGCCCGCTCCTCGACCTCGCGGATCGCCTCGAAGTGCTCCGCCCCCGCCGCTTCCGCTCCCCCTTTCCGACCCGCCGCACGCTCGGCAGCGCCGAGCAGAAGGTCGCAGTACCGGAAGCCTCCGAGCGAGGAGAGCCGCGGGTATTCCGGCTGAAACTCGGCCTGCATCCCCTCCGCCTCGGCGAAGAGCGTCCGCGACTCACCCACCCGGCCCAACTGGTGCAGCGCGTCGGCGCGGACCGTTCGGTCAGCCATCCGCTCGAAGGCATCCCCGCTCCGGTCGGCGAAGGTCACGGAGCGTGCCGCGTCCTCCGCGGACCGGGCGACCTCTCCCAGCGTCAGCTCCAGCTCGCTCAAGTTGGAGGCGCGGATCGCAGCGGATTTCCAGTTCTCCTGGGCGATTCCCATCTCGAGTCCCGCCCGCAACGGCTCCAGGGCCTCGGTCAGCCGGCCCAGGGCGCGCAGGCGGAAGGCGGCCGCGCTCAGCAGCCACGCCTGGGCGGCTTCGGAGAGGGCGGGCGAGACGCGGCCCCAGGGCGGATCGAAAAAGCAGGCCACGGCCCCTAGGTCGGCGCCAAAGGCTCCGAGCTTCTTCACGACGAACGCTTCGGCCCCGCGTGAAATGCGATCCAGGTAGATCCCGTCACACGCCTCCTGCTGCCGCCCCGCGTGGCAGCCGTGGGCGACGGCCTGGTAGAGCGGCTGGAGACCTTCGAGCGTGTCGGGCTGGTGAGGGGTCGAATCCCGCAGGTGCTCGAATAGCCGCCCGTGCGCGGAGCGCCAGGATTCCGGGTTCTTCGTTTTGAGCTGCACGGCGAAGTAGTCGCGGACGAGCGGATGGGCGTCGAGGGTCTCGCCTTCGCTCGACGCCAGACCCCGCGCCGCGAGGCGCGAGACGGTGAGGTTCCATTTCGTCTCGGACATGCCGACGAGCGGACCGGTCAGACCCTGGATGGCCGGCTCCTTCCGCAGCGCGGCCAGACACTTCTTGTCCGCCGGCCGGTCGAACAGGCCAAGCAGCCGAAGCGCGGCAAGCTCGCGGGAGGCCTCGTCTTTTCCCTCGTTGACAAACCACCTTTCATAGGCCGCGATTACCCGGAACGCGTGACCGCCTTGCTCTTCTTGATCCGCCTCGTGGAGATCGACGAGATCGACTCTCCGAATGTCTCCCTCGAAGCCGTCTCGCAGGAAGGTGCCGAGAAGGCTCAAGGTAAGCGCGTGGCCTTGGACCTTCTCGACCACGGCTTCCTTCTCCTTCCTGTTCCCCTTAACCCCCAGCTTTTCGAGAAGATCCACCCCGGCGGCCGTGCTCAGGCGCTCCAGCTTCCACTCCGGCGCCGTCGTGGTCCGAAAGCGAGCGAGATCCTCGACACTTTCTCGCGTCGTCACCACACAGAGGCCGGGGTTGTTCCCAGCTAGGCCCCGAAGAAGAGCAGCCACGCCAGGATCTTTCACCTGTCCGGCCGTCGCCTTCGGACCGGCGCTTGGATATTGGAGCGGTTCCAGACCGTCGAGGACCAAGAGCGCCTTCCGTCGCGCCACGAGCTCCGCCAACCTCGCGCCCTTCTCCCAGCCGGACATCGAACTGGCCGCGATCCTCTCGCCCTCCTCACCGCCGAAAAACCGAAGCGCCGCGTTCACGAACGGCTCGCCGGAAGCCGAGCCCTCCTCCCTCGTCCCCTGGCTGTAAAACGACCAGTCGAAATAGTCCGACCCGCCGAGATCTTTCTCCGCCGCCCACTTGCCGACTAACGACGTTTTGCCGACGCCGCCCCAGGCGACGAGGGTGACCACGCGGACGTTTGGATTGGCCCACGCGACATCCAAGGCGGCGCATTCTTTCTCTCGGCCGATCAGCTCTTCGACGACGTGGGTCAGGCGGGTGGGGGCGGCCTTCCGCTGTATTTCGACGACCTTGGGCTCGGCGGAAAGGGTGTTGAAAATCGTAACGTTTCCCAAGACGCTCCCGCCGATCGCGGCTCCACCCGGTCCGGCAGAAACAGTCGTCGAACTTACTTCCTGCGGCGCACTTTGAGTTCGCCAGATCGAAGGCCAATACTTCGGTCCAAGCCGACGAAGCAGCTCCGGTCGCGCCTTGATCGCTTCCCAGATCTCGTCCCATGACCAGACTGCAACTCGGAACCCACCGTCGCTGATCTGCCGTGCCCGCTCCTGGACAGCTTGAGCACGCGGGCCGGTCGTGGCGACGATGAAAAAACTCAACGAGGGAGAAAAGCCGCGGGCCTTTCCGACTTCTTTCTCCAGCTCATCCACGGTGAGCTTCGAGTCGACCTGCGCGCTCTTCTGTTTGCACTGGATACCAACCCAGCTCCCGCCGTCGCGCCCGTAGACGTCAACCCCGGCTTGCGGCTGGCCGGATCGGCCATTCTTCTGTGCGTCGCTTGTGGGACCCCAGATCTCTCGCCAGAGATCGAGGCAGAGCGACTCGAACTCGGAGGGATCCTCCAGCGGCGGCAAGGAATCGACGCTCATCTCGCACGTTTCCGGAAACAGCGCAAAGCGTAACACTGTGAAGACCCGAACGTCGGGCGACGGCAACGCCTATAATCCGGACATGGCGCCATCACAAGCTCTGTCTCGCCTGGGTGCTTCGACCTCCGAGCTCAACGCCTTCTGCCAACGGTGGGACGTCGAGACGCTGGAGCTGTTCGGCTCCGCCCTTCGCGCCGATTTTGGACCGGCAAGCGACGTCGATCTCCTCGTTCGGTTTCGCGGCGGCGCGCCCTGGAGCCTGTTCGAGATCTACGACATGGAGCGCGAGCTGGAGGCGATCTTCCGCCGGCCCGTCGATCTCGTCGAACGGCGCGCGGTTGAAAAGAGCCGAAACGCGTTTCGGCGCGACGAGATCCTCCGCGACGCCGCCCTGCTTTATGCAGCGTGACCTGGCCTACGTGAACGACATCGCTCTCTCGGGGTGCCGCGGCACCCTACATCAGGTGGGTCCGAGAAAACGATAGTTTTCCGGGAACTTTCTTTTTCGTGGGCAGATCGGGACCTCAGGGGGCGATCGGGGAGGAAATAAAGAGGCTCGCCAAAAACTATCGTTTTCTCGGGGGCACCGGGTGTATGGTTCCGGCGTTCCTCTCCGGTTGGCCGCTTCACCCGTCCATGACCACCGCTGTTCTGCTGCGCGTAAGCGGTGGCTCCGGGCAGATCTTCGGTTGGCGGCTCCAGATCACTGGTGAACCGGACCGGATCACCAGTGGCCTGCTCCGGCCCACCGGTGTTCACGTTCAGATCACTGCTTGCGCGGGCGGGACCACTACCGATCTCGTCCGGATCACTGGTGGCGCCGTCCGAATCAGCACCTATCGGGGCCGGACCACCTCTGGCCGGATCCCGATCAGCGGTGGCCCGCTCTCGATTACCGGTGATCTCGGCCCGATCACTGGTCGTCCGAACGGGACCCACCGAAAAGCGAAGCACCGCCCCGTCGGGTTGGACGGAGCGGTGCGGATCGAGGCGAGCTTTCCGGAGGATCTCGCTGGGCGCGTAGGAGTGGGGCCTACGCGTGGCCGAGGAGCGCGACGTCGGTCGCGGTCATCGAGGTGCCCTGGGTGGTGTAGCTGACCTCGACCTTTTCTCCGACCTTGAGGTCGCTGACCGACGCCGACTTGCCGTGGGAGGTGATCTTCGCGCCGGCGAGGGAGAAGGTGTCGGTGCCCTTCTTGGTCTCGACCACCAGCGTCGAGGACGTGGCGTTGACGGAGGTGATCTTGCCGATCGCCTTGCCTGTCGTCGCCTTGGCCGTGGTGGCCGCGGTGGTGGCGAGCGGATGGCTCGCGGGAGCGGTGGTCGCGGCGAAGGTGGGCAGCGCCAGGGCGGTCAGGGCGAGGGCGGCGGCGTAGGTGAAAACCTTTTTCAACATGGGCATCTCCCTTTCTTTATGTCGTTCTCGGGCTTTCGGAAGCCCGTCCCGGTCATCGGCCGGCGACCACCGAAAGAGCATGGGTCGTGCCAGGCCGGGCCTCCGAGGGGAGCGTGGGTCGTTCGCCCGGAAACCATGCGCCGAGGCCGTTTTCGAGCGTTGGCGGCCGCGCGACCGAACATGTTGGCGCGCCATCGTGCCGCGGTGCGTTCGGCCGGGGTGCACTGCTACCATCGGATTCGGCGAGGGTACGCTCGCCGCGGAGGTCCTTCGAAAAAACGCCATGGCCGACCGGGCCTCGAACGTTTCGCTCCGGCATTCCGACGCGCGCATCTGGTGGATCGCCGGGGCGGCGCTGCTCGCGACGCTTGCGCTCGCCGCGGGGATCGTGCTCGAAGAGCGGCGCTTGACGAGCGGCGAGCAGCTGTTGATCCGTACCGCGCGCAACGACGGGCGGCACCTCGCGGGACTGCTCGCCGCGGAGCTTCGCCATACCGGCTGCTCGCGGCTTGCCGAGGTCGCCTCCGAAGAGCGCTTCGAGCGGCAGGCGATCCGGGCGGTCTCGGAGTCGCCCGAGATCAGCTACCTTTACGTCCTCAACGCGAACGGCGAGATCGTCTGGAGCTCGAACGAGGGCACGCTCGGAAGCCAATGGCGCGGCGGCGTGCCCGAAGACTTCCTGAACGAAGGGGCGCAGCGGGCGCGCGTCCCCGATCCGGGCGCGCCGAGCGACGCCGACGTCTTCGTCGAATTGGTTTCGGCGGCCGGGGCCGCGCCCCGCTGCGGTGCGGTGGTCGTCGGACTCTCGGAACGCGGGCTCGCCCAGCGATTGGAGCGCGGCACGTCGCGCATGCTCTGGAGCCTCGCGGGCATCCTCGGCTCGATCCTGATCGCCGTCGGCGGCGCGAGCCGGGCGCTCGCGAACCGGCAAGGGGAGGCGATCCGCCGCCGCGCCCAGGCGGAGCATCTGGCCGAGATCGGCCTGCTCGCCGCGGGACTCGCGCACGAGCTGCGGAACCCCTTGAACGCGATCCATTTCGCCTCGGATTCGCTCGCCCTGCGCGCCCGGCAACGGACCGACGACTCGTCGACCGAGATGGTCGAGATCACCGAGGAGATCACCCAGGAGGTCTCGGAGCTCGACCGGATCGTCCGCTCGTTCCTCTCCTATGCGCGGGAGTTTCGCGACCTGCCCGAGGATCTCGACGTCGCGGCGCTCGCGCGCTCCGCGCTCACGGTGGCAAGGCCCGAGCTCGACCGCTCGGGGGCCGAGGTGTCGCTCGACGTACCGTCGGAGCCGGTCGAGGCGCACCTGCCCGCCGGTCCCCTCCGGCAGGTGCTCGTGAACCTGCTCCAGAACGCCGCGCAGGCGTGCGGCCCGGGCCGGACGATCGTCCTCCGCGTCCGAGAGACCGAGACCTCCGTCTGGCTTGCGGTCGAGGACGACGGCCCGGGTGTGCCCGAGGCGCTCCGCAAGACGTTGTTCCAACCGTTCGCGACCGGACGGAAGGAGGGGACCGGTCTGGGTCTCGCGATCTGCCGCCGGCTCGTGACGGCGATGGAGGGGACGATCCGCCACGAGGACCTCGCCCCGGGAAGCCGGTTTTCGGTCGAGCTGCCGAAACGCCTGGGCGCTCGCGCCGTACGGCGGTCTCCTAGCCTCTCCCCTGTCGCGTCCGCGTCCCCTAGCCCGTCCGCCTCTCCCTCCCTCTCCGCGATCCCCCCGTCCGCTTCGACCGAGAACCGGAGGAATTCCAAAACGCCATGACGACACGCGTTCCGATCCATCCGATCCACGTCCTCCTGGTCGAGGACGACGAGGCAGGGCAGAAAGCGCTCGCGCGCTACCTTCGGGACGTGGGCTTCCAGGTGACCGCCGTCGCCGACGCCGAGGCGGCCGAGGCGCTCCTCGACGACGGCGACGTCTCGGTGCTGCTCACCGACTTCAAGCTCCCCGGCATCGACGGCATCGAGCTGGTCCGCCGGGTGAAGGCTCGCGCCCCGAGCTGCCCTTGTTTGATGATCACCGCGCACGGCGAGGTGCAGAGCGCGGTCGAGGCGATGCGCGCCGGGGCGAGCCATTTCGTCGAGAAGCCGGTGAACTCCGCCCTCTTGGTCGAATTGATCAAGGAGGCCTACGAGAAGCATGCGCTCCGCTTGGAGCTCGACCATCTACGCCGACAGCTCAACGAGCGGTACGGCTTCGACCACCTGGTCGGCAACTCCCCCGCGATGCGCGCCGTGCTCGATCGGATCAAGCTCGCGGCGCCTTCGTCTTCCACCGTCTTGATCACCGGCGAGTCGGGCACCGGCAAGGAGCTGGTGGCACGCGCGCTCCACCTGAACAGCTTGCGCAAAGCTGGTCCGTTCGTAGCGGTCAACTGCGCGGCGCTCTCCGAGAGCCTCGTCGAGAGCGAGCTGTTCGGCCACGAAAAAGGGGCGTTCACGGGAGCGCAGGCGACCCGGCGTGGCTTCTTCGAGGCTGCGGAAGCAGGGACGCTGTTCATCGACGAGATCGGCGACCTGCCGCTCGCGCTCCAGCCGAAGATCCTGCGCGCGCTCGAGCTGCGGGCGATCACCCGCGTCGGCTCGACGCGCGAGATCCCGGTCGACGTCCGGATCATCGCGGCGACCCATCAGGGACTCGAAAAAATGGTGAAGGAAGGCCGGTTCCGCGCCGATCTCTTTTACCGATTGGCGGTGATCCGGATCGAGCTGCCGCCGCTCGAAGGCCGCAGGGAGGACATCCGTCTGCTCATCCAATCCTTCCTCGAACCGCTCGCCGTGGCCGCCGGGCGCCCGCCGTTCGAGATCAGCCCCGAGGCGCTCGACGCGCTCGAATGCTACGACTGGCCGGGCAACGTCCGGGAGCTGAAAAACCTGATCGAATCGCTCGTGGTG
>JBGAGQ010000098.1:0-16272 GCA_044226625.1 Thermoanaerobaculia bacterium
TCGACTTCCGCCGCACCGAATGGAGACAGCCGCGAAAATCCATCGTCTGAGAAGCGCGCGACGATCGCCTCGAGCCCCCAGGCCTTCCGCTCGACGGCGACCGGCGCGAGATCAGCGAGGGCCGCCTCGATTCCCTCGCCCGGCCGGGCCCACCGCAGGCGGCGGAATCGCTCTTTGAGCGGCTCGAGATCTTCGTCGAGCAGAAGCCTTCCCTCGGCGAGCAGGCCGACCCGGTCGGCGATGCCCTCGACCGCGGAGAGCTCGTGCGTGGTGAGGAAAACCGTCGTGCCCCGCTCCGCGAGCTCGCCGATCAACTCCTCGAAAACGGAGCGCTTCGCGAGCGGGTCGAGGCCCAGCGTCGGGTCGTCGAGAATCAACAGGGCGGGCGAGGGAGCCAGGGCGAGAGCGAGCGCCACTTGGCCTTTCTGCCCTTTGGAAAGCCGGCCGAACGGCCGGTCCAGCGGCACGCCGAAACGCCGCAGGCGATCTTCGAAACCGGCGCGGTCGAAGCGAGGAAAGATCCGGGCGGAGAAGCGCGCGGCCTCCCCGGCGGAGAGGTTTGAGGGCACGTCCGGTTCTTCCGGCACCACGCCGACCTCGGCGAGCAGCCGGGCGCGCTCGCTCCAGACGTCGCCGCCGAACAGCCGGACCCGGCCCCCGTCCGGACGCCGCTGACCGAGAAGGCAGCGCACGAGCGTGGATTTGCCGGCGCCGTTCAAGCCGATCAAGGCGTACACCGCTCCGCGAGCGACCGCCAAGGACACGTGATCGAGCGCCGCGGTCTCGCCGAAGCGAACGGAGAGGTCTTCCGCGCTCAAGGGAATTTCGGGGCTCATGCCTCTCCTCCTGCCTCGTCAGCTGCCGGGCCGGCCGCCTCTCCACGAGCCCGGCTCTCGAAAATCTCGTCCCACGCCGACTCGACGGCCTCGACCGTCTCCTGCCACGACGCGCCGAGTGTCACCGCCTGGCTCGCGAAGCGGACCGCCGCCTCGTCCAGGCGCCGCGCGCGCTCTTGCCGCGGGAAAGCCGGAGGTCGCTCCGAGACGAACGTCCCCTCACCGCGCCGCACGACGAGCACGCCCTGATCCGTCAGACGTTGGTAAGCCTTGGAAACCGTCGCCGGATTGACCTGGAGATCTCGGGCGAGGTCGCGCACCGAGGGAACGCCCTCGCCGGCGGGCAACGACCCGTTCGCCACCAGATGGCGGACCGACTCCTCGATCTGTCGCCAGATCGGGCGGGGGTCCGACGGATCGATCCTGAGCATTCCGCTCCTCCAAGGTCACCGGCCGATGTCCGGCGTTCCGGTGTACTAATAATGTAGCACAGCTTGAGTACGAAGCGAGGCTATGGGTGGAGAGCTCTGGAGGAGTAAGATCGATCGATAGGACTCAACACTCTCTTTCTTGCCGATGAATAGGTAGTGCCTATGGAAATTCACCAGCTCCGCTACTTTGTCGCGGTCGCCGAGCTCGGCAGCATGAGCCGCGCCTCGGTCCGCTGCGGCGTCGCCCAACCGTCGATCAGCCAGCAGATCCAGAAGCTCGAGCGGGAGCTTTCCTGCCCGCTGTTCGAGCGGATCGGACGTCGAATCCAACTCACCGACGCCGGGCGCTCTCTCCTGCCTCGTGCCCGGGCGATCCTCGAGCAGGTGCAGGAGATCCCCCAAGGGCTGGAGGATGACGCGCGGAGCGGCCACGGCCGCTTGGTGGTCGGCGCCATTCCCACCATCGCGCCGTATCTCTTGCCCGCGGCGATCCGTTCGCTCACCGAGACTTTTCCGGCTGTCGACCTTCACGTCCGGGAGGATCTGACCGAGCGCGTGCTCGACGCCTTGGAATCCGGAGAGCTTGATCTCGCAGTCACCAGCACCCCGATCGTGCGCGAAGGGCTCGGCGTCTCGGTCATCGGACGCGATCCGTTCCGGCTGGCGGTCGCTGCCAGCCATCCGCTGGCGTCCCGGGACAGCGTCTCGCTCGTCGAGCTGGTCAGCCCGCCGACGATCCTGCTCGACGAGCTGCACTGTCTGGGACGCCAAGTCGGAGAGGTCTGCCGCGCGATGCGCACCAACTGCAGGGTGGTCTGCCAGGCGAGCCAGCTCGACTCGCTGCTCCGGATGGTGGGATTGGGCCTCGGGGTCGCCCTGGTTCCCGAGATGGCGACCCACGACGAGGCGCGCGAAGGCATCCGGTTCGTGCCGATCGAGGAGGCCTTCGCCATGCGGGAGATCGCCGTGGTCCAGCGCGGCGATCGGGCGGGATCCCACCTCGTCCAGGAGTTCGTCCGGCGGCTCGAAGCGACGTTTTCGCCTGGCGCCGAGCCCGCGGCTCCTCCTCCCCCGGCGAGCGAAACCGTAGAAATGAAAAAGTCACGGCCGCGTCGCGCGCGGCCGTGACCCCTGCGAAGAAAACCGAAGCTTCGGCCCCGGATCAGGCGTAGAAACCGCGGTGGTGCATCACCTGGCTCACCCGGTCGAGGGCCAGGATGTAGGCGCCGATGCGCGGATTCGTCTTGTACTTGTCGGTCGTGGCGAAGGTCGCCTCGAACGCGCGGGTCATGTAGTCGGTCAGGCGCTCGTTGACCAGCTTTTCGCGCCAGTAGAAGCCCTGCCGGTTCTGCACCCACTCGAAATAGGAGACGGTGACTCCGCCCGCGTTGGCCAGGATGTCGGGCACCACTAACACCTTGTTGTCGAGCAGGATCGCATCGGCCTCGGGGGTGGTCGGCCCGTTCGCCCCTTCGACGATCACCTTGGCACGGATGGCCGCGGCGTTCTCGTTCGTGATCTGGTTTTCGAGCGCCGCCGGAACCAAGATGTCGACGTCCTGGGTGAGCAACTCGGCCGGATCGAGCGCCTCGGCGCCGGCGAATCCCGCGACCGACCGGGTCTCCTTGACGTGCTGGAGGAGCGCGGGGAGGTCCAGCCCCGCCGGGTTACGAATCGCCCCGCCGATGTCCGAGACGGCGATCACCCGCGCCCCCGCCTTGTGCAGCAGGCGAGCGCTGTGCGAGCCGACGTTGCCGAAGCCCTGGACGGCGACCTTCGCGCCGTCGAGCTGTCGCCCCAGGCGTTTCATCGCCTCGACCGCGACGATCTGCACGCCGCGGCCGGTCGCGGCGTCGCGCCCCAGGCTTCCGCCGAGCGGGATCGGCTTGCCGGTCACCACGGCGGTCTCGGTCCGGCGGACGTGCATCGAGTAGGTGTCGAGCACCCAGGCCATGGTCTGGGCGTTGGTTCCCACGTCGGGAGCCGGCACGTCCCGCTCCGGTCCGATCACGTCCATGATCTCGGCGATATAGCGTCGGGTGAGCCGTTCGAGCTCTCCCGCGCTCATCTTCGACGGATCGCAAATGACACCCCCCTTGCCGCCGCCGAACGGGACGTCGACCACCGCGCATTTCCAGGTCATCCAGGCCGCGAGCGCCTTGACCTCGTCGAGGGTGACCCCCTTGTCGTACCGGATGCCCCCCTTCGCCGGCCCTCGGGCGAGACTGTGCTGGACGCGGTAGCCGGTGAAGACCTCCCATCGCTTGTCGTCCATCTGGACGGGCAGGCTCACGATCATGGTCCGGCTGGGCGCCATGAACACCTTGAACAAGGTGTCGTCCAGCCCGAACAGCTCGGCGGCGGTACGCAGGCGAGCCTGCATCATCTCAAAGGGATTGAGGTCGCTCATCGGTCTCTCCGAAAGAAAAGGGGACGAGGGAAACGGCGGGTGGCTCGACCGTCCGGAAGCATGGGGTGCGGCGAGAATAGGTCTCGGCGTTTCCGCGGTCAAGGGAAATCCTGCCTAAACCCCCTCCCGCGCTGAGACGTCGATCCTCCTTGGGGTGGGAAGGGCCCCGCTCCGATTCCGGAAGGAGAGATCATGAGGAAGAAGCTCACGCTCCATCGCCAGACGCTGCACCGACTGGACGGTCTCGACGGCATTGTGGGAGGCGCCCCGACTACGGTACCGACCCACTGCTACACCTGTGCCGTTAGTTGCCCGGCGACCTGCCTGCCGACCGCTTGCATCCCGGCCGCCTGCTCGTATCAGCTCGGCTGCGGGCTCACCGTCTCCTGCCAGATCTGTTGAACAGACAAGGGGCGGGCGCCGCCCGCCCCTTGTCGGCGATCGAGTCTCTACACCGAGCCGATCGCGCTCGGGCTTCGAGCCTCAGACCCGCTCCAACCGAACGAGCTTGCCCATCTTGCGGAATGGGCGACGGAGGGCCTCCGGCATCAGGCGCCAGGAGGCGGCGGCGAAGCGGCCGACCGGAGGCATCCGGTGCAGGCGCTCTCCTTCGACGAGCGAATACCGGACCTCGGCCGGTCGCCAGCCGTAGCCCGAGAAGTACCGCTCTCCCGACGACGGGGCGAACCGGAGGGGCGCCTGCTGCATGTGCTTCGACCAAGTCCGGTTCGCAAGCTTGAGCAGGAGCGGCGACGCCATGTCGAACGCCCAGGAGCGGAGGTTTCCCGCCGCGTGGAGATCCCGCGCGAGCCCCGACGCCTGCTCGGCGGAGAGGTAGGTGATCAATCCCTCGGAGAGGACGAAGACGTTCCGCCCCGCCGCGGCGACCTCGGTGAACAACGCTTTACGCGCCTCGCGATCGGCTAGATCGACCGCGCGACGAACGAGGCGGCAGAGCGGCCGCTCGCCGGCGAGCGCCGCTTCCTTCTCGGCGAGGAGCGGCGGCAGATCCGCCTCGAACCAGGGAAAGTCGGGGGGAAGCGCGAGCCGATAGGGGCGGGCGTCGAAGCCCGCCGCGAGGTTGAGCACCGCGTCGGCCCCTCGCTCGATCGCGCCGAGGATCATCTCGTCGAACACCACGGTGCGGACCACCATCGCCCACGCCGAGTCTTCGCCGCGCGGCATCTGCCGCACGATCTGCCAGCCGCGCTCCCCCGCCAGACGCTCGGCGAAAGGATCGCGAAACAGCGCGTCCTGCCGCGCCGTCTCCATCGCCCGGTAGGTCGCGACCCACCGGGCGGTGTCGGAGACGTTGCGGATCAGGGGCTCGGTCACGGGAGGCCGGGGAGGTCCGAGAGATATCGCCCCATGTCGAGAGCACCGTGGAAAATCCCCAAGATGTCGACGTCTCCGGCCGGCCTGAGTAGATAGGCAATCCGGTAGTGGCCGTAGAGTACTACCCGAATCTCACGCTCCTCCCTTTCCTCGAGGCGATACCCGCGCTTCGGAAAGGACGAAAGAGTAGAGGCTAACCGATAGATTCCCTCGACCGTCTTTCGGGCAGCCGAGGGGTTGCTCAGCGCGATGTAGCCGTGAATATCTTCAAGCCAGCGAGCGGCCTCATGCGTCCACCTCACCTGCCCCATGAAGCGATGATCTCCGCCATCTCGTCATGGCCGATTGTCCGGCCCTGCTCCGAGTCAGAGATTCCGCGGTCGACCATCCGGGCGAACGCGATCTCGCGCAGCAACTCATCGGCGCTGCTGTCGTCTGGCTGCCTTTCGAGCAAATCGATCATCGCCTGTTTCGCTGTCACGGAACCTACCTCCAACTGCCTCTGCACATCCTCATAGAAGATTCTACGCCCGGTCCAGCAGCTCCATCACCTTGCCCACCGCTTCGGCGACCGGGATGGCGAGCTTCTCGCGGTCGCGGCGGAGGGAGACCTCCACTTTGCCGTCGGCGAGCGACTTGGCGCCCACCGTGACGCGGACCGGCAGACCGATCAGGTCGCCGTCCTTGAACTTGACGCCCGGGCGCTCGTCGCGGTCGTCGTAGAGAACGTCGACACCTTTCTCCCGCAAGTCGGCGTAGATGCGCTCGGCCGCCTCGACCACCGCGGCGTCGTTCGGGTTGAGCGCGGCGAGCAGCACCTCGAACGGCGCGAGTGGCCGGGGCCAGATGATGCCGTCGGCGTCGTGATTCTGCTCGATCGCCGCGGCCACCGTTCGGCCGACGCCCAGGCCGTAGCAGCCCATGATCATCGGCTTCTCCGCCCCCGCCTCGTCGGTGTAATTGCAGGCGAGCGCCTTCGAATACTTGTCGCCCAGCTTGAAGATGTGGCCCACCTCGATGCCGCGGAACAGCTCGAGCGCCGTGCCACAGCGCGGGCACGAATCACCGCCCGAAACGAGCAGCAGGTCGGCCCAACGAGAGGGCTCGGCGTCGCGCCCCCAGTGGACGCCCACGTGATGCGCGTCGGCCTGGTTGGCGCCGCAGACGAAGCCCGCGAGGCCGCGCACCGACGGATCGGCGATCAGCTCGACGTCCTTCGGCAGCCCGACGGGGCCGGCGAAACCGACCGGCGCGCCGGTCGCCTGGCGCACCTTCTCCTCGCTCGCGAGGTTCAAGTGCTGCACGTCGAGCAGGTTCAGGAGCTTGACCTCGTTGACCTCGCGGTCGCCGCGGATCGCAACCGCGACGATCCCCTTCTCCGTCTCGTAGATCAGCGTCTTCACCACCCGGGTCGGCTCGACGCCGAGGAACTTCGCGACCTCTTCGACCGAGGTGTGACCCGGCGTCGGAACGGTCGAAAACGCCGCGTCGGACGGCCCGGCGGCGACCGCTTCCGTCTCCTCGCGTCGCGTCTCGGCCTTCTCGGTGTTCGCCGCGTAGCCGCAGGAGGGGCAGCGGACGACCGCGCTCTCGCCGGTTCCCGCGACCACCATGAACTCGTGTGAAGCCGATCCGCCGATCGTTCCGGTGTCGGCCTCGACCGCACCGAAATCGAGATGGCAGGCGCGGAAGATCCGGGTGTACGCCTCGTGCATCTCGCGGTACGCCACGTCCAGGCTCGCGGCGTCGACGTGGAAGGAGTACGCGTCCTTCATGATGAACTCGCGACCGCGCATCAGGCCGAAGCGGGGACGAATCTCGTCCCGGAACTTGGTCTGGATCTGATAGAGGTTGAACGGCAGCTGCCGGTAGCTCTTCACGTCGCGGCGCACCGTATCCGTGATCACCTCTTCGTGCGTCGGGCCGAAGACGAAATCGCGCTCGTGGCGATCCTTGATCCGCAGCAGCTCCTTGCCGTAGCGCTCCCAACGGCCGGATTCCACCCACAGCTCGGCGGGCTGGATCGCCGGCATCGAAAGCTCGATACACCCGGAGGCGTCGAGCTCGCGGCGGACGATCGTCATCAGCTTGGACAGGCTCCGCCAACCGAACGGCAGGTAGGTGTAGATGCCCGCCGCGACTTTCTTGATCATGCCGGTTCGGACCATCAACTGATGGCTCACGACCTCGGCGTCGTTGGGAACTTCACGCGTGGTGAAGAGGTAATACTTGCTCCAGCGCATACCGACTCCTTGCCAATGAGACTTCAAAGTCCTTCGTCGTACCGCACGGGCTTTCGATTCGGCGCTCACGCAGGCCCCTGGGGTGGCCTGCGCTGCGGGCGGCGCTCAAAACTCGCCCTTCGGGCTCAGACAGTTTCGCGCCGTCCTCGCTCAACCACCCCAGGGGCTGACGCGTGAGCGCCTCGGCACCGACAGGCGCCGGGAAGCACCGAGAAAACAGGCCGCCTCGTACGCTACTTGCGTTGACCGCGCCGGACTCTCTCGAGGATGCGCGTCGAATCGCGCATGCACTCCATCATCCGGTCTTCGAGGCCGCCGCGGCGGCTTTCGAGGCTGCGGGCCCGGGCGAGCACGTTCTTCGCTTTTTCCTCGTCGCCCGAGGCGAGCAGCGCCATGCCGAGGTGGGTGAGCGTGTTCGACGAGGTGCCGAGCTCGGAGGAGCGGGCCAGGAAATCGATCGCCTTGTCGAATTCCTTCCGCTTGTAGTGAACCCAGCCGAGCGCCGCGAGCGGAAACGCCTTGAGCTCGTCGGGCGCGTTCTCGAGCGACTGATGCGCGTAGTCGAGCGCCTGGTCCAGATCCTCTTCCATCTCGGCGAGGTTGTAGGCCATCTCGTAGTAGGCGATCGTCTTCGAGAAGCTCGACACGCCCTCCTCGAGCAGCCGGGTGCCGATCCGGTTCCCCTCGCGGAACTTTCCCTGGCCGCGCAGCGCCTCGATCAACGCCGCGTAGGCGGTCGCGCGCAGCATCTCGCCGGGGTTCTGTTCGAGCACCTTGCGCGCCGCCGCCTCGAGCTCCTGGTTGCGGTCGAGGTGGAGGCAGAGCATGGCGTAGGACATCAGGAGCGTCGGGTTCTCCGGCTCGAGCGAGAGCGCGCGGCGATAGCAGGAGAGCGCCTGCTTGTCCGAGCCCCGGGCGCGCAGCTCCTCCCCCTTGCCGAACCACTCGGCGGCCTCGCCGAGCACGCCGGGCAGCGGCATGCCCGCCTGGCCCGAGAGGTAGCGCACGATGTCCTGGTACTGGAGCTTTTTCGGATTCAGCCGCTGCGCGCGCCGGAACGCGGCAAGCGCCTTCCGGTGCCAATGGCGATCCAGATAGGCGAGGCCGAGCAGGTGGTAAGCCTCCTCGAACGCGGGATCGTGGCGCACCGCCTCCTGCAGGCGCTTGATCGCCGGCCCCAGCCGCCCCATCTCGTAGAAGCAGCTGCCGAGCAAATAGAGCGCCTGCGGCACCGGATCGACCTCGACCGCACGCTCCAGGAACAGGACCGCCTTCGCGAGGTTGCCCAGGCTCGCGTGGACGGCGCCCAGGCTGAAGTGCGGCAGGAAGGTGTCGGGATAGAGCGCCACCGCCCGCTTGAGCAGCTCCTCGGCGCGCTCGTGCCCTCCCTGCTCGTAGTGGATGACGCCGCTGTAGACGAGCCCCTCGTAATGGTCCGGCTTCACCTCGAGCACGCGCGCGAAGTAGACGAGCGCCTTCTCCGGCTGCCCCTCGTTGAAGCAGGTCTCGCCGAGGAAATAGGCCAGCTCGTAATTGTCGCGGTCGAGCTTGTAGGCCGCTTCGAGAGCCGCCACCGCCCGCTCGATGTCGAAGGCGAACAGGGCGTACTCGGCGTCGTCGAGATGCTGGAGGAAGACCTTCCGCTTGTCGCCGCTGTGGAGCGCCGCGATCCGCTCCTTGATCGAGACGAAGCGCTCCCGTTTTTCGAGCGCGAGCAGCTGGTAGTCCATCTTCGACTCCCAGAGCTCGCTCCATTCGTCCCAGCCGACGATCTTCTTGTGCTCCAGGATCTCGCGCAGGGTCGAGAGACCGGTCTGGCTGATCAGGATGTTCTTTTCCTGCTTGTGGAGCGCGGAGAGCAGCTGACGCACGGTCTCGGCCGTGCGCTTGACCGCCTCTTCGAGGATCGAGATCCGCTCCAGGAGGTGCTCGTCGAACGAGAAGCTCTCGTCCGGCCCCTCTTCGTACTCCTCCTCCTCCTCGAACACGGTGCCCGAGAGGACGAGAAGCTTCTGATGGCAGCGGACGCAGTACTCCCGCTCGTCGGGGTTCAATGCGCCGCAAACCTGACAGTACATATTCGTTCTCGCGCCGACGGGGGAAAGCGCCCCGACGTCCGATTCATTCATACGAGTAGAAGCCCCGGCCGCTCTTTCTCCCGAGCCGCCCGGCGTCGACCGTTTTCACCAGCAGCGGGCAGGGACGGTACTTGGGGTCGCCGAAGCCGTCTTGCAGCACCCGCAAAATATCCAAGCAAACATCGAGCCCGATCAGGTCGGCGAGCGCGAGAGGCCCCATCGGATGGTTCATCCCGAGCTTCATCACCTGATCGATCGCCTCGGGCGAGCCGACGCCTTCGTAAAGGCAGTAGATCGCCTCGTTGATCATCGGCATCAGCACGCGGTTCGACACGAAGCCCGGGGCGTCGTGGACTTCCACGGGCGTCTTGCCCATGCGGCGCGCCGCGTCGGCCACCGCGTCGTAGGTCGCCTGATCGGTCGCGAGGCCGCGGATCACCTCGATCAGCTGCATCACGGGAACCGGGTTCATGAAGTGCATACCGATCACCCGCTCCGGCCGACCGGTCGCGGCGGCGAGCTTGGTGATCGAGATCGAGCTCGTGTTGGTGGCGAGGATCGCCCCCGGAGAGCAAACCCGGTCGAGATCGCGCAGCACCTCGACCTTGACGTCCAGTCGCTCGACGACCGCCTCGATCGCGAGGTCGACCGTTTCGAGCTCGGCGAGATCGCTGGTTCCTGAGAGCCGGCCGAGCGCGGCGTCGCGATCTTCGGGTGACAGCTTCGCCTTGGCGACCAGCCTCTCGTACCCCTTGGCGACCGCTCCCAGCCCTTTTTGGAGCGCCGCGGGCGCCACGTCGACCAGGACGACTCGATAGCCGCTCTGCGCCGAGACCTGCGCGATGCCATGCCCCATGGTGCCGGCACCGATGACCCCGATCGTGCCGATCGTCCGGATTTCGCCTCCCGATTGAACGTCCGACTGACTCATCGCTTCCTTTCGATTCGCGGTCGATACACTTTCTCCCTGCGCCGCGTCGCGGGAATGGGCGAGGTTATCGACTGGCTTCGGAAGGGTCAAGACACGATGGCGCGGCTCGGCCCCTCCTTCGGGCCGGGCCGCGCCATATTGCGCCCTATTTCGGAATCTCGAGCCGCGCCGTTTCGGCGCCGTTCGAGTCGGCGATCTAGCTAGGCCCGCTGGTGATCCTCCCGCCAGGAGACGATCGCACGCTTGATCTGATCGTTAGTCCGAAGCTCCCCCGCGAGCACACGGCGGACCAAATCGGCCACCTCGCCGTCGCTGGCGAAGCGGAGGCCGACCAGCTGCCCCGTGCGCAGCTCGCCGATCCGGCCACGTAGATCCTCGGGCAGCAGCCGTTCGAGCCGCATCCGCTCTTCGAGCCGAATCACACGATCCTGCACCGCGAGCGGAAACACCCGGGAGTACCAGGAGAGCAGCAGCAGACCGATCGCCACGGCGACGTTCATCAGCGCGTTGAGCCAGACCGTCCAAAATTCGCTGTGGGTCAACACTTCGTACAGCTGTACGAGGCGGAGGATGAAGTTGACGACGAAGATGCCGAAGGTGACGAAATGGAACAGCGGGACGAACTTCGCGTGGTTTGCGTAGCTCTGGGGAGCTCGGTCGCTCATGCTTCCTCCGAGGTCGAGGTTTGGGAAACGGGACGCCGCAATTTGAAGATGACCACACCGATCAGCGCCGCGACCGCTCCGGCGATCAGGTTCTTCGCCTCGGCGCTCGCCGCGAAGGCGACGCAGAGCGCGCAGGCGAGGATCGGGATCGTCGATCCGAACGGCAGCCGGAACGCGCCCGGGTTGGCGGGCATCTTCTTCCGGAGGATCGGCACGGAGGCCGCCGTGCCGACGTAGGTACCGAGCCGCGCGATCACCGAGAGCGTCGCGAGGCTCGCGAACGTCCCGGAAAGCGCGAGGGGCAGGGCGATCAGCGTCTGCGTGAGGATCGCCGCGGCGGGCGTGCGGAACCGGGGGTGGAGCTTCGCGAGGTAGGACGGACCGTAGCCGTCGCGCGCGAGCGCCCAGAGATAGCGCGGCCCGGCGAGCACCGTATTGTTGTTGGTCCCGAGGATCGAAAGCGCCCCGCCGATCGTGAGCAGCACGACGCCGCCTGTACCGAGGAAGACCTGCGCCGCGTCAGCGAGCGGCTTCTTGGACTCGGCGAGATTCGGCAGCGTGCCGAGCGCCACCCACTGGACCGCCGAGTAGATCAGGGTGACGATCGCGATCTGCGCGACCAGCGCGAACGGCACGTCGCGCTTCGGGTTCTTGAACTCGCCCGCGGGCGCCGCCGTGTTCTCGAAACCCGCGTAGGCGAAAAGGAGAAGAAGGACCGCCTCGCCGAGCTTCGTCCGGTCGATCGCGCCGCCGCCGGTGGCGAGCGCCATCGAGACGTGCGGCAGGCCGAACAGGATGAAGGCGACGAGCGGCACGGTCTTACCGAGCGCGAAGAAGACCGACGTCCGCACGCCCGATTTGACGCCCACGATGTTGATCAAAGTAAGCGCAAGGAGCGACAGGACGATCGCCAGGTACCAGCCGGGCTCCCCCTCCTTCGCGCCCACCACCTGGGCGAAACCGGCCGAGAGTGCGGCGACCGAGGAAAGCCGGGCGAGCCAGGTCATCCAGCCGACCTCGAATCCCGCGAGATCGCCGAACGCGGTCTTTGCGTAGACGTAGCCGCTCCCGGGTCGATCGAAGTGGCTGGCGGCCTCGGCGAAGCAGAGCACCAAGAGCAGCACCGCGAACCCGGCGAGGATCACCGCCCAGACGCTCATCGCCCCGAGGTAGAGCGCCGCCGTCGCGGGGAGCAGGTAGATGCCGCTGCCGATCACGTCGTTCACCGAAAAGCCGACGATCTCCCAACGCGAGACGGCGCGGCGGAAGCCCAGGCCTCCCTCGGTTTTCGGCACGTCGGCGTCGATCGTCGTCAAATCGCTCAAGCGCCCTCCTCCCTTGCCCTCAAGTCAAACTCAAATTGGCTTCGTTGGAATCAATTTTCGATCGCCGTCCCGGCGGTTTCCGGCAGAGTCCAGACCCACGCCCCGGCGAGCAGCGCGAAGCCCGCGGCGAGGGAGATGCCGCCACCTATGCCGGCACCCGGCGCCATCGACGCGACGGCGGCGATCGCGAGCGGCGCGAGATACTGGATGCCGCGCGTCGAATTCATGATCACCGACATCGCGGTGCCGCGCACGCGGGTCGGGAACAGCTCCGAGAAGTACGGCCCGTAGCAGGACCAGGTCCCCGTGCCGAGCCCGGCGACGAAAAGGCAGGCCAGGCCGATCTGCGGCCGCGCGGCGAATCCCGACCAGAACAGCGTGACCAGCGCGAGCCCGAGCGCCGTCACCGCGCAATAGAGCGCGAAGGCCGGCCGCCGGCCGATCCGGTCTGAGACCCAGCCGAACGAGAGGTAGCCGACGAGCGAGCCGGCGACGAACGTGAGCGTCCACCAGCCGGTGCCGAAGATCGTGAGACCTCGTTCTTTCTGGAGATACCGGGGGAGCCAGATCACCGCGAACCAATAGGCGCTCATGTTGAACGCGGTGAGCAGGAAGGCGCGGACGAACGTGGAGAGCTGATCCGGCGCGACGAGCTGAGCGAGCACCGGCCGGCGCGCCCGGGTGAGCTCTTCCGAGCCTCCCGCGTCGACCCGCGCGCGGTGGGCGAGCCAGAGATCCGACTCGGGCAGGTGGCGGAAGAACAGAAGCGAAATCCCGGGAAGCACGAGCAGGCCGAACGTCACACGCCAGCCGATCTCGGGAGAGAGGAACGAGCCGAGGATCGCCGCGAGCCCGAGGCCGACCGGCGCGCCCGATTGGGCGATCGCTCCGAACCGGCCGCGCAACGCCGCCGGGACCGTTTCGCCGATCATCGCCTGGCCGCCGCCCCAGGTGCCGCCGATCCCGAGACCCGCGACCGCTCGTCCCAAGGAAAGGAGCGCGCCGCTTCCCGCGAGAGCGCAGATCAGATTGCCGAGCGAGAACGCGCCGATCGCGAGCGCGAGCGAGGCGCGGCGGCCGAACCGGTCGCTGATCCAGCCGAACAGGAAACCGCCGACGCCGGTCATCCCGACGCCGATCCCGGTGAGCGCCGCGACGTCCGCGTCGGGAATCCCGAGATCCTTCTGGATCGCGGGCAGGAGGAACGAGAGGAGCATCAGCGAGCAGAAGCCGCTCGCCCAAGCTCCCCAGGCGAGGAGCAGGATGCGCCGGTGGGCCGCCCCCGGTCGCTCGACGTGCCGCAAGGCGGCGCTGTCGGATGCGGTCAAAGTGCTGGGGAGTCTAGCTTAAGGAGTGCTGGGCCATAAGCCTCCGCGGGGAGTTCCGGTTACGCCTCGGCACGTCCCCGCACGTCACGATCAGCCGGCGAGGTCGGTGAGCTCCGATTCGACCGACTCCCAGTCGGACATCAGGCCCGCAATCTTCTCGTTGAGCTGTTGCTGCTCGTTCTCGAGCTTTTTCACCTGGTCGCGCGAGGTCTTGTCGAAGAAGGTCGGATCGCAGAACAGCTCGTTGATCTCGTGGACCCGGTTCTCGGCTTTCTCGATCGCGGCGGTCAGCTCGTCGCGCCGCTTGGTGAGCTGGCGCTCGCGCTTCTCGCGCTCCTTGTCGTCGAGGCGCGGGGCCTCCTTCGCCTTCTTCTGTTGGGCACGCCGCGCGCGCAACACCGCTTCGGCGTCGAGGTGGTCGTCGCCCATCGCCTCGATGTATTCCTCGTACGTCCCCTTGTAATCGCGGATGCCGTTCGGGGTGATCTCCAGGATCCGGTTCGCGAGGCGCGAGACGAACCAACGGTCGTGGGAGACGAAGACCAGCGTGCCGTCGTACTCCTTGAGCCCTTCGACCAACGCGTCGATCGCCTCGAGGTCGAGGTGGTTCGTCGGCTCGTCGAGCACCAGGACGTTCGGCTGGGTGACCGAAAGGCGGCAGAACGTGAGGCGTGCTGACTCGCCGCCCGAGAGGCTCCCCACCCCCTTCTTCACGTCGTCGCCCGAGAACAACACCATGCCGAGATTGCCGCGGATGAAGCCGATCGTCTCGGCGGGAACCGCCTCCCAGAGCCACGCCTCGACGCTCTGCTTGCCGGAGGCCTTGAGCTCGGCGTGATCTTGCGAGAAATAGCCCGGGTGGGTCTCGTACCCCCAGTTCACCGTGCCCGCGTCGGCGGTCACCTCGCCCACCGCGATCTTGAGCATCGTCGACTTGCCGATCCCGTTCGGGCCGAGGATCGCGAGCCGCTCGCCGCGCTCGACGCGGAGGGTCACGTCGTTCAACACCTTCTTGGTGCCGTACGACTTCGAGATCCCCTCCATCACCAGCACTTCGCGCCCGCTCGGCCGGACCTGCTTGAACTTGAACGTCGGATACCGACGCGAGCTCTGGGGCAGGCGCTCGATCGTGATCTTCTCGATCATCTTGACCTTGCTCTGCGCCTGGCGCGCCTTGGTCGCCTTGGCCTTGAACCGGTCGATGAAGTCCTGGTGCTTGGCGATCTCCTTTTCCCGCTTCTCGATCTCGGCTTCCTTGCGCTCGCGGTTGCCGACCTTCGCCTCCGTGAACGCCTGGTAGTTGCCCGGGTAGAGGATCATCGTCTCGTAGTCGACGTCCACGCTGTAATTGCACCTTCGCCTCCGTGAACGCCTGGTAGTTGCCCGGGTAGAGGATCATCGTCTCGTAGTCGACGTCCACGATGTAATTGCAGACGTTGTCCAGGAACCGGTGATCGTGCGAGATCACCACCGTCGTCCCCTTGAACTCGGTGAGGAACTTTTCGAGCCATCGAATCGACAGGATGTCCAGGTGGTTCGTCGGCTCGTCGAGCAACAGCGCGTCGGGAGACGACGCGAGCACCTGGGCGAGCAGCACGCGCAGCTTGAAGCCGCCCGAGAGCGTGGAGAGAGCGTTCCGATGAACCTCGGTCGGAATCCCCAAGCCCTCCAGGATCTCCCCCGCACGCGCCTCCAGCGTGTAGCCGTCGGAGTTGAGGATCAACTCTTCGAGCTCGGCATAGCGCTCGTGGTCGAACTCCGACTCCGGAGCACTGAGCAGCCGCTCCTTTTCCGACATCGCCTCCCAAACCTCTTTGTTGCCCATCAGGGCCACGTCGAGGATCGGCATGTGCTCGTAGCTGAAATGGTCCTGACGCAAGACCCCGAGGCGGAGCCGCTTTGGAAGCGAAAGCGTCCCCTCGCTCGGCTGGTCCTCACCGGTCAGGATACGGAGAAACGTCGACTTCCCCGATCCGTTCGCCCCGACCAATCCATAGCGATTGCCCGGGTTGAACTGCATCGAGACGCCGGTAAACAAAGTCTGCGGGCCAAACGACTTGCCCATTTCGGAGACGGCGATCATAGGGCCGGGGATGATAGCAGGTGCGGACGGAGGAGGCCGACCGGAGGGTAGGGCGGGCGTTTGGCGGGCGGGTTGGGATGTGCGGCAGGCGGCCGGATCGGGGGTGGGGCGGTCGATTCCGGCCGGCAGGGCACCAACGGCAAGAGCGAGGGATGGGGCGGGCTTTCAGCCCTTGGAACCGGGGTACGTGCCTTGGCCCTGGGGCGTTGCCCCAGGCTATTATCGGTCGGGCCTTCGGCCCGTATTTCTTCGACTTTTCGGTCTCAAACTCAGGGTTGCGGGTTTCCCGAGGTCTGAACGCCATAGGGGCCTGCGGTCGACAGCGCAAGTTCGAAACGTCCGTGCGCATCGAGGCTGGGGCCCGTTCTTCCTACGACCATGCGCCAAGGTGGAGCCGTGAGCAGAGGATCTGCCAGGTCGGCTGGCCGGCCCGCGTATCACTCGCCTGAGCGCCAAAAGGCGCGTTTGATAATAGATGCTATGGAGGGTCGAGGCCCCCGGGTGAGTGAGGCTAGGCCGGCTGGATAATTTCGGGAACCACCATCGCTAAACGGGAGGCACCAGATGAGCCAGACGGACCTACAAAACAGAGTTCTGGAAGCGGCCG
>JBGAGQ010000099.1:0-16173 GCA_044226625.1 Thermoanaerobaculia bacterium
CCCCGGCAGCGGATCGTCCGCGAGTACGGCATGACCGAGCTCACCAGCCAGTGCTACACCGAGGCGCTCGCCGACGGAGATCCCGATCTCTTCGTCGCCCCCCCGTGGGTCCGCGTCCGCATCCTCGATCCGGAAACCCTCGCTGAAGCACCCGAAGGGACGCTCGGCCTGATCGCGATCTTTGACCTCGCGAACGTCGGCTCCTCTGTTTCGCTCCTGACCCAGGATCTCGGGATCGCGGAGGGCCAAGGCTTTCGCCTCCTGGGCCGCGCGGCCGGCGCGGAGCTCCGCGGCTGCTCGCTCGCGGCGGAGGAGCTGGCGCGGGTGGGACGGACGCCTATCGGAACGAGCGCAAACGAAAGGCCTTGAGCCGTCGGCCCCCGGACCTTCCACCCATGCCTCTCCATGTCGAAACCCCGCTGGTCGACTCGCGCCCCTTAAGCCTCGTCTCCGGGCGCCGGGTGCGGCTCAAGCTCGAGTCGCTCCAGCCTTCCGGCTCGTTCAAGCTGCGCGGGATGGGCGCCGCGTGCGAGACCTACCACGCGCGCGGGGCGCGCCGGTTCCTCTGCTCCTCCAGCGGCAACGCGGGGCTCGCGGTGGCCTACGCCGGGCGGGTGCTCTCGGTCCCGGTCGTCGTGTTCGTCCCGCAGACGGCGACCGAGCGCGCGAAGGAGCTGCTCCGCTCCGAAGGGGCGGAAGTCGTCGTGCACGGCGCCTCATGGCAGGAGGCCAATGAGCTCGCGCTCTCCAAGGTCGGGGCGGACGACGCGTTCCTTCACCCCTTCGACGATCCGCTCCTCTGGCCGGGGCACGCGACGCTGATCGACGAGGCGGCGCAATCGGGACCCAAGCCGGATGCCGTGCTGCCGGACGACGCGTTCCTTCACCCCTTCGACGATCCGCTCCTCTGGCCGGGGCACGCGACGCTGATCGACGAGGCGGCGCAATCGGGACCCAAGCCGGATGCCGTGCTGCTCTCGGTGGGCGGCGGCGGACTGCTCTGCGGCGTCGCCGAGGGGCTTCACCGGAACGGCTGGACGGACGTTCCGATCCTCGCGGTAGAAACCGAAGGGGCCGCTTCGTACCACGCGGCGATCCAGGCCGGGCACCCGGTCGAGATCCCGGCGATCACCAGCATCGCCGGCTCCCTCGGAGCGCGGCGCGTCTCCGACCGCGCGTTCCGCTGGGCGAGCGAGCACCCCATCCGCAGCCTCGTCGTCTCCGACCGGAGCGCGCTCACCGCCTGCGAACGTCTTCTCACCGACCACCGCCTGCTCGTCGAGCCCTCCTGCGGAGCGAGCCTCGCCCCCATCTACGAGCGAGCGCCGGAGCTCGAGGCCTACTCCGACCTGCTGGTGGTCGTCTGCGGCGGAGCGACCGCGACGATCGATCAGATCCGGAAATGGCTCGAAACGGCCGCTTGAGACCCGCTCCCGGGCGCATCCGAGGCGCCGAAATGCCAGAAAATCACTTGCAACCTATTGATGGGAAATGGGTTGACAGATTTAAAATTGAATTTTAAATTTTCGGGGTGTTTCTCCCCCGCCTGCTCAGCCATGCGCTGAACCGCGCGCTGGACGGCTTCCCGGCCGTGCTCGTCACCGGTCCGCGGCAATCCGGCAAGACGACGTTCCTTCTCCAACACCTCCAGGGGGCGGGCCCCGCATCGCGCTACGTCTCGCTCGACGACCCTACCGAACGCAGCCTCGCCCAAGAGGACCCTTCCGGGTTCCTCGACCGGCTCCCAGAGGGGCGCATCCTGCTCGATGAGATCCAGTACGCCCCGGAGCTACTGCCGCCGCTCAAGATCCGCATCGACCGCGATCGGCGCCGAACCGGACGCTGGCTCCTGTCGGGCTCGCAGCAGTTTCAGCTCATGGCGAACGTGGGCGAGTCGCTCGCCGGAAGGGTCGCCCTCCTCGAGCTGCTGCCGTTCGGCCTGGAAGAAACGGCGGATCACGTCCGCCGTTCGGTCGCCGATGCGATTTGGGGTGGCGGCTACCCGGAGCCGGTTCTTTACCCGGAGCATCGCGATCTCTGGCTGTCGTCCTACCTGCCCACCTATGTGGAGCGCGACGTCCGCCAACTGCACCACATCCGAGACCTCCGGACCTTCGAAACCCTGCTCGGCCTCGCCGCGGCGCGCCATGGGCAGCTGCTCAACCTGTCCGATCTGTCGCGGACCTTGGGGGTGACGGTCCCAACGGTGAAGACCTGGCTCGGTACGCTCGAAGCGTCCTACATCGTCCGCCTGTTGCCGCCCTATTTCGAGAACTTCGGTAAGCGCCTGACGAGATCTCCGAAGCTCTACTTTCTCGATTCGGCGATCGCCTGCTTCCTCACTCGCCAGCCGAGCGCGGAAGCCGCGTTCGCGGGCGCTATGGGCGGGGCCTTGTTCGAGGGCCTGATCGTCTCGGAGGCCGCCAAGGTATTCGCCAGCTTGGGGCGTCCGGCGGATCTCTACCACTGGCGCAGCCACGACGGCTTCGAGATCGACCTGCTCGTCCAGACTCCGACCGGCCTTGCACCGATCGAGATCAAGAGCACCGCGACCCCCACGGCTCGCCACGCCGCGCAGCTGAGTCACTTCACTCAAATCGCGCCGGCGGCTTCTCGACCCGGCCTCCTGGTCTGCACGATTCCAGAGCCACGTCCCCTTCCGGGCGGACACTTGGCGCTCCCCTGGGATCAGTTTCCGGCCTGGCTCTGGAACGAGCTCGGCGGGCCACCGCTCGACCGCCCGGCCCCTTCCCAGAGCCCGTAGATCCGCCCGTCAGGGTCGCGAAAGCGGGCGAATCGGCCAAAGACGCCGACGGATTCGGGGCGCGAATCGACCGCTCCTCCCGCGACTTCGACTCGCGAAAGCGCCTCCTCGAGCGTGCCTTCTTCCAAGTGGAAGACGAGGAGCGGCGGCGGATCGTCCGGAGAGGAGAGAATTCCACCGCCGATCGGGCAGGGCGGCGGCCCGGTCTCGTCTGACCGCAGCTTCCAATAGAGCGGGCCGTCCCAAGGCACCGGAGCCGCCATCCAGCCGAGCGCTTCGCGGAAGAAGCGGGCGAGCCGCTCGGGGTCGCGGGCGTAGATCTCGAAATGCCCGACCGAGATGCGCATGCGCGTCGGCCGGAGGTCAGACCTTCATCTGGTAGAGCATGAGGTAGACGATCACGCCCGTTGCCGAAACGTACAGCCAGATCGGCAGCGTCCAGCGGGCGATCGCGCGATGACGATCGAAGCGCCGCCTGTAGGCCCGCCAGACGGTGATCCCGGCGAGGAACGGCACGGCGGCGGCGAGGATCGTGTGGCTGATCAGAATGGCGAAATAGACCGTGCGGATCGGCCCCTGGCCTTGGAACTTTACCGAGCCGACCTGCGCGTGGTAGACGAGGTAGGACGTGAGGAACAGCGAAGACGTGACGAGCGCGGTGATCATGACGGCGCGATGCGCCGCGATCTTCCGGTTCCGAATCAGGAACCAGCCGGTGATCAAGAGCAGGGTGGAGAGCGAGTTCAGCGCCGCGTTCACGGCGGGTAGGTCATGGACATCGAGCATGGGGCAAAACTATAGACGCGATCGTCGCCGGTCAGACCGCCTGCGGCACCGACTCGATCTGCCATCATTGAGTCGCGCCGCGCTCCGGCCGCCGAGACACGGCGGTCGGAGAGGCCCCTTCAGGGGAACCGATGCCCAGGAAAGTTCTCGTCCCGCTGGTCCTCGCCCTGACCGTCACCGCCGGATCGGCTCAGGTTGCGACGCTCTCCCCCGCCGTCCGGACCGTCGTCGACTCGGCGGAGGCCCAGACGCGCGTGACCACTTCCTACGACCCATCCTACGTTCGCCTCGCCTACCCCGGGGGCGACGTTCCGCTGGAGACGGGAGTCTGCGCCGACGTGGTGATCCGCGCGTTCCGGAAGGCCGGGGTCGATCTCCAGAAGACGGTCCACGAAGACATGGCCCGCCAATTCAAGGCCTATCCGCAACGCTGGGGCCTGAACCGGCCCGACTCGAACATCGACCATCGGCGGGTGCCGAATCTCATGACGTTCTTCCGCCGCGCGGGCAAGGAGCTGCCGATCACCACCCGGGCGGCCGACTACCTTCCGGGCGACGTGGTGGCCTGGGACCTCGGCGGAGGGATCACCCACATCGGCGTCGTGAGCGACGATCGGGACGCCCCGGGCGGGCCCTACCGGATGGTCCACAACATCGGCCGCGGCGCCCGCTCGGAGGACGTCCTGTTCGCCTGGAAGGTGATCGGGCACTACCGGTACTTCCGGTAGCCGGGACAGATCAGCGAGAGGCCGCCTTTACCCGGCGATCGGCAAGCTCTACCAGCGTCCTGAGTGCGCGATTCACCGATTTTGAATCGGGGAAACGATCGATTAGATCGGGGTCCAGAACGATCACGTTGGTCCCTTCTCGATAACGCGCAGCATACTTGCCCCGCACTCCGTTCGAGAAGTCGTACTCTGGGAGTAAATCTGGATCCTTCGCTCTAGCGCTGCTCATAGTGTCTTCTTTCGCCCTTCGTCGCGTTTCGGGCGCTGATGAGCCGAATTCTATCGTCCTTCTCGACGTGGACAACGACCAGCAGGCGCCGACGATTCGACATTCCCAGTAGCACCGAGCGGCGTTCGCCTAGCGAGTGCAGAGGGTCATCGATCGTCGACGAGAAATCGTCGTCGAACGAAGTCACCGCTTCCTCGAACGAGACGCCGTGCTTCTTAAGGTTCGAGTTCGCCTTTCGCGCATCCCACTCGAAAGCGAGAGTCATCCGCGGAAACCCGCCCCCTTCGCCGCGATGATCTTCGACAGGAGATCCTGCTTCCCCTCGGTGCGGACCAGGTGCGGCTCGCGCACGCCGCCGTGGTAATCGATCGCGTAGGTCCGGTACATCTCGCCGTCTTCGACCAGCAGGTCCAGCGTTCCGTTCGCGGTCTTCGAGGCGGCGAGGGCGTCGTGGAGGAGATCCGGGCTCCACTTGCGGGCGTTGATCGCGATGAGCTTCATCCCCGGCCGCACGCCCGTCTGATAGGCCGGCAGGCCGCGGATCGCGTCGCGGACCTCGCCGTCGTCGCTGAGCCATAGGCCGAGCGAGAAGGCCGCCTCGATCGATTTTCGTTCGCCCTTGGCCTGATCGGCTAGGACCGCGTTCTCCTTCTCGCTGTAGTTGAGGCGCCAGCCGCCGCGCTCGATCCCTTCGAGCGGCGTCGGCGCCGGGACGCGCAGACGCTCCTCCCAGAAACGGCGCCAATCGTAGGGAGCCACCGCGTTCAAATCCGCGATCACGTCGTCGAACGAATAGGTGACCACCCGAGGCGAACCGCTCTCGCCGCCGTGGAAACGGCGGCAGAAATCATCGAGGGAGCGGGCGCCGTGGGTTTCCGAGCGGATCAGCGTGTCGACCTCCAGCCAGAGCAGCCACCCCTCGTCGTAGAAATCGACGCCGCGCCGGTACGAGCCCCACTCTCGAGGTGAGCTGTAGAGCAGCTGCGCGGCAACCGTGGTGTCGAGCAACGGGCGCCACGCGCGCCCCGGCCGGTAGTCGTAGCTCGCGGCGATCTGCGCCAGCTCTTCGCGAAACCGCTCCGGCGTCCACAGGCCGCTCCGTGCCGCGAGCAGATTGCCGAGGTACTCGGTGAGCCCCTCGTAGACCCAAAGCAGCTCGCCTTTCATCGGCTCCTGGAAATCGGGCGTCGCGAGCCCCGCGGGGCGCCGGTATTTGCCGTTCCAGGAATGGACGTATTCGTGCGGCAGGACGCCGAGCGCGATGTTGCCCAACGTCTCGTCGATCAACGCCCGTTCGGCGATCCGCGAGTCGTTCGACTGATGGTGCTCCAGGCCGAAATGCGCGACGTGGTCCGAGAGCGTGAGGAGGAAGTGGTAGTTGTCGTAATGCCGCGCGCCGAACAGAGCGTCGGCCTCGGCAACCAGACGTTCCAGTTTCTTCTGGAGATCCGGAGAGATTTCGAGCGCCGCCGCGCTGTCGGCGGCCAGGTCGAGCTCGACCGGCCGGGCGGAACGGTCGAGCGGCACGGCCCGAAAGTACTCGCCCGAAAGAACCGGCGAGTCGACCAGCGTGGTGAGCGAAACCGGGGCGAAATCGATCCAGCCGTCGTTGCCGGGCGAACTCGCGAGCGACGTTCCGTATTTCCACCCGGCGGGCAGCAGCAGGCTCGCGCGGAACGACACGTCGTCGCTCTTCGGACCCTGCGGATAGAGCAGTAGCTGGTTCCAGGTGAGCAGATAGAGATGCGGTGTCGCCGAGGCCGCGGAAGTGAAGCCGGATTCCGTGGCGGGAGAAAGAAAATCGAGCGCCACGTCCACCGCACCCGCCCCCTCCGGCACGTCGAGATGGAAGGCAAACATGTCGACCGCGTCGCGCGACCAAGGAAGCGCCTTACCGCCCGCGGAGAACTCGAGCCCCACGAGGTCGGTGATCGGCCCGGTCGGGCCGTGTTCCCCGGGGAGCCACTTCGGATAGACCAGCGTCAGCGGACCGGGCTTCGCCGGGATCGAGAGCTTCGCGTGAAGGAGTTTGCCCGGCGCCTCCCGGGCATCGACCCGGAGGGTGATCGCGTCGGTCGCGCTCGCGGCGAGCGACGGTGGGACGAAGACGAGCCCGGAGACGACGAGACAACCGACGAGCGAGGCGGCGACCGGCGTTTTCATCGAGGTTCCTCCCGTCGCGAGAGGATACGCCGCCGCGGCGGAATCCGCTCGTTCGTTCGTCCCTCGGCGCGAGGTACAGGCTATCCCCGAATTTTCGCCAGGTTCTCCCGCGCCCGTTTCGTCGTGTTGTGGTCGGGGCCAAGGACCTTTTCGGCGAGGGCGAGCGCCACGGGCAGCACCTTTCGCGCCTCGTCGAGTTTGCCCTCTTTGACCAGGATGTTGCCCAGGGCGCCGAGAGAATAGATCGTGTGCGGATGCTCTCGTCCGAGGGTCTTCTGCCGCGCGGTGAGAGTCTGCCGGCAGAGGATCTCGGCTTCGGCGAGCTTGCCTTCCCCGACCAGCGCGCGCACCAGATTGTGGCGCGTGGTGAGCACCTCCGGATGGTCGGGCCCGAAGACGCGCAACTGGCGCGCGCCGAGATCGCGGAAAACTTGCTCCGCCTCGGCGAACTTCTCCTCGGAGTTCAGGACGTTGCCGAGGTTGTTGGTGATCGCGAGGGTCTCTGGATAGTCCTGTCCCTTGAGCCGGCCGAGCCGCTGGACCAGCTCGCGATGGAGCGTCTCCGACTCGGCCAAATGGCCGGTGCGGTCGAGGATCTGGGCGAGCTGCCCTCCCGCCGAGATCGTCTGCGGCGCGTCCTCGCCGAGCGTCCTGCGGAGGTGAGCGAGCGTTTCGCGCGCGATGGGCAGGGCTTCCTCGGAACGGGTGAGCTCGTACAGGACGGCGACCTGCGTGCCGCGGGTTTCGAGCAGCTTCGGATCGTCCGCCGGGAGGAATCGGCTCTGGGCTGCTACGGTCTTTTCGGCCAGCGCCAGCGCTTCCTGGAGCCGGCCGACGGAGAGCAGCTCGTAGGCGTAGGCGTTCTGCGCCTCGAGCGTCGCCGAATCGTCCGGGCCGAGCATCCGCCGCCGGATCTCGAGAGCGCGCCCGGCCTCCCGGAGCGCCGGTTCGGCCAGGCCGAGCGCATCGTACGTTCGACCCAAGGTGAGATGAAGCGCCGCCTCCGTCTCCGGCCGCCCGGCGAACTTCTTGGGCAGCTCGGCCGCGGCGCGGTCGAGCAGATCGGCGACCTTGACGTCCCGCCCGCTCTCGAGCGGCGAAGCCGAGGCCAGCATGTCGGTCAGGAACTGGTTGACGGCGGTCGCCTTCTGCGCCTCGCTCGCGGCGCGTGCCTCGGCGCGGCGCGAGGAGATTAGCGCGACCGACGTGCCGACCACCCCGGTGATCAAGGAGGCTGCGACCAAGGCCGAGGCCGCCACCGCGAGGCGGTTGCGCCGCACGAATTTCTTCGCCCGGTTCGCCAAGCTCGGCGGGCTCGCAAGGACAGGCCGGTGGGAGAGGAAACGCTCGAGGTCGGCGCGTAGGTCCGCGACCGAGGGGTAGCGATCCTCCGGGCGCTTTTCGAGCGCGCGGCGGACGATCCAGTCGAGGTCGCCCGAGAGCTCGCGCGCGAGGGTCGGCGGGTCCGTCCCGCGCGAGGCGGCGATCTCGCCGCTCGCCTCCGCCGTAGCCAACCGCCGCGCGAGCGGCTCGGGCTCGGAGTTCAGGATCCGCTCGATCAGCGAGGTCGCGTTGCGTCCCGCGAACGGCGGCTCTCCGACCAAGAGCAGATAGAGCAGAAGGCCCAGGCCGTAGACGTCGGTGCGCGTGTCGGTGTGGCGCGCGGGGTTCGGGTCGAGCTGCTCCGGGCTCGCGTAGGCGAGCGTGCCCACCTGTAACCCAAGCTGCGTCGGCGCGGCCTCGCCCGCGAGGTCCCCTTCGATCGCCTTGGCGATGCCGAAGTCGATCACCTTCGGCACCGGCCCGCCGGTCGCGCTCTCGGCGACCAGCACGTTGGACGGCTTCAGGTCCCGGTGGAGGATGCCTTTCTGGTGCGCGTGCTCGATCGCCCGGCAGACAGGCAGAAACAGCTGGATCCTGGCGCGGACGGGCATTTTCGACCGGTCGGCATGGCGGGTGATCGGCAGGCCCTCGACCCGCTCCATGACGAAATAGGGATCGCCTTCGGCGGTCACTCCCGCGTCGTAGAGCCGCGCCACGTTCGGGTGCTCGAGCAGCGCGAGCACCTGGCGCTCGAGCTCGAAGCGGGCGACGATCCGTTCGCTCGCCCGGCCGCTCGCCCGAATCACCTTGAGCGCCACCGCGCGGCGCACCGGCTCGAGCTGCTCGGCGGCGTAGACGGCGCCCATCCCCCCTTCGCCCAACAGCTCGCCCAGCCGATAGCGCCCGATCCGCCGCGGCTCGCTTTCGGCGCGGCGTTTCGCCGAGGGGGTCTCGGCCAGGGTTACGGAGTCCTCGATCTCGGTCATGTGGCTCGCATGGAAACGGGGAATCGGCACGATTCTAAGGCCGGTTTCGGCTCGGCCGCTGGGCACCGCTCGCACCTTTCGTGCCGACGCGAACACCTCTGAAATGCTCACATTTTCATCGCATGCTCACCTGGCTATGCGAGGTCGTTCCCGAGGTGGGCCGGCAAGCAGATCATCGTCCGGCTCGGCGATCAGGCGAGCGGCGGATTCGACGACATCTGGTTCGACAACCTCATCCTCACGGTGAGGTGAGCCGAGCCTTTATAAAGCTCCACTATTGGAAGTAGCCGTTGACGTCCAGGATCATCTGCACCGTCGCGCCGGCCGCAAGGTCGGCGTGTACGGTCAGGTTGCCGCTCGCGTCGAGACCCAGGATCGCGTTGTTGGTGCGCGTCTGGCCCGCCGAGAAGTTGATCGCCGTGGTTCCCGGGAGAGGGATTCCGGTCGGCAGCAGACGGAGCGCCCCGGCGCCGGTGGGAAGCGTCACGGAGAGGTTCAGCGCCACCGCTTTCGCTCCGGCCGGAATGCCGCAGCGTCCCGCCATCAGGAAGGTCCGATCGCCGGAAGCGAGCGCGGGGCCGCCGTAGGCGCCGTTGGGATTGCGCGTGTCGATCACCCGGCAGGGCGATAGGGCGTAAAAGCCGGGCGCCGGAGCTCCTCCCGCGAGGCGGAGGACGGCGAGCGTCGCCGAGCGGGCTGGAAGGTCGAGCGATAGCGCGCCGCCCGTCGGAGTCGCGGTGCCGAGCAGCCCCAGCCGCCGCATACCGTCGAAGCGGTAGAGCGAAGCGGCTCCCGTGTAAGTTCCCGCGGCGAGCGCCGTGTCGACGTGCCGGATCACCGTGTCCTTGTTGAACAGGAGCAGGAACAGTTTGCCGTCGGCCGAGCGGATCGCGTAAGACCCCACGCCGTCGATCTCCGACGAGACGGCGCGGACGCTGTCTCCGGTCACCTTCGAGCCCGCGCCGTCGTAGTCCAGGTAGAGCTTGAAGGCGTCCTCGACGCGCGACCCTTCCGCGGGCGCCACCCAGCGGGCGGCCACGTCCACCCCTTCCCGGCCGAAGATCGCGAGCACCTCGGCATGGGCGAGCGCGCTCGACAGGCCCGTGTCGTTGCCCCAGTTCCATTCCGTGATCGCGAGCTTGGTGCCGGGCAGACGGGACGCGATCCACGCCTTCATGCGCGGGATCAGCTGGACCGGCTGGCCGATCCAGCTCTCGTCGGAATAGGTCGGATCGTAAAGGCCGCGGAGCGAGCGCAGCCGCAGCGCGGACGTGCCCGCCGATTCGTCGTCCGAGAGCGCAACGTTCGAGCCTTGCGGGTAGTAGTGGACGTCGAGCTGATCGAGCAGCCGCACGCCGGTCTGGGTTCGGTAGTCGGCGATCTGTTTCAAGTACCAGTCGGTGAGCGCGAGCCCGCCGTGCGCCTGCATGTCCGCGCCGGGCGAGCACCCGTCGGCCGCCGAGTAGAAGTACTCGCACCAACCCCAGGACACCGGGCCCATCACCTGCGCGTTCGGGTCCTGCGCCTTGATCGCGGCGGCCATGTCGCGCGTCTTCTGCCACAGCTCGTCGTAGGTGAGCGGATTGGGGTGGACGTCGCGATGGGTCGAGTCCCAGAGCGCCGGCTCGTTGTCGAGCGCGAACAGACGGATTCCTCCCTGCGCCGCGGTGCCGTAGCGCGCGGCGAGGTGGGCCATCCAGGAGGTCACGAACGACGGTCCGATCGGCCGCGAGGTGTCGAGCGGATCGTTGCCTGTGATGTTCGTTCCATTCGTCCGGACGCCGTTGCCCGCGTCCGCGTTGCACCCCTGGAACGGATTGATCGTGCACTCGTTCTGCTGCTGCGCGCCGTACTTCGCGACCGAAAACGCCCAGCGGACCGCGCGATCTTTCGGCGTCCAGCCGATCGTCGGCACGGTGAGGATCGGCTCGCCGCCGGCGGCGCGGGTGACGTCCAAGAAGTGATCCACGGCCGAGCCGTTCGGCAACGCCCCAGGGTTCGCGTTGGGCTCCGGGATGTTCATGAACAGATAGTCGAACGCGCGGTTCGACGTGTCGTCCTGCCAGGAGTACCGGGTCGTCGAGTTGCCGCCCCAGCGCCGGATCGGCCAATGCCGCCGGCCGGCCTGGCCATCGTCGCCGAAGGAGACGCCGTAGATCTGCTGCGAAACCGGATGGCGGTCGGCGTCGACGTCGATCGAGACGGTGATCGCCGCGGGCGGCGGCAGCGGCGTCGTCCGCTCCGCGAGGCGCACGTCGTCCATGTAGATCACGGCCTGATTGCCCCCGGTCGAATCCTGGAGCCAGAAGCCGTCCGGGCTTCCCGAGGTGACCCCGAGCGAGGCGAACGGCACGCGCACGAAGGTCCAAGCCGCAGGAAGCATCCCGCCGGGCAAGAACTCCGCGAGCGGATGCGCGGCGCCGAGCGGCGTTCCCCCTTGGATCACCGCGACCGTCATCTGCTGCCCGCCGGTGCCGCTCCCTCGCAGCCAGAATTCGACCGCCTCGTAATTTGCCAGCTCGAGCCCGAGATCGCGATGGAAGAACAGTCCCGTCCACCCGTCCGGCTCGAACGAGATCGCGGCCGTCCCGCCATGGACCGGAGAGGTCGAAGCGAAGCTCCGCACACCCCAGCTCCAATCGGCGAAGCCGTTTCGCAGCGCGTCGTCGTAGACCGTCAGGGGAACCGCCGAAGCGGCGATCGAACCGCCGAGAAGCTCGGCGAGAGACAAACCGAGGGCGAGAACCGGGAGAAGCGCCGGACGAAGCGTTATGCGCATTTGGTGATGAGTTTAGCAGAAGAGCCGCGGAGCGCCGGGGAGGGCGTCAAGAAAGCGCCTCGATTTCAACCTTTGCGATTCGAAAGCTGTCCCGATTGATCTCTTCGTTGCACTAACAAGATTGAAACGCCACGATCGATCGCGGACTCACAGCGGACATACCGTCCAAAATCCTCGACCGCGCATGGAATATGCGCATGGGGGTCTCATGTCCAAGCGATTGTTGGCCGTTTCGGCCGTCGTCATCCTCGCGCTCTGTGCGGTTCCCACGTTCGCTCAAGTGGCCGTGGCCGCATCGGATGCCTGCCTCTGCACCTGCAAGTCCGCCCACCATAGCCCCGTCGAGCAGTATTACGAGCTCGACGCAAATGGTGCCTGCAATATCAACAACTCACCCTGTGTGAACCAAGGGGAACGGGGCACGCTCTCCAACTGCGTCAAGGCCCCTAAGCCGCTCAAGGCGGAAGCGGATCTCGCGGCAATGAGCACCGAAGAATTCGTCGCCTATCTGAACGCGAACTTGAAGTAGGGCGAGCGTTCGAACGTCCACCCAGCGCCGCGATCCATCCTTAAACGACAACCCTGCTCAAGGAGGGCTCATGTCGAACCGCCTTTGGATTCTCGCCATCCTCTTCGTCTTGGCGATCAGCGCCGCTCCCGCCTTCGCGCAAGATCCCATTGCGCTCGCCGCGTCGGACGCATGCCTGTGTACCTGCAAGACAGCCAACCACGGCTCGGGCGAGCAGTATTACGAGCTCGATGCCAACGGTGCCTGCAATATAAACGGTGGTGCCTGCGTTCACGGCGGCCAGCGGGGAGTCCTCTCCAACTGCGTGAAGGCTCCGAAGCCGCTCGACAAGGCGAGCCTCGCTGCGGTGAGCACGGAGGAGTTCCTGGCCTATCTCAACGAGAAGTTCCCTCAGTAGAGATCGGGCCCACCCATTCCGCACGAGCGGCGTCGCCGCTCGCGCGGAAATCCATTTCTCATCGCCTCTGAGGTGGCTCCCCTCTACAATGCGCGGATGCTCGACCTCTCCTCCCTCCTCGGCCCGATCGACATTTATCTGGTGGACCAGATCCTCCGCGGCCGAATCGTCTTCGGCCAGAGGATCTTCGACGCGGGGTGCGGCGGCGGCCGGAATCTCGTCTATTTTCTACGCTCGGGATTCGAGGTCTTCGGAGCCGATGCCGAGCCCGAGGCGATCCGCGCGGTCCAAGCGCTCGCTGCGGAGCTTGCGCCGGACGTTCCGGCCGAAAACTTCCGAGCCGAGGCGATCGAACGGACCTCGTTTCCTGACGGACTGGCCGACGTCGTAATCAGCAGCGCGGTCCTCCACTTCGCCCGCGACGAGGCGCACTTCCGTTCCATGCTCACGGGCTCGTGGCGCCACCTCGCCTCAGGCGGCCTGTTCTTCTGCCGGCTGGCTTCGAACATCGGCATGGAGTCCCGTTTCACGCCGCTCGGCGGCCGGCGCTTTCGGCTCCTCGACGGCTCGGACCGCTTTCTGGTCGATCAGGAGTTCCTGCTCGGCCTCACCGAAGAGCTCGGCGGCGATTTGCTCGATCCGATCAAGACGACGGTGGTTCAGGATCGGCGGTGCATGACGACCTGGGTCGTGCGGCGGAAGCGATAGGACAATGCGGCTCGCGGCCGGCTACGGGAAGACGTGGTCGACCGAACAAGCCGAGGCGTACTGCATCGCCGGGAAACCGATACTGATCGTCGTTCCGGCGCGCTGGACCACCTGGACCCAAGCCTGCGCGGCGTCCGGATCTTCGGGCGGCACAGCACCCGCGGTCGCCGTGGACTTGTTGAGGTTTAAATAGAAGAAGCCGAACGGATAGGGGCTCGGCAGCGCGGTGCCGCCGGCTTTCACCCTCTGCGCGACGACCGGGAACGCCTTACGCCGGACCAGGCGATGTTGGCCGGTTTCGTCTCCGACCTCGATCCGCTCCTGGTCGAGCGGGTACCAGGAAGGCCGTCCGACCGCGAGCGGGCAGGTGAACGGTGCGACCTTTCCCTTCGGATCACGCCAGACGATCAGATCCGACGTGGAGGGCGTGCTGCCGATCGAGCCGTTCAGATAGCGCACGGCGAACTTCGAAGGGAGCGGCTCGCGGTTGTCGGCCGCCGACCACCCCACGAACGCGCCATAGAACGTGTACTGGCCGGGAACCGAGGTCTCGGGGTCCGTCGCGTTCGCTTCGATCGCGACGAGCGGTGATCCTTCCGCCCGGGCCAAGGTCTGTTCGACGTAGGAGAAATCACCCCAAAGCACATTCTGGTTCGTCGCGTCGCCGGTCCCGCCTGGGCCGAAGAATCCCGGGTCGCCCTGATAGCGCAAGGTGCACTGACTCATCGTGTCGACGGTCAGATAGCCGCGAGCGATGCTGCCGCTCGGCCGGCCCGCGCAGAGGCCACTGTAAGCCGAAACATGGCCGCCCGTGAGAGCCTGCCGGATCAAGGTTTTCGTCGCCGCGGACAACGGCGCTGGAGGCAGTACGCCGCTACAACTCGGGAACGTTCCCGCGGGGGGCGACGTTCTGGGCAGCACGCCGAGGGCGATCACGTCGTAAAGGTTGATCGTCTGAACGTCCAGACCCTTGAGATAGAGCATGAAGCCAAAAATCGGCACGCCCAGGTCGCTCCAGATCTCGGCTTTCGCCAGCACCGCCTGGGTCGAGGCGTTGTTGATCGAGAGGAGGGTCGTGATACCCACCGGCGGCGGGCCGGCGAGATTCACTTCGAAATAGGGGAGGAGAAGGGTTGCGGCCGGAGTGGTGTCGATCGAGCAGACCGAGGCCTGAAGCGCCGCGGTTGGCGACACGAGCCCGGCGAAAAGCAGCAGGAGAACAGTACGAGAGGCGAAGCGGTTCATAGGAACCTCCTTCCGGGTCGCCCGTCGATCCAGCCGATCCCGCACCGTCCGCCGGAACCCGCTGGACCCGGCCCCCTCACCTTCCCGCTTCCCATGCCAAGCGCTGCCACCCGGCTGGGCGGGCTTTCGATAGCCTTCGGGTAGTTATTTAACGCGGCGATCTCGTGCTGTCGCCTTTGACGAGAAAAGGTCCTCAGGATCTCGCGCTGCCGGTCCCTGACATCGTCAGCTCGGCGATCGCGCCTTGCTCCGGCGAGCCCGCGACGCGATTTTCGACCCGGATCGACCCGCCGTGGGAGCGGGCCACCTCGCGGACGAAGTTGAGGCCCAGGCCGGTACTCTTCTTGCCCGTGTCCGGGCGGGCGAGCGAATAGAAACGATCGAAGATCCGGTCGAGAGCGAAATCGGGGATTCCGGGTCCCTGGTCGGCGATCGCGATCCGAACCGTCCCCCCGTCGGCGCGGGCGTCGACCGTGATCGCTCCCCCTTCCGGGCTCCACTCGATCGCGTTCTGGAGCAGGTTGTCGACCGCCTGATGCAGGAGGAAAGAATTGCCCGTGACCGCCAATCCGTCGGCCGCGCCGATCTCGAGCTTCAAACCGCGCCGGGCGATCTGGGAGGCGTGACTCTCGACGACGGTGCGCAGCAAGGCGTTCAAATCGACCGGCTCCATTTCCGGCTCGTCGCGCCGGTTCTCGAGCTTCGCGAGATCGAGCATGCGGTCGACGATCCGCGCGATCCGCTCCGACTCGGAGCGGACATTGGCGACGAAGCGCTCGCGCGCAGCAAGGCGTTCAAATCGACCGGCTCCATTTCCGGCTCGTCGCGCCGGTTCTCGAGCTTCGCGAGATCGAGCATGCGGTCGACGATCCGCGCGATCCGCTCCGACTCGGAGCGGACATTGGCGACGAAGCGCTCGCGCTGGGCCGGCGGCATGGTCTCATCCTCGAGCAGCTCAGCCGCGCCCCGGATCGCCGAAAGCGGACTTTTGAGCTCGTGGGTGAGCGTCGTCGCGTACTCCTCGGCGTAGCGCCGCCCTTCGAGCGTCTCCTGCATCCGCCGCAAAGCCTGCCCCAGGTCGGCGATCTCGGAGCGGCCGAGGCGCGGGAACGGCGGGTGCTTTCCTTGGTGGATCCCTTCGGCGTAGCGCGCGAGGCGCCGGATCGGCCCAGTGATCCCCCAAGAGACCGCGAGGCTCAGAAGCGCCACGACGAGCAGGGTGAGCAGCCCCGCGCGGACGAAAGCCGGGCGAGCGAGATGGAGGAACGCTTCGATGCTAACGGTCGGCTCCGCCACGGTGAGCACCCCCGCGACCTTGCCGTCGCGATGGATCGGCGCGCCGATGTAGAGCACGGTCGAGAACGGATCGGCCGGGTCGCGGCGCGAGGTGCGGACTCCGTATTGCCCCGCGAGGGTCAGCGAGACGTCGCGCACTTTGCTGTAGTCCTCCCCCACGGCGCTCGGCCGGCGCGTGTCGAGCAGGACGCGGCCGGTGACGTCGGTCAGGTAGAGATCGAGATCGACCGCGCGCTTCTC
>JBGAGQ010000100.1:0-15871 GCA_044226625.1 Thermoanaerobaculia bacterium
GGCGGGCCGGAGCGGCGTTAGACTGCCCCCATGCCGATCGCCCTCCTCCCGGCCGCGGGGGCCTCCCGTCGAATGGGACGTCCGAAGCTGCTGCTCCCGTTCGGCGCGAGCACGGTGATCGGATCGGTGACGTCGAGCTTCCGCGCGGCGGGTGTCGAGCGCATCGCCGTGGTCGCCTCGCCGCTCGATCTACCCTTGCAGGACTGGGTCCGGCGCTCGGGCCTGATCCTCGCGATCAATCCGGATCCCGAAAGGGGCATGTTGTCTTCCGTGCTCGAAGGGTTGGCGGCGCTCGGCGGCGCCGAGACGCTCGCTACGCGCGGAGAGCGTCTCCTGATCTCGCCGGCCGACCTGCCGGCGATCTCGGCCTCGACGATCCTCGCCGCCCTCACCCTGCTGGAAAGCGGGTCCCTCGATTCGGGGGGTCGATCCGGCGACGCGCCGGCGGTCCTCGCCTGGCCGACGTACCGGGGTCGGAACGGTCATCCGCTCGCGGTCGCCGCGGAGGCGATCGCGGAGATCCCGCGGCTCGATCCGTCGATCGGTTTGCGGCAGCTTCGCGAGAGGTTCGCCGGGCGCATCGCGACCGTCGAAGTCGACGACCCCGGCGCGGTCGACGATGCGGACACCCCGGAGCAATACAAGGCTCTTTCGGGGAGCGCTGACCGCTTGGCCTAGGTCTCTCGCCCGCGGGCGCCGGTCAGCTGCCCGCGGCGCGCACCTTCTCCCGGGCCTCGGGCGACATCTCCCTCATCCGCAGCAGGACGCGCGCGATCTTCTCGCTCTGCTCCGGACGCCGCTCGACGGCGAGCACGGCGGCTTCCAGCCCTTCGATCGTCGGCGCTTCGAACAGCCGCTTGAGCGGCAGGTCGACCTGGAACGTCGCCGACACCTTCGAGGCCACCTGGACGGCGAGCAGAGAGTGCCCGCCGATCTCGAAAAAGCTGTCCTCGATGGCGAGGTCGTCCCCCAGCTCCGGGAGCGCGTCGCGCCAGAAGCTCGCGATCATCCGCTGCACGGCGGTGCGGGGCGCCGTCCGCTCCGGCGTTTCCGTCCGGGTGGGCTCCGGCAGCGCGCGGCGATCGATCTTGCCGGTCGCCGACACCGGCCAGTCGCCGAGGATCTCGACGAACGCCGCGGGCACCATGTACTCGGGGAGCCGGGCGGACAGGAAGCGCCGGATCTCCGCGGCGCGGGTGGCGGCGGTCTCGGAAAGCGCCTCGCGCGAGATCTCCGGCGGGCGATACCAGGCGATGAGGCGTTTGCCCGCGCCCGGCATCTCGCGCGCGAGGACGATCGCATCGACCACCGTCGGGTGTGCTTCCAGCGCCGCCTCGATCTCCCCCGGCTCGATGCGGAAGCCGCGGATCTTGATCTGTTGGTCGATTCGGCCGAGGTAATCGAACGAACCGTCACCCCGCTGCCGAACGCGATCCCCGGTTCGATACAACCTCTCGCCGTCCTTGTCAGCAAAGGGGTTGGGACGAAATCGCTCGGCCGTAAGGTCAGGACGATCGAGATAGCCGCGCGCGAGCAGCCCCCCCAAAACCAGCTCGCCCGTTCCGCCCAGCGGCGCCAGCCGATCGCCCTCGTCGACCACGTACCCCGTGCGATCCGGTAGGAGCCGTCCGATCGAAACCGAGCCCGAGTCCGCCAGCCGTCCGACCGAGAGGTCTTGGCAGGTGGCCGTCACCACCGTCTCGGTCGGGCCGTAACCGTTGTAGACCACCGGCGACGTCGGACGCATCGCCATCCGCTTCCGGAACCTCTCCGCGGCAGCGGGAGTCATCGCCTCGCCGCCCGTCACGAGCACGCGCAATCCCTCCGGAAGCGGATCCTCCGCCCGGCTCCACTCGGTCCAGACCGCCGTCGGTAGGTTGGCGTTCGTGATGCGATGGCGATCCATCCAGGCCGAAAGCTCGAGGGGATTCGGCAGCTCGGGACCGCGTACGAAGAGGGCGCCGCCCGAGGCGAGCGCCACGCCGATCTGCTCCATCGACACGTCGAAGCTCGCGGCGGCGAACTGGACGACACGGTCGGTCGGGTCCATGCGATAGAACGACGCAGCCGCCGCGAAATGCCCGGCGGCGTGGCGATGGCTGATCGCCACGCCTTTCGGCGTGCCGGTCGAGCCGGAGGTGTAGAGCAGGTAGGCGAGGTTCTCGGCGAGAGCCGCGCGAGGCGTCTCCTCCGGCCCGGGCGCGAGCGGCATCCCGTCGCCGCCGAGGAGGAGGGGCGCGACCGCTCCCCCGGGACCCGACAGGCCCAGCGGCAGATCGACGAAAAACGCCTCGCGCGCGATCAGCGCCATCGCTCGCGCGTCGCCGAGGAGCAGCGCGCGGCGCTCCACCGGAAGCTCCGGATCGACCGGCAGATAGCAGGCGCCGGCTTTCCAGATCGCATAGATCGCGAGGACCCGATCGACCGATCGCTCGAGCGACACGCCCACGACCCGCTCCGGGCCGGCACCGAGCGAAGCGAGGCGGCGCGCGAGACGGTCGGTGCGCGCCGCGACCTCGCGCCAGGTATAACGCCGCCCCGGCTCATGCTCCGATTCGAGAGCGATCGCCTCCGGACGCTCGGCGGCGTGGCGGGCGATCCAGTCGTGTACCCGAGTCGGCGGAAGCTCCCGGCCGAGGTCGTTCCATTCGACGAGCAGCTGATGCCGCTCGGAGGGACCGAGCAGCTCGACCTCGGCGAGGCGCCGTCCCGGGTTGCCGACGATCTCGCCGAGCATCGCCACGAAACCGGAGAGCATCCGCGCGCCGGTCGCCGGATCGAAGAGGTCGAGATCGAGCTCGAGGAGCGCCCGGAGCCCCGCGTCCGGCCCAGCGACCAGCGCTAGGCTCAAGTCGAGCTTCGCGCGCCCCCCTCCGAGCTCCGCGATCTCCGCCGGCACGCCGGAGAGCAGAACCGGCTCCGGCAGGTTCTGGAGCATCAGCGAGACCGAGAAGAGCGGGGGTGCACCTCCCCGCGCGCCTCCAAGCTCGGCGACCAGGCGATCGAACGGGAAATCCTGATGAGCGTAGGCGTCGAGCGCCGCGCTCCGCGCGGCGCGCAGCAGATCGTCGAGCGGACGCTCGGCCTCGACCGCGAGGCGGATCGCGAGCGTGTTGACGAAGAATCCCACCAACCCCTCCGTCTCGATCCGGTTGCGGTTCGCGATCGGCAACCCGACGATCAGGTCGCGCCCCGCCCCGAGGCGCGACAGGAGGCCCGTCCAACCGGCGAGCAGCACCATGTACGGGGTGGCCCCGAAGGAGCGCGCGGACGCGGCAAGCGACGCCGAGAGGTTGGCGGGCAGGTCGAGCCGAACCGTCTGGGCGAGCTTCGAAGGACGTGCCGGCCGGGGGCGATCGACCGGCAGCTCGGTCGCTTGCGGCGCCCCGGCCAGCCGTTCGCGCCACCACGCGAGCTCGCGGGCATAGACCTCGCCCGCAAAAACCTCGCGCTGCCAGATCGCCCAATCGGCATACCCGATCGCAAGCGGTGCGAGGCGCGCGGGCCGCCGCTCGAGCGCCGCGGAATAAGTCTCCACCAGCTCGTGAGAAAAGACCCCCGTCGACCAGCCGTCGGTTGCGATGTGGTGGAAGAGGAACCAGGCCTCGTCCCTCCTTGCCTCCCGGTGGACGACCACCGCGCGAAAGACCGGACCTCGGGCCAAATCGAACGGCTGGCGGCCCCACCGCGCCGCGAGCCCTTCCGCGTGGGGACCCGACCGGCGACCCAGGCCCGAGAGATCGATTCGCGGCAGGGAGATCGCCACCGAGGAATCGATCCGCTGCACGGGCCGGCCGTCCGCCATCTCGAACCGGGTGCGAAGCGGCTCATGCCTCTCGGCGAGCGCCGCAAGCGAGCCGGCGAGGGCCGCGGCCGAAACCTCCCCTGCCAACGACAATCGGAAGCCCACGTTGTACGCCGAGCTCTCCGGCTCCAGCCGATCGAGGAACCAGAGGCGCTCTTGGGCGAAAGAGAGCGGAAGCCGGGCCGACCGCTCCCTGGCGACGATCGGCCCCAGCGTCGAATGGGAACGCCCCGCCTGCGCATCGATTCGCGCGGCGATCTGGGCGACCGTCGACCCCGAAAACACCTCGGAGAGCGGCATCTCGACCCCGAACGTCCCACGAATCCTGGAGACCAGCCGCGTGGCGAGGAGCGAATGCCCCCCGAGAGCGAAGAAGTCCGCCTCCGCGCCCACCGCGACAGCACCCAGCAGCTCCGCGAACAGGCCCGCGACGATCTCCTCGGTAGGCGTCCGAAGGGCGATCCCCTCGGCAACGTTCGACGCCAGATCCGGATCGGGAAGCGCGCGCCGATCGACTTTCCCCGAGGGCGTAAGGGGCCATTCCTCCATCGCCACGATCGCGGAGGGAACCATGTAGGCGGGCAGGCGACCGGAAAGATAGGTCCTCAGCTCGGCGAAAGCTTCTCTCTCACCGCCTTCCAAGAGAGTCACCCAGCGCACCCACGCGATCAGCCGCTTGCCCGTCCCGGCCGATTCGCGGGCAAGCACGATCGCTTCTTTGATTTGAGGATGCGCTTCGAGCGCCGCTTCGATCTCCCCCGGTTCGATCCGGAAGCCGCGGATCTTGATCTGCTGATCGAGCCGGCCGAGGTAGTCGAAGCCGCCGTCGCCCCGCTGCCGGACGCGATCGCCGGTTCGATAGAGCCTCTCGCCGTCTCTGTCAGTAAAGGGATTGGGACGGAATCGCTCGGCCGTAAGGTCCGGTCGATCGAGATACCCTCGCGCGAGCAAACCGCCGAGCACCAGCTCGCCGATGCCGCCCAGGGGCACCAACCGATCCGCCTCGTCCACCACATATCCCGTTCGCTTCGGCAAGAGGCGTCCGATCGAAACCGACCCCGACTCCGGAAGCCGCCCGACGGAAAGGTCATAACAGGTGGCCGTGACCACCGTCTCCGTCGGACCGTAGCCGTTGTAGACAACCGGAGGATTGTCCATTCCCTCGAGCCGGCGACGGAAACGCTCGGCCGCCGCGGGCGCCATCGCTTCGCCCCCGGTGATCAACACTTTCAAGCTCGGAGGCAGAGGTTCCGCGCCCCAGCTCCACTCCGTCCAGACGGCCGTGGGCAAGTTGGCGATCGTCACTCCCCACCGTTCCAACCAAGCCGAAAGCTCCGAGGGATTCGGCATCTCCGGCCCGCGCACCATCAGCGGCCCGCCGCTCGCCAAGGCGACACCGACCTGCTCCATCGAAACGTCGAAGCTCGCCGAAGCGAACTGCACCACCCGGTCCGAGCCATCCATCCCATAGAACGCCGAGGCTGCCGCGAAGTGTCCCACCGCATGCCGATGGCTCACGCCCACACCCTTCGGAGTTCCCGTCGAACCCGACGTATAAATGAGATACGCAAGGTTTTCCGCCACCGCCGATCGAGGGCACTCCTCCGCTCCGAAGTCCTCCCCCTCCGGAAGCCCATCCTCCTTACTGAGAAGAAGCGGAGCCACCCGTCCGTGCCACCCCTCCCAACCGGACGTCAGGTCCTCCCAGAAGGCACTTCGGCCCACCAATACCACCGCCCCTGAATCCACGACCAACAACCGTCTTCTCCCGACCGGAAGCTCCGGATCGACCGGCAGGTAGCACCCACCCGCCTTCCATATCGCGATCATCGCCAATACCCGATCGACCGACCTCTCCAACGAAACCCCCACCACCTTCTCCGGGCCCACCCCCAAGCCCGCCAGCCGGCGCGCCAGGCGATCCGTGTGCCCATCCAGCTCCGCCCACGAAACCCGCCGGCCCGGCTCGTGCTCGGACTCCAACGCCAACGCCTCCGGCTTTTCCCGCGCCCACCGCCGCACGAAGTCGTGCACGACGCGCGCGGGCAATTCCTCCCCGCCCTCGTTCCATTCGTAGAGCAGTTGATGCCGCTCCAACCGCCCCAAAAGCTCCGCCTCGGCAAGCGGCCGCTCGGGAACCTCCGCCACGGCCCGCGCCATCCGCTCGAACCCGGCCAGCAACCGCGCCCCGGTCGCCGGATCGAACAGATCCGTGTTCAGCTCCAGCTCGGCGAGCCACCCATCGCCGGCCGGCGACACTACGAGAGCGAGATCGAGCTTCGCCGCTCCGCCGGATAGCCCCCTCACCGTGGTCTCCAGCCCTGGGAGCCTCATCGCCTCCGGCGCCACATCCGGAAGGTTCTGGAAGGCGAACGACACCTGATAGACCGGCGGGACGTTTCCTCCCCGCGCGACGCCCAGCTCCGCCACCAGGCGCTCGAACGGGAAGTCCTGATGCGCGAACGCGCCGATCGAAGCTTCGCGCGCATGGGTCAGCAACGACCGCAGGGGCGCGGAAGGATCGGCAGGTATCCGGAGGGCCAACGAGTTGACGAAGAAGCCGATCAGGCCTTCGGTCTCCGAGCGATTGCGGTTCGCGATCGGCGAGCCAATCACCAAATCGCGGCCCGAACCCAGGCGGCTCAGGAGGCCTGCCCAGGCTGCGAAAAGCATCATGAAGGGAGTAGAGGCTTCGGCGTTCGCACGCGTGCGGACCGCTCGTGCCAACTTGGGCGCTAGGGAGCGGTGGACGAGCGCCGCTCGGCGCTTCGGGCCGGAAGGACGCGGCCGGTCCGCCGGTAGCTCGACGGCCTCCGGCGCCCCAGCCAGGCGCTCTTTCCACCAGGCGAGCTCGCGCTCGTAATACGGACCCGAAAGCTGACGGCGCTGCCAGATCGTCCAGTCCGAGTAAGAGATCGGCAGCTCAGGCAGGTGCGCCGCTCTCTCTTCGACGAAAGAGGTGTAGGCCTCGGCGATCTCGCGCGAGAAGACCGACATCGACCAGCCGTCGATTGCGATGTGATGGAAGCTGAAGATCGCGTCGTGGAGCGTCGGGCCGCGGCGGACCAAAAGTACGCGCACCACCGGACCGCGCGCGAGGTCGAACGGCCTGCGGCCGAGAAGGCCACCGATTCGGGCGGCTTCGCCCGACGAACCGAGAACCGAGATACCCTGCAGATCGACGCACGGAAAGCGCGAAAAACTGATCGGAGGAGGATCGACGATCTGCCGCGCCAGGTCTCCGACCTGCACGTAGCGCGTCCGCAACGGCTCGTGCCGGGCGACGACAGCCGAGAGCGCGGCATCCAGGGCCGGCACTGAAAGTGCCCCTTCGAGCGCCAATCCAAAACCGATGTTGTAAGCCGCCGAGCCCGGCTCCAATCGATCGAGGAACCACAACCGCTCCTGCGCGAAGGACAACGGCACCTCGTCCGACTCGCTCGCCCCGCGCGCAATCGGTTCGGCTCTCTTCCCCTCGGTGAGCTTTTCTTCCACCGCCGCCGCCACCGCCCCGACCGTCGAGCGCGCGAAAACCTCGGTCAGCGGCAGCTCGATTCCGAAGACCTCACGCACCCGCGACACCAATCGCGTCGCGAGCAACGAATGCCCGCCGAGCGCGAAGAAATCGCCCTCCACCCCGACCCCACCGCCCCCATCGATCCCGAGCAACTCCCCAAACACACCCGCCACGATCTCCTCGATCGGCGTCCGCGGCGCCGTGCGCTCGCCTACTTCGCCGTCGAAGACCGGATCGGGCAGCGCCCGCCGGTCGATCTTCCCCGACGGAGTCAGCGGCCAAACCTCGACCTCGACGAACGCCGACGGCACCATGTACTCCGGTAGGCTCTTCGCCAGGTGCGACCGCAAATCCGGCCAACGGACCTCCGCCCGAAGGCGAACCCAGCCGACCAGTCGCTTGCCGATCGCCGGCGTCTCGCGCACCGCGACGATCGAGTCGATCACCTGAGGGTGCGCCGCGAGCGCCGCTTCGATCTCGCCCAGCTCGATTCGGAAGCCGCGGATCTTGATCTGTTGATCGAGCCGTCCGAGGTGATCGAACGTGCCGTCGCCCCGCTGCCTCACGCGGTCGCCGGTTCGATAGAGCCGCGCTCCGAAAAAAGCGTCAGTAAAGGGGTTGGGACGGAATCGCTCGGCCGTAAGGTCCGGCCGATCGAGATACCCTCGCGCGAGCAGCCCGCCGAGAGCCAGCTCGCCAATTCCGCCGAGCGGCACCGGGTTCCCAACTTCGTCGACGACGAAGCCCGCGCGCCCAGGCAGCAAGCGGCCGATCGAGACGGAGCCCACTTCCGGAAGCGCACCCCGCAAGACGTCATGGCAGGTCGCCGCAACTACCGCCTCGGTCGGTCCATAGGCGTTGAGCGCCAAGAGAGAAGAACCCCGCTCGACCCGTTCCCTCAGCCGACTCGCCGCCTCGGCCGGCATCGCCTCGCCTCCGGCGTAGAACATCCGCAAAGCTTCCGGCAGCGGCCGATCGCTTCGCGTCCATTCGGCAAACAGCGGCGTGGGCATCGTCACGCACGAAATCTGCAGCCGCTCCAACCAAGCCGAGAACTCGGACGGCGCCGGCATCTCCGGCCCGCGAACGACGAGCGTCGCCCCCGCGGCCAACGCGCATCCCACCTGATCGACCGAAAGATCGAAGCTCATCGCTCCCAACAAGGCCACTCGATCGCGCTCGCTCCATCCATACCGCTCGACCGACGAAGCGAAATGCCTCACCGCCTCGCCGTGCGCGACCCCGACCCCTTTCGGCTTCCCCGTCGATCCCGACGTGTAGATCAGATACGCAAGGTTTTCCGCCTCCACCCTCCGAGGAGCCACCTCCGCTCCGAAGTCCTCCCCTTCCGGAAGCCCACCCTCCTTACTGAGAAGAAGCGGAACCACCCTCCCGATCCACCCCTCCCACTCCGACGTTAGGCCCTCCCAGAAGGCACCGCGGCTGACCACGACCACCGTCCCGGAATCCACCACCAACAATCGTTGCCGCTCCATCGGCAGGACCGGATCGACCGGCAGATAACACCCGCCCGCCTTCCAGACGGCGACCATCGCCAAAACCCGATCGACCGACCAGTCCAACGACACCGCGACCACCGTCTCGGGTCCAACGCCCAATCCAACCAGCCGCCGAGCCAACACCTCCGTATGAGCGTCCAGCTCCGCCCAAGAAACCCTTCTTTCGGGCTCGTGCTCCGACTCCAACGCGATCGCCTCCGGCTGCTCGCGAGCCCACCGCGCCACGAAGTCGTGCACGCAAGCCTCTACGTCCGCAGCCCTCTCCCCGCCCCTCTCCCACCCGCTCGCGTTCCATTCGCAGAGCATCTGGTGCCGCTCCGCCGGCCCGAAAACCTCCACCTCGCTCAGCGCCCGCTCGGGATGTCCGGCCACCGCCTCCGCCATCCGCTCGAACGCCGCGAGCAAGCGAGCCCCGGTCGCCGGATCGAATCGATCGAGATTCAGTTCCAGAAAAGCCCGAAGATCCCCTTCACCCCCACCGCCCACCGCCGCGATCTCCACTTCGCGTTTCGGCAAGACCACGAGCGAGAGGTCGAGCTTCGCCGTATCTCCCCCCAGCTCCTCGACGCGGCACTCGACGCCGGGGAGCGTCACCGGCTCCGGGAGGTTCTGGAGACTCGCGAGCGTCTGGTAGATCGGCGGTCCGGCGGTGCCCCGCGCCGGTGCGATCTCAGCGACCAGCCGATCGAACGGAAAATCCTGATGGGCGTACGCCGCGAGCGCCGCGCGCCGCACCCGCGCCAGAAGCTCGCCGAGCGAGGCGCCATCCGTCGCAATGCGCAGCGCAAGCGAGTTGACGAACAGGCCGATCAGGCCCTCCATCTCCGCTCGGTTTCGGTTCGCGACCGGCACGCCGATCACCAGATCTCTCCCCGCACCAAAGCGCGACAGGAGCCCCGCCCAGGACGCGAGGAGGGTCATGAAGAGGGTCGCCCCCTGGGCACGCGCGCGCCGTTCGAGGGCATCCCGCAGATCTCCGTCGAGATCGCGTCCGACCCAAGCCGCTCGTCGTCTCGCCGCGCCTTCCAGCAATCCCGCCGGCCGGTCGAACGGCAGCTCGAGCCGCTCCGGCGCGCCGCGCAGAGTCTCGCGCCACCAAGAAAGCTCGGCCTCGTAACGCGCGCCGGAGAGAACTTCCCGCTGCCAGGCCGCCCAATCCGAATAGGCCATCGGCAGCACGGCGAACCGCGCCGGCCGGCGCTCGATCGCCGCGGCGTAGGCCTCCGCAAACTCGCGCGAGAAGATCGCCGTCGACCAGCCGTCGGTCGCGACATGGTGGAAAGAGAACAGCGCATCGAAAGCGCCCCGTCCGCGCACGACGAGCGCCGGGCGGAAGAGCGGCCTGCGCGCGAGGTCGAAAGGCCGACGGCCGAAAGAGCGGGCGATGCGCGTGGCCTCCCGCTCCTCGATCCCGTCGGCAGCGAGCCGTCCGAGGTCGACCGTCGACAGGCGGCGGGCCTCGCGCTCCGGCGGCGCGATCTCGGCAACCGGAGCCGGATCGGCGGCGACGATTCGCGACCGCAGCGGCTCGTGGCGCGCGACGACCGTCGCCACCGCCGCACCGAGCGCCGAGAGGTCCAAGGAGCCCGAGAGCGTCAACCGGAAGCCGACGTTGTACGTCGCCCGCCCGGGCTCCAGGCGATCCAGAAACCAGAGACGCTCCTGTGCGAAAGAGAGCGGCGCGCGGTTGCCCCGGCGCTCCGCGCGCTCGAGCGGACGTTGCGCCGTCACAGGATCCCGAAGGGCGTCCGATCGACCGTCAATCCGGGCGGCGATCTCGGCCACCGTTCCGGCGACGAACAGCTCCGAGAGCGGCAGCTCGACCTCGAACGCGCGGCGAAGGCGTGAGGCGAGCTGGGTCGCGAGCAGCGAATGGCCGCCGAGCGCGAAGAAGTCGGACTCCGCACCGATCGGCCCGACGTCTCTCGTTCCGTCGCGCGAAAGCAGCTCGGCAAACGCACCCGCGACGATCTCCTCGGTCGGCGTCCGCGGCGGCACGTGGCGCGTCGCGCTCTCGACCGCCGCCGGTTCGGGAAGCATCTTTCGATCGACTTTTCCCGTGGCGGTCTTCGGCCACTCCGGAATCTCGACGAACGCCGCGGGGATCATGAAATCGGGCAGGCGGCCGGCGAGGAAGCGGCGCAACTCGTCGCTCGATGGCAGCGGACCGCTCACACCCTCCGCCCTCGGGCGCCACCACGCGATCAGCCGGAGGTCACTGGACGCACCACGGGCAAGGACGATCGCCTCCATGATCCGCGGATGCGCCGAAAGCGCCGCCTCGATCTCCCCCGGCTCGATTCGGATGCCGCGGATCTTGATCTGATGGTCCAGCCGGCCGAGGAACTCGAACGCCTCGCCGTCGACCCGCCGCGCGCGGTCGCCGGTCCAGTAGACGCGCGCTCCCGGCTCGCTGGAAGTGCCGTCGGGACGGAAGCGCTCCGCGGTGAGATCGGGACGGCCGAGATAGCCGCGCGCGAGCAGACCGCCCAGCAGCAGCTCTCCGCGTCCGTCGCGCGGCAGCGGCGCGCCCGACGAATCGGCGACGTAGCCCGATCGATGCGGCAGCAGCCGTCCCACCGGAACCGTCGCTCGGCCGCCCAGCTCCTCGATTCGGACCTCTTGGAGCGTGGCGTCGATCACCGTCTCCGTCGGCCCGTAACCGTTCCAAAGGACGGGCGGCTCGGCGCTCGCGCGTAGGAGCCGCGCAAACCGTCCCGCCGCAGCGGCCCCCATCGCCTCGCCGCCGACGATCACGGAACGAAGTGTCGACGGGAGCGCCGCGCTCTCCGGATCGGACCATCCCCATTCGTTCCAGATCGCCGTCGAGATGTGCGCCTGGGTGATGCGCAGGCGCCCCAACCAATCGGAGAGCTCGGCGGGTGCCGGCAGCACGGGGCCGCGGACGACGAGCGTCCCGCCCGAGGTGAGCGCGATGCCGATCTGCTCCATCGAGACGTCGAAGCTCGCGGCGGCGAATTGCAGGATGCGCTCGCTCCGCCCCATCCGGTACGCCCCCACCATGGCGGCGAGGTGCACGGCCGCCTCGGCATGGGCGACACCGACCCCTTTCGGCGTTCCCGTAGAGCCGGAGGTGTAGAGGATGTAGGCGAGGTTCTCGGGAAGCGCGGGCGTCGGCGCGGCCTCAGGCCCCGGCTCGAGCGGCGTGCCCTCGTGAGAGAGCAAAAGTGGCCTGACGCGTTGTGTTTCGATGAGGTCAGGCGCCGCCGCGCTCAGCTCGTGCCACAGCTCGTCGCGCGTGATCAGCGCCACGACCCCCGCGTCCCGCAACAGCAGCGCGCGACGCTCGACCGGCAGCTCCGGATCGACCGGCAGGTAACAGGCACCGGCCTTCCAGATCGCCCACACCGCGAGCGGCCGGTCGACCGACCATTCGAGCGACACGCCGACCACCCGCTCCGGCCCGGCACCGAGCGCCGCCAACCGGTGCGCGATGCCCTCGGCGAGCGCGTCGACCTCGCGCCAGGTAGCGCGCCGCGCGGGCTCGTGCTCCGATTCGAGGGCCCAATCGTCGGGACGCTCGCGCGCGTTGCGAGCGAGGAAGTCCGGTAAGAGGAGGGTCGAGCGGCGCGACGCCTCCGGAACGCCCTCGATGAGTAGCTGATGCCGCTCCTCCCGCGAAATCAGCTGGGCATCCAGCAGGGGAATCTCGGGCCGCTCGGCCATCTCCCGTAACATCGCCTCGAAGCCCGAGAGCAGACGCGCACCGGTCGCCGGATCGTAGAGGTCGAGATCGATCTCGAGGCGGATCGAATAGCGCTCCCCACCGGGCTCCGGAATCGGTGAAACCCCGACGCCCAGGTCGACTTTCGGCCCGCCGCCGTGAAGTGGCACGATCCGCGTCTTGACCCCCGGCAGCTTTGCCGTCTCCGGTACGTTTTGGACCACGAGCGAAGTCGAGAAGATCGGCGGCGCGCCGCTTCCTCGAGCGCCGGGAAGCTCGGCAACCAGCCGTTCGAACGGAAAGTCCTGATGCGCATACGCGGCCAAAGCGATGGTGCGCGCTGACGCAACGAGCTGGTCGAGTGAGTCCTCTAGGCGCGCCTGAATCCGCAACGGCAGCGAGTTGACGAAGAAGCCGATCAGGCCCTCGGTTTCGGCCCGATTGCGGTTCGCAACCGGGGTGCCGATCACCAGGTCGGCGCCCGCGCCGAGGCGCGAGAGTAGCCCCGCCCAACCGGCGAGCAGGACCATGAATGGAGTGGCACCCGCCGCGCGCGCTCGCGCTTCGAGAGCGGCCGTCCGCTCGACCGACAGCTCGCGAAAGACGAGATGCGACGTCGGGTGAATCCGTCGCGCCGGCCGCGGACGGTCGGCGGGAAGCTCCGGAACCTCGGGGGCGCCCTCTAGGTGCTCGCGCCACCACGAAAGCTCGCGCTCGTAGACCTCGCCCGCGAGCCAACGGCGCTGCCAGATCGCGAAATCCGCGTACGCGATGGGGAGCGGAGGAAGGATCGGACGCGTCGTCGGGAAGGCCCCGCGCCGATCGACCGCGGCCGTATAGAGCGCCACCAACTCCTTCGAGAAGAGCGCCATCGACCAACCGTCAGTAGCGATGTGGTGGAACGAAAACACCAGCTCACACGAGCCAGCGCCGAGCGAGACGTGCGCTCCCGCGACCACGGGACCTCGTGCCAGATCGAACGGTCGTTTTCCAAACGACCCCGCTGCGCGGGCGGCTTCTTCCCGGACGGTCGACTCGGGAAGGGCGCCGAGATCGATCCGCGAGAGCGGGAACGGCACTCCGTACGCTGGGGCGATCTCTTGTCGCGGAGTGCCGTCGAGCGTTGGAAACGACGTCCGAAGCGGCTCATGCCGAGCAACGATCTCGCCGAGCGCCACCGTGAGAGCCGAAACGTCGAGATCGCCCTCCACCTGGAGCCGAAAGCCGATCTGATACGTCGAGCTTCCCGGATCCAGACGGTCGAGGAACCAAAGCCGTTCCTGCGCGAACGAAAGAGGAATCAACGCGGGGCGTTCGACACGGACCAGGGGAGGCGCCTGCGCGACGCCAGAAGCCGCCTCGATCCTCTCGGCGATCTGAACGACTGTCGAGCCCGAAAAAAGCTCAGCGAGGGGAAGCTCGATTCCGAACGTCTTCCGAATCCGGGACGCGAGCTGCGTCGCGAGCAGCGAATGACCGCCCAGCGCGAAGAAGTCGGCCTCGGCACCCACATCGGAAGCTCCGAGAAGCTCCCCGAACATCCCCGCGACGATCTCCTCTGTCGGCGTGCGCGGTGCGATTCTCTCGACCGTCTCTTGAATCGCAGGATCCGGCAGAGCGCGCCGGTCGATCTTGCCCGAAGGAGAAAGCGGCCACTCGTCGACCTCGACGATCGCCGCCGGCACCATGTATTCGGGCAACCGGCCCTTGAGGAACGAACGCAGCTCGGCGGAGTCTCGAAGCCCGACACCGTCGAGGCTTCGCACCCAGGCGATCAGGCGCTTGCCGGTCCCCGGCGATTCGCGCGCCAGCACGATCGCTTCTTTGATCTCCGGATGCGCTTCGAGCGCCGCCTCGATCTCGCCCGGCTCGATGCGGAAGCCTCGGATCTTGATCTGCTGATCGAGCCGGCCCAGATAGTCGAAGCTGCCGTCGCCCCGCTGCCGGACGCGGTCGCCGGTTCGATACAGCCTCTCGCCGTCTTTGTCGGTAAGGGGGTTGGGGCGGAATCGCTCGGCGGTCAGGTCCGGCCGATCGAAATACCCTCGCGCGAGCAAACCTCCCAGCACCAGCTCGCCGATCCCCCCCGTTGGCGCCAGGCGATCCTCCCCGTCAACCACATAGCCGGTTCTATTGGGCAGCAATCGACCGATCGAAACCGAGCCCGATTCCGAAAGGCGCCCAAAACCGAGGTCGTAACAGGATGCGGTGACCACCGTCTCCGTCGGCCCATAGCCGTTGAGAACGACGGGCGGGCCTTCCATCTCCTCCAGGCGCCGCCGAAACCGTTCGGCCGCTGCGGGCGCCATCGCCTCGCCCCCGACGATCACGAGGCGCAACGCGCGGGGCAGCGGCTCTTGCGACCAGGTCCACTCGCTCCAAACCGCCGTCGGCAGATTCGCCACCGTGAGGCCGAGCCGTCCGATCCAAGCCGAAATCTCCAACGGGTTCGGCATCTCCGGCCCGCGCACCACCAACGTCCCACCACTCGCCAACGCCACGCCCACCTGTTCCATCGAAACGTCGAAGCTCGCCGAGGCAAACTGCACCAACCGGTCGCCCTCATCCATCCGATAGAAATCCGACGCCGCAGCAAAGTGTCCCACCGCATGCCGGTGGCTGACTCCCACACCTTTTGGAATCCCCGTCGACCCCGACGTATAGATCAGATACGCAAGGTTTTCCGCCACCACCGATCGAGGCCGCTCTTCCGGTCCGAAATCCCCAACCTCCGGAAGCCCATCCTCCTTACTGAGAAGAAGCGGCGCCACCCGTCCGTGCCACCCCTCCCACTCCGACGTCAGGTCCTCCCAGTAGGCACTCCTCCCCACTACGGCAACAGCTCTGGAATCCACCACCAACAATCTTCGTCTCTCGACGGGAAGCTCCGGGTCGATCGGCAGATAACAACCGCCCGCCTTCCAGATCGCGATCATCGCGAGCACTCGATCGACCGACCGCTCGATCGAAACCCCCACGACCTTTTCCGGGCCTACACCCAACCCGGCAAGTCTGCGCGCCACACTCTCGGTGTGCGCATCCAACTCCGCCCACGAATACCGCCGCCCCGGCTCGTGCTCCGACTCCAAAGCCAGCGCATCCGGCCGCTCGCGAGCCCACCGCCGCACGAAGTCGTGAATGACCCGCCCGGGCAACTCCTCCCCGCCCTCATTCCATTCATAGAGCAGTTGATGCCGCTCCGCCCGCCCCAGAAGCTCGGCTTCAGCGAGCAGCCGCTCCGGGGCCTCCGTCAACTCCCAGGCCATTCGCTCGAACCCGGCCAGCAGCCGCGCCCCGGTCGCCGGATCGAACAGATCGAGGTTCACTTCCAGTTGCGCTTCCAG
>JBGAGQ010000007.1:0-141749 GCA_044226625.1 Thermoanaerobaculia bacterium
CTCCCACCCGATTGACGACCCGTCGGGCGAGGTCGCCGGAGCGATAGGCCCGGGCGCCGGGGCGGCCGGAGAACGCGTCGGGTACGAAGCGCTCGGCCGAGAGCTCCGGCCGGCCGAGATAACCGACCGCGAGGCCGGAGCCCGCGACGATCATCTCGCCCGGTACGCCGAGCGGCGCCGGGACGCCGAACGCGTCGGTCACCTGGATCGCGAGGTCGGGGATCGGCACGCCGATCAGGCTGCCTCGCTTCGCGTCCACGTCCGCCTTCGCGATCGGCCGGTAGGTGACGTGCACGGTCGTCTCGGTGATGCCGTACATGTTGACCAGGCGCGGCCCCGCGCCGTCCGATTCGCCCGAAAACTCCGGATGGCGGTCGAACCAGGGGGCGAGCGTCGGCAGGTCGAGCGCCTCGCCGCCGAAGATCACGTAGCGCAGGGAAAGCGGCGCCTCGCCGTCGGCTTCCACCACGCCGCGCTCGGCCCAGAGGAACTGCTGGAACGCCGACGGTGTCTGGTTGAGCACGGTCACCTTGCGGTCGCGGACCAGGCGATAGAACGTCTCCGGCGCGCGCGAGACGTCGGTCGGGACCACCTCCAGACGGCCGCCGTAGCCGAACGCGCCCCAGATCTCCCAAACGGAGAAATCGAAGGCGTAGGAGTGGAACAGCGTCCAGACGTCCTCGGGGCCGAAGCCGAACCAGGGCTCGGTCGACGAGAGCAGCCGCGCCACCTCGCCATGCCGCACCGGCACCCCCTTGGGCTTGCCGGTCGAGCCGGAGGTGTAGATCACGTAGGCGACGTCGCCCGGGTCGACTCTCGGCAGCGCGACCTCTTCCGCGCTTTCGAGGGCAGGGCCGAGGTCCGCGAGCATGCCGGCGTCGATCGTCAGACGCGCGCCCGAATCCTCCTGGAGCAGAGACTTTCGATCCTCCGGGTAGGTCGGGTCGATCGGCACGTAGCCCGCGCCGCTCTGGAGCACCGCGAGCAGGGCGACCGGCAGGTCCAGCGAGCGATCGAGCGAGACGGCGACGAAATCGCCCGGACGGACGCCGGAGCGGACCAGCCGGCGCGCCAGGGCTTTCGCGCGGGCGTCGAGCTCGGCGTAGGTGAGGACCTCGTCGCCCGCCCGCACCGCGTCGCGCCCGCCGTGCGCGGCGACGGACCGATCGAACAGATCGACCAGCGTCGGCAGCGCCCTCGGATGGATGGCTGGATCGACGGCCGGGGCGAGCGCCGAGGTGGCGCGGATCTGCTCGCGCTCCTCGGGCGAGAGGAGCGAGACGGTCGCGCTCGACCGGTCGGCGTCCTCGGCGAGCGCGGCGAAATAGCGCGTGTAGTAGCCGGCGATCCAGGCCGCGTCGTCGTCCGAGAGGCGGGCCGAGTCGTATTCGAGCGCGAAGTGGATCCCCCGCTCGTCCGAGCCGGGGGCGAACGCCGCTTGGAGCAGGAAACTCGTCCCCTCGGCGGCCTGGAACCCGGCGAGCGCCACCCCTTCGCGGGCGAGCATCTTGTTGGCGACGTGGAAGTGGATGTAGTTGAAGATCACGTCGTAGAACGGCTGGCCGCCGTGCTCCTGCTGCAACCGGCTGTACGGGTAGCGGCGGAACGGCAACACCGACCGCTCGGTCTCGAACGCCCGCTCGGAAATCCGGGCGAAGCTCTCGTCCGCGACCCGGAACCGGATCGGCAAGGTGTTGAGGAAGAGGCCGCGCACGTCCTCTCCCCCGAGCACCTCGGCCCGGCCGTTGAAGCCGAGGCCGATCATCACGTCGGGCGAGCCGGACAAGAGGCTCATCACCTTGAAATGGCCGCCGAGCAGCACGCTCTTGAGCGGGATCCCGAGGCGGCGCGCGAGCGCGCGCACGCCGTCGGAGACCTCGGGCGACAGGTTCGGCGTGTGGCGATGGACGCGCGGGCCGTCGGGAGCTTCGGCGACCGGCGTCCGGCGCGGCAGGGCGAGCATCGTGGCGCCCGCCAGCCGCTCGCTCCAGAACGCCTTGGCCTCGGCCGAGGCGAGCGTCCGCCGCTCGGCGGCGATGAAGTCGCGGAAGACCAGCGGCAGCGGCGGCTCAGGCAGCGGGTTTTCCCCGCGCAGGAACGCGAAGTAGCGGCCGAAGATCTCGGCGAGCGTCGAGTGGAGGCTCCAGCCGTCGAAGATCGCGTGGTTCTCGGTGAGCGTGAACTGGAAGCGCTCCGGCGAGAGGACGTGGACGAAGAACCGAATCTGCGGCGGCTGCGTGAAATCGAAGAGCGCCTTCTTCTCCGCCCGCACCAGAGACGCCACCTCGCGCTGCTGGTCCTCGGGAGCGAGACCCGTGAGGTCCTTGACGGTGAGCGGAACGGTCGCCCGCGCGTGGACGATCTGGATCGGCTCGGTGTATCCGGTGAGGTGGAACGAGGTGCGCATCACCGGATGGCGGGCGACGACGTCCGCGGTAGCCCGGGCGAACGCCCCTTCGTCGAATCGAGCGACCAGCTGCCAGCTGTCGACGTTGTGGTACGGCGGATCCTCCGGCCGCAGCACCATGTGGAACAACATGCCCGCCTGGAGCTGAGCGAGCGGATAAGCGTCCTCGATCGCGGGATCCCGTCCGTCCGGGCCGCTCGGCAGGCGCTGCCGGTCCTCGGGCGTGAGCAGGGAGAACGGCTCGGACGAGGCGACATCGGCGAGCGGACCCTCGGCGCGGCCGGCGTGCGCCGCGAGCTCGGCGATCGTCTGGTGCTCGAACAGCTGCTGGAGCGAGATCTCGAGCCCACGCTCGCGCGCGAGGGCGAGCACCTGGATGCTGCGGATCGAATCGCCGCCCAAGGCGAAGAAGCCGTCGTGGATGCCGACGCGGTCGACCTCGAGCACCTGCTCCCAGATCGCCGCGAGCGTCTCCTCGGCGAGGTTTCGTGGCGCCACGTAGGCCTCGGCGTCGGTCGTCGAAGCCGGCTCGGGGAGCGCCTTGCGATCGATCTTCCCCTGCGCGGTGAGCGGGAGCGCTTCGAGCGTCACGAACGCCGCCGGGATCATGTAGTCGGGAAGGCGCTGCGAAAGATGGGCGCGCAGATCGGCAACCGAGGGAGCCTGCCCGCCGGAGGGGGTTGCGTAAGCGACCAGGCGCGGCGCGGAACGGTCGCCGCGGGCGAGCACGATCGCTTCGCGCACGCCGGGGTGCTCGGACAGCGCCGATTCGATCTCGCCCAGCTCGATGCGGAAGCCGCGGATCTTGACCTGGGTGTCGATGCGCCCGAGGTATTCGAGATCGCCGTCGGCCAGGCGGCGGCCCAGGTCGCCGCTTCGATAGAGCCGCGCACCCGGCTGCCCCGCGCCGAGCGCCGGTACGAACCGCTGCGCGGTCAGCTCCGGCCGGCCCAGGTAGCCGCGCGAAAGGCCCGCGCCACCGACCAGGATCTCTCCCGGCACCCCTACCGGCGCCAGCTCGCCCCAGGCGTCGAGAAGGTTGATCGAGAGGTCCGGGATCGGCTCGCCGATCCGGCTCTTCGCGCCGAGGTCGGCGGAGCGGATCCGCCGGTAGGTCACGTGGACCGTGGTCTCGGTAATGCCGTACATGTTGACCAGGGCGGGGGTGTCGTCGCCGTAGCGGCCGAACCAGCCCGAGAGCGCCGCGAGGTCGAGCGCCTCGCCGCCGAATACGACCGTCGTGAGCGGCAGCCGCTCCGCGCCGCCGGACATCGCGGCGGCGTCGACGCGATCGAGCTGGGCGAACGCCGAGGGCGTCTGGCTGAGCACGGTCACCTTCTCCGCCGCGAGCAGCGCCCGGAAATCCTCCGGCGACCGGCTCACCAGATACGGCACGACCACCAGCCGGCCGCCGTAGAGCAGCGCACCCCACAGCTCCCAGACCGAGAAGTCGAACGCGTACGAGTGGAACAGCGTCCACACGTCGTCCGGGCCGAAACCGAACCAGGGCTCGGTCGAGGTGAACAGCCGGGCCACGTTCGCGTGAGAGATCACCACGCCCTTCGGTTTACCGGTCGAGCCCGAGGTGTGGATCACGTAGGCCGCGTGAACGGGCGAAAGGTCCGCCGGGACGGCCTCGCCCGCGGGCTCCCCCTCACCTACCCCGTCGACCAGGACGCGCTCCACCCAGGACGGCAGCGTCGCGTCGAGATCGCCGCGCGTCACCACCCAGCGCGCCGCCGTGTCTTCGAGGACATAGGCGTTGCGCTCCGCGGGATAGGTCGGGTCGAGCGGGACGTAGACGCCCCCGGCTTCGAGGACGGCGAGGATCGCGACCGGCAGATCGACCGACCGGTCGAGGCAGAGCCCCACGCGCGACTCGGGACCGACCCCCGCCGCGCGCAGCTTGCGTGCGAGGGCCGTCGCCTTCCGGGCGACCTCGCCGTACGAGACGGTCCGTTCGCCACACGTGACCGCCGGCGCGTTCGGCCGTGCCGCGGCGACCTCATGGAAGCGCCGATGGAGCAGGAACGGCGGCGCCGGCTCGCTCCGCGGCGTCGAGCAAGCCGCCCGACGCTCCGCGTCGTCGAGGAGCGGCAGATCGGCAAGCCGCTGGTCCGGATTGGCCGCGCCAGCCGCGAGCAGCCGCGCGAAGCGAGCGACGAACGCCCGGACGGTCGCCATGTCGAACAGGTCGGTCGCGAGCTCGGCCATGCCGCCGATCGGCGTTCCCGCCTGTCCGCCGTCGATCATCGACAGGGTGAGGTCGAACTTCGCGGTGCCGTGCTCGACCCGGATCGGCTCGACCCCGCCGCCCCCCGCGCCGCCGGCACCGCCGGCTTGGAGCGCGAGCACCACCTGGGCGAGCGGCGCATGGGCGAGGTCGCGCTCGGGCTTGAGCTCCTCGACCAGCTTTTCGAACGGCAGATCCTGGTGGTCGTACGCCGCGAGCGTCCGCTCCTTGGCGCGACGGACCAAGGTGCGGAACGTCGGGTTGCCGGAGAGGTCGGCGCGCAGCACCAGAGTATTGGCGAGGAAACCGATCATCCCTTCGAGCTCGGGCCGATTGCGGTTGGCGATCGGCGCGCCGATCAGGAAATCCTCGCTGCCGGTATAGCGGCCGATCAGCGCTTGCAGCCCAGCGAGCAGGGCCATGAAGGTCGTCGCTCCCTCGGCGCGCGCGAGCCCACGGACGGAATCGGCGAGATCCGGCGGCAGGGAGAACGGCTCGCTCGCGCCGCGGAAGCTCTGCTTGGCCGGGCGCGGGCGATCGGACGGAAGCTCCAGGACCTGCGGCGCTCCGGCGAGCGCGCCGCGCCAGTAGGAGAGCTGCCGGTCGAGCTCGTCGCCGGCGAGGTGGCCGCGCTGCCAGAGCGCGAAGTCGGGATACTGGATCGGCAGCTCGCGCAGCCCCGCCGCGCGGCTCGCGCGGCCGGCCGAAAACGTCGCGTAGAGCGCTCCGACCTCGCCGAGAAGAACCGCCATCGATCCACCGTCCGAGATGACGTGGTGCTGGGTCGCGAGCAGCGCGTCACCCGAGGCGGAACGCAACAGCAGGGCGCGCAGAAGCGGCCCGCGCGCCAGGTCGAACGGACGGCGCGCTTCGGCGCTCGCGATCCGCTGCAGCTCCAGTCCGCCGAGCCCTTCTCCCACCGCGACGAGGTCGACGGTTCGGAGCGGCACGAACGGCGTGCCGGACGAGGCGACCGGATGGACGACCTGCACGGCCTTGCCCTTCACCTCGGCGAACGTCGTGCGCAGCGATTCGTGGCGGGCGACGACCTCGGCGACGGCGCGGGCGAGCAGCCCCGGGGCGATGCGGCTCGGAAAGCGAAACGCCGAATAGAGGTTGTACTGGGCCGAGTTGGGATCGAGCCGATCGAGGAACCAGAGCCGCTGCTGAGCGTAGGAGAGCGGGATCTCGCCCGCGGCGGGATCCCGGCGCGGAATCGCGGCCGGGACGGCCGCGCCGAACCCTTCCTGTTCGAGCATCCTGGAAAGGAGGTCCAGGTCCTCGCCGGAAATCTCCCGGACCTTCGTCGTATCGCTCATGCGTCTTCGGCTCCTTCGTGGGCGGGTGCGCCGGCGAGCAGCGTCTGACGCTCCTCGGCCGACATCTCTTGGATCTGACGTAACAGCTTCGCGGTGCGCGCCGTGAGGCCCGGCTGCTTTTCCTTGGCGATCAACGCGCGCGCCGCCGCCTCGATCGTCGTCGCGGCAAAGAAGTCGCGCAGCTCGAGGTCGATGCGGAACACCTTCTGGACCCGGGCCACCACCTTGGTCGCGAGCAACGAGTGGCCACCGATGTCGAAGAAGTCCTCGTCGATGCCGATCCGGTCGCGGTCGAGCACCTCGCACCAGATGTCGGCGAGCACCTTCTCGACGTCGGTCTGCGGCGCGACGTACGGGCGTTCGCCGGCGATCTTCGACGGGTCGATCGCCGCGAGCGCGCGCCGGTCGACCTTCCCCGCGGCGGTGCGCGGGAAGTCGTCGAGCACGGCGATGATCGCCGGCACCATGTATTCGGGGAGCTTGCCGCGCAGGATCTCCTTGAGCTGCACCGGATCGGGCCGCGCCTCCGTTGCGACGACGTAGGCGGTCAACCGCAGGTCGCCCTCCGCCGCCGGTCGAGCGATCACCGCGGCCTCCTGCACGCCCGCCTGCGTCCCGAGCACGGTCTCGATCTCCCCTAGCTCGATTCGGTAGCCGCGGATCTTCACCTGATGGTCGATGCGGCCGAGGAATTCGAGCTCGCGCGACTCGTGCGACGCCGCGTCGCGCGGCACGGCGGTCCAGCGCGCGAGGTCACCCGTCCGGTAGAGGCGCGCACCGGGCTCGCCGGAGAACGGATCGGGGACGAAGCGCTCCGCGGTGAGGTCGGGCCGGCCGAGGTAGCCGCGCGCGAGCGACGGACCGCCGAGCAGCAGCTCGCCCGGCACGCCGAGCGGTTGGGCCTCGCCGCCGCGATCGACGACATAGGTGGCGAAGGTCGCGATCGGCCGGCCGATCGTGAGACGCCCTCCCTCGTAGAGCAGGGCGGTGGCGCACACCGTGGTCTCCGTCGGCCCGTACGCGTCGACGAAGCGACGCCCCTGGCGCCACCGCTCGGCGAGGTCGGGAGGACAGGCCTCGCCCGCCACGATCAGCGCCGCCGGGACCCCCTCGGGAAGCTCGGGCAGGGCGGCGAGCGCGGAGGGCGGAAGCGTCGCGAGGGTGATCCGTTGCTCGACGAACAGGCGCGCGAGCCCGGCCCCCGGCATCCTCTGCTCGCGGCCGGCAAAGACCAGAGCGGCTCCGGCGCCCCACGCTTCGACGATCTCGGAGATCGAGGCGTCGAAACCGATCGAGGCGAACTGGAGCAACCGGTCGCCCGGTTCGAGCCCGGTGAGACGGGCGAGCTCCGTTCCGAGGTTCGCGACGCCGCGGTGGGTGACTCCCACCCCCTTCGGCGTCCCGGTCGAGCCCGAGGTGAAGATCAGATAGGCAAGAGTGTCGAGCGCCGCCGGCTCGTCGAGCGCCGGCTCGGGACGGGACTCGGGTTGGGTCGCCACGAGATCCCAGCCGCCGCCGTCGAGCGCGATCGCGAAGATCGGCATCGCCGGCAGAGACTCTTGGAGATGCTCCTGGGTGAGCACGATCGCGAGCCCGGCGTCCTCGATCAGGTGGGTCAGGCGCTCGAGCGGCAGTTGCGGATCGAGCGGAACGTAGACGCCGCCCGCCTTGGCGATGCCGAGCAGGGCGATGCCCAGCTCGAACGACGGATCGCAGAACACGCCGACCGCCACGTCCGGCCCGACGCCGAACGCGCGCAGGTGATGGGCGAGCTGGTTCGCCCGCGCCTCGAGCTGGGCGTACGACATCTCCCGCTCGCCGGCGACCATCGCGGCGAGCTCGCCGTAGCGCTCGGCCGAGTCCTCGAACAGGCCGGCGAGGGTCCGCGGCGCCGCGGGAGCGTGGTCGGCTCCGTCAAAATGGCTCCAGTTCGAGACGATCTCCGTTCGCTCCGCCGCGGCCAGCAACGGCAGCTCGGCGAGCGGACGCGCGGGATCGGCGAGGGCCGCGGCGAGCAGGTTTTCGAGATGGCCGGCGAAGCGCCCGATCGTCGCGCGGTCGAAGAGATCGCTCGAGTAGACGAAAGCGCCGGTCATCCCCACCCCTTGATCGGAGAGGAAGAGCGCGAGGTCGGTCTTCGCGGTGCCGCTTCCGCCTTTCCACGGCTCGATCTCGACGCCGGGAAGCTCCAGGCGCCCCATCGCCGCGTTCTGGAACGAGAAGTTGACCGAGAAGATCGGCGGGCGCGACGGGTCGCGCTCCGGGTTCAGCTCGCCTACCAGCTTTTCGAACGGCAGGTCCTGCTCGGCGACCGCGTCGAGCAGGGTGCCGCGCGCCTCGTTCACGATCTCGGCGAACGTCGCGCCGGACCGCGGCCGCGAGCGGAGGACGAGCGTGTTGATGAAGAAGCCGATCAACCCCTCGATCTCGGGACGCGAACGCCCCGCGACCGGCGAGCCGACGAGCACGTCCTCGACCCCAGCGAGCCGGCCGAGCAACGTCGCGAACGCGGAGAACAGCACCATGAACGGCGAGGCGCTCGCGCCGCGGGCGAAGGAGCGGACGGCCGATTCGGTCTCCGGCGCGACGCGCCACCCGAGGTTGCCGCCACGGAACGTCTGTGCCGGCGGACGGGGACGATCGGAAGGCAGGTCGAGCGCGAGCGGCGCGCCCGCGAGCGCGCGGGTCCAGAAGCCGAGCCGCTTTTCGAGCGCCGGGCCGTCGAGCCATGCGCGCTGCCACGCCGCGTAGTCGGCGTATTGGATCGAGAGCGGCGGCAGCGGGTTTGGCCGTCCGGAGCGCGCCGCCGTATAGAGAGCGACCAGCTCGCGCACCAGGATGCCGCTCGACCAGTCGTCCGAGACGCTGTGGTGGAGGTTGAACAGACCGACGTGGTCCCCCTCGGCGAGCCGCACCAGCGTGGCCCGAACGAGTGGCCCAGTCGAGAGGTCGAACGCCCGCCGCCCTTCGCGGTCGGCGAGGCGCTCGGCCTCCGGACGCCGGCGCTCTTCCGGCAGCGCCGCGAGATCGGCGAGGTGAATGCGCGCGATCCGCGCCGCCTCTTCGGCCGGCGCGATGCGCTGGGCCGGCCGCTCCCCCGCCTCGACGAAGGTCGTGCGCAAGGCCTCGTGGCGCCGGACGATCTCCACCAGCGCGCCGCCCAGCGCGGGAATTCGGAGGCCGCCCACGAAGCGGAGGAAGATCGGCAGGTTGTAGACCGGGCTCCCGGGCAGGAGGCGATCGAGGAACCAGAGCCGCTCCTGCGCGAACGAGAGCGGCAGCGGGCGATCGCGCGGAGCCAGCTCGAGCGCCGGCAACGGCTCGCTGCCGGCGGCGCGCGCTGCCTCGATGCGCCGCGCGAGCTGCTCGACCGTCGGCGCCTCGAACAGGGTCCGGACCTTGACCGGCACGCCGAACGCGGCGCGCGCTCGCGAGGTGACCTGGAGGGCGAGAAGCGAGTGGCCGCCGAGGTCGAAGAAGCTGTCGGTGACACTCACCGACTCGAGGCCCAGGACCTGCGCCCAGATCGTCGTGAGGATCTCCTCGACGGGGGTCTTCGCCACCGCGATTTCGACCGCCGGGAGCGCGGCGATCCCTGCGGCCGACGGCGCCGGAAGCGCCGCGAGGTCGAGCTTGCCGTTCGGCAACGTCGGCAGCGCGGCGAGCGAAACGAAATCTCCCGGCACCATGTGCTCCGGCAGCTCGGCGGCGAGGAAAGCCTTCAGCTCGCGCGGCGCCAGATCCTCGGGATCGGTTCCCGGCACCGGGACCAGATAGGCGACCAGGCGGCGCTCTCCGCCCTCTTCGACGCTCCGAGCGACCACCGCCGCGTGCGCGACGAGCGGATGCTCGCGGAGCCGGCTCTCGATCTCTCCCAGCTCGATGCGGAAGCCGCGGATCTTCACCTGGCTGTCGATCCGGCCCAGGTATTCGATCTCGCCGTCGGCGAGGAAGCGCGCGAGGTCGCCCGTGCGATAGAGGCGCGCGCCGGGGCCGAAGCCCAGCTCCGGATTCCCGCCGGCTTCGGCGATCGGATCGGGGACGAACTTCTCGGCGGTAAGGTCGGGCCGTCCGAGATAGCCCCATGCGAGGTTGACCCCGCCGATGCAAAGCTCCGCCGGCTGACCGAGCGCCACCGGTCGTCGCTCGCGATCGAGCAGAAGAAGCTTCAGATTCGGCAGCGGCCGGCCGATCGGCGAGATCGTCCGGCCGGCGACCTCGGCCACCCGCGGGCGGCTCGCGACGTCGATCGCCGTCTCGGTCGGGCCGTAGAGGTTGTGCAAGGGGATGTCGAGCCGCTCGGCGAGACGCCGACCGAGCGCGGTGGGCAGCGCCTCACCGCCGGCGAACACCCGTCGCAGGTCCGTGCAACGCGAGAGATCCGGCTCCTCGACGAACGCCGCGAGCATCGACGGCACGAGCTGGAGCGTGCCGACCCGGTGGTCGGCAATCGCGCGCGCCATGTAGGCGGCGTCGCGATGGCCGTCGGGTTGCGCAAAGACCAGGACCCCGCCGACCGCGAGCGGCGCGAACAGCTCCCACACCGAGGCGTCGAACGAGGTCGGCGTCTTCTGGAGCAGCCGCTCGCCGGGGGCGAACGGATGCGCCCAGAGCTGCCAGCCCACCCGGTTGGCGATCGCTCGATGGGGAATCAACACGCCCTTCGGCTTGCCTGTGGAGCCGGAGGTATAGATCACGTAGGCGAGGTCGTTCGGCGCCGATCCGACATCGGGTCGAGACGCACTCTCGTCGCCGAGCTCGGGATCCGCGTCGATCTGGACGATCGGATGGCTGGATTCCGGGAGAGAGCCGACGAAGCGCGCCTGCGCCACCACCGCGGCGGCCTTCGAGTCCTCGAACAGGTACGCCACGCGCTCGGCCGGATACGACGGATCGAGCGGCACATAGCCGGCGCCGGCTTTCTGGGTGCCGAGGATCGCCACGATCAGGTCGAGGCTACGCTCGGCGACGATCGCCACCCGGTCGCCGCGACGGACGCCGAAGCGGATCAGCCGGTTCGCCAGGCGGTTCGAGCGCTCCTCCAGCTCGGCGTACGTCATCTCGACCGGCTCGCGGCCGTCGGCGCCGAGGGCGATCACCGCGAGCGCCTGAGGAGTGCGGTCGACCTGCGCTTCGACCATCTGGTGCAAGCAGACCCGGGGATCGTACGGCGCGGGCCGGTCGTTCCATTCGACGAGCGTCTGCTGCATCTCCACCGGCGTTCCGGCCGGCAGAGAGGACAGCGGCCGGTCGGGCTCCGAGCTCACTCGCTCGAGCAGCTCCGCGAAACGCGCTCCTAGGCGCAGCATCGTGGCCGGGTCGAACAGGTCGACGTCGAACTCGTATTGGGCCATCAGCCCCGCGGTCCCTTGGAACAGGGTGAGCGTCAGGTCGAGCTTCGAGGTGGTCTTCTCGTAATCCACCCGTTCGAGCGTCAGGCCCGGGAGGGCGAGCGCCCCGGCCGGTGCGTTCTGGAGCAGGAGCATCACCGAGAAGAGCGGCGAGCCGCCGAGGTCGCGGTCGGGCTGGATCTCCCCGACGACCTTTTCGAACGGCACCTCCTGATGCGCGAACGCGCCGAGCGTGAGGCCCTTGGCGCGGCGTACCAGCTCGCGGAAGGAGGGATCCCCGGAGTGGTCGAGGCGCAGGGCGAGCGTGTTCATGAACACGCCGATCAGGCCTTCGATCTGCGCCCGGGTGCGGTTCGCCACCATCGTTCCGATCGCGAAATCCGTCTGGCCGGAAGCGCGCGAAAGGACCGCTCCGAACGCCGCGAGGAAGAGCAGGAACGGAGTCGCTCCTTCTTCCTGCGCCAAGCGATCGAGGCCGTTTAGCCGCTCGGCCGGAACCGAGTAGAACCGCGTGGCGCCGCGCTTGCTGGTCACCGACGAGCGTGGCCGATCGGTCGGCAGCTCGAGGGCGGGAGGCAACGAGCCGCCGCGGCTCGCGGGGGCGAGCATCTCGCGCCACCAGCCGAGCTGCCCCTGAAGCGTAGGACCCGCGAGCCAGGCGCGCTGCCAGACCGCGTAATCGGCGTACTGGACCGGCAACGGCGCGAGCCCCGAGGGGCGGCCTTCGAGCGTCGCGGCATAGAGCGCGCCCACCTCGCGCGCGAGGATGCCCGAGGACCAACCGTCGGAGGCGATGTGGTGCATCGCGAACAGGACCGCGTGATCCTCGCCCGCCAGACGCACAAGCGCGGCGCGCAGAAGGGGACCGCGCACCAGATCGAACGGGCGAAGCGCTTCGGAGAGCGCGAGACGCGACAGCTCGGCTTCACACATCTCCCCTTCGATCCGGCCGAGATCGAGCCGGCGGAGTGCCACGGGCCGCGCCGGCTCGACGATCTGCACCGGATGGCCGTCCCGATCGCCGAACCGCGTGCGCAGCGCCGCGTGGCGGGCGACCAGCTCGTCGAGGGCGGCGGTGAGCGCCGGTACTGACAGCCGGCCGCGAAGGCGCAGGGCGGTCGGAATGTTGTAGGCCGGCGATTCCGGCTCGAGCCGCGCGAGGAACCAGAGCCGTTCCTGCGCGTAGGACAACGGCAGCTCCTCGCCCTCGCGCCAGCCGGACGGTCCGAGCGGCACCCAACCGACCTCGCGGCGGGCGAAGCCGAGCGTTTCGGCCATGTCGCGCGTCGGCTCGCCGAGGAAGTCTTCGGTGATCTCGGTCTTCCAGCGGTCCGCGACGCTCTGCTCGACCCGTCCGTGGGTGTGGAACTTGACGTCGCCCAACATGCGCGACCAGGAGTGGAGGCCGTCGGTCATGCGCGCCGACTTCTTCTGCTCCGAGGCCTGGTAGGGCGCCGCCATCTCCGGCTGGTAGTCGAGACCGAGGAACGAGCAGACGCCTCGCAACACTCGCTCCGGTTCGGCCAGCAGCTCCTCGAACACCACGGCGTGCTTGCGCTCCGCCGGAATCCCCTCGAAGAACGCCAGGATGTTCCGATGCGAAACGAGCCAGATCAGCTCGGCCAGCTCGCGGCGCGAGAAGTCGTGCTCGGCGCGGAAGAACACCTGGTCGAGCTTCGCCTCCTCGAACGACCGGATCATGCCGTACGGATGGCGGATCAGATGGATGTAGCGCGCTCCGTCGAACATCTGCTCCGCGCGCTCGAGGATGCTCGGATGGAGCGAGTAACCGGGGGTCTTGTCGACCAAGAGTCGCGGCGCCGCCGATTCCTGGAGCCGCGCGAAGACCTCGGCCATCGAGATCCCCTCCTGCTCCCAAGCGTCGAGCTTCGCCTCGGCTTCCTCGGCGGTCGAGCGGTCGAGCTCCATCACCGCGCGCACCGCCCCTTCGAGGAAGTGGTTGTAGCGGCCCGGGAAGTCGTCACGCCGCTCGCGCAGGTCGTCGTACGGCAGCAGCTCGAGCTCGGGCGGCGCGAACAGCAGCGGATGCCCCGCGAGCATGACGCGGAACAGCGTCGAGCCCGAGCGCGGAGGCGAGAGCACGAACGCGGCCGCGGGGTTCTTCCGATCGGCTGCGAGACGCGCCGGACGACGCACCGGGACCAGCGCGTTGAACCGCGCGATCTTCGCCTCGTCGATCGGACCGACGCGGGTCGCCGAGCCGCCGGCCTCGACGCCGAAGCGGCGGGCGAGCGCCGCCGGGTAGTGCTCGGTCAGGTAGGCCGCCAAGCCCTCGACGGTCGGCGCCTCGAACATCACCACCACGTGGACGATCTCGCCCAGCTCCTCCTGGAGCCGGTTGACCAGCATCGCCCCCGCGATCGAATTGCCCCCGAGCTCGAAGAAGTTCTCGTCGATCCCCACCGCGTCGACGTGCAGGGTCTCGGCGAACAATCCGACCAGGAACGACTCGAGCGCGTTCCTCGGCGCGGCGATCTCGCGCTCGGCGGCCCCCGCCTCGCGCGGATCGGGCAGCGCCCGGCGGTCCACCTTGCCGCTCGCATTCTTGGGCAAGGCGGCGAGGATCGCGATCGCCGAGGGGATCATGTATTCGGGCAGCGTCCGACCGAGGAACGCCCTCAGCTCGGCCGCCTCCAACGGACCGCCGGAGCCCTCGCGCGGCACGACGTAGGCGACGAGGCGCTTTTCCGTGCCCCCTTCCGCCCGCGCGACCACCACGGCCTCCAGGACCTCGCCGTGGCCGAGCAGCGCCCGTTCGATCTCCCCCAGCTCGATGCGGAAGCCGCGCACCTTGACCTGCGTGTCGATCCGGCCGAGGAATTCGAGATCGCCGTGCGAGCTCCAGCGGACCAGATCGCCCGTGCGATACAGCCGAGCCCCCGGAACGGAGCCGAAGGGATGCGGCACGAAGCGTTCGGCGGTCAGGTCGGGCGCGCCGAGGTAACCGCGCGCGAGCGCGATGCCGCCGACCGCGAGCTCTCCCGGCGTGCCGATCGGCGCCAGGCTCCCTCTCGCGTCGAGCACGTAGGCGTCGACGCCGGGGATCGGAGCGCCGAGCGGCAGCCTGCCCGAGCCGGGCACGAAGGCGTGCATCGCGATGCAGACCGTGTTCTCGGTCGGACCGTAGGCGTTGACGACCTTCCGCCCGGCGCACCAGGTCTCGGCCAGGTCGACCGGGCAGGCCTCTCCGGCGACCACCAGCGAACGCAAGGCGGGCAGCGCTTTGTCGACCGGCAGCGCAGCGAGCGCGGACGGCGGCAAGGTGACGTTGGAGATCGCCTTGTCGCGCAGCAGCGTGTAGAGCTCGAACCCGGGGAGGATCGAGGCCTTCGCCGCCATCACCAGCGCCGCGCCGTTGGCGAGCGCCACGGCGATCTCGGACACCGACGCGTCGAAGCCGCTCGAAGCGAACTGCAACAGCCGCGGCTCGGGTCCGGAGCCCGGCAGGACCTCGAACATCCGGCCCTGCTCCCGAGCCAGGTTTTCGAGACCCCGGTGGGTGACCGCGACCCCCTTGGGCTTACCCGTCGAGCCCGAGGTGTAGATCACGTAGGCGAGCTGGTCGGGCTCGACGACCGTCGAACCGGCATCGTCGGGAGCGTGATCGAGCGATCCCTCGATCGCGTCGAGGTCGATCACCCAGGCGGCATGCTCCGGCAGCTCGTCGAGCAGCGACGCCTCGCTGAGCAGGATCGGCACGCCCGCGTCGCGGATCATCAACGCGAGCCGGTCGGAGGGCAGGGTCGGATCGAGCGGCAGATACGCGCCCCCAGCGAGCCAGGTCGCGAGCATCGCCTCGACCAGGCGCGGCGAGCGCTCCAGGAACAGTCCCACCAACACCTCGGGGCCCACGCCCATGCCGCGCAGATGCCGCGCGAGGCGCTCGCAGCGTTGCGCGAGCTCGCCGTAGGTCGTCCGCTCCTGCTCGAACAGGATCGCGAGCGCCTCCGGCCGTTCCTTCGCTTGCGCCAGGAACAGCTCGGCGATCGAACGTCCGGAGGACGGCGGCGAGGCGACGCGGGCCGAGCCCGAGAAGACGTCGAGCAACTCGTTGCGCTCGGCCGGCAGCAGCAGGTCGAGCGTCGACAGCGGCCGTTCGGGCTCGGCGGCCGCCCGCTCCAAGAGGAGGACGAGTCGCCGCGACAGCCGCTCGATCGTCGCCGGTTCGAACAGCTCGACGTTGTAGCGAAGCTGGGCGTGGATGGGCTGGCTTTCGCCGCCGTCCACCGCCATCCAGGTCAGGTCGAACTTCGAGATCTCGAGCGCCTGAACGAGCGGCCGGATGACCAGGTTCGGCAGCGGCTCGACCCCGCCCGACGGCGGCGCGTCGACCACCAGGTGGACCTGGAAGATCGGCGAATGGGCACGGCTCCGGGTCGGCGAGAGGTCCTCGACGATCCGTTCGAACGGCACGTCCTGATGCGCGTAGGCGCCGAGCGTCGTGCCGCGCACGCGGCCGAGCAGCTCCGCGAACGACGGGTCGCCCGCGAGGTCGGTGCGCAACGCGAGCGTGTTGACGAAGAAGCCGATCAGCCCTTCGAGCTCGCGCCGGGTCCGGCCGGCGATCGGCGTGCCGACCACCACGTCCTCGACGTTCGCCACCCGGGCGAGCAGGGCGTCGAACGCGGCGAGCAGGGTCATGAAGATCGTCGTACCGCGCGCGCGGCCGAGCGCACGGAGCGCGTCGGCGAGCGCCGCCGGAACCTCGAAGCGGACCCGGCTGCCGTCGAACCTTTGCACGGCCGGTCGCGGCCGGTCGAGCGGCAGCTCGAGGAGCGGCGGCGCGCCCGCGAGCTTCTCGCGCCACCAGGCGAGCTGCTGGTCGAGCGCTTCGCCCTGGAGCCAGCCGCGCTGCCAGAGCGCGAAATCCGCGTACTGCACCGGAAGCTCGGGAAGCGGCGACGGCCGCCCGAGCGCGAGCGCCGGATACAGAGTGCCGATCTCGGCCAGGATCACGTCGTTCGACCAGCCGTCGGTCGCCAGGTGATGCATCGCGACCGTCATCCGCCAGGAGCGTTCCGCCATCCGCACCAGCACGGCGCGAGCGAGCGGCGCCTCGCCGAGGTGGAAGGGCCGATGCGCCACCTCGTAGGCAATCGCTTCGGCGCGCTCGATCCGAGCCTCGTCGGGCAAGTCGAGGAGGTCGACTTGCTCGAACGGGAAAGGCATCGCGGGCTCGACCACCTGCACCGGTTTGCCCCCCTCGACCGCGAAGCGGGTGCGGAGCATCTCGTGCCGAGCGACGATCCCGTCGAGCGCGCCGCGCAGGGCGGCCACGTCGAGGTCGCCGTCGAGAGTCACCGACGACGAAACGTTGTACGCCGAAGTGCCCGGCTGCAGCTGTTCCAGGAACCAGAGCCGCTCCTGGGCGAACGACAGCGGCGAGGAGGCTCCGCGCGGCTGACGCTCGAGCGGCGGGACTTCGGCGAGGAGCGCGCCGCTCCCGCCGAGGATGTGCTCCATCCCCTCCTGCTCGATCGCTGCGGCGAGCCGGCCGAGCTCGGGCGCTTCGAACACGCGCCGCAGCGGCAGCTCGACGCCCAGCACCTCGCGGATCCGAGAGACCAAACGCATCGCGAGCAGCGAATGTCCGCCGAGGTCGAAGAAGTGCGATTCGACCCCGACCGGCCGCCCCCCGAGCAACTCCTGCCAGATCCCCGCGAGCAGCTCTTCGATCGGGGTCCGCGGCGGCGTGATCGGCGTCTCGGCCGAGCCCGAGGCGACCGCGGAATCCGGCGCCGGAAGCGCCTTGCGATCGACCTTGCCGCTCGGCGTCAGCGGGAATCGTTCGAGCCGCGAGAACGACGACGGCAGCATCGGCTCCGGCAACCGGCCGCGCAGGAAATCGAGCAACGCCTCGCGCAACGTGGCGCCGCCGCCGAGCCCCGCGCCCGCGCGCTCGACCACGTACGCCGCGATCCGCTTGTCCTCCCCTTCGCCCACCAGCGTCGCCGCCGCCGCCGACACTCCCGGATGCTCCGCGAGCACCCGCTCGATCTCTTGCAACTCGATCCGGTGCCCTCGCACCTTCACCTGGTGGTCGATCCGGCCCAGCGCTTCGAGCCGCCCGTCAGCTCCGAATCGTGCGAGGTCCCCCGTCGCATACAGCCGCGCACCCGCCGCTTCCGCGAACGGATCCGGGAGGAAGCGCTCCGCCGTCAGATCCGGACGCCCGTGATATCCGCGTGCCACGCCCGCGCCGCCGATCCACAGCTCCCCTGGAACCCCGCGGGGCACGAGATTGCCGCGCCCGTCCACCACGTGGACCGTGGTCGCCCGGATCGGCCGCCCGATCGTGATCGGTCCCTCGTCCACCCGGTCGAGCGTCGACCAGACCGCCGTCTCCGTCGGACCGTACATGTTCCACAGCTCGCCGACCTTCGGGCCCAGCTCCGCGGCCAGCGCGGGCGGCAGCGCCTCGCCGCCGACCAGCGCCTTGAGCTTCCCGTCGCCCGTCCAGCCCGAGGCGAGGAGCACCCGCCAACCCGAAGGCGTCGCCTGCAAAGCCGTGGCCCCGCTCGTCCGCAGCAGATCGGCGAGCAGCCGGCCGTCCGCGACCTCGTCGCGCCGGGCGATGACGATTCGAGCGCCGACCAGGAGCGGCGCGTAGAGCTCCAGCCCCGCGATGTCGAAGGAGAGCGACGTCGAGGCGATCCAGACGTCGGCCGGAACAACCCCCGGCCGCTCGATCATCGCCGCGAGGAAGTTCGCGAGCGCGCCGTGCGGCAGCTCGACGCCTTTCGGCCGGCCGGTCGAGCCCGAGGTGTAGATCGTGTAGGCGAGGCCCGCCGGCAGCGTGCGCGGCGAAAGGCTGCCGCCAGCCTCCGGTCGGCCCTCCCCTTCGAGGGCGCCACCGGGTGCGAGGCGGACGATCGAGGGGGCGAGCGTTTCGAGGGCGTTTCCGGAGCTGCCGGCGTCGACGATCAGCGCCGCGAGGCCCGCATCCGCCGCCATGTAGGCGAGGCGCTCGGCCGGGTAGCCCGGGTCGAGCGGCACATAGGAAGCGCCCGAGGCGAAGACGCCGAGCGCGGCGATGGGAAGGGAGGCCGAGCGCTCGACCGCGATGCCCACCTTGGCCTCGCGCTCGATACCGAGCGCGATCAGCCGGCGCGCGAGCGCGTTCGAGCGAGCGAGAACCGTGGCGTAATCGAGCGTCGCCGCGCCGTCGATGACCGCCGGTGCTTCCGGCGTGCGCAACGCTTGCGCCGCGAACAGCGACGGAACGGTTTGCTCGCTGCCGTCCTGAAGGCCCTCGGCGCCGCGACCCAACGCCGACAACTCGGCGCGCTCCGACGCGGAGAGCAGCGGCAGATCGAAAAGCCGCGTTTCCGGCCGCTCCGCGGCGCCCGCGAGGAGGGTCGCGTAGCCGCGCGCGAGGCGCTCGATCGTCGCCGTCTCGAACAGGTCGGTCGCGTACTCCCAGCGGATCGAAAGCCCGTCCGCACCCAGCCGCAGGTAGAGCTGCAGGTCGACCAGGGCGGTCTCGGCCGAGACCGCGACCGGCGCGAGCGAGAGATCTCCCGACTCTCCCCCTTCGAACGGCGTGTTGACCAGGTTGAACATCAGCTGGAACAGGGGATTCCGCGACAGGTCGCGGCGCGGCGAAAGCTCTTCCACCAGACGCTCGAACGGCAGGTCCTGATGCGCATAGGCACCGAGGGCCGTCGCCTTCGCGCGGCCGACCATCTCGGCGAACGCCGGGTCGCCCGCGACCGAGGTGCGCAGGACGAGAGTGTTGACGAAGAACCCGATCAGCCCTTCGACGTCGGAGCGCGTCCGGTTCGCGACCGGCGTACCGAGCACCGAATCCCCCTCCCCAACGTAGCGCGCGACCAGCGCTTGGAAGCCGGCGAGCAGCACCATGAAGGTCGACGCCGAGCGAGCGCGGCCGAGCGCCTCGAGCGGCGCCAACCGCTCGGCGTCGATCGCGGTCTGGATCGTGCGGCCGCGATGGCTCGCGACGCTCGGCCGAGGCTTGTCGGTCGGCAGCTCCGAGGCGGGCAACGCCGCGAGCCGCTCCCGCCAGTAGGCGAGCTGGCGCTCCAGCTCTCCTCCCGCGAACCAGGCGCGCTGCTCGACCGCGAAATCGGCGTATTGGAGCGGCAGCGCCGGCAACGGCGAGGTCAGGCCACGACGCAATGCCCCGTAAACCCGCGCCACCTCACCGAAGAGCAGGCCCATCGACCATCCGTCGGAGACGATGTGGTGCATCGCGTAGACCAACGCGTGCTCGCGCGGTCCGAAGCGAACCAGCCAGGAACGGAGCAACGGCGCCTTCTCGAGATCGAACGGCAGGGCGAACTGCGCCCGCGCGAGGCGCGTCAACTCTCCCTCTTCCCGAACCGAGGCCAGAGCCGAGAGATCGATCTCCGCGGTCCGGAGCTCGAGGTTCCGTTCGATCACCTGGACCGGCTCGCCGCCCACGTCTTCGAAGCGGGTTCGCAGCGTGTCGTGCCGTCGGCCGATCTCGCGCACCGCCTCGTAGAGGGCGGCGCGATCGAGAGGACCGGACAGGCGGACCGCGCCGCCGAGGTTGTAGAACGGATTGCCCGGCGCCAGTCGATCGAGCAACCAGAGGCGCGACTGGGCGAACGACAGCGGCGCGCGGTCGCGCCGCGCCCGCGGCATGAAAGCCTCGGGGGCCAGCTCGGTCGCGGAATCCCGCGAGGCCGCCGCGGGCGTTTCGGTTCGGCCGTCGATCGCCGCCGCGAGCGCGCCGAGCCTCGGCGCTTCGAACACACGGCGCAGCGGCAGCTCGACGCCCAGGTCCTCGCGAACCCGTGCGAGGAGCCGCATCGCGAGCAGCGAATGGCCGCCCAGCTCGAAGAAGTGCGACTCGACCGAGAAGGTCGGATGTCCCAACAACTCCCGCCAGAGCACGGCGAGCCGCAGTTCGGTCGGCGTGCTCGGCGCGGCACCCACCTGGTCGGCGGCTTGCGGGACGATCGCGGCGAGGGCCTTGCGGTCGACCTTGCCGTTCGGCGTGAGCGGCAACTCGGCGAGCCGCACGAACGTCGAGGGGATGAAGCTCTCCGGCAACCGCGCCCCCAGGTGCGCCGCGAGCGATTCACGCAGGGCCGCGCCTTCCCCGAGATCCGCCCCGGGCCGCGCGACGACATATCCCACCAGGCGCCGGTCCTCGCCGTCGCCCACCACGGCCGCCGCGGACGCGAGGACGCCCGGCATCTCGGCGAGAGCGCTCTCGATCTCGCCCAGCTCGATCCGGTGCCCCCGAACCTTCACCTGATGATCCGTCCGGCCGAGGCACTCGAGCCGCCCGTCGGCAAGGAAGCGGCCCACGTCGCCCGTTCGATAGAGCCGCGCCCCCGGTTCTTTCGAGAACGGATCGGGAACGAATCGCTCGGCCGTCAGATCGGGGCGGCCGCGATACCCGCGCGCGACGCCGGTGCCGCCGATCCAGAGCTCTCCGACGAGGCCGCGCGGACGCGTCTCGCCGCTCGGATCGACAGCGTAGATCCGAGATCCGGGCAGCGGCCGGCCGATCGAGACCGGTCCCGGCCGCACCGGCTCAGCCGTAGACCAGACCGCGGTCTCGGTGGGGCCGTAGAGGTTCCACAGCTCTCCCACCTTGCTCCGTAGCTCGGCGGCGAGCGCGGGCGGCAGTGCCTCCCCGCCGACGAGGGCCTTCAAGCGGCGATCTCCGCTCCATCCGGAAGCGAGCAGCACGCGCCAACCCGAGGGGGTGGCTTGGAGGATCGTCGCCTCTTGGCTCTCGAGCAGGTCCGCCAACAGCCGGCCGTCGGCGGTCGTCTCGCGCGAGGCGAGCACCGTCCGGGCGCCGACCAGGAGCGGCGCAAACAGCTCGAGCGCCGCGATGTCGAACGACAGCGAGGTGACCGCCACCCAGACGTCGTCGGCGCCGGCCCCGGGCCGGTCGATCATCGCGGTCAGGAAGCTCGCCAGCGCGCCGTGAGATACCTCGACCCCCTTGGGCTTGCCGGTCGAGCCCGAAGTGTAGATCGTGTAAGCGAGGCTCTCGGACGACGGAGCCGGGAGCTCCCGCACCTTCGCCCCTTTGGCTCGGCCGACGATCTCGCCGCCCGCCGTCAGCTCGACCGCGACCCGGGCCGTCACCCCTCCGGCCGCGAGCGTCTCTTTGAGCTGCGTCCCCTCGACGATCAGCGCGGCGAGCCCGGCGTCTTCCGCCATGTAGGCGAGGCGCCCGATCGGATAAGCGGGATCGAGCGGAACGTACGAGGCGCCGGAGGCGAGCACGCCCAGAACCGCCACGGGCAACGCCGCGGAGCGCTCGACCGCGATTCCCACTTTCGCCTCGGCACCCGCTTCCCCTCCGATCCCGAGCGCGACGAGGTGCGCCGCCAGGCGCTGCACCCGCGAGCCGAGCGTCGCGTAATCGAGCGTCTCGCCGCCGGCGACGACCGCCACGCGCTCCGGAGCTTGGCGGACCTGGGCGCGGAAGCGTTCGGGGACGCTCTGGGCGGAGGCCGTCACCTCGACGCCGGCGCCGACGCGCAACGTCTCGTCGCGTTCCGCCGGCGACAGGAGCGGTAGGTCGGAGAGGCGGACGGACGGCTCCTTGCCGGCCGCCTCGACCACGTTGCGGTAATGCCGGGACAACCGCTCGACGGTCGCCGGTTCGAACAGGTCCACCGCGTATTCCCAGCCGATTTCCACCCGGTCGGCCGCCTCGAACAGGTAGAGCTGCAGGTCGAACGGCGAAGCTCCCGAACGCAAGGCGAGGAGCCCGCCGAGACGGTCCTGACCGTCGCTCTCCTCCCCCATCGGCAGCAGGTTGAACATCAGCTGGAAGAGGGGGTTCCGCGACAGGTCGCGACGAGGGGAGAGCTCTTCGACCAGGCGCTCGAACGGCACGTCCTGATGCGAGAAGGCGTCGAGAACGAGATCTTTGGTCCGGTCGAAGATTTCATCGAACGACGGATCGCCCGCGAGGTCGGCACGCAACACCAGGTTGTTGACGAAGAAGCCGATCAGCGACTCCTCGTCCGCGCGCGTCCGGCCCGCGATCGGCACGCCGATCACCAGATCGGTCTGGTTGGCGTAGCGCGAAACCAGAGCGTAGTAGGCGGCGAGCAGCGCCATGAACGGCGACCCTCCGCGGCCGCGCGCGTTCTTGGCGAGGGGTGCGAAAACGTCCGAGCCGAGCGTCGATCGGAAGGTGACGCCGCGATGGCTCGGCGACGCGGGACGAGGGCGATCGACGGGGAGCTCCGTGATCGGCGCACCGCTCAGGCGGGCGCGCCAGAACGCGAGATGACGGTCGCCCTCGCCGCGCGCAAAGCGCTCGCGCTGGCGGGCCGCGACGTCGGAATAGCGGATCGGCAGAGGCGGCAAAGGCGAAGGGAGACCCGCCGCGAACGCCGGATAGACCGCGAGCAGCTCGCGGCCGAACACGCCGAGCGACCAGCCGTCGGAGATGATGTGGTGGAAGCTGTAGACGAGCGCGGAATCGCGCGGGGCGAGGCGGAGCAGGACGAAACGGGCGAGCGGGGACCGCCCGAGATCGAACGATCGCCCGAGCTCCAACGCCGCCAACCGCCTGGCTTCCGCGTCGCGCCGGAACTGCGGCAGCCCTTCGAGCCGAACTTCCGGCAGCGGCACCGCGACCTCCGGAGCGACCACCATCCGCGGCCGGCCGTCGACCTCGCCGAAGCTCGCCCGCAGGGGCTCGTGCCGCCGCACCACCTCGGCCAGCGCCGAGCGAAGCGCGCGGACGTCGACCTCTTGGGTGAGCCGCTGCGCCGAGCCCAAGGTGTAGAACGAGTTGTCGGGAACCAGCCGGTCCAGCAGCCAGAGCCGTTCTTGGGCGAACGCCATCGGCCGCTCCTCCCCGACGGCGGCGGGGCCCCTCGAGGCGACGGCTTCGAGCGCGGGGCTCGGTCCGGCGAGCAGCCCGTCGACCTCCCGCGAGAGGGCGGCAACGGTCGGCGCTCCGAACAGGGCGTCGAGCGGCAGGTCGACCCGGCAGACCTCGCGGACGCGCGAGACGACGCGGGTGGCGAGCAGCGAGTGGCCGCCGAGATCGAAGAAGTTGTCGTTCGCTCCGACCTCGGCGATCCCGAACAGATCGCCCCAGATCGCCGCGATCCGGCGCTCGCTCGCGGTCCGAGGAGCGACGTAGGCCGTGCTGAGCGCGGGCCTCGCGTGAGAGGCGATGACGTTCGCCGGCGAGATGCCGCTTCCGGTCGACCGAGGGGCGGCGATGTCGCCGACCGGAGCGGCCGCAATGGCTGTGACGGCGAGGCTCGCCGCGCGCGGTTCGAGGAAATAGCGCTGGCGTTCGAACGGATACGTGGGCAGCTCGACCTTTCGCCGTCGCTCCCCCGCGTAATAGAGCCGCCAATCGATCTCGCCGCCCCGCACCCAGAGCTCGGCCACCGCGCGGGCGAGCCGTTCGGCGTCGGCGATGTCCTCTTTCGGGTGGCGTAGGCTCGCGATCGCGACGCCCGCGAGACCTCCTTCTCGACGGCGCGCGAGCGTCCCGAGCGAGTTGCCCGGACCGACCTCCAGATAGATCGCGTCCCCTTCCGCGGCGAGCGTCTCGAGCCCAGCGGCGAAGCGGACCGCATGGCGAAGGTGAGCCGACCAGTAGGCCGGATCGGTCGCCTCGGCCGCGGTGATCCAAGCGCCCGTTCGATTGGAGACGAAGCGGCGCTCGGGAGCGCGCCGCGCGGCGTCCGCCACCGCCTTCTCGAACGGTTCGAGAATCGGCTCCATCGCGGCGGTATGGAACGCGTGCGAGGTATGGAGCAGGCGGCTCTCGAGCCCCTGCGGCAGTTGGCCGGCGATCGCGACGCGGAACCGTTCGACCTCGGCGGCGTCCCCCGCCACCACGACGCTCTCGCGCGCGTTCTCCGCCGCGACCTCGAGCGACGGAAACTCCGCGGCGAGGCGAGCCGCGACCCACGCCTCGTCGCGCGGCACCGCGAGCATCGCCCCCGCGGGCATCGACTGCATCAAGCGGCCGCGCAGAGCGACCAGACGGAGGGCGTCTTCGAACGAGAAGACTCCGGCGAGGTGGGCCGCGACGTACTCGCCGACGCTGTGCCCGATCATGCCCGCCGGCTCGACTCCCCAGGAGATCCACAGGCGCGCGAGGGCGGTCTCCACCGCGAACAGCGCGACCTGCGTCCATTCCGTGCGCGCGAGGCGCCGTTCGGCCTCGGCCCGCTCTTCGCCCGTCCTTCCGCGCACGAACAGCACGTCGCGCAGATCGGCCCCGAGGGAGCCCCCTAGGATCTCGGCCGCGCGGTCGATCTCGGCGCGGAACACCGGCTCGCGCTCGTAGAGATCCTCGCCCATGCCGAGGTATTGCGCCCCCTGACCGGGAAAGAGGAAATGGACGGGCCGCTCCGAGGCGAGCGCCGTCGGCGACGAGAAAGCTCCCGCCCCATCGAGGGCCGCGGCGAAGCCGCGCGCGGGATCGACGACCACGGCTCGCCGATGGCCGAACGTCCTCCGGCCGACCGCCGAGGTATAGGCGACATCGGCGAGCTCCGTTGCGGAGAGTTCGGATCGCGCGGCCCCGTTCGAAGCCAGATGCGCCTCCATCCGCTCGGTCGCCCGCTCGAGCGCGGCGGAGCTCTTGGCGGAAAGAACCACCACGGGGAACGCCCGCGACGGCCCAGAGGCCGGCGGCGGGGGCGCCTGCTCGAGGATCGCGTGGGCGTTGGTGCCCCCCATGCCGAACGAGGAGACGGCGGCCCGGCGCGGCTCGCCCGGCGCGACGGGGAACGGCTGAGGCTCGACGTTGACGAAGAAAGGCCCGGCCGCGAGGTCGATCTCCGGATTCGGCCGCTCGAAATGCAACGTCGGCGGCACCTCTCCCCGCTCGACCGCGAGCACCGCCTTGATCAGACCGGCCACGCCGGCCGCCGCGTTCAGATGGCCGATATTGCTCTTGACCGAGCCGAGCGCCGTGCTCCCCGGCCGGCCTCGGCCGAAGGTCTCGGCGAGCGCCGCCACCTCGATCGGATCGCCCATCTGGGTGGCGGTGCCGTGTCCTTCGACGAATCCGATCGTCTCGGGCTCGACTTCGGCGACCAGTTGCGCGGCGCGGATCGTCTTGGCCTGGCCGGCGGCGCTCGGCGCCGTGTAGCCCAAGCGCGCGCCGCCGTCGTTCGTCACCGCCGAGCCCTTGATCACGGCGCGGATGCGATCGCCGTCGCGGATCGCGTCGTCCAGGCGTTTGAGCACGACGACGCCCAGACCGCTGCCGAAGATCGTCCCCGCCCCTTTCTCGTCGAACGAACGGCAGCGGCCGTCGCGCGAGAGGATGCCGCCCTCCGTCCACTCGTAACCGATCTCCTGCGGGAAGACGATCGACACGCCGCCCGCGAGCGCCGCGTCGCACTCGCCGTTCAGCAGGCTCTGCGCCGCCACGTGGACGGCGACGAGAGAGGTCGAGCAGGCGCTCTGCACCGCGAAGCTGGGCCCCGACAAGTCGAGCTTCCAGGACACCAGCGTCGGCAGATGGTCCTTGTCGGCGCCGAACAGTCCGCCGATCGCGCCGAGGTCGACTCCGCTCGGCAGGACGTTGCGGAAGAAGTAGGTGGAGACCGAGCAGCCGGCGAAGACGCCCACCGGCCGCGGATCGCGCGAGGAATCGAAGCCCGCGTCTTCGAGCGCCGCGTGGCAGGCCTCGAGGAACAGGCGGTGCTGCGGATCGAGGATCTCGGCCTCGCGCGGAGCGATGTCGAAGAAGCGGGCATCGAACAGGTCGGCGCCACCGATCTCGGCGGCCGCCTTGACCCAGCGTGAACCGTTCACCACCGCCGGATCGGCACCACGGGCGATCAGCTCCTCGGCCGAGAGGTCGACGACCGAGGAGACCCCCGCGATCAGGTTCTGCCAGAAGGAGGCGACGTCGTCGGCTCCCGGAAAACGTCCCGCGAGCCCTACGACCGCCACTTCGAGGCCGGTCCTCGTGCCTTCTCCGCTCATCGCTGCTCCCCATCCGTTGAGCCGGCCTGACCGGCCGCCTGCCTACGTTCAAGCCGCATCCGCCGGCGGTCCTTGCCCGCTTCGATCACGTCCGCCCGCGCCTCGACCGACGCCACGTCCGAGGCCGCCCCACCGTCCAGGAAACGCGCGAGCGACGCCACGTCGGGGTGACGGAACAGGTCGATCACCGCGATTTCCCGGCCGAGCCGTTCGGCCAGCCGACCGTGGGCTCGCACCAGGAGGAGCGAGTGCCCTCCCAGGGCGAAGAACTTGTCGTGACGGCCGACCCTCTCGAGGCCGAGCACCTCGCGCCAGACCTCGGCGATCGCCTGTTCGGTCGGCGTCCGCGCCGCCACGTATTCGGCCGACGCCGTCGCCGTCGCGCGCGGCTCGGGCAGAGCCCGGCGATCGATCTTGCCGTTGGGCGTGAGCGGCAGACGTTCGAGCGCCATCCAGAGCGAGGGCACCATGTACTCGGGCAGCCGGGAACGCAGCAGCTGACCGAGCTCCTCTCCCGAGGGCTCCGCGGCTCCCGGCGCCGTCACGAAATAGGCGACCAGCCGCTTCGCTCCCGAGGCGTCCGGCCGCGCCACGACGACCGCCTCGCGCACGCCGGGATGGCGCGCGAGGGCCGCCTCGATCTCGCCCGGCTCGATGCGGAAACCGCGAATCTTCACCTGCGCGTCGGCGCGCGCGACGAACTCCACCTCGCCGTCCAGCCGATACCGGCCGAGGTCTCCGGTGCGATACATCCGATCGCTCGCGGCGACCGCCCCCGGCGCCGCCACGAACCGCTGACGGGTGAGCTCCGGGTCGCCCAGGTAGCCGGCCGACAGATGAGGGCTCCGCACCGCGATCTCGCCCACCTCGCCGAAACCCGCTGGACGCCCCTCGGCGTCGAGCACCAGGAGCTGCACGTCCTTCATCCCGCGGCCGAGCGGCAGGATCTCGCGCCGGGCGGCCGCGGGACCGTTCGCCCCGGCGCCGTCGCTCCGCTCCTTCCCATGCTCGACCACGTGATAGGCCACGGCGCGCTGGGTTTCGGTCGAGCCGTAGAGGTTGACGCAGGTGAGATTCGGCGCCAACCGTTCGAGCCGGGCCACGTCGAGGCGGGTGAGCGCGTCGCCGACCAACAGAGCGCGGCGCAGCGAGGGCACCGAGACCGTCGTGCCACGCGACGCCATCAGCTCGGCCGATTCGGCGATCAGCTGTCCCATCGCGGGGGTGAGGTGGGCGACCGAGACGCCGCGCTCGGCCATCCAGGCGGCCAACCGCCCCGGGGTCGCGATGTCGGAAGGATCGGGCACCGCGATCGTCGCGCCCAGGCTGAGCGGGGTGAACAGATCGCGCTGCAGCGGATCGTGCGCGAGGCCGGAGAGCAGGCTGAAGACGTCGTCCTCGCCGAGCGCGAGCTCCGCGCACTGCCAGGGCAGGAAATGCGAGAGCGGTCCGTGCCGGCCGACGATCCCCTTCGGTTGCCCGGTCGAGCCCGAGGTGAACGCGACGAGCGCCGGGTCGTCGGGCCCCAGCTCGACCGGTGCCAGCGGCGAGCCGGCCACCGCCACCAGGGCGGCCAACGTCGAAGCGGCCCCTCCGACCGGCAGGTCGATTCGGATCGCGTCGGCGCGCGCGAGCCAGGCTTCGATCTCGGCCGGCAGCGGGCCCGCGGCCTCGAGCCGGATGAATCCGCGCGGGGCGGCCAGATCGAGCATCGCGAGGATCCGCTCGGCCGGATAGGCCGGATCCAGCATCGCGAACGCGCCTCCCGCTTCGAGCGTGCCGAGGACCGCCGCGGCCAAGGGAGCGCTCCGATGGGCCCAGACCGCCACCCGTTCTCCGCGCTCGATCCCTCGGCGACCGTCCTCCGGCTGGCGGAGGCGCGAAGCGATCCTCGCGGCGGCTTCGGCCAGCTCGCCGTAGCTCCAGGCGCCCGCCCGGTCGACCACGGCGAGGCGCTCCGGCCGGCGGTCGGCCTGCCGGCGAAACAGCGAATCGATCGAGCCGTGCCAGGTCGAGTCGAGCGCCTCTCTCGGATCCGGGAGCACCGCGTCGGCCGCGGCCGTGCGCAGCCGGATCTCGGAGATCGGCCGGTCGGGCGCGGCGAGCGCCTGAACGGTCACGCCCTCGATTTGCTCGAGGAGGTCGCGCATCCGCTCGGGGCGGAAGAGGTCGGCGTTGTAGACCAGGTGCAGCGAAAGGCCGTCGGGGACTTCCGCGGCGTAGATCGTGAGGTCGAATTTCGATTCGACCTCCGGCACCGAGATCGGCTCGATCGAGAGCCCCTCGAACCTCACCTCGGCGCGGGGCAGGTTCAACATGTTCAGCAGGACTTGGAAGATCGGCGTGCGCGACAGGTCGCGCTCGACGTCCAACTCCGAGAGCAGCCGTTCGAACGGCACGTCCTGGTTGGCGTAGGCCGCGAGCGCGGTGTCGCGCGACCGGCTCACCAGCTCGCGGAAGCTCGGGCGCCCCGAAAGATCGGCGCGCAGGGCGAGGGAATTGAGGAAGAAGCCGATCAACCCTTCGAGCTCGGGGCGGCCGCGACCCGCGATCGGGCTGCCCACCGCGAAGTCCTCCTGCCCCGACTGACGGCCGAGCACCAGGGAGAAAATCGCGAGCAGCACCATGTAGGGGGACGCGCTCATCGTCCGCGCGAATTCCGCGAGCTTCGCGGCGAGCGGTTGCGGCAGGACCTTGAGCTCGCTGCCGCCCCGGAACGTCTGAATCGCCGGCCGCGCGAAGTCGGTCGGCAGCTCCAGCGCCGGCACGCTGCCGAGCCGCTTGCGCCAGTACGCGAGCTGCTCCGCGAACGTATCGTTCGCCCCGAGCCGCTCGCGCTGCCAGACGGCGAAGTCGGCGTACTGGATCGCGAGCTCCGGCAAGGGGGCGAAGGCGCCGCCGCGCGCCGCGGCCATCCGCGGATAGAGGGCCGACAGCTCGCCGATCAGAACTCCCATCGACCAGCCGTCGGTGACGATGTGATGGACGTTCAGGAGCAGGGCATGCTCCTCGGGGCCGCGACGGATCAGGATGATCGAGAGGAGCGGACCGCGCGAGAGGTCGAAGGAGCGCTTCGTGTCCTCGGCGGCGAGCCGGCGCAGCTCCCCGTCCCAGCGCTCCGAGGAAAGACCGCCGAGGTCGACGAGCGGTTGGGCGAGCGTCCGCTCTCCCGGGGGGTCGATCACCTGACGGGGGACGCCGCCTCGCTCGACGAAGCGGGTCCGCAGCGACTCATGCCGGCGCGCGATCTCCGTGAAGCAGCGGGCGAGCACGGTGCGATCGAGAAGACCGCGGAGCCGTACCGAGACCGGAATGTCGAGCGTCGAGGTGCCGGGCGACATCCGGTCGATGACCCAGAGGCGCTCCTGCGACCACGACAGCGGGGCCTCCAGGGCGAGGTCGGCGGCACGCCGAGGGATCGCCGTGCTCTCGGCCAGCTCCACCCCCTCCTCGGCGAGCAGGAGGGCGAGCAACTCCCGGTCCTCCGGCGAAAGCCCGGCGGCGTTGCCCAATTCGTCGATGCTGCTCATCCTGCCTGCTCCTTGCCGCACCGCTTCGACCGATTTCGCGCGCGGCAAAACACCGCTACCCACATCGCGGCGCTGTTCTGAAGATGGGCCACGGACCCTCCGGGGGTCCAAGCGCCATCCTTAGTTTGTCGTTGGCTGGGAAGCGAAGAGAGCCAGCGTGGCGGCTCTCTCCGAACGGCACGAAGTCCACCCGATGGATAGTGCCGCCTACGAACCGAAACGGGACGTTCGCGACGCGCCCGGAATCTGTGCAAGAACCTGAAAACGCAGGGGCTAACGGCCCACCCCACGGGGTGGGAGGCGGCTTACGAAGGATCGGTTGCCGCCAGTGAAACGTAATACGGACCAACCCCTGCGTTCGGATTCATGGCCGTCGCGCGGCGGCGAGAAATATCGCTACGGCGAAGCCGTCGAGGGGAGGGCGGCCGCTCTGCCCCAAGATCTTACGCCTGACTTGCGCTATGCTCGCGTCCATGGCCCTCGGTCCTCCATCGCGCGACTTCGGCCATGGCATGGAGCGGCTGGCGACCGGCCCCGGCGCCCGGAAAGAGGCGTTGCGCAAGCTCCCCCCTGGCATCCGGCGGATTTCCCCGCGCGGCGGAGGAGGAACCGGACCACCCCCGTACGCCGAGCTGCGCGCCGCGTCGTCGTTCTCCTTCCTCGACGGCGCCTCACCTCCCGAGGACTTGGTCGCGCGGGCAGCGGAGCTCGACCTTCCGGCCGTCGCCCTGGTCGACCGCAACGGCGTCTACGGGGCGCCGCGCTTCTATCGCGCCGCGCTCCAGACCGGCATCCGCGCCCTGGTCGGCGCGGAGGTGACGATCGGCAAACGAGACGGCCCCGCGCCGGCTCTCGCCCTCGCGGCGCGCGCGGTGCGCCGGCGCGCCGGGACTGAAGACGAGATTCCACCGCCGCCGCCGCTCCTCGCGCCTCCCGGGGCCGACGGCGAGCTGCCCGACCTGCCGCGCCTCACGCTCATGGTGGAGAACCGGACCGGCTACAAAAATCTCTGCAAGCTGATCACGGCCGCCGCGCGGGAGCGCCCGAAGGGGGATCCGCGCGCCACCTGGGACCTGGTCGAGCACCATGCCCGCGGCCTGCGCTGCCTGACCGGTGGCGAGGAAGGGACGGTCGCGCGCGCGCTCCGAGCCGAAGGGATCGAGGGGGCACGGCGCGAGCTCGAGCGTCTCGTGGCCCTGTTCGCCGGCCGGGTCCACGTCGAGATCGGCCGCCACCGTCTGCGCGAGGAGGAGCACGCGAACCGCGCCCTCGTCGACCTCGCCCGCAAGCTCCGTCTGCCGCTCGTCGCGACCAACGGCATCCGCTACGCCACCCGCGCCGACAAGCCGTTGTTCGACGTGCTCACCGCGATCCGCCACCGCACTCCCCTGGACCAGGCGGGGCGCAAGCTCGCGGCCCACCGCGAGCGACACTTGAAGAGCGGCGCCGAGATGGCCGAGCTGTTCGCCGATCTGCCCGAGGCGCTCGCCGGCAACGCCGAGCTCGCCGCGCGGCTCGATTTCACCCTCGCCGACCTCGGCTATCGCTTTCCCGAGTACCCCCTGCCCGCGGGCGAGACGCCCGCCTCCTACCTCCGGCACATCACCTGGAACTGCGCCCCCGCGCGTTTCCGTCCGTTTTCGGCGAAAGCCCAGGCGCAGATCCAAAAAGAGCTGGACTTGATCGAGAAGCTCGACCTCGCCGGCTACTTCCTGATCGTCTGGGACATCGTCCGCTTCTGTCTCGCCGAAAACATCCTCGCCCAGGGGCGCGGCTCGGCCGCCAACAGCGCGGTCTGTTACGCGCTCTCGATCACCGCGGTCGATCCGGTGCGGATGGACCTCCTGTTCGAGCGCTTCCTTTCCGAAGAACGCGGCGAATGGCCGGACATCGACCTCGACCTCCCCTCGGGTCCCCAGCGCGAGAAGGTGATCCAGTACGTCTACCGCCGCTACGGCCCGCACGGCGCGGCGATGACCGCGAACGTCATCACCTACCGCGACCGCTCCGCGGCGCGCGAGACGGCGAAAGCCCTCGGCTACTCCCCCGAGCAGGTCGACAAGCTCGCCAAGCAGCTCGGCCGGTGGAGCTACGACCGCTCGCGCGGCGACACCAAGGCGTTCGATACCGAGCTCACCGCCGCCGGCTTCGATCCGAGCGATCCGCGGCTCCGGCTCTTCACCGAGATGTTCCAGAAGATCCAGCACCTGCCGCGCCACCTCGGCCAACACTCGGGCGGCATGGTGGTCGCCGCCGGGCGCCTCGACGAGGTCGTGCCGCTCGAGCCGGCCTCGATGCCCGGCCGCACGGTGATCCAGTGGGACAAGGACGACTGCGCCGACCTCGGAATCGTCAAAGTCGACCTGCTCGGACTCGGCATGCTCGCCGCGCTCGAGGAGGCCGTCCCCACCATCCGTACCCATGAGAAGAAGCACGTCGACCTCGCCCACCTGCCGGCCGACGACCCGAAGGTCTACCGGATGCTCCGCGAGGCCGACACCGTAGGGGTCTTCCAGGTCGAGAGCCGGGCTCAGATGTCGGCGTTGCCGCGGAACCGCCCCGAGCGCTTCTACGACTTGGTGATCCAGGTCGCGATCATCCGCCCCGGGCCGATCGCGGGCAATCTGGCGAACCCCTATTTCGAGCGCCGGAACGGCCGCGAAAAAGTCTCCTACCCGCACCCCTCCTTGGAGCCGATCTTGAAGCGCACGCTGGGGGTGCCGATCTTCCAGGAGCAGCTGCTGCGCATCGCCATGGTCGCCGCGGGCTTTACCGGCGGCGAGGCCGAGGAGCTACGCCGCGCGATGGGCTTCAAGCGCTCGGCCGACCGGATGCGCGCGATCGAGGCGCGCCTGCGCTCCGGCATGACCGAGCGTGGGATCTCCGGCGAGGCCCAGGAGCAGATCGTCCAGGGGATCACCTCGTTCGCCCTCTACGGCTTCCCGGAATCGCACGCCGCGAGCTTCGCCCTGATCGCCTACGCGAGCGCCTACTTGAAGGCCCATCATCCGACGGCGTTCTACCTCTCGCTGCTGAACGCCTGGCCGATGGGCTTCTACCATCCGGCGACCCTGATCAAGGACGCCGAGCGCCAGGGGGTCGTGGTTCGCCCGCTCGACGTCCAAGCTTCCGGCTGGAGCTGCCGCTGGGAGGAGCGGGATGCGCCGGGCGTCGGATCGGCCGCGATCCCCGCCAGAGGGTCTCGGAAAGCACCGCCCGTCGGCGCGATCCGCCTCGGCTTCAAGTTCGTCCGCGGCCTGCGCCGGCACGCCGCCGCGGCGATCGAATCGGAACAGGCGCGGCGCCCCTTCGCCAGCGTCGAGGATCTCGCCCGCCGCTGCGGGCTCCACGCTCCGGAGCTCGAGACCCTGGCGAGCCTCGGCGCCCTTCAGGGGCTCGGCGGCGCCGCGAAGCCCCTCCCCCGCCGAGCCGCGCTATGGCAGGCCGCGCGCGTCGGCCGGCCGACCGGTCCGCTGCTCGAGACCCTTCCGGACGACGCTCCTTCCCCGCTCCCCGAGATGACGACCCAGGAGAAGACGCTCGCCGACTACGCCGGGCTCCAGCTCACGCTCGGTCCCCATCCGGTCGCCTTCTTTCGCGAGGGGCTCGCCCGCCAAGGGGTGCTGCCCGCGGCCGAGCTGCCCAGACACCGGGACGGCGAGCGCGTGCGCATCGCGGGCTCGGTGATCGTCCGCCAGCGCCCGGGCACCGCGAAAGGAATGCTCTTCCTGACCCTCGAAGACGAATCGGGGATGTGCCAGGCGATCGTCTCCCCCGATCTCTTCCAGGAAAACCGCAAGATGATCGTCGGCAACCCGGGCCTCGCCGTCGAGGGAAAGCTCCAAAAGCGAGACGGCACCCTGTCGGTCCGGGCCGAGAAATTCTGGCCGCTACGCGACCTCGCGGCGACGCCGAGCCACGATTTCCATTGAGCCGCGAGGGAGGTCTCGCAGGCGCAGTCAGGCCGAGGCCAGGAGACGCCTCAGGTTTTCGAGCGAAACCGGCTTGACCAGATGGGAGTCGAAGCCCGCCGCCTGCGAGCGATCTCGGTCCCGCTGCTGGCCGAAGCCGGTCATCGCGACGATCAGGGACGACTCGAGCCCCGCCTCGCGCAGCCGGCGGCACACCTCGTAACCGTCCATTCCCGGCAGCAGGAGGTCGAGCAGCACGACCTCCGGAAGGCGACGGGCGACGCTCGAGAGCGCGCTCGGTCCATCCAGGACCACCTCGACGTCGTGCCCCTCGCGGCGCAGCAGCATCGCCAGGCTGTCGGCGGCGTCCTGGTTGTCGTCGACCACCAGGAGACGGCGGCCGACGCCCCCCGACTCTTCACCGAACACGTCGGATGAGCTCGCGTCGGACAGGGGATCGCCCAGGACGGGCAGCTGCACGACGAACTCACTCCCCCGGCCGACCCCGCCGCTGGCCACCCTCACGGCCCCGCCGTGCATCTCGATCAGCGATTTGACCAACGACAGACCGATGCCCAGCCCGCCGCGCGACGGGAGAGACGGATGAATCTCGCCCTGGAGGAAAAGGTCGAAGATCTTCGGAATCGTCTCGGCCGGAATGCCGATCCCCTGGTCCCTCACCGCGACCTGAGCGAGGTCTCCCTCGCGGCGGATCTCCAGCTCGATCTCTCCTTGGGGATCCTGGTAATTGGCGGCGTTGTTGAGCAGGTTGGCGATCACCTGGGTGAGACGCGCCGAGTCGCCTAGGATGGGGATCGCCGCCGCGGGAGCGCTCACCCGCAATCGATGCTGCCGCGAATCGATCACCGGTTGGCTGGTCTCGACCGCGCGGCTCGCCACGGTCACCAGGTCGACCGGCTCGAGGCGCAGCTTGATCTTCCCCTGCGTGATGCGCGACACGTCGAGCAGGTCGTCGACCAGACGGGTGAGCAGGCTCACCTGGCGCTCGATCACCTCGCGGCACCAGGCCTGATCCTCCGGCCCGACGTCGGAGCGGCCCATGATGCTGATCGCGTTCTGGATCGGCGCGAGCGGATTGCGCAGCTCGTGCGCGAGCAGGGCGAGGAACTCGTCCTTCCGGTGGTCCTCCTCCTGGAGCTTACGCGCCAGCTCGACCTGCTTGGCGACCGATGCCTCGAGCTCGGCGGTCCGGTCGGCCACCCGCTGCTCAAGCTCGCGGGTGAGGCGCTCGGATTCGCGGGTCTTCCGGTAGAGCTCGGTAAAGACGCTGACCTTTGCGCGCAAGAGCTCGGGCACGATCGGCACCGAGACGTAGTCGACCGCGCCGGAGGCGTAGCCTTTCAGCCGGTCGAGATCGGTGAGGTGAACTGCCGACACGAAGATGATCGCCGTCTTCTGGTACCGCGGATGGCCGCGGATGATCTCGGCCAGCTCGAAGCCGTCGAGCTCGGGCATGCTCACGTCCATCAAGACCACCGTGATGTCGGTCTTGAGGAGGTGCTCGAGCGCCTCGCGGCCGGAGCTCGCGGTGATCAGATTTTCCCCGAGCTCGCTGAGGATCGCCTCGTAGCTCAGCAGCTTGCCCGGCTGGTCGTCGACCAGCAGGATGTTGACCCGATCGGTCGGGTCTTCCGCCGCCGCGGACGTTATCGGTGCAGCCATAGGCGAAGGGCCGAGAGGAGCTGTTCGGTGTTGACGGGTTTGGCCAGGTAGTCCGACGCCCCGGCATCCAAGCACTTCTCGCGGTCGCCCTTCATCGCCTTGGCGGTGAGCGCGACGATCGGCATCCGTTGGAACTGCGGCTTCTGACGGATCGCGTGCATGGTCTGGTAGCCGTCCATCTCCGGCATCATGATGTCCATCAAGACGATCGCGACGTCGTCGGTCTGCTCGAGCGTGGCGATCGCTTCATGCCCCGTACCGGCCGACAGGACCTCCATGCCGCGCCGCTCGAGCACGCTCGACAGGGCGAAGATGTTGCGGAAGTCGTCGTCGACCACCAGGACCTTCTTGCCCACCAGGTCGTCGTCGGACTGGTGGAGACGATCGAGCATCAGTCGCTTCTCCGCCGGCAGCTCGGAGACCACCCGATGGAGGAAGAGCGCGGTCTCGTCGAGCAGCCGCTCCGGCGACTCGACCCCTTTGACCACGACGCTCCGCGCCAGGCTGTGGAGCCGGGCGTCCTCCTCGGGCGAGAGCTCCTTGCCGGTGAAGACGATAACCGGCAGGTCGGCGAGCACCCGCTCGTCGCGGATGTGCTCGAGCACTTCGAACCCCGACATGTCGGGCAGGCGAAGGTCGAGCACCGCGCAGTCGAACGGCTCACTGCGCAAGGCGTCGAGGGCGTCGCGTCCGGTCCCCGCGGTCGCGATCTCGATGTCGTCGTGCCCGAGGAGCGCCGCGATCGACAGCTGCTCGGCCTCGTCGTCCTCGACCACGAGCAGACGCTTCTTGCGCGGCTGGGCGTAGTCTTTGATCCGCGCCACCGCGTCGTTCAACCCTTGGGCGGTGGTCGGCTTCGACAAGAAGTTGAACGCGCCGCGGGCGAGGCCGTGCTGGCGATCCTCGTCGAGGGTCAAGATCTGGACCGGGATGTGGCGAAGCGCCGGATCCTGCTTGAGCTGGTTCAACACGGTCCAACCCAGCATGTCGGGCAGGAACACGTCGAGCGAGATCACCGCCGGCCGATACTCGCGAGCGAGCGCGAGCGCCTCGCTGCCGCGCATCGCCACCAGCGCCTTGAAGCCGTGGGCGTGCGCCTGATCGAGCAGGATGCGCGCGTAGTGGGGGTCGTCCTCGACGATCAACATGGTCGAGTCGCCCGGCGCCAGGCTCTCCCGATCGTCGGGGATCTGCTCGATCGGGCGGTCGGCGTTGCGCACGACCGGATGCGTCATCGTCGGGCTCGCGAGCCTCTCTCCCGTGGACGGTGGGGCGGCCGGGGCAGCCGGGCCGACGTACGCCTGCGGCAGATAGAGCGTGAACGTGCTGCCCAGGTTCGGGGTGCTTCGCAGCTGGATCTCGCCGCCGAGCAGGCTCGCGAGCTCGCGGCTGATCGCGAGGCCCAGGCCCGTGCCGCCGTATTTCCGGGCGGTGCCGGCGTCGGCCTGCTGGAACGCCTCGAAGATGATGCGCTGCTTCTCGGGCGGGATGCCGATTCCGGTGTCCGACACCTCGAACGCCACGATCCCCGTCGCCCGGCTCAGGATCGGATGGTCGGGCGTCCAACCCGCCGACGCCGATTTGACCGCGAGCCGCACACCTCCCTGCTCGGTGAACTTGAACGCGTTGGACAGGAGGTTCCGCAGGACCTGCTGGACTCGTTTCGTGTCGGTCACCATGGTCGGACCGAGCTGGGGATCGATCTCCACCTCGAGGTTCAAGCGCCGGCTCTCCGCCTCGTGGCGGAACGGCCGCGCCACCGCCTCGACGACGCTCGGCAGGACGATCTCTTCGGCGGTCACGGTGACCGTGCCCGAGTCGATCTTCGACAGGTCGAGGATGTCGGTGATCAGGTTCAGCAGGTCGGTTCCGGCGCCATGGATCGTGCGCGCGAACTCGACCTGTTTGGGCGTCAGGTTCCCCTCGGAGTTGTCGCCCAGCTGCTGGCCGAGGATGAGGATCGAGTTGAGCGGCGTCCGCAGCTCGTGCGACATGTTGGCGAGGAACTCGGACTTGTACTTCGAGGTGAGCGCGAGCTCGGTCGCCTTCTCTTCGAGCGCGCGGCGGGCCTGCTCGATCTCCTGGTTCTTCCGCTCGACCTCGGCGTTCTGCTCGGCGAGCTGCTGCGCTTTCTGGGCCAGCTGCTCGTTGGTCTGCTGCAGCTCGCGCTTCTGCGTCTGGAGCTCCGCCGCGAGCTGCTGCGACTGGTCGAGCAGCGACTCCGTCTGCATCGTCGCCTCGATCGAGTTGAGCACGATGCCGATGCTCGAGGTGAGCTGCTCGAGGAACGCGAGGTGCGACGCGGTGAACGACGCGAGAGAGGCGAGCTCGATCACCGCCTTGACCTCGTCTTCGAACAGGACGGGCAGAACGATGACGCTCTTCGGCCGGGCGGCGAAGAGACCGGAGCTCACCGGCACGGTCCCGTCCGGAAGGTTGTCCACGACCACCCGCCGGCGGTCCGCGGCGCACTGGCCGAGGATCCCCTCGCCGATGCGGATGAACTGGGCGTGGCCGTTCGCCCCGTTGTCGGCGAACGTCGCGACCAGGCGGAGGCCCGTGGCGTCCGCCGCTTCCTTCCGGTAGATCACCCCCTGGTGCGCGTTGACCAGCGGCGTCAGCTCCGAGAGGAGCATGCGGCCGACGGTGGCCAGATCGCGCTGCCCCTGGAGCATGCCCGTGAACCGCGCGAGGTTGGTCTTCAGCCAGTCCTGCTCGGTGTTGCGGTCGGTGGTCAACCGCAGGTTGTCGATCATCGTGTTGATGTTGTCTTTGAGCTCGGCCACCTCGCCGCGCGCCTCGACCTGGATCGAGCGCGTGAGGTCGCCCTGGGTGACCGCGGTCGCCACCTCCGCGATCGCGCGCACCTGGGTGGTCAGGTTCGCCGCCAGCAGGTTGACGTTGCCGGTCAGGTCCTTCCAGGTCCCGGCCGCTCCCGGCACGTTCGCCTGGCCGCCGAGGCGCCCTTCCACGCCCACTTCGCGGGCGACCGTGGTCACCTGATCGGCGAAGGTCGCGAGCGTGCCGGTCATGTCGTTGATCGTCTCGGCGAGCGCGGCCACCTCGCCCTTCGCGTTGACCGTCAGCTTCGGCTTCAGGTCGCCGTTCGCGACCGCGGTCACCACGCGAACGATGCCGCGCACCTGCTCGGTCAGGTTGACCGCCATGACGTTCACGTTGTCGGTGAGGTCTTTCCAGGTGCCCGCGACGCCGGGCACCTGCGCCTGACCGCCGAGCTTGCCCTCCGTGCCCACTTCGCGGGCGACGCGCGTCACTTCAGCGGCGAACGCGTTCAACTGGTCGACCATCGTGTTGATCGTCAGCTTGAGCTCGAGGATCTCACCCTTCACGTCGACGGTGATCTTGCGCGAGAGGTCGCCGCGGGCTACCGCGGTGGTCACCTCGGCGATGTTCCGCACCTGCGTGGTGAGGTTCGCCGCGAGCAGGTTCACGCTGTCGGTAAGGTCTTTCCAGGTGCCCGCGACGCCGGGCACCTGCGCCTGGCCGCCGAGCTTGCCTTCCGTGCCCACTTCGCGCGCCACGCGCGTCACCTCGCCCGCGAAGCCGTTCAACTGGTCGACCATCGTGTTGATCGTGTTCTTGAGCTCCAGGATCTCGCCCGAGACGTTGACCGTGATCTTTCTCGACAGGTCGCCGCGCGCGACCGCGGTCGTCACCTCGGCGATGTTGCGCACCTGGGCGGTCAGGTTGCCGGCCATGAAGTTGACGTTGTCGGTCAACCCCTTCCAGGTACCCGCAACGTCCGGCACCTGCGCCTGGCCGCCGAGCTTGCCTTCCGTGCCCACCTCGCGCGCGACGCGCGTCACCTCGGAGGCGAACGCGTTCAGCTGGTCGACCATCGTGTTGAGCGTGTTCTTGAGCTCCAGGATTTCGCCCGAGACGTCGACGGTGATCTTCCGCGACAGGTCGCCGCGCGCGACCGCGGTCGCGACCTCGGCGATGTTTCGCACCTGGGCGGTCAGGTTGCTCGCCATCGAGTTGACGTTGTCGGTGAGCCCCTTCCAGGTGCCCGCGACGCCGGGCACCTGCGCCTGGCCGCCGAGCTTGCCTTCGGTACCGACCTCGCGCGCCACGCGCGTCACTTCGGCGGCGAACGCGTTCAACTGGTCGACCATCGTGTTGATCGTGACCTTGAGCTCGAGCACCTCGCCCTTGACGTCGACCGTGATCTTCCTCGAGAGGTCGCCGCGGGCGACGGCGGTCGTCACCTCGGCGATGTTTCGCACCTGGGTGGTGAGGTTCGCGGCGAGCAGGTTCACGTTGTCGGTAAGGTCTTTCCAGGTGCCCGCGACGCCGGGCACGGCGGCCTGACCGCCGAGGCGCCCTTCGGTGCCCACCTCGCGCGCCACGCGCGTCACCTCGGAGGCGAAACCGTTCAGCTGGTCGACCATGGTGTTCAAGGTCTCTTTGAGCTGGAGGATCTCGCCCGAGACGTTGACCGTGATCTTCTTCGACAGGTCGCCGCGCGCGATCGCGGTCGCCACCTCGGCGATGTTGCGCACCTGGGCCGTCAGGTTGCTCGCCATGAAGTTGACGTTGTCGGTGAGGTCTTTCCAGGTGCCGCCGACGCCGGGCACCTGCGCCTGGCCGCCCAGCTTGCCCTCCGTGCCCACCTCGCGCGCCACGCGGGTCACCTCGCCCGCGAACGCGTTCAGCTGGTCGACCATGGTGTTGATCGTGTCTTTGAGCTCGAGGATCTCACCCGAGACGTTGACCGTGATCTTTCGCGACAGGTCGCCGCGCGCGACCGCGGTCGTGACCTCGGCGATGTTCCGCACCTGGGCGGTCAGGTTGCCGGCCATCGCGTTGACGCTGTCGGTCAGGTCTTTCCAGGTGCCCGCGACCCCGGGGACGACAGCCTGGCCGCCGAGCTTGCCCTCGGTGCCCACCTCACGGGCGACGCGCGTCACCTCCGAGGCGAACGAGCGCAGCTGGTCGACCATCGTGTTGATCGCCTCTTTGAGCTGAAGGATCTCGCCGCGGACGTCGACGGTGATCTTTCGCGAGAGGTCGCCGCTCGCCACCGCGATCGTGACTTCCGAGATGTTCCGGACCTGGGCGGTCAGGTTGCTCGCCATCGAGTTGACGCTTTCGGTGAGGTCCTTCCAGACGCCGCTCACCCCCGGCACCTGCGCCTGGCCGCCGAGCTTGCCGTCGGAGCCGACCTCGCGGGCCACGCGGGTGACCTCGGACGTGAAGACCCCGAGCTGCTCGATCATCGTGTTGACGATCGTCGCCGAGCGGAGGAACTCGCCTTCGAGCGGCCGGCCGTCGACGTCGAGCCGTATCGTCTGGTTGAGATTGCCCTGGGCGACCGCGGCGATCGCCCCGGTCACCTCGGTCGTCGGCCGCAGGAGGTCATCGATCAACGTGTTGATCGAGACCTCCATCTCGCCCCAAGCGCCTCGCGCTTGCGAGAACTTGGCACGCTCTCGGGTCCGCCCCTCGCGCCCCACGACTTGACCGACCCGCCGCAGGTCCTCGCACATCTTTTGGTTCGCGGCGACGATGTCGTTGAAGGCGTCGGCGATCTTGCCGTCGACGCCGTCCCAGTCCGCGGGGATCCGGACCGTAAAGTCTCCGGCGAGCATCCCCCGGAGCGCTTGCAGCAGTTGTTGCCGGTCGAGCGAAGGCGACGACACCTCGATCATGGGCAAGGAACCTCCGTGCGATGGACGGTGCACGAACGGGAACGGCACGCTTCCGCTTCCGGCATCAAACCAACCTTACGATGCGTTGCGCCTGAGAAGACGTGCCTGAATAGCCAACGGCGGAGACTGGACGGACGCCGCCTGCGCTTCGAACATAACGGCTCCGGACGAGCGAAGCAACTTGCAGCGGCGGGGAGCAGATTTCGCGCGACCGCCCGTTCGGCCGCTCAGCCTCCGGCCGAAAGCTCACGGTCGATCGGGCGAGCCCCGCCCCCCGGATCTCCGCGAGTACCTGCCACAACGTGCACCCTCGGCTATAATTCCCGGCTCTGCGGCTGTAGCTCAGGTGGATAGAGCAGAAGTTTCCTAAACTTTTGGTCGGGGGTTCGAGTCCTCCCAGCCGCACCAGACGAACCCGACGGCCGCGGGGCTCTGCCTCGGCCTACCTCGCCTTGCCCTCTGGCAACGTTGTTCGCTATCCTCTCTTAAGAGATTAAAGTCGACACAACTTGAGACGGAGGAAGCTCCGATGGCTCGGCTCAGGAATGCCGTTGTCTCTGGGTTTTTCGTCGCCGCCGGTCCATTCGCCTTCTGCTTGGCGTCTCGAGCCGAACCACGCCCGGTCCGCCCCAATCCCGTTTTCCTCTCGCCGCAGTCTTCTGTTGCGACGGGTCGCACCCTCCTCGTCGTCGGGCAAGGCGAGCTCCGTTTCGATTCGAGGGATCTGACCGAGGTTTCGCTGGACGCTTCCGCGGATTCCGGCAGGACCTGGCAGCCTATTCGAGCCGTGGTGGGCCTCGACGGAGAACAGAGCGAGCTCTGGCAGGCCTATTGGGACACTGCGTCGATCCCCTCGGGCTTCTATCTCATCCGGGCGACGATGACGTATCGGCAGGACGGACAGCTGCGGCGGCGATTCCGTTGTCGGGGGATGGTCGTCAACCGCCCGCCGGTCGTTCGCTCGGTCCACGTCGTTCCCGATTTCGAGCCGGGTTACGTCCGTTTCGACGGGTCGGACGTCATCGATCCCGACGGAGAGGTGAAGTACTGGCGCTGGGATTTCGGAGATCCGACCGCCAACCAGGAAGCGCGGTTCTCCCGCGGGGGCCGGGAAGCGATCACCTACTTCGCCGAGCCCGACCGTTGCTACTCCGTCCGCCTGCTCATAGCCGACGAGCACGACGCGACGACGGAAGCCGTTTATCGGCTCTGCCCCGGCGAGTCGGGCGTGCTGATCAGCGTCGATCGCACCTGCACCTGCAAGAGCCTCAAAGTGAGAACACGGGGGCAGGCCTTGGGCCCCGACGCCAACGGATCCGCTTGGCCGGAGATGGCGAAACTGTTCGACGGGAAGACCCTAGGGCCGCTTCGCGAGAACCCCAAGAACACCAGCAAGCGGGTCGGGTTCTCGTTCGAAGTCGTCGCGGAAGTCGAGGGTAACGCTTCGCTCTGCCCCGAGACACAGCTCATCAAGCGGACCTTCGGCGAGCTCCACCCTGGCATCGAGGATCACAAGATCTACACCGGCAAGGCCGACCGGAATCTCGACGGCATCTCGGAGATGGACAGCTCTGACGAGCCCGGTTGCACCACCGCCGGCGGAACCTGGGCGCGGGCCACCGCGGATAAACCCGGACGCTGCGAGTTTCCCCAAAGTGGGGACGGTTATGCCCCGGACAGCATGAGCGACGGCTTGCTGCTGGGTAGCGACTATGACCGGCCGGTGACCGACGGCTACAAGCAGCACGTAGGGACCAAGATCCTCTGGTTCGACACGCCCGGTTTTTCGGGCGATCTTGCGCTGGGCGCTTCCTACAAGGCCGATTTCATCGCGATGCTGAGGAGTAGCCCGCCGTCCAACCTCTATTGCTACGCGAAATTCCAGGTAGACCTCGAACGAAAGAACGGCGGCAACAAGGAGGAGCTCACCTCAAGCTTCGAGATCAACTCGGACGGCGACGTCATCGGGAGAGTGGACCAGGAAAGCGTCGAGGGTGTTCCTTGATCCGGATTCTTGAGCCTGGGCAACGACCTTCGCTCAGCCTACGAATCTCCAGCCATGGATCAAGCCGCCGATCACAAGGCCTCCCAGGCCGCCGAGGACGAGAATGGGCAGATAAGACTTGGTGACGATGGCCGACGGCAGGCTGAGCAGAACACCGAACGAGAGACCCACGAGCCAACCCGGCGCAGGCAGTTGTACGCAGCCGATCACCACGCCGATGGCGAAACGGTCCCAGAAGGCGGCCATCAAGGCTGCTCTCTTGTCCGGAAACGACAACGGAATCATCATGGCGACCGCGATGGCGCCGAACACGGCTCCTGCAATCAAACCCAAGACCGGATCCGACATTTCGTTCCTCCCGGGATGAAGGCCCCTCAGCCGCTGATTGCGTAGGCGGCGGCAAGCCAGCGAGACAATTCGGCGTCCACGTCGTCCGGCGAGGCGAGCTTCACCTTCTGATGATAGCGCCTCGCGGACAGCCGTTCCGATTTGGAGATTCGCGGGCTTTCGATCGGGACTTCGGATTTGAGGTTCACGAGGAGATAATCCCGCCGCACCTCGACCCCTGCTAGGGCGGAAGACCGCACGAGGTGAATCGAAGTTTTCTTCGGATCTTCCTGAACCGGCCCGATCGTGCGAAGCACGTTGAGGAGCTTCGCGTAGGTCTCCCCCACCAGGGCCGACCTTCCTTGAAAATGGTCGGCCACGGAGACTTCTTCAGCTGACACGAGGTCCCTCCTGGTTCGGCGGATGCTCCAGTCACTCTACCTCAGCTCGCCGTTCGCAACCGGGGTTCGAGGACGAGCGATGGGCCGGCTTGATTCAGGCTTACCGCGCCCCGCGCTCGATCGCCACAACCGACTGGGCGGCTTCCCGCAGCAACACGACGGTCGCCCGGTCCTGCCGCGCCGCCTGTTCCAGCAGCAAAAGCGCGGCGAGTGCCTCGCGAGCGATGCCTCGACTGGTGAACTGCAAGAGGATCTCCTCGACCGCGCCGCGAACCTCTTCGGTGCGGCCGGTGTGGAGCCAAACCTGGCACAGGTCGAGGGCCGCGAGGGCGGCGAGGAAGGGCAGGTCCATCTCCTCGAACTGCCTGCGCGCTTTGCGCAGGGTCGACTCCGCCTTGTGAAAGCGGCCGAGACCGAGATCTATCCGGCCGGAGAGCCAGTGTAAGCGGACGCGATCTTCGGATTGGACGTGCCGCTCGATGAGAGGGGCCAGCGGAACAAAGAATCGTTCGGCCGGGCCGTACTGGCCTGAATCGGTCAGGGCGACAAGAACGTTGTACAACGCAGTCGCCCAGAGAACAGGTTCGCGTGACGGATCGAACTGATCGAGCGCGCGGCAAAACTGGCGAATCGCCTCCGTCTTGAGACCGCGCTCGTTCAGGAAGCGCCCGAGGTTCATGCAGGCTCGGCTCGCAGCTGGAAAATCACCGGCCGTGCGATATAGCCGTTCCGCGAGAGAGATCTGTCGTTCGGCTTCATCAAATCGCTTGATGTCAAACCATAGCGAACTCGAGAGATCGAGAAGCTCACCGAGAAGGAAAGGCGCACCCGTCCCGCGTTGGGCACCGGCCATCGCCGCATCGAATGCTTGCTCGGCCCGGGCGAATTCACCACGCCGCCGATGAGCGTTGGCTCTTTCGGCCCAGGCCCGGGCCAAATGGTCCGCTTGTTCTCTCGACTCTCGAGATTTTGGCAGCACCTGCGCCGCCTGGAGTGCCCAGCCGGCGGCGATCTCGTAGTCGCCGGGATCGGCCCGGCGGAGCGAGCGGGCGCGATCCAGGAGCGCAACGGCACGGGCCAAGGCAATCGCCGGGTGGGCATTCGCGACGGACCGCTCGCTCACGAGAAGCGGCTCGATCGCCAGCAGCGCTTTCTTCCGTGCGGCATCGAGACTACCCGCGAACTTGCCGGCTTTGCGCAACACGAAGTCGTAGTCTGGCTTGGGGCCGCGCCGGGCGAAATTCGGCGGCAGGCCCGGGTCGGCGTCGTGCCAGCCGCGCAGCTTCGCGCGACAAGGCTCGCAGCCTGCCAGCACGTGGCGCAGAATCTCACTACGCTCCGCGGCGCTTACCCGGGCAAGAAAGAACGCCTGGAGCCGTGCGGTCTTCGGATGGCGCGGCGGCCGCGGGGAGCGCTTGAACATGGACCCTTTCCTTTGCAGGATGTCCGTCATTTCGCGAGGCGACTAAATTGTCGCACAGGCGCAGCGGGCTATGGAAGCTAGAAATTCTTTTCGGATTTCCTGACGGCTCCATTTCTCTCCACTGAAGCTCACCGATCGCGCTCAATGCCACTTAGAGAGTCTCCGACACCGCCTTTAGATTTTGTCCGATAACCATGGAATTTGCCCGTGTATCCAAAAATAGCGGACATAAGACGAAGAAAAGGAATCTGAGAAGACTATTCGCCTCGCCACGCACCAAATACTGGACGTTGCCGATAAAATCCATTAAGTTCTCGGAATCGACAACGCCGCGCGCCCACCTGGAGGATACGCGCGCCATCCGAGCAGCCAAACCGGTGCCCTCTCTGGCATGCTCGCCGTTGTGAATGCAACCCGCTTCGGCGCGTTGCCCCCGCGGGCGCGGGGGCCCTGCCGGCCCTTCCAGCGATCCACGGGCTCGGAGGAATCATCCATGGCTCATCCTCGCTTCCCGCGTGTTCTCTTCCCCCTTACCCTGGTTGTCGGATTCGCCATCTTCGCCCCAGTCCGCTCCTATGCTGCCGCCGGCAGTTTCGAGTTTGTCTGGGAACGACTGTCCGATCTCCTCTGGGGCAGGGCAGCTGGAGACGCACGAATCGGCATGGACTCATGCGGAAGGCCGGCGCCAAGTGGTCTAACGGCTGGAGGGGCGAAGGGCCTGTTTGCGAACAATGGCATCTCTATGGATCCGAACGGCAGGCCCGAGCCGAATGGTGTCACGGGGGGCGGTAGCGCAGCGCCGCTGCAGGACAACTGACTAGGATGGATCCGGAGGGACCCTCGATATTGAAAGATGGCTTGCCCCGGCAGGCTTAGGAAGACTGCCGGGGCGGATTGTTTCTTTATCCGCAGCGATAGAAGGCGACGCGTACTCTCGGCTTGTCCCCCGCTGCGCCGCCGGGCAGCGCACCGAGCCCGTTACTGAACGCTTACGGGTCTTAAGGTCGCCGTGTGACGCCTTCACCATGCAGTTGAGGGTGCTTCAGGAAGATCCGCTGGTCTTCGTCGATGATCATGAGCGCGCGATCCGGCTCGATCCGGAAGCTCTTTTCCGGGAGATCGACGTTCACTCCGAGCTCCTGCACCGTGTAGTGGAGCTCGCCGAGCGATTCGCCGTTCTCTCCCAAGCCCGCGAGCACGATGTGCCAAGGGAACGCGAGAGAGCTTCCCTTCGGCGTCCGGTAGTCGAGCAACTCCATCCGCGTGAAGACTTCACCTCCCCGATGGACCAGCTCGATCCGATGAACCTGGCTTGTTTGCCCGTCGATCCCTATGCGGAAAAAATAGGCTTCACCGCCCAGAATACCCCCCGGTAGCTCGATCACGAGACCTTCTTTCGTCCTACGTTCCGTCGCGGCTCCAACGCGAGCCTGCCAGCGCGCCGGATCCAGGATGGACTCTCGGGTCGGGATACAAGGCGAGCAGTCGTCGTCTCCCCAGCCAAGAAATCCAGCGGGCAGGAACAAAGGGTTCGGGAAGGGGAAGGGCGCGGCCCCTTTCGGCCGCCGCGAAAGGTGGAGGCGCTTCTCCTCGGGATAGAACAACTGGTAAGTCGCTCCGTCGTACGCCGTCTCGATCCCTGGGGCGAGCCCGAAACGGGGGTCGATACTGGCGCTGGCAAAGATCCGATCGCCTTGCTCCGCATAGGCGAACATCCCCTCGCTGCTGCGATCCGTACGCCAAGCCCAGACGGTCGCCCGGAAACGAACCGACCGCAGGTTCTCGTAGAAGTCGACCAGAGCGCGAAGCGCCCCTTCCGCTCGCGGCGCGATCTCGCGCGATCCACCCGTCGGGACATAGGTCGACCGCGGGGAAACCGGCGGGATCGAGGGCCGGCTCCAAGCGGCAAGCTGGTCCGGATCGACCGGCCTGAGCATTTGGTTCAACACCTCGGGTGAGGTATCGCACGGCATTCCGGCCCCGCATTCACGACATCCGCCGCCTCCCTCCGCGGCACCACAAACGGAAGTCGAGAGAGGATTGCCACAAGGACATCGAGCCGGGATCATCCCCAAGAGGAAGCAACTCTTCGTTCCACAGGCCCCTCCGGCATTCCATCCCTCCCCGGTGTTGGCCACCAAGGTCACCGGAACGAAAGAGGTCGGACTCTTGATGCAAGCCGGCTCGAGGGGGGCGCACGTCAGAACATCCGTGTGGCAGGTGAGCTGGGAGGATCCAGCAACCGAGAAGAAGGCGGAGAAGGTCAGGGCGCTGAAACGAGGAAGGGTTCGCATGTTCGTCCTCTTTTCTACCTTCAGATACCGCGCACAGGCTGTTCCGATCTCGCTCTCCTGTCAACCCCTCGCCGGCCCGCAGCTCACGCCGCCCTTCGCTGACCGTCTGCGTGACATCTCGCGGTTGAAGCGCTCGCCCACGTCCTGCTGAAGGCAGAATTCGGCACCTGCCGATAAGAGCGATCCTAAAGCAGTGCTTCTGGATCACGAAGCCAAATCTCATCGCTTGACAGGTGAAATCCATCGCCTTATCGTCTAGCGCCATGAAGCAACGAAAAATTGCCTTATGACTACAAGAACTCCCTCGCGGCAACCAACGAGATCCCGCCGCGATGTCCCGATCAGCTCAACCCACCCAACGAGAGGACGACAAGCCATGACCGATCCGAGCCCGCTCGAAGCCAGCGACGAATCTCAATCCGTCGCCGCCCCACCGCCTCCGGTCTCCCTCAAGTCGGAGCGCATTCAGCTCGCCCTCCGCGAGCTGCCCGGATGGGAGTTGACGGCCGACGGCGACGCCATCGAGCGTCTCTACAACTGCACCAGCCTCGAGGCGGCGCTGACCTTCCTTTGTTTCACTCTGACGACCTCGTTCGATCGGAAGCGCACCGCCCGGGCGACGATCGAAGAAACGAGCGTTCGTCTTCGGCTGTTCACCCCGGCCGCCGGAGGCGTCACCCAGCCGGATATCGACTTCGCCTATCTGCTCGACCGGCGATGAGCATCGAGGCCGGAGTCTTGGCGAACGAGGAGAGCGTGCTCCGATCGCCCGGTCGGTGGATCGACCGGCGCCTCAGCCATTCTCCAGCGGGCTCGAATCGTTTCCCGACGGCTTCTTTCCAACGCCCGACGAGCCGTACCCGGTTCCCGTCGGCCTCTACCCAACTCCCAACCGGCCGTACCCGCTTCCCGACGGCAGCTACCCGATTCCCGGCGGGCCCTACCCATGGTCCGACGGCCTCTACCCAATTCCCGACATGCCGTACCCAGGTCCCGACGACCGCTACCCAGAACCCGACGACCTCTACCCAGTTCCCTACGACTCCTACCCATGGCCCGACGACCTCTACCCAATTCCCAACGAGCCGTACCCATGGCCCGACGGCCTCTACCCGATTCCCGACGAGCCGTACCCGGTTCCCATCGGGCTCTACCCGATTCCCGACGGACCGTACCCCGTTCTTCTCGGGCTCTCCCCGGATCTCGGCGAGCGGTACCCCGGTACCCCACGCCGTCGCCCGCTCCTAGCGCGATCTAACCCATCGCGGGGACCGACCCGCGATCTTTCTTGTAGGAGGTATTCATGGCCACCTTGAACGTCGCAGAACGACTCCGGTCCTGGGAACAGCTGTCGTCACAGCTGGCGCTCCGTCTGACCGAGGTCCCTCATCTCGAACGGCAGCACACCGAGCTGACCAGCCGCACGGCGCGCATCAAGACTCTTCAGGATAGCCGCCAGCGGCACAAAAGCGCGATGGCCCAGGATCAGGCGGAGCTCGACCTGGAAATCTTTCACGCCGGCGAGGTCTATTCGGCGCTGGCGGAGGCGCTCCGCGCCTCCTTCGGACGGCGGAACAAAGACCTCCTGACGTTCGGGCTCCGTCCCCGACGCGCCTCGGCGAAGGCGCGCGAAGCGAACATCGAAGCCACCAGCACCAACCCACCCGTCCCCCCGGCGCCGCCGGCCACCACCTGAAGACCCCAGAGAGGCGGCTCGAGCCGGGGCCGCCTCCCTCCCCTTTCGTGAAGATCGCGCTCGAAGCGCCGGAGAGATCCCATGAATCCCACCGACTCGAAACGGATGGAAGGAAAAGAGTGGAAGCGACTGAACGCCTTCGCGGAAGGCTTTCTCGCGCTCATCAACCTGCTGGACGAAAGCTCGCATGCCGACCTTGAGGTCGAGTGGAGCGGACCGTGGGAGGTCCAACGCACCACGAGGCCGCACCCCTGGGGCGTGTCCCGATGGCAGCTTGAGGAGGACTCGGCCGACGACGAACAGGCTCCCCGCGAACGTTCGCCGCTCGAATTCGACACATGGGAGCGAGCCTTGCTCGCGGCCGCGGTCCTGCCGATCCATGCCCGCGATCCGCTGATCGTCGAAGGAGAGAGCGAAGGCCAAGGGGTCGATCTTCTGGCCTACCGGCCGGAAGGAGCGTTCGGCGTCGTCGGCTGGGCGCTCGAGAGCAATCCGGACCTCCTCCGCGCGTTGCATGTGGCCGAAGGGCTTTCGCGCAATCCGCGCTCGCTGGCGATGGTGCTCGAAGCGGCGGGACCCGGTGGAATCCGGGCGACAGGACTCTATCTCGCGCGCAGACTTGCAGCGCGCGTCCGTGAAACCCCGGCGCAAGCCAAAAACGATTGACGCCCAGAACGGTCACCCGCTAGGATTTTGGCCATGATCGACCCGGAAAAGCGTGCGCTCGCCCTCCTGGACTTCTTGATCTCCACCAACGCGCTGTCGCTGCGAGACGTCGATCACAAATGCGGCTTCGCGCGCGGCACGACGGGCAATCTGCTGAATCGCCGCACCCGGCTTCGCTTCAACCAGATCTTCCAGATCCTCGAAGCGTGCAACGTCGAGCCGAAGGCCTTCTTCCTGGGGCTCTTCCCGCCCGAGCCCCCGGCCCGCCAGCCCGGCAGAAAATCAGTTCACCAGGAATTGATGGACGCGGCCGAGCGCGCCGGCCTGCTACAGGAGGAGCCCGTCTCGCCGCTGGTGCCGATGCTCCCGGCCGACGTATCCATGACCCCGGAAGACCTGGTGAAGATGGTCGAGATCCGCGTCCTCAAGGCCATCGAACAACAGCGCGAGCTGGACGAGACGAATCCGCCCAAAAAGCGCCCCCGCCGCCGGCCCGCCCCGAGGCGGCGGCGTAAGGCGGCGGAAGGGTAGGCCGAGGAAGGTTGGACGCCGGCGGAAACCAGCTCACCTGCAGCAAGTAGCGGCGCTCGCTTGGGCGTGAACGGCGGTCGAGATCTGATGGTACCTTGAGAGGCCATGTCGAACGCCGCGCCAGAGCCGAAGGGCCGTAGTTACACAGACCTCCTGGGGGCGATGAACGAACTGCTCGCCATCCTGCTCAAGGATGGCGACCGAGAGGCGGCGCTCCGCGCCTCGTTCCAGGCGGCCGCCCGAGGCTTCGGTGCGCAAAAGGCGTTGCTGCTGCTCGTCGAGGAGGTGGAGCCGCTTCGGCTCCGCGCGGTGCACGCTCTCGGCACGCTCACCGCCGAACAGGTGAGCGCCTGCGAGCGGGGCGAGTCGGTCCGCGGCGTGAGCCCCTCGGTCATCCATCGCGTGATCGCGACGGGGGCGCCCGAACGAATCGAGGATCCCCGCCTCCTTTCCGACGCCGGCCGGACTCCTTCGCTCGCCGGAGATCAGTTCAGCGTCCTGTGCGCGCCGATTCGGGATCCGCTGCGTGGCATCGTCCTCGCGGTGGTCTACTTTCAGAACGGCAGCCCGATCGAGGCATACCAAGAGGCCGACCTTTCGTGGCTCGACCGGTACACATCCGCTGTGGGGCAGGTCTTCGGCTTCTATTTCCGCAAGGAGCGCCAGGAGCGCGAGCTTCGCGACCTCCTCGCCGTCGCCGAAGCTCCGGACGACGCCCCAGAGATCCTCGGCGATTCGGCTCACACCCGAGCGCTCCGGCGCATGCTCCACGAGATCTACATCCCATCGCTCGATGCCGAAAATCCGGAGCCGATCTTGATCCTCGGCGAGCGGGGCACGGGCAAGGACCTGATCGCCCGCTACCTCCACGCGTTCAGCTCTCGCCGGAAGCGCCCGATGGTGGTCGTCAATTGCGCAGAGATCACGGACGACCTCGCGGCCTCCCGCTTCTTCGGTCATAAGCGAGGCTCGTTCACGGGGGCGCTCTCGGACGAGCCCGGATTCTTCCGCGCCGCTCACGGCGGCGTGCTCTTCCTCGACGAGGTGGCAGAGCTCTCCCTCCGCGCCCAGGCCCACCTGCTCCGGGTGCTCGAAAACCACACCATCGTCCCGGTCGGCCAAACGCGCGAACATCCGGTGGACGTCGCGGTCGTCCTCGCGACCAACCGGGATCTCGACGAGGCCGTTCGCGACGGCGCCCTGCGGGCGGACTTCCACGATCGCTTCCGCGCGCTCACCATTCGGATCCTCCCTTTGCGCGAACGGCCGTGGGACGTGCCCCTCCTGCTGGAACATTTCCGCCGCCGCCACGAACGCAAGCATCGCAAGCCGACCCTCGGCTTCAGCGAGGAGGCCCTGCGCGCCCTGGTCTCCTACGCCTGGCCCGGCAACGTCCGCGAGCTCGACCGCTCCTGCTCGCTGCTCTTGATCCACGCCCGCGCAGGGGAGCGCATCGACGTCGCGCTCCTCGAACGCTGCCTGCCAGAGATCCTGCGCGCAGAGCCCAACCCCCGGTCCGGCCCGCTGCTCTGGGACGGCGTCTCGATGAGAGACGCCGTCCGCGCCTTCGAACGCGAGCTGATCCTCGCCCGCCTCGAACGCCACGGCGGAAGTGCAAAGGCCGCCCGGGAGAGCCTGGGGCTCACCAAGACGACCTTCCACCGGCAGGTCAAGGCGCTGGGAATTTCCAGAGCCCAGGATGAATCGAACTGAGGACGGGTCGAAGAGTTCGTGGGCCGTTCTATTTTCTACTGGCAGATGTTTCCGCTGGTCAGGTCCTTGAAACCACCCTCCACCTCTGCGACATCGTCCTCGCGATCAAAGAAGGAGGTGAAGGAACCCGGCCTGTTCCCGGCTTGGAATCCGCCCGTGACGTAGGACGCGATTTGGACAGCACCCGCTCCCGATTTGGCTACACTCAAAGAAACTCCCGCTGCGGCGGCGACCGCGCCGTAGTGGTAATTCCCATAGCCTTCCAGGTCTGGCGAAACACTTCTTTTGAAATCCCACAGCTGACCTGGCGACGAGAAGAATGCCATTACTGAAAGTGCAGCTCGAGCTCCTCCCCAAGTTCTCGCTTTTTGAATCATGCCAACGTCCGCGCAGAGCACGGTATACATCTGAGCCGACCGTTCAAAAGTACGAATCCTTGTATTGGCACCAAAGCTTGAGGTGAACAAGCCCAAGAAGCTCATTCGCCCTTGAAGTAGCGAGTCCAAAGTGGAGGTCCCGATGCGATTCACACTGGTCGATGCGGGAATTGCGGGGGCAATCACGGTCATCGAGTCGGTGAAATCGATGTTGTACGCCTGAGTCCCCGCCAGGCCGGCAGGATCTCGGAACGCCAACGGTCGCGCCGTGACATACGAATAGCGGTTCCAGCTTTGAGGAGTTTCTGCCATACCCCTCCTCCGATCCGCGCTCAGGAATCTCAGGTTGACGGGGCCGTAAAATCTCGCATGCATGTAGTCCAAGTCATCGCCTGTTCCCGCCAGGCTCGCCAAGTCCCGCTCGTGGCCCGTGAACTTCATCCTTTCCGTGTCGCCCGCGGTGGCTTCCTCGCCGAAAGGAAAATAGGCGTGGTATGCGACTTGGGCTCCAGTCCCGTTGGTGATCAGGCGTGGCGTGCCCAAGTGGTCCAGATGGAAGTGACGGGAACCGCTAGGAGTTTCGGCGGCGAGGAGAAGACCGTCCCGGTAGACGTAATCTTCGATGACGCTTCCGGACCAGTTGAAGCCTGAGGACTCGTACGTGCGCAACACCTTCCCATCGAGCCCGCGGAGCGTCCAGCGATCGAAACGCGGCACTCCGCTCGGGTTCACCTTGAACGACCAGGCCCGCTCGTCGTCCGCGGTGTACAAGTAGAGCCACTCCTCGTTGCCCGAAACCATCCGCTTCATCTGGTTGAACGCGTCGTACTCGTAAAAGGCTCCGTTCCAATCGGTCAAATTTCCGGCGAAGTCGTAGAACGATCCGGGGCCGTTCAACCGGTTGTTCGCGGGATTCGTCGGCGTGCTGCGGCCGCCGGAGCCGCCGATCGCCTGGATGTTGCCGAACGGATCGAAGCTATAGGTCTGCTGCACCGACGCCCCGCCACCACTGTTGCCGAGGAATACGGTGGCGTCCTTGAGCCGGCTCACCGGATCGTAGAGGAAGCGAGCGTTGCCCATCTTCGTGATGTTCCCCGCGCCATCGTAGAGATAGGTCCCGGAGCTCCAGGAGGCAAGCGGGGCGGTGGCGGAGATGGAACCGGGCCGGCGCATCGAATTGGGGTCGTTGGTCTGAGTATCGACCGCGCCGTTCGAATGGGCGACCTGATTGACCAGAAGGTTCGGGTAGTACGTGATCCCGAACGAAGTGCCCGGAATCGTTCCCGTGTATCCGGGAACGCCGGTAAGAAATCCCTGCGTGAAATTGAAAGTGACCGTCCGCGGCGAGGCGGCGACGCCGGCACACTCCGGGAAGGTGCATTGAGGGTATTCCAGCGAGGAGATCTCGCCCAGTGGGCTGTAGGCAAGAGCCTGCGTGAAAGATTCCGCGACCGCCCCGTTGAAGAGATTGGCAGTGTCGAGCCGCGATACGCGCCCGCCCCGTCCGCCATACGTATAGGACTGCGTCAGGAGCACTTGGTAATTCGTCATTCCAATGGACGGATAGTTGTACCGCGTCGCCTGCACGAGCTTTCCATTACGCCGGTCACCGGTTCCATTGGCCGTCCCGAACACGAACGACTTGAGGAGACGCCGTTGCCCCGATGTCTCCTGGATTTGAGTGAGTCGCTCGGAGCGGTCGAACGTGAAGGTTAGGTCGTTAGGCGCGTCCACCTTCCTTCGAGCGTGGCCGCGCGCGTCAAAATTCGAATAGGTGACGGCGCCGTTGCCCGTCAGCCCTTTTTCCGGATGTGTCTCCGAGAGCAGAAATCCTCGGTTGTCATAGGTAAAAGTCCGACCCTGGGTGAAACCGCTGCCGCTGGTGAATACCGACCGAAGTCGGTCTTTGGCGTCGTAGCCATAGAATGTGGTCACGCCGGCACCGTTGGTTCCCGAGGGCTCTCCGACCTGTTGCAGGCGTCCTTGCCGGTCGTAAGCTTGAATCGTCAGCGAATCGGATTCCGTGACAGATCCCGTTCCGGTATTGAAGCTCGTCCCAACCCGAGAGACACGCGAGACCGTCCGGATCCCTGCGTAGGTGAGCGAAACGTCATGGTTGGGACCGTCCGGGGGGCGGATGATGCCAGGACGACCGAACGGGTCATAGTTCAGAAACTGGGTTCGCTTGCTCGGCGTGACTTGAAGCTCCGAAACCGAGCGGCGGTTGCCGATCCCATCGTACAAGGTCTCACGGATTCCCCAGACCCCTTCGGGCATGAGCTGGGCTTCCCGCCAGACCCGGCCGAATCCATCGAAGGAAACGCGGCTGTTTGCCAGGGGGCTGGACGACTGACTCCCGTTACCACGCCGCCGGATCAGCACTTCCGCCGCCACCGTGCTCCCCTGCGCCGAGGAGTAGACGAGCTCCGTCCAGCCGTCCTGGCCGATCTCGGGCATCGCCCATGTCATCCGGCCCAGGACGTCGTAAAGGAAATCGGTACGGAGGCCGGTCATGTCGCGACTGGTGGTTGGAAGACCCGTGTTCAAGTCGATCTCTCGGTCCACGGATTTGAACGTCGCCGTGTCGTACTGAGCGGTCTTCAAGACGCCGTACTGGTACGTCATCACGTTGCGGTACTGGCTGGCCGGAAGACCCCCTGAATTGCAGGGATCTATGGTGCTCAGACCTCCGGGGTCACCGCCGAGAGATGACTGGGCGGTTACGTTTCCCGCGGCATCCTTTTCATACGTGAATAGTACATCTTGCGCGCTCAAGCTGCCCGTGTTGAGCAACGTCCGCCGTGCTAGGAGGAATCCAGTGGTCAGATCGAAGCAACTGAGGTCGCGTTCGGCATAGGAACCCTCGGTGACCGATCGATCCCAGAACATGTTCAGAATCCACGGCGCGCTCGGGGCGACCATGACGAATCCGGGCAGCGCCTGGCCGCCGTCATCGAGCTGGTAGGTGCCGTTGCCGGAGTTGAAGTTCACGAAAGTCGCTCGCGCGTCGGCCGCGCCGAAGTTTCCGTCGGTCACCGTTTGCCGGTAGTGTCCCAGCCCATCAAAATTCGTGTGAGTCTCGCCGGCGAACCGGTTTCCATCGTCGTGGAAGACGGTGCGGGTAGAGGCCAGCCGCTGGTTACATCGAGATTGATCGGGACTCGCTATGGAGGCTCCGATCTGATCCCGTTCATAGCGCACGTAGGTCGATCGCAAGAGGGCTCCCGCCGAGCTGAAGACTCTCGCGGACAGGAATCTGCCTTGACCATCGGGAGATCGCCGCGAGTAAGGAAGTCCGTACTCGGCGATCGAGCCGCCATATGCCGAGGCGCTGGAGACCTTCGCGTAGACCGCGAAATACCGCTCGGTCTTATGCCCCAACGGATCGATGACGGTGTTGACCGCCTCTTCGATCGGACCTCCGGGGCTATTGGCGGGAGTCAGGTGAGTCTGATAGGTCCAGGTTCCGAGCAACGAGCCGTCGCGTTCCCGCATCGTCCGCGTCGCCACGCCCGAGGAGAAGGTTCGAAAGGGTTTGGTCGAGGATTCGCTGGGGAAGGAATACCCCTGATAGGTCCATTCGAGCCGTCCGCGAGTTGGCAGGGTCAGGCCGCGGATGCTCCCCGACCAACCGGCGACGCAACTGTCGCTCGATGTAAGGTCGGAGAAGTAGTCGCTTACGGGCATCGTATAGGCCGAACCATCTGCCAAGGGGAGCGTGACACTGGTGAGTAACGGCACCGAGACGTCGAGCGGAAGCCCGCCGATGGCGAGCTGGTCGTTGTGCGGGCAGGCGCGGCGAATAACGCTCACGGTATAGTTGAACTTGTAGGTCGCGCGTGCTCCGCTCGGCGCCGCGACTTCCACTCGATCGACGGTCTGCGGATAGGCCGGGAGGTCGCTCCGAAAATATACCTTCTGAAACCTCCCCTGGCTGTCGGTCAGCGTCCAGAGATTGGTCGCGTAGGAAATATTGGCGAAATTGCCGAAACGATCGCGAATCTGATCGGGAAAGCCGTCGGAGCGGAAGTGATGAATCGTCCCGTCCGGAAACTCGATCTCCGCGGTACTCGCCACCAGCTTCTTGAGCCTCAGATACGTGCCGTCCCGCGTATAGAGGACGTTGGCGGCCGGAGCATCGCCGACGTGGAGTCGGTCGTAGAACTCGTGTGACGCGCCGTCCGGCGTCAAGTACTCCGCGAGCGGCGCCTGATCGACCGAGGCGTGAGGAGGATTGAGCCGCCCCAGCGAGACCATCCATCCGAGACCCGCATTCGACACCAGTCGGGGGAGCGCCTGGGTGAACGTGACCTGGGTTCCATCCGCGTGCTCCGCGAACTCCCAGACGTTCGAGTTGTAGGCGAGCGTCATTCCGTAGGAGAGTCCGGCGTTGACTGGGTAGGTCTGCCCCAGGGGGATCGTCAAGGTGAGACCGCCGTTGAACAGGTTCACATGATCGATCTCGCCGATCTGAAAGGACCGGTCGGCGGCGAGACCTCGCGCGACGTTCGGGTTCTCCTGGCCGAGGAGAGGGCTTCCGGAGAGGATGAGAACGCTGAGGAAGTAGAACATGTGCCGCCACGTCGACGTTCGAGCCATCGTCAAGTCTCCTTTCGACGCCCGTCCTCAGAGGCAAGATCTGTTCCGCGGGCCTCACTCCCACTCACCACTCCCTCGGCTACTGCATCCACGGACTGATAGAGATTCTCGGGCCGCTCGGGGTGGTTCCATTCCTGGAACCACGGAATGGCGTCGCGATCCGAGTTTGGAACTGTCTGCACGCTCTCTTCGCATCGTGCTCTCCGCCCATTACTTGGTTTAACCATTGCAGTCGAGTCAAACCGCTGGCTATTGGTCAGCCAATTGAAAGGTGTCGACATGAAGGAGAGAATCCAGACTCGCCCGCTCGAAGGCGAATCTCGATCCCTGTAATCAAGATCCCAAGCCAGGAGCTAGTCGTCGCTTCAGCTGGAATCAAGGTACACATCATTGCTGAGGCCTCGACGATTCAACAGGTTCCGGTATCGATCCGGCATCCTGAACTTCCCCGGAAGCGGCTGCCCAACGAAGGGGGTCGCAATGCGCACGCGAGGAGCAAGGACATGAAGAGGAAACGCCCCGTCGTACTGCCCACTTTACCCATCCTGCCAGGATCAAACTTGGACCACGAACGGCTGACCGTTTGCGCGGCCTCTCGAGCCCACATCATCACGGGCGGTCTCGACGATCCGGCCGACTCCAATCCGGACGCTCCGTAGGCGAGGGCCGCCCGAGGCATTACCTGGCGGCGGAAGGGAGTCCACGCCGCCGCCAGGCGCGGACAGGCTCCGGGAGCGATGAGCTCCCCATCTTGAGCCGACGGGTAAAATAAGGACTGTGTTCGCTTCAGCAAACGGTCGGAACCTCTGCTACTTGCTCCTTGTCTCGATCCTTCTCGCCGCCGGCCTCGCTTCAGCGACCGAGGCCTACGCCAGGGATTTCGCTGCGCCTCGCGGCCTTCTCGTTGAAGTTGTTTGGCCGCACTTCGGTGGTGAGGCCGCCGGAATCGAGGCGGGAGACCACCTCGTCTCCTGGTCCAGAGCCGAACCCCTTTCGACGAACCCGGGACCTGACGGTTCGCTCGAGACCTCATTCGATCTCTGGCGGGTGATCTTCGAGCAGGCTCCGCTCGGTCGCGTCACCCTGGAAGGGACGCGCGCTGGAGCGGCCATGAGCTGGACGCTCCCGCCGAGCCGATGGTGGGGGCTCGAGATTCGCCCGGAACTCCCCGAGGATTCCTTGAAATCCTATCTCGACGCGAGAGCGGCTTTTCTGGTCGGCGACTACGAACGGAGCTCGAAGCTCGGACTGGCTGCGATCGAGCGGCTCGAGGAGCGCGGCGACGTTCTCGACGCCGCCTGGATGTGCCGCTGGTTGGTCATGCACGATGGCGGACCGGAAGCGGGATCTCGCGGCGACGAGATCACCGAAGCGAGCGTCGAGGCACTCGTCGCGCGAGCCCATTCTTGGGAAGCGGCCCTCATCCTTCGCTGGCGCGCCTTGGATTGGCAGCTGCACGGCGATTGGGAGGTCGCTCGACTCCTCTATCTCCGCTCGCTCGATCTCGTTCGCCGCGCGCCGGGGCGGACCGTCACAGAAACCAAGATCCTGATCGGGCTCGGCGCGGTGGCGATCGGCGAGGGGGACTTGAAGACGAGCGAAGAGTCTTTCCTCGCGGCGCTCCGGCTCACGGAAGGCATTGCGCCCGAAAGCCTCGACCGGGCCGAATGCCTCGCCGATCTCGGCGAAGTCGCCCTGCAGAAAGGAGACCTTACGGCGGCTGATCGGTGGAACCGGGAAGCGCTTGCCTTGCAGGAGCGCCTCGCGCCGACGGGCCTCGACATCACGGCAACCCTCCAGACGCTCGCCGGGATCGCTACGGAACGGGGTTATCTCTCGGACGCCGAGGCACTCTTTCGCCGATCGCTCGCGCTCGTCGCAAAGAACCTTCCCGGTCAGCCGAGCACCGGGCAGAACCTTCAGCTTCTCGCAGGCCTGGCCCTCCGACGGGGCGACCTCGCTTACGCCGAGCAATACCTCGAGACCTCGCTCAAGCTGTACGGCCACGACCCGAACGAGAGGCAATACAACTATTCCGAGGCCTTTGTCACCCTTGCGGAAATCGCCTTCCGGCGTGGCGATCTCGCCAGCGCGCATCAACACCTCGTTCATGCCCTCGAAGTTCGGGAGAACAGCGCTCCGAACGCGAGCGGCGTCGCCGACGCGCTCGTGAGCCTCGGCCGCCTCGAAGTGACGCGCGGCGACCTTGGCGCGGCGCGCGAGCACTTCGAGCGCGCGCTGGCGATCCGCGAGCGTCAACAGAAGCGGAGCATCCATGTCGCCGCCATCCTCCGCGAGCTCGGTTCCATTCAGAAGGGATCGCGCTCCGAGAAGCAGCTCGAGGAGGCGGTGTCGATCTTGCGAGATGAGGTCCCGGGCAGCCTGGATGAAGCCGAGGCTCAAGAGGCGCTCGGCAAGCGGTTCACCGAGCGCGGCGCGTTCGATCGGGGCCTCCACCATTTCTCCCGAGCCTTCGAGATTCGCGAACGGATCGCGCCCGGAAGTCTTGAGCAAGCCGACGCGCTCTACCAGATCGGTTTGATCCGACATCGCCTTGGCCGCGAAAAGGAAGCGACCGACGACTTCTGCTCGGCCATCGATCGGCTCGATCGCCAACGGAAGATGATCGGAGGGCCGACGGAGTCGAGAGCCTTCTTCGAGTCCGGCGTCGTCCCCTATTACGAAGCGTGTCTCCGTGGCTTGCTCGCGCGTGGCCGAGCCGATCAGGCGTTCGCGGTTCTAGAGCGCGGACGCGCGCGCGTCTTTCTCACGCTCCTCTCCGAACGGGACCTCCGTCCTACCGAGCTGCCTGCTGAGATGGCGGCCGAGCGCTGGAAGCTCGGCGAAGACTATGACCGCCTCGAAGCGGCGCTCGGTCGATTGAGCCCAGAGCGCGCCGCGGCGGAGGTAGAACGGATCCGTTCGGAGCTTTCCGCGGTACGAAACGCCCAAGCCGCTCTCGCGGACCGTATTCGCGCGGCAAGCCCACGACCCGCCTCCCTCGATCATCCCGAAGTCCTCGACCTGAAAGGCACGAAGGCGATCCTGGATCCGGGAACCGTGCTTCTCTCCTACTCGGTCGGCCAGAGGGACACCCTCCTGTTCATCGTCGAGGGAGCCGACCGGCCCGGACTTGCGGTGCGCACTCTCCCGATCGGGCGCCAAAAACTACGTGAGAAGGTGGAAAGGTTCCGTGCCTCGATGACCGCGCCGGTTCGCCCAGGCGCCCGCTCTCGGGCCGAAGCCGAACGGCTCTACCGCGAGCTACTATCGCCGGCCGAGCCCTTCCTTCGCCGCGCAGCCCGGATCCTGATCTGCCCGGATGGCCCGTTGCACGCGCTGCCGTTCGCCGCTTTGAGGCACAGGGGCGCCTACCTGGTCGAGGGCAAGCCGCTCCACTTGGCCCCGTCGATGTCCGCGTACGCGGCGCTCCGGAACCGTGGAGAATCTCAGGGCGAGGATTCCCGAGTGGCGATCGCGGCCTTCGGCGGACCGACCCCGCGTGCCGATCGCGGAGCTCCGAGCGAACCCGAGCTCCGCTCCGCCGTCCGCCGCGGTCTCAGATTGGAGCCGATTCCCTTCGCCCGCGAAGAGGCGACAGAAGCCGCCAGGCTGTTCCCCGGCGGCCAAGCTTTCGTCGGCGATCAAGTGACCGAAGAAGCGGTCAAGCAGATCGCCCCCCGAGCCCGGATTCTTCACTTCGCCTGCCACGGCTTGCTGGACGAACAGATGCCCCTGAATTCGGGCCTGGCACTCTCGATTCCGGAACACCCGGCCGAGGGACAGGACAACGGTGTGCTTCAGGCTTGGGAGATCATCGAGAACCTGCGTCTGGACGCCGATCTCGTCACCCTCTCGGCGTGCGATACAGCGCTCGGGAAGGACATGGGCGGTGAAGGCATTCTCGGTCTCACCCGAGCCTTTCAGTTTGCCGGCGCGCGGTCTGTGCTCTCTTCGCTCTGGAGCGTCGAAGACGAGTCGACGGCCGAGCTCATGCGCACGTTTTACTCCCGCCTCTCCGAGGGCGAGAGCAAGACCGGAGCGCTTCGGGCCGCTCAACTCCGCCTCGTTCGCTCGGCTGAGTTCGCCGATCCTTACTATTGGGCGGCGTTCGAGCTGTTCGGTCGCTGGAAGTAGGCGCGCAACGAATCGACGCGGCGACGCGACACACCGTCGTCTTAGGGCCGGTCGGCACTCAATCGGGGTACGCTCTTTCGAGAGCCGCGAGGAGCTCGGAGAGTTTCGAATCTCTCGGCGACCTCTCCACCGCCGCCCGCAGCTCTTCACGCGCCTCGAACCAAAGTCCAAGGCTTCGGTCGACCTCGGCGAGAAGCGCGAGCGACGGTCCGTCTCCATCTCTTTCGACGGATCGTCTCAGGCTCTCCCGAGATTTTGCGATCTCTGGGGAGAGCGTCACGAAATCCGCTCGTCCCGTCGCGGTCGGCCCCACCCGGTCGATCGACTGGACCTTCCAGTCGTACCTCATTCCCGATCTGAGCGCTTTGCCCGTGTCGACGGCGAGCTCGGCGGTCTCCACCGAAAAGACGACGCTCCCCTTCCGGTCCATGACTTCGACGCGGTACTTGCCGACCCCGTCGACGGGCTCGTAGCGGAGGATCGTCCCACCGGCGAGGGTCGCCGCTCCGTGGCGAGGATAAAGACCCAAGATTCGCTCCGAGCGGATGCGAATCGCGCCCGCGCTCAAGCCGGCCGGCTCGTCGACGGCAATCGCCTCGAGCCCCGGCAACGGCGAAACCGGCGAGAGCGGGCGAACCGGGCCGGAGCGTGAGCCGAGATCCCTGCGGCCGATTCGTGCCGTCGAGCCCTCGTCCATTTCGTAGCGGCGGCCGTTCACAAACGCCAACGCGAGCTTCGAGCCCGTTGGAACTCGGACGACGCTTCCCGCGACGAGACGATCGAAAAGGCGCAGAGAACGCCGCGCCTCGGCGGAGGTTTCGACCGTCGCTTCGCCCGCGAGCGAGTAGACGAGCGCCGCCGGCCGAGCGGGAGAGCGTGCTCCGTGCGGTTGCGCGGCAGCGACGCAAAGGCACACGAGCCACCCGAAGCCAGCGAGCCGGGCAGCTGAAGCGAACTTCATCGAGAGACCTCCGGCGCCGGCGGCAAACGCCGCCGGACGAGCAGGACGAGGAGCGAGCCGATCAGCGCGAGCGCGAGAGGCAGCGTCGAAGGGAGCTGCCACCCCAGCCACCAGAAGGCGGGAAACGAGGCGCCGAGGTAGGTGCATGCCCCACCCAGGAGCACGATCGGCGCCAGCCTCGCACGACGCGCGAAGAGGCAACCTGCGAGGAGCGCGCCGAACGGCACCAGCGACCCGACGAGGAACGGAATCCGCGCCGGCTCGGCGACCGGAGATCCGGCGGCAAGCGTGTCGACGAGCATCGCTTGAAGGGCGAGTCCGGACACCGAGCCGCGTCGCCCCGCGCCAGGCGGCACGCGATGGACGTCGTCGCCGGAAGGATCGAAATCACCGCCCAGCAGGACAAGCCGGTCGCGAAACCGGCCGGGCCTCCGGTCGAGGGCATTCGACACCTCGCGCCAGGAGATGCGGTCGAAGCGGCTAACGGCGATCCGCGAATCGAGCGCAAAGGCGCCGTCCCGAGTTTCGTCGATGCGGAGCGAAGGGGGCAAGGTCCCGGCGGTTTTCGCGGCCCATGACGGGCGCGTCGCGCCCGACCGGTCACGGTAGCGAATCCGTCCGAAGCGCGTAACGCCGTCCGTCCCTTCGTCGAGGTTCACGAATCCGAACAGGTCGGCGGCTCGCTGGGAACCGAGCGCCACGGTGGTGAGCCCCCCAATGCATTCGCGTCCGACCACCTGACCGTCCGGGCGAGAGAAGGCGGCCAGGGTGATCGCACTCGGATGGCGAAGGATCAGGGTCGAGAACGCCTCCGACTCGGACCAACTCGCCGGAAGCAAGAGGTCGATCGCGAGGCCCTTCGCTCCCGCGGCGAAGACCCGCTCGAGGGTCGTGCCGACCTCGTCCCCTCGGCTCGCCAGCGGGGGCGCTCCCCCGCCGAGGCTCGCCTCGTCCAGGGAGAGAAGGAGGATGCGCGGGTCGGGCGCTCGCGACGGCGCCGTCGCGGCTCGAAGATCTTCGACCCATCGATCGATCGCGGGAAGAAACGGCGTAGGAAGCACGAGCCCCAAGAGAAACAAGCACGCCGTCAAACCCGCGGCAAGGAGCGCCCGCCGCGGCCGCTCACGGACCCGCCATCGGCGGAGGGATTCACGCTCGGTGGCCCGACGGATCGTCGACAGGGCCTCCCCCGCGCTCGCCGGGCGCCGGGCCGGGTCCTTCTCCAGAAGTGCCCGCAGGGCATGCCAAACCACATCGGGCAACGGCGAGCCCGCCGGGGTCGGCACGGAGGGCTCCCGGTCGACGTGTGCTCGCAGCACCTCCGCCGTCGTTCCCAAGAACGGCGGCTGCCCGGCGAGGAGCTCATAGGCGATGACGCCGAAAGAGTAGAGGTCCGAAGCGCGCTGGGGGCGCTCGCCAAGAATCACCTCCGGCGCGACGTAGTGGGGCGTGCCGAGAAGTGCACCGGTTTCGGTCAAGCCGGCATCTTCCGGGCCCGAAAGCGTTTCACTCCAGCCACTCTCCGGCGGCGATCCCGCCTCACTGCGCTCTTTGGGTTTCCCTAAGAGGTCGGCCAATCCGAAGTCCAGGACTTTTGCCTGCTGATCGCCGCCCACGGCCACGATTAGCACGTTGTCCGGTTTGAGGTCGCGATGAAGGATTTTCCGTTCGTGGGCAGCATCGATCGCTTGGGCGATCTCGTCGAGCCAAAGCAGCGCGCGAGGGAGTGGCGTGGGACCTTTCCGGCAAATCTCGGCGAGCGACTTTCCCTCCAAGAGCTCCATCACGAGATAGGGAGCGCCCGAAGGATCTCGTCCAAAGTCGGCGACCTCGACCACGTTCGGATGCCGCAGACGGCCGAGCGCTTCGGCCTCGCGGGCGAAACGATCCAGATGGGAGGACTCCGCCGAGCCGGCCTTTAGGAGCTTGACGGCGAACGATCTTTTTAAACCAACGTGGAGCGCTCGGTAAGCCACGCCGCTCGAGCCTTCGCCGAGACGTTCTCCGAGGAGGTAACGCCCGTCCAGGAGGTGCGCCTCCCCGAGGTTGCCCGGTGATTCCGGCGGCGGGATGGAAGAGGAGGAGGTTCCAATTGGGTACATCCGCGCGGATTCGCTGCGACGAACCGGCGCGGTTCGGCGCGCGTTCTCACTCATCGCCAATCGCCCGACAGTTGGAACGCCGCCCAGGCATAGGGATGCTGGAGCTCCCGATGGGGTGAGCGGATCAGATCGACCTGGGCGCGACGGAGGGCTTCGTCTTTGCTCAGGCCCGCCCGAAGGTAGGCGTAAAAGCGCTTCATCAGCTCCGCGGTGGCCCGATCGGAAACGCTCCAAAGCGAGCCGAGCACCGAGCGCGCACCGGCGTACTGAAACGCTCGGGTCAGGCCCAGCAGCCCCTCGCCACCGTTCTCTTGCCCGAGAGCACTGTCGCACGATGAAAGGGTGACGAGGTCGGCATCGAGACGCATGCCTTCAAAGATCTCCCAAGCCTGGAGCAAGCCGTTGTCCTCCCCCTCCTTCGGATGCTCGGGGATGGTGAGCGCAAGAGCGGAGTTCAACGGGAAGCGTTCGTCCAGGAGGCCGTGGCAGGAGAAGTGGAGATATCGGGTCTCCTTCGGGACAGCCTTCGCGCGCTCTTCCGTGGCGTCGGCGCCGAGAAACGTTCGGGCTCCAGGAAAGAGCGCCGCGATGCCGCGCACTTCGTCAGAGGAGGCAGCCAGAGGGTTCAGGGCGAGGCCACGGGTCACCGCGGAGCGGACTTCCGGATCGGTCGTACCGGGTGACACGGCCGCTGGATATTTCGGATCGCCGAATGCGACGAGATCGCCCGGCTCGATCGGCCGGGATCTCCGTCGAGCTTTGAGCAGATCGGCGTAAACGGTCGCCGATAGCACTTCGTGAATCGGTTTCTGTTCGGCAAGCCACCGACCGTCTCTCCGGAGAGCGGCGAACGGCAAGGTATGCAACGGGCCATCCGGTGAAATCAAGAGCCGGCTCGCCTTTGAGATCGCAGCGTCAGCGGGACGAAGCAGGAGGTCGTACAGCTCCCGGGCCTGGTCGGCAAGCGCAGCCTGCCGAGGCCCCTGACGAAGTAGCAACGCGCGAAATGACTCGACCCGCTTCCGAAGGTCTCCAGATCCGATGGCGATCGGGAAAACCTCCAAGCCGGGGTCGTTTCCTTGCGGATGGACGACGAAGAGAAACGATCTTTCTTCGCCAGTCGACCAGGCAAGCAGCACCGTCCCCGGATCGAGAATTGCCCGAGCTCCCACGAGATCAAGTGGGCGCGGGTACTGAAGCGCCGCGACGCGGGGCGATGATCTTCGGATTCGTTCGGCAATCTTCTCTTGCTGGGCGCGGAGTTCGCGAAGGCGGACCAGCAAGCGATCGATCTCGACCTGATCGCGCGCCGGACTCAGGCGCTCAAGGATCGCCTGGGTTCGGTCGAACTCTGCGTTGGCCTGCCGCCTTTCCCGATCCAGTTGCGGCAAGACGTCGGTGCGACCCCGCACGTCACGTTGAGCCAACAACTCGAGAAACGCGCGCGCACGCCCGCGTTCAAGGCCGTGGAAGGCCTCCTCAGGTCGATCGACGTCAACCAAGGCGGCGCTGCAATCGCGATATGTCTCGGAGGTCTTCGAGCCGAAAGCCGACCGTCCCTCCGGCGTTCCCCCGAGCTTCCTGCGCTGGACATCGAACGCTTCACTCGCACGGCAGAAATGCACGACAGCAAGAAGCAGGTCTCTCTGCCGCCTATCGATCTTGCCAAGCCAGTTCAGAGTCTCGGCTTCGCGGCTTGTCCCCGGCGCCAACTTCTCGTAAATCGCCAGCGAGCGCTCGAGATATTCCTTCGCCTTCTCGGAATCCCCCTTTCTGAAGCTGATCGAGCCCAACACTCTTGAACTGTCTGAGACAAAAATACTCTCTGGAGCCAGTCTCCGGCGCAAGGATAGTGACTGAAGCAGTAAGCGCTCTGCCGGCGCGAGATCGCCTCGCTCAAAAGCGTTCAAGCCACGCTGATAGTATGTACCTCCCAACTCAAAGCTCCATCGCATCGTCCTTTCTTGAATTGACTGAATCTGCCCCAAATACTCGTCAACCTTCGCAAGGTTGCCATTCCTTTTTTCGATTGCGGCAAGTGTATAGAGATTGAAAATGACATAAAAAGACATCGGCGGCGAATCGCGAGCAATGCGCTCAGTGATCACCTGAGCTCTCCTGTATTGCTCCCTCGCTCCAGATAAATCGCCGGAAAGTCCTGCTAAATCTCCCAGAAGGTTGCAGTTCTGGGACGATAGAGGGCCCTCCGGCGCAAGCCGCCCCAGTAGTTCCTCTGCTCGGCGAATCCGGACCTCCGCACTTGCAAGCTCGCCACGTTTTAACTCAACGGCACCGAGAGTACTCAGGGTGTTCGCAACTTCATACCCGTCAGCGTTCAACTTGCCGGCGGTTAAGAGCGCTGCTGTAAAGATGGTTTCGGCCTTTTCGATCTCTCCTCGTACAACAGCCAGAGTTCCCAGGTCGACGTGCAGAGCCCAATCCTCGAAAGTCTCTTGACTGTGCCGATCGCGTAAGATTGCGAACGCATCGTCCAATACATGGCTTGCCGAATCGATACTTCCGCCGCGTAAGGCTACAGCCGCTTCGCCTTCCAAGCTCCAAAGGAGATCGATGCTACTGGGAGCCGCTTCACGCTGAATCTGAGCGGCTTGCTTAAAGAGACTCTGACTAGAGGCCAATTCGAACTTCAGATACCTGATTTCTGCCAGATGGAAGAGAGTTGCCGCTAAAGACAAACTCCCGGATTGCTTCCGTCCTAACTCGTCTTGTAGAAGGTGATCCGCTAGGTCGATCAGGTCTCCTGGCAGCCCGTCTTTCCTTCTCAACCATTCGACGAGAAGTTGGATCGCGACTTCCCGTCGTCGTACTCCTAAACGCTGGGTCGCGAGACGAAGGTGTTCTTCGCCCTCGCTCCACCTTCCTTTTGCAGCGAGCTCTCTGCCCAAACGCGCCTGGAGCCACGCGGCTCTCACAGGCTCATTCGTCGAAACTGCTATTTTCACCGCCGTACGCCAGCTCTCGATTCCTCCGTCGAAATCGCCAGACGCTATTCGTCGTTGCCCCGCGCGAAACAACGCGAGCAAACCTGCCGGCAGGCTCGGCCTGGGCCACAGGCACCAGCGCCCCGGAGGCAAGGTCCACTCCCTTTTCTTCCCGTCTCGCGTCCCCAGGAGAGTCACCGGTCCCAAGGGCGCCTGCAGCGCTTCGACGTCGGAAAGATCGAGCGGCGTCGCCACGGGGCCGCCCGCCCGACCCCGCTTCCAAGCGAGCAGAACATCGCCCGCGCGGATTCCTGCCCGGTCGGCGGCCCATCCTTTGCTGACCGCATCGACAACCGCCTGCCGTTCGGGCTCACCGGCAATAAGGGACGGCGCGTACCCCTCGGGACCTACCTTGGGAATCCTGTCCGCCGCTCGTGTTCCGATCCGAGCCCCCAGAAGCAAGCCGGCTGCGACGAGGACCGCCGAGGTCACGACATTCAAGGCGTTCCAGACACCTCGGCTGACCGTTGGTTTCGACTGATCGGTGGAGTTCTCGGAGAACGGCATCAACACCTCTTTTGACACGGAGATAGGCGGGATGAGTTAAACGGCGATCTAGCCCCCTCAAAAGCGTGCGGCCCGGGGTCGCCGGGCCGCGTCCTTCCCCCGCGTTCGGCTTTACCGCTCAATACCGGATCAGCGACAACACCTCGTACCCCTCGAGCTTGTTCCGGCCCGAAAGGAACGTCAGCTCGATGACGAACCCGAGGCCCACCACCTTGCCGCCGCGCTGCTCGACGAGCTTGGCCGAGGCGGCCGCGGTGCCTCCGGTTGCGATCAGGTCGTCGACGATGAGCACGCGGTCGCCCGGCTCGATCGCGTCCTCGTGCATCTGGAGGGTGTCCTTGCCGTATTCGAGGTCGTAGGTCTCGCTGATCGCCTTGGCGGGGAGCTTGCCCGGTTTGCGCACGGGGACGAAGCCGGCGTTCAGGTTGTAGGCGACCATCGGGCCGAACATGAAGCCGCGCGACTCCATGCCGATCACCTTGTCGACCTGCTTGTTCGCGAACTGCCATACGAACCGGTCGACCGTCATGCGGAGCGCGAGCGGGTCCTTGAGCAGGGTGGTGATGTCGTAGAACAGGATGCCCGGCTTCGGGAAATCCGGCACTTCGCGGATGAAGCTCTTGAGGTCTTCCATCGATGCCCCCTTCTAGTTCAGCCCATGGTTCGGCGAAGGTCTACCGCGACCTCAACGCACGATTTCAAAACGGTCCCCGTCGGGGACGATGACTTCTTCGGACAGCGCCGTCCGCTCGACCCTCGCCGGATGCCCCGGCCCCTCGTCGAGCAGGCGCTGCGCGAGCTCGGTAAGCGCCGGCTCCGGGCCGAACGCCTCGATCTCGACCGCGCCATCCGCGCGGTTCCAGACCCTGCCGGCCAGGGACAGCTCGCGCGCCGTTCGCCGCACGAAATAGCGGAAGCCGACTCCCTGGACGCGGCCGGTGACGACGAGGCGGACGCCCGCGTTCAACCGGCGCTCCCCGCTCACGGCTTCGGCTCCTCCCAACCGTGGCGGCCGAGCAACGGCACGAACGCCACGTCCTCCCCCGCCTCGCGGGTCACCTCGCCCGCGGCGTCCTTGCGGTAGACCACGAGGCGCTGGGCGTACAGCGTCCCTTCGGGGATGACCAGGATTCCCCCCGGGGCCAGCTGATCGAGCAACGGCGGCGGTACGCGCGGCGCTCCGGCGGTGACGAGGATCCGGTCGAACGGCGCCACGTCGCTCCACCCGACCGTGCCGTCGAAGATCTGGATCTTGACGTTGTCGAGCTTCAGGTCGCGCATCCGGGCGATCGCCTCCCGAGCGAGCGGCGCCACGCGCTCCAGACTGTAGACGCGGCGCGCGAGGAGAGCCAGGATCGCGGTCTGGTAGCCCGAGCCCGTGCCGATCTCGAGCACCGAGCTCTCGGGGCGGACGTCGAGCAGCTCGGTCATGCGCGCCACGACCGTCGGCTGCGAGATGGTCTGCCCCTCGCCGATCGAGAGCGCGCTGTCGGAGTAGGCCAGGTGCGGCAGCGTCCCCGGCTTGACGAACAGATGGCGCGGAATCCGGCGCATTGCCTCGAGCACCCGCTCGTCGCGGATCCCCCGCCGGCGCGCGAGGTCGCCGATCATCCGCTCGCGCGCGGTGACGAGCGGATCTTTCATTCTTCGGAAGCGGACTCGCCGGGAGCGTCGTTCCCGGTATCTTCGGTGCCGCCGTTCAAATGGATCGCCGCGAGCTCCTCGCCGAGCGGCGCGAAGGTCTCGAGCCCCGGGTAGTAGGTGAGGTCGAGATGGAGCGGCGTGATCGAAACCTTGCCGCCCGTGATCGCCTCGTAATCGGTGCCGGTCTCCGGCTTCCATTTGGGCGTCCCGGCGATCCAGTAATACTTGCGGCCGCGCGGGTCGAGCTTCTCTTCGACCGTCTGCTGATAGGTCCGCCGCCCGAGCCGCGTGAAGGTCACGCCGCGAATCTCCCCGGCCGGCACGTTGACGTTCAGGATCAGGTCTTCGGGAAGTTTCCGCTGGTCTAGGACCAGACCGGCGAGCGTCTTCGCGAAGCGCGCCGCGGGCTCGAACGAGAAGCCCTCCGCCACCTCCTGGCTGAAGGCGAGCGAAGGAACGCCGAGAAGCGTCCCCTCGAACGTCGCCGAGACGGTCCCCGAGTAGGTCACGTCGTCGCCCAGGTTCAGCCCGAAATTGATCCCCGAGCAGACGAGATCGGGCTTGTGATCTTTGAGCAGGTGGAGGAGCGCGAGGTTCACGCAATCGGTCGGCGTACCGTCGACCGCGTACCGGTTCGGCTCGAGCTTGGTCATGCGCAGTGGCCGCGTGAGCGTCAGCGCGTGGCCGGTCGCGCTCTGCTCGCGGTCGGGTGCGACGACGAACACCTCGCCGAGCTCGCTCAAGGCGTTCGCCAGGAGCTTGATCCCCTCGGAGAAGATGCCGTCGTCGTTGGTGACCAGGATCCGCTTGCTCAAAACGACTCGACCGCCCCTCTTAGCCGAGGTACTTGCCGACCAGCGGCGCGAGCTTTTTCCGCGTCTCGGCCGGGATCAACGAGCGTTCGGTGATCAGCGAATGGGCGAGCGCGTGGCGGCAGAGCGGGCAGTCGGTCGAATCGTCGGGAAGGCGCTTCAGGACCTCGCGGATGACGTCCTGGGACATCTTGACGTTCTGGCGCACGACCTCCATCACGGCCTCGCCCGAGACCGCCTCTTCCGTCTCGTGCCAGCAGTCGTAATCGGTGACCATGGCGAGCGTCGCGTAGCAGATCTCGGCTTCGCGGGCGAGGCGCGCCTCTTGGAGGTTGGTCATGCCGATGATGTCCATCCCCCACGAGCGGTAGACCTCGGACTCGGCGCGGGTCGAAAACTGCGGCCCTTCCATGCAGACGTAGGCGCCGTTCTTGTGCACCTTGGCCCCCGCCGCCTCCGAGGCCTCGACGAAAGTGTCGATCAGCGCCGGGCAGATCGGCTTGGCGAGCGAGACGTGGGCGACCAGGCCGTCGCCGAAAAAGGTGTCGACCCGGTGACGGGTGCGGTCGAAGAACTGGTCGGGGACCACGATGTCCTTCGGGGCGTATTCGATCTTGAGCGATCCGACCGCCGAAACCGAGATCAGCCGCTCGACCCCGAGCACCTTGAAGCCGTAGATGTTGGCCCGGTAGTTGAGCTCGGTCGGGAGCAGCCGGTGCCCCTTGCCGTGGCGGGGAAGGAAGGCGACCTTCTTGTCTTCCAGCCGGCCGATCACGAAGGGGTCGGACGGCGAGCCGAAGGGGGTGTCGATCCGCCGCTCCTCCAGCACCTCGAGCCCCTCCATCTGGTAGAGGCCGCTGCCGCCGACCACGCCGATACGGATGTCCGTCATGCGCAAATCTCCTCAGAAAAACGTCGAATAGCTCCTCAAACCGACCGCGCTGGACGATTGCGAGCACCGAAGTCTAACAGCAGACCCACGACGGCGGGGCGAATCGCCCCCCCCTTACCGGACCACCGGCAAACCGGCCGCGCGCCAGGCGGCCATGCCGTCTCGGAGCCAGAGGAGGGTCCGAAAGCCGTCGCGCCCGGCGATCACGGCGGCGGCGCGGGCGCGGAGGCAGGCGCGGTCGTAACCGACGAGGACGATCGGCTCCCGGGCGAGGAACTTCTTCGGCCAGCGGGCGACGACGGCCGACTCGATCGCCGGCGTCCCTTGGGCGACCAGGGCGGGCGGCAGCGGCGAAGCGCCCGGCAGGTGCCCGCCGTCGAAGTCGGCGAGGTCGCGCAGGTCGAGGATCGGTAGCGGCGCCGGACGGTTGCCCGCAAGCGCGGCGGGGTCGAGGAGGGCTGCCACCTCGGCCGGCTCGACGATCCGGACCCACGGCAGCTTCGCCGCCTGCCAGGCGACCACGCCGCCGCGCACCACGCGCACTTCGAGCCCCATCGCGCGGAGGCGCAAATAGCCGATCGACTGGCGAGCCCCGGCGTGCCCCTCTCCCAGCAGCCCGAACGGCGCGCTGGGATCGACCGTCGATCCCGCCGCCGGCCCGAAGCGCTCGAACGCCGACCGGTCGGCCTGCGGATCGGGCAGGCGGCCGCCCGCCGGCAGGCCGAGCCGGGGATCCCACGGCAGGCTCGCCGGCGCGTGACCGGCCCGAAAGGCCGGAGGGGGCGCGTAGCCCACGGCCGCCCAGTCCCCCTCGGACCGGAGGTCGAGCAGCTGCATCGCCTTGCCCGACGCACCGACCGCCAGGGCCGAGAACGCCGCCGCCGGCTCGATCCAGACCTCGCGGCTCGACGGCACCCCGAACGCGCGGGGTGGGAGCCTCTTGTCGCGCCGCGCCGTGTCGAACCCGGCGGCCCCCCAGGCGTTCCAGCCGCCGTCGAGGACGCGCACGTTGCGGCAGCCGGCGCTTTCCAACCGCAGGAACAGGCGTGCGGGGAATTCGAGATCCGAGCCGTAGAGGGCGATCGGCGACTCCGCGCCGAGACCGAGCGCGCCGAGCGCGGAGCGCAAGCAAGAGATTTCCGCGGCGTCCCCTTCCGGGCAGCGTTGTTGGAGCGCCCCGGGATCGAGGTGGACCGCTCCGGGCAGATGAGCCGCGGCGTAGTCCTTGGCGGTACGGACGTCGACGCGGAGGTATCCGTCCGCCGCGTCGAGCGCCCGCGGGGTGATCGCCACCGCGGGAAACGGCGCGGGCGGGGAAGGCGAAGGGGCGATGTCCGAGGGTGCCGACGGCGCCTGCTGCCCCGCCGAATTCGAGAAGGGGACGAGCAACGCGCAGACGAGGACCGAGAGCGCAAGGCGGAGCATCGACCAAGGATGCCACATCCTCCTCCTTCCCCCGGGTGTAACGCCGCTCGCGTCGGCGCGCCGATCGAGAGGGAAGGGCCTCGAGCACCCCCGGCAACATGATAAATTAATGCTAAAGAAGTAAGTTCCCGCTCCCAAGAAGGAGGAACCGTCGATGCCCACTCCGTTCTGCCCGGGTTACGGCGCCGAGCCGTACAAGACGCTGGTCGAGAACGCTCCGGGGGCCGAGGTCTTTCCGGCCAAGGATTTCCGCGTCGAGTGGGGGCCCATCTTCCATCGCGGCCGGCTCGACGGGAGCGCCCGGGTGCTCGTCCTCGGCCAAGATCCCGCCGCCCACGAGGCGGTGTTGCGGCGCATTCTCGTGGGCGCCGCGGGCAAGAGGGTTCAGGGGTTCTTGGCCCACCTCGGCCTGACGACGAGCTACGTGATGATCAACACCTTTCTGTACAGCGTGTACGGCCAGCAGGGAGGAAACAAGCACAAGAACGATCCGGCGATCGCCGCATACCGAAACACCTGGATCGCCGCGATCCTCGACCACCAGCCGATCGAGGCGGTGGTCGCTTTCGGCGGATTGGCGGACGCGGCGTGGCACCGGTGGCTCGCGTCGCCGGAAGCCGTGGGGCGCCCGCCGCTCCCCTACCGGCACGTGCTCCATCCGACCTCCTCGGACAGCGCCGGCGGCAGCGCGGCGACCAAGAAGGCGGCGATGAAGGCCATGCTCGCCTCCTACAACGTCGCGATCGAGGCGTTGATCCCCGCGATCGCGCATCCCGATACCGCGGACCGCGTGGCGCCGTACGGCGACGAGCTCCGCCTCGAGGATCTGCCGTCGATCCCGCAAGTCGATCTGCCCGCCGGCTTTCCCACGTGGGCGACCTCCACCGACAGCTGGGCCGCCCGCACCGGGGCGAACGCGGCCGAGAAACGCCGGACCATCACCGTGACCGTTCCGGCTTCCGCGGTGCCCTGATGGCGACCCAGAAAGCCACCCGAGCGACCACGAAGAAACCGATCGACCCGCTCGGCGGCGGCCCCTACGTCCTCGAAGGTCGAATCGTGACGATGGACGAGAGCTCGACCGTGATCCCGCTCGGCCGGTGCTACGTCAAAGAGAGCACGCTCGTCGCCGTCAAGATCGCGACCGGCGGGACGATCTATCCGGGCCTGATCGAGCTGCACAACCACCTCGCCTACAACGCGCTGCGCCTATGGAAGGTGCCGAAGAAATACACCAACCGCGACCAGTGGGCGGGCATCGCGGAATACCGGAAGCGGATCAGCGGCCCGATGCAGATCGTCGGCAAGAGCGTGGACGTCCTGCCCGGGTTGATTCGCTACGTCGAGGCGAAGACGCTCATGGGCGGCTGTACCACGAGCCAGGGGATCCAGCTGTTCAGCCAGGCCGGCATCCGCCGTTTCTATCGCGGCATCGTGCGCAACGTCGAGCTGACGGAGGAGGCCGCGCTGCCGGAGGCGTCGACCCGCATTGCCGACGTCGAGGCCGCCTCGGCCGCCAAATTCTTCGAGCGGCTGAAGAAGCAGTCGTGTTTCCTGCTCCATCTGAGCGAGGGAACCGACGAGAAGGCGCGCAAGCATTTTCTGGCCCTCCAGATCCGCGCCGAGGAATGGGCGATCAGCCGGCAGCTCGCCGGCATCCACTGCGCGGCGCTCACACCCGCCGACTTCCGCACCTACGGCGCAAACGGCGGCGCGATGATCTGGTCGCCGTTCTCGAACCTCCTGCTCTACGGCGGGACGGCCGACGTCAAGGCCGCCAAGGAAGCCGGCGTGCGGATCGGCATCGGCTCGGACTGGTCGCCATCGGGAAGCAAGAACCTGCTCGGAGAGCTCAAGGTCGCGAAGGCGTGGAACGACACCGCCAACGTTTTCACCGACGCCGAGATCCTCGCCATGGCGACCCGCACCGCGGCACAGATCCTCCAGTGGGACGCTCTGCTCGGCTCGGTCGAGGCGGGCAAGCGCGCCGATCTGCTAGTGGTCGATCGCGCGGACAAGGACCCGTACGCCCAGCTGTTCGAGGCGCGCGAGGGCGAGATCGGCCTGGTCATGATCAACGGCGTGCCCCGTTATGGTCACGCCGCCTGGATGCAGAAGCTCGGCGCCAAGAAGGAGACGCGCAAGGTCGGCGCCGAAACCCAAGCGTTCAACTTCGTCCAGGAAACGCAGGACGAGTTGGTCGGCAAAGTCTCGCTCAAGAACGCCGAGGAGGCGCTCGCCGCGGCGCTCGCGAAGCTTCCGGAGCTGGCGAAGGAGCTCGAAAAACCGCGGCCGCCGACCTCGCTGCTCGCCGCGCTCGAGGAGCCCCCGACCTGGGAGCTCGCGCTCGACGAGATCCAGCCTCACACCCACATCGGCCTGCGGCCCCGTCTGCCCGACCGACACGGCCGGGGACGCGTCGGCGCGCTGCCGCTTCAGGGCCTCGTCGCGGCCCCGCTCTCCGAAGTGGTCGAGCCGCTCGTGCTCGATCCCCTGACCGTGGCGGACGACGCCGAGTTCCTGCCCTCGGTGGCGGGGCAGAAGAACCTCGTGCCGGAGCTGGTGGCGGCTCTCGCCTCGCGCTATTGACCCTCCGGCCCGCGTTGCGGCGACGTCCTACCCCGCCGGAAACGCGTCGCGGACGTGGGTGTAGGTCCAGCCGCCCGACGTCTCGGCGTCGAGACCCAGGACGTCGAAGCGACAGGGACCGTCCCAAGGGTGCGTCGCGAGGTAGAGCGCCGCGGTGCGGGCGATGCGACGTTGCTTGCCGCGCGGAACGGCGGCGATGGCGGGACCGTAAACGTCCGTCGACCGCGCCTTGATCTCGACGAACACGAGCGTCTCGCCGTCGCGGGCGATCAAATCGATCTCGCCGCAGGCGTTCGTGACGTTGCGGGCGAGAGGATCGAACCCCTGGCCGACGAGCCAGGCGACCGCCGCGTCCTCCCCCACCTTGCCCCTCCCGCGGTGATGGGCGGCGCTGGCGAAATCGCTCGGCTCGCTCGGACCGAGATCACGCGGACCGGGAGGGTCCGCCGGCCTCATCGCCGCTTCCAGCGGGTGCCGTGGGGGGTGTCTTCGAGCACGATGCCGCGCGCGGACAGCTCGTCGCGCAAGCGGTCGGAGGTCGCGAAATCGCGGCTCGCCCGGGCGGCGTCGCGGGCCGCGACGAGGGCGTCGATCTCGGCCGCTTCGGCATCGTCCGCTCCCGCCTCGCGCCAGGCCTCTTCGTCGAGGACGCCGAGTACCGAGTCGACCGCCGACAGCGCTTCGCGCACGCGCGCTCCGTCTCCCGCTCCGAGCCCTCCGCCGTCGATCGCCACGTTGACCTCCCGGACGAATCCGAACAGCGCGGCGAGCGCCTCCGAAGCGTTCAGATCGTCGGCGAGCGCGGCGCCGAAACCGTCGAGCAAGCGTCCGATCGCGGCGGCGATCTCAGGCCGCGCCTCGCCGCTTTCCGGGGTGTGGACGAGGCGGTGGCGCATGTCGTCGATCCGGCGCAGCGCGGCCGAGGCGGCGTCGAGCGACTCGAAGGTGAAGTTCAGCTTCTGCCGATAGTGGACCGAGAGGAAGAGATAGCGGATCGCCCGGACCGAAAGCTTGCGCGCCATCAGCTCGTCGAGCCGGTATTGGTTGCCGAGCGATTTCGACATCTTCTGGCCGTCAACGATCAGATGCTCCGAGTGGAGCCAGATCCGCACGAACGGCTGATCGAACGCCGACTCGCTCTGGGCGATCTCGTTCTCGTGGTGCGGAAAGATGTTGTCGACGCCGCCGCAATGGATGTCGAAGCTCTTGCCGAGGTATTTCATGCTCATCGCGGAGCACTCGATGTGCCACCCGGGGCGTCCGGGCCCCCAGGGGGAATCCCAGGACGGCTCGCCCGGCTTGACCGCCTTCCAGAGCACGAAGTCCCGCACGTCTTCCTTGTCGTATTCGTCGTCGGCCACCCGCTCGCCGCGTCGCGCCGCGTCGAGATGAAAACCCGAGAGCTTGCCGTAATCGGGATCGCTCGCGATGCGGAAGAACACCGAGCCGTCGGCCTCGTAAGCGAACCCCTTCGCGATCAGCGCTTCGATGATCTGGATCATCTCGGCCACGTGGTCGGTCGCGCGCGGATAGTGCTCCGCACGCTCGACGTGCAGCCGGTCGAGGTCGGCGAGGAACGACTCGATGAACGGCGCCGTGTACTCGGCGAGCGGCACGCCTTTCTTGTACGCGCCGAGGATCGTCTTGTCGTCGACGTCGGTGATGTTCATCACCTGGGTGACGGAATAGCCGAGGAATTTCAAGCTCCGCCGGAGGAAGTCTTCGAACAGGAACGTGCGCAGGTTGCCGATGTGGACGTCGTTGTAGACCGTCGGCCCGCAGGTGTAGAGCCGGACGTTCGGCGGATCGAGCGGCACGAGCGGATCGAGCTTGCGGCCGAGGGTGTTCCAGAAGACGGGCTGGCGCGGCGTATTGGACATCGGACGGTTCCCGTGGAAGGTGGTCGAGGCGAGTCGAGGAAGGAGGATAGGCCGCGGTCGCCTCGTCTCAGCGAATGACTTGGACGCTGCCCGCGACGAACGTGCTCGACAGCCGCGTGCCCCCCGAACCGACCGCCGTGCCGTTGGCGATCTCGAACGCGCCGGTCCCCGCCGTGCTCGCGGTGAACTGGAGCGACATGAGCAGCCCCGAGCCGGAAACGCCCTGGGCGTTGCCCAGCCGCGTGAGGCCGATCACCAGATTGCCGGTCGGATTCTCGACCACCTGAAAGGCCGTCGCCGTGCCGTCGGCCGACAGGAAGGTCCCTTGGGTCCGTCCGGCGAAACGAAGCAGCGTCGGCACCCGAAGGTCGAACGAGACGCCGTAGAGCTCCTGCACGCCCACCGCGCGCACGTCGAGGACGAGGTTGTTGGCGTCGGTTCCCGCCCCGCTCGAGAGCGCGATCGCGTTCGCCGGGTTGGCGGTCGCCGGCGTGAAGACGATCTGCGGGGTCGGCGGCGGCGGGTTGGTCGGACCGCCCCCTCCTCCGCCGCCGCAGGCGGCGAGCGCGGCGACCAGGCCCACGAGCAGCAGGTTCGAGAGCGAGCGCGCACGGCGACCGAATGTCCTCATGCCGACACCTCCAGCCGCTCTTCCGCCAGGCGCCGGAGAGCCCGTTTCGCTTTGTCTTTCTTGAGGCCGGTGAGGCGGTCGGTGAACAGCACGCCGTCCAGATGGTCGAGCTCGTGACAGATCGCACGCGCCATCCACTCCTCCGCTTCGACCGAGAACGGCTCGCCGTTGGCGTGCGCGGCCTCGACCACGATGCGCGTCGGGCGCTCGACTTTCTCGGTGATCCCGGGCAGCGACAGGCATCCTTCGACGTCGACGGCCGCACCTTCCCGGTCGACGATTCGCGGGTTCACCAGCACCAGGAGGGCGTCGGCCGATTCGCCGACCGAGAGGTCGACCACGGCGACACGGCGATCGACACCGACCTGCGGCGCGGCGAGCCCGATGCCCGGCGCGGCGTGCATCGTCTCGACCATGTCGGCGACCAGCCGGGCGAGCTCGGCGTCGAACGAATCGACGTCGCGGCATTGCGCCCTGAGCACGGGATCGGGATAGAGACGGATCGGCAGAATCGACATTCGGTGCTAAACCCCGCGAAGCCGGCGCACCGAGGCGAGCACGGCCCGGTCGGTGCGTTGCTCGCGCAAGGCTTCGAGCATTCCGCGCGGATCGGGGTTGCCGACCAGCGCCTGCTCCAGTCCTTCGCGGTCGAGCCGCAGCAGGGTGACGTTTTCGACCACCACGTAGTTCGCCGGCCATTCGCCGTGCTCGAGGAGCACCGACTCGCCGAGGATGTCGCCCGAGGTGAAGCTGCGCAGGGTCTGGTCCTGGCCGGCGACCTTGATGCGCGCCTCGACCAGGCCGCGCACGATGACATAGAGGACGCCGTCCTTGGCCCCCTCCTTCGCCAGCGTCTCTCGTTCCGCCAGGTGACGCAGGTCGACGCGAGAGAACAGACGCTCCAGTTGATCGCCCGCGAGATGCTGGACCAGGGTCGAGCTCACCAGGTGATGCCAGAGGCGCTGCAGCTCGAGCGCCGAGGTGGCCGACCCGCCTTCGGCCTTCTTGAGGCCCGCGAGCGCCAACACGCGCACGCTCTCCAGGCTCTTCTCGCGTTGGATCTTCTCGATCAGCTGGCGCACCGAGGAGCTGTTCGGGGCGAGCTTTGCCGCGCGTGTGAGCAGCGCGATCCCTTTGTCGTAGAAACCGTCCTCGGCGTACTCCTCCGCGACGTAGCCGTATTCGATCACGGCGCGGTCGAACTCCTTGAGCTCGGTGTAGACCTCGGCGAGCTTCAGGTGGGAGTGGAGGTCGTCCGGGTTGGTCTTGAGGCGGGCGCGCAGACGTTCGGCGGCCTCTTCATAGCGCTCGACGACGATCAGGTCGTCGATCGTCAGCTCCTTCTCCCGCTCGGCCTTCTTCGCCGCCCCCCCTCCGAACCAGCCTTTGAGCGCCACAGCAAGCTCCTTCTCGAGGACCACCATCCATCCCGCGGCCCCAGTCCCTCGGGACGCCGATCGGCTTCGCCCGAACTGGAGACACGACCGACCGTTCGAAGGGACGGCAAACGGCGATGATTATAGACATAGCGGGCTCGAAAGAGTTTGCCGCCCGGCGCGGGCTTCGAGGTTGGCGCGAAAAGCCCGGGTTTCTGGCGGCGGTAAGCGCTTTCATGCCCCCTACACCGACATGAGAAGATCTCGCGCAGCGCCTCTTCGCGCCATGGCACAAAAGCTGCTCTTAACCGGGTCGAGCAAGGGCGTAGACCCTTCGCCCGGACGACCGCCTGGAGCGGTCCGATCAGGAGAGAGACATGAACCTTCGCAGCCGATTCCGTCCCCTCGCCGCGCTCGCCCTCGGCGTCTTCGCGCTCGCCTTCGCGGGCCGACCCGCGGGCGCCCAGGACGACGGTGGTTATTCCTATATCCGCACCCTCGAAGGATCGGCGACCGTGATCCTCGACGGATCGGACACCCGCGAACCGGCCGAGATCAACCAGCCGATCCTTCCCGGAGACCGCCTCGTCGTGAACCGCGGCTCGCGCGTCGAGCTGGTCCTTTCCGACCGCAGCCTGGTCCACCTCGACGGCTCGACCGAAGTCGCCTTCGACGAGCTCGCGTTCTCGCCCGCGGATTCCGACTTTTCTTACGAAGACGACGGCGGCCGGTACGGCTCGCCCTCGGATCGCCGCAACGACGAGGATCGTCGCTCGACGGTCCGCGCTTCCACCCTGCGTCTGATCGACGGCGAGGCGAGGATCGTGACCGACGACTTCCCGCGCGGCTATGAGGCGCCGGCCGTGGACGTCGGCAACGGCACCGTCTACCTGGGCGAGCACGGCTCGTTCCGGCTGATCACCGACCAGGGGGACTGGAGCGAGGTGACCGTGCGCGAGGGTTCGGCGGAGGTCGAAACCGGCCGCGGCTCGCAGATCGTCCGCGAGGGGCAGACGGCGACGCTCGACGGCGTCACCCGCGCGCGGATCTCGTTCCGGCCGGCGCTCGGCCGAGACGGCCTCGAACGCTGGGCGGAGGCCCTGCTCGACCAGGGAGACTCCTATCGCGACCGCTACGTCGACGACGACCTGCGCTACGCCTCGGTGCCGCTCTCTCGTTACGGCACCTGGACCACGATCGATCGTCGCCCAGTTTGGCGCCCCCGCGTCTCGTCCAGCTGGAGGCCCTACTCGCTCGGCCGCTGGCGCACCGGCCCCGGCGGCGCGATCTGGATCTCGTCCGAGCCCTGGGGCTGGGTTCCCTACCACTACGGCACCTGGGATTACTTCCCCGGTTACGGTTGGGGCTGGGTGCCGGGACGCGTATTCGCGCCGGCTTGGGTCTACTGGTACTGGGGGCCGAGCTACGTGGGTTGGTGCCCGGTCGGCTATTACACCCGCTATTACGGCGGCTACGGCTTCCGCGGCGGGCTCTACGGTTGGGCGCACGGCAGCTCCAACTTCTTCGCCGAGTGGAACTTCGTTCCCTTCGGCAGCTTCCGCGACCACGACCTCGGGCGGCGCATCCGGCGCGGCCGGGATCTCCGCATCGACCTCGGTCGGGGCATCGTGACCACCGACACCCGGCCGCTCGGCCGCGAGCGTTGGGAGCGCTGGAGCGACCCGACGCGGGCGATCGAGATCCTGCGCCGTGGACGCCCCGAGCTGCCCGACGTCAGCGACTTCGTAGCCCGCAAGCGCGACCTGCCCCCGACGGTCCGCCGCGAGATCGCGGTCGAACGCGAGCGTCCGGGCGACCGCCGAGCGGGAACTCCGCTCGCTCCGGGCACCCTGGGCGGCGGCGCCGATGGAGCGGCCCCCGGCGCGCGGACGGCCGACCTGCCGCGCGGACGGACCCGCTGGAACACGGGGGGTGGCGCGGTCGAGGGCCAGCCGGCTCCGAACGGCGGCGAGGTCGATCGCGGCCGGGGCAACGAGCGGTCGGGCCTCGACACCCGGTCCCAACCCCGGGACGACGGGCGCTCGGGCCTCGATACGCGCGAAACCGGCAGGGAAACGAGTCGCGAGACCGGCCGGGAGACGGATCGCGACGGCGGCCGTTCTGGCCTCGACACCCGGGACACCGGCAGGGAACGCGTCGACTCGAACCGGCGGACCGGTGGCGACACTCCGGCGAACGACAGTCCGAGCACGGAACGCCGACGCTCGGAGCCGTCCGCGCGCCCGTCCGGCGAAGATTCGAGCCCCCCCTCCGGCGAGCCCGTACCGGTGGAGCGCCGGCGTCCGATCTACGAGCGGCCCGACGATTCGAACGGCCGCGGCTCAGGCTCGAACACTCGAGACGCCGAGCCCGAACCGGTCCGCGAGCGGCCGATCGTGCGCGAGCGGCCGAACGACTCGCCGCCCCCTTCCGATCCGCCGCCGTCGTATCGGCGCGAAGAGCCCGCGCCGCGCCGGGACGAGCCCTCCGCCTCGCGGCGGGAGGCTCCCTCTTCGCCGCCCCCGCAGGAGGCGAAGCCGCGCGAGAACCCGAGCCCGGATTCCAGCTCGGATTCGAGCTCGAATCGCTCCTCCGGCCGTAGGCAGAACCGCGAGCGCCCCCCGTCGAACGACGAAGGCGACGCCGGAAGCCCGCCGCCGCGCCGATAGGTTCTTCTTCAGCTTCCTCATCTCGAGCCCGCCGGGACCTGACGTCCCGGCGGGTTTTTCTTCGTCTTCCCTACTTCGCCTTCCTCCGGGCCTTCTCTCCGGACCCCGTGCCGAGCTTCGCTTCGATCCGGGGATGGGTGAGCTCGCGCAGAGCCTCTTTCCCGATCCGGCGCGCCGAGGGAGCGGACGAATCGGCGAGGCGCCGCGAGACGGCGACCGCCTCGGCGTGGAGCCGCGCGCTTCGGCGGCCGATCCTTCGCAGCGCCCAACTGATCCCTTTCCAGACGAAGTTCCGCTCGTCGGAAGCCTCTCGTTCGATCCACGCGAGGCCTTCGAGAAACCGTTCGTCCGGAGCCTTCTTGTCGTGCCCGGCGAGGCTCGCGAGCAGGGCGAACGCGGCCCGTTTGACGAACTCCTCCGGGCGTTCGCTCCACTGACGCGCCTTTTCCCAGGCGTGCGGCGTGCGATCGAACAGATGGAAGCACAGGGTGTCGCAGATCGCCCAGTTGTCGAAGTCCTCGGTCCAACGATCCATCTGCTCGGGGGTGACGAGCGCCGGCTCGTCCACGAACGAGGCGAGGAGACGCGCCTCGTACCAACCGGTCGCCCACAGCGCCGCGGCGAGATCGTGGCTTCGGCCAAGGCTCTTACCCAGGCGTTGCACGTTCTCCATCGACACCCCGAACGCAGGATCGGCTCGGATGCCGAAGCGGACCAGATTCTCGCGGTAGGCGTCGGTGCTTTCCCGCTCGAGCCAGGCGAGCGCCTGCTCGACGCGAGGATCCGCGGGACCCCGGTCCGCCTCGGAGCGGGCTCGTTTCTTCGGTGGCATGACGGGGCTCCTCGGCTTGGCCGTCAATCCGCACGCTCGGCCGCGAGCAGCTCGGCCAGGCGGTCGTAGCTCGCCGCGACGCCGTCTTCCATCGGCGCGGCGAGGACCGCGTCGCGCGACTCTTTCGAGGCATACAAAATCGACAGGCGGAGCGTCGTCCGTCCGTTCTCCTCGGTCAGCGTCGTCGTGTTGAGCGCCTCGCCGGGATACCAGGGGTCGTCGAAAATCTCGGTCTGAACGATCCGCTCCGGAGACACGATCTCCCGAAACACGCCCCCCATCCCCATCTCCGTCCCTTGCGCGTTGCGCCAGACGTACCGGTACGCTCCGCCGATCCGCAAATCGATCTCGCATACGGGCATCGTCCAGCCCTCCGGCCCGAGAAGCCATCTCCGGATCAGTTCGGGACGGGTCATCGCCTCGAACACCAGCTGGCGCGGCGCCTCGAAGAGGCGGGACATCGAGATCTCTCGATCGGAAGGGGTGGAGACGGTCAGTTGGCCGACGTTTCTCATGATTTCTCTCCTGGGGTCTGGGTCTGCGCGGTCTTCATCTCGTCCAGCAGGGCTTCGAGACGCTCGAAACGCACCTGCCAGAAACGGCGGTAGCCCTCGAGCCACTCGCTCGCCGCGGCGAGCGGTGCAGCCTCGAGCTGGCAAGGCCGGCGCTGCGCGTCCTTGCCGCGGGAGATCAGGCCGGCGCGCTCGAGCACCTTCAAGTGCTTGGAGATCGCCGGCTGGCTCATCTCGAACGGCTCGGCAAGCTCCGAAACCGAGGCGGCGCCGGAGGCGAGGCGGGCAAGAATCGCCCGCCGGGTCGGGTCCGCCAGCGCGGCGAACGTCGCGTCGAGCGCGTCGGGTGCCAGGCTTCCATAACTGATGGGTTCCATAACCAGCAGGTTATGATTGAGGCGGAGGCGCCGTCAACCCCCGAATGCGGCCAGAAATCCGGCCCGCACGGCTAGAATGGCGCCCTCGATGCGCCCCGGTCTCCTCACCCGCCTACTCTTCGTCTCGTACTGCCTGGAAGCGGGGATGTTCTTGGTCATGGTTCCTTGGAGCCCGGCCTGGGATCGGACCGCGATCCAGATCCCGATTCCCTTCCTCGCCGCGATCTTCCACACCACGTTCGCGCGCGCGGCGCTTTCCGGCTTCGGGATGGTCCACCTGATCTGGGGGGTCCACGATCTGAACGACCTCTGGCCTCGCCCGCGGCGCGAAGTTCCCGCGGCGGCGTCCGTGGCTTCCGAGGTCTCCGGAACCTCCGACGCTCCCTCCGCCGGGCACCGTGCCGCCGAGCCCGAGACCCCCGGTGCCCCCGGTGCAGCAACCCCCGGGATTTGACCTCCTGGCGATCAGCGACCGACGGCTCGTGCCCGGCGGCGCGCTCGAGCCCTGGCTCGCGAGCCTCGGGGCGGCCGGTGTCGGGGGGGTGCAAATCCGCGAGAAGGATCTCTCGGATCGCGATCTCCACGCGCTCGCGGTCGCCGCGCGGCGCCTTCTCCCCCCGGAGACCACCCTCCTGGTGAACGGCCGCGCGGACCTGGCGATCGCCGTCGCAAACTTCCCCCCGGACGACGGGTCCGACACCGGCATCCGACCGAGGGTAGGGGTTCACCTGCCGGCGGCCGGCCTGCCGATCGCGCCGCTGCGCGCCCGATTCGGCTCCCGGCTCCTGATCGGGAGCTCGACCCATTCGATCGCCGAGGTGGCAAGCGCGCGCGACGCGGGGGCCGACTTCGCCACCTTCGGCCCGGTATACCCCACGCCGAGTAAGGCGGCGTACGGCGACCCGGTCGGCCTGCCGGCCCTCGAACGGGCCGCCGCCCTCGGCCTCCCCCTGTACGCCCTCGGCGGCGTTACACTAGAGCGTCTGCCTGAGCTGGCGCGGGCGGGCGCCGCCGGGGCCGCCGGGATCCGCATCTTCCTCGAGCCCGGGGCGCTGCCGGACCTCGTCGCGGCCGGCCGCCGGCACTTCGCTTCCCGCCGCACATGACCGACATCTCCACGAGGCTCCCAGCTTGAACCGCGACGTAGACGAAATCGAGGCGCGAGCGATGCCGAGATCTCCACGGAAGCTCGGCTTCCTCCTCCTCTCGCTCGCCATCCTGGTCTTCGACCAGTGGACGAAATGGCTGATCGAGCTCCACCTTCCGCTCCACGCGTCGGAATCGATCATCCGCGGACTCGCGAACTTCACCCACGTGCGAAACACCGGCGTCGCGTTCGGGCTGTTCGCCGCGCAAGGGGTCGCGAGCGGCAGTTGGCTGCTCACCGCCCTCGGACTCGGCGCGCTCACGGCGGTCTGCATCTATTTCTGGCGCACGCCGACCAAGGACCGGACCCTGCTCACCGCGCTCGCCCTGGTGGTCGGCGGCGCGCTCGGCAATCTGCTGGACCGCGCGGCGACCGGCGCCGTGACCGACTTCGTCGATCTGTTCGTCGGGCTGCATCATTGGCCGGCGTTCAACGTGGCCGACGCCGCGATCTCGATCGGCATCGTCCTGATGGCGATCGACAGCCTGAAGCGCCGCCACCCGAGCCCGGAGCCGGCGGAACCCGCGGCGACGGCCTAGATGGGACACCCCGCGCCCACCAGCTGGGTGGTCGCTCCGCCGTCGCCGGGCGAGCCGGCGCCTCCCCACGATCGAATCGACCGCCACGTCGCGCACCACCTGGACATCCCGCGCAACCAGGTTCAGCGCTGGCTGCGCGAGGGGAGGGTCACGAAGAACGGCAAGGCGGTTTCAGGATCCGAGCCGGTGCTCGCCGGAGACCGAATCTCCTGCGATCCCCCTGCTCCGGCGGACGATCGCATCGAGGCGGAGCACGGCGATCTCTCCTTGCTCTACGAGGATGCGGACCTGCTCGTGTTGGACAAACCCGCGGGGCTCGCCGTCCATCCGGGAGCCGGCCGGGCGACCGGAACGCTCGCCCACTTCCTGCTCGGGCACGACGCGGGCATCGCCGGGGTGGGTGGACCGGGGCGGCCGGGGATCGTCCACCGCCTCGACCTCGGCACGAGCGGCGCGCTGGTCGTGGCGAAGACCCCCGAGGCCTACCGGGCGCTCTCCGAGGCGTTCGCCACCCGCGCGGTCGAGAAGCGCTATCTCGCGATCGTCCATGGCGCGCCGAAACCGCCCGAAGGAACGATCGAAGCTCCGATCGGCCGCCATCCGACCCAACGCCAGGAGATGGCCGTGGTATCGCGAGGCCGGCCGGCGCGCACCGACTACCGTACCGTCGCCGCGTCCGCGGGGCTCGCGCTGCTCGCGCTCCATCTCCACACGGGACGGACCCACCAGATCCGCGTCCACGCCAAGCATCTGGGACATCCGTTGGTGGGGGATCCGGTCTACGGTGAGGCGCGTTGGAAGAACCTCGAAAAACGTCGTCAGGCCGTCGTCCGCGATTTCGGCCGCCCCGCTCTCCACGCTTGGCGACTGGCGTTCGCCCACCCCACCACCGGGGCGCCGCTCGCTTTCGAAGCGCCGGTCCCCGTGGATCTCCGAACCCTCTGGTCGGAGGCGACGGGCTCCCCCTGGCCCTTGCCTTCCTGAGGAACGAGGAATCAGACCGCGGCGACCGCGAGGTCGGCGCTCTCGTCGGCCGAACCGTCGGCGGGGTTTGCGGACGGGGCGGCGAGGTACTCCTCGATCATCGCGCCCAGATCGGAGCCTCCCGTGCGCGAGACCGCCTGCTCGACCAGCTCCCCGGCGAAACCGGCGAGCTCAGCGATCACGCCGAGGTGCCCTTCGCGGGTGAGGGAGGCGAGGTCGTAGCGCGTCGCATCCACCCATCGGGACGCACGGAAGAGCGCCTGACCGGCCTCCGACGGCCGGCCGAGGCGGAGCCAGACCTCGCCGGCTATGCCGAGGAGCCCGGCGATGCGGCGGTTTTCACGCAGCTGGATCGGCGGCAGCGGGAGGGGCCGAGGGACGAAGGGGGTGAAACCGAAACGAGCGAGCGAACGGGCGAAATCGCGTTCTTTCGGCGCCTCGCGGTGGAACAACGCCTCGAACGCGTCATCGCGGGCGAGCCGGCGACGCTCGGAGGGGGAAAGCTGGGGCGCCACGCCGTGGACGAAGGTCACCTCCTGGTCGGCCATTCGTTCGCCGATCAGGCTCCAGACTTCCGGATCGTCGGTGAGGCCGGCGAGCAACGGGAAGGCGAGCCCGGCTCCGGCCGGCATTCGGTCGAGTAGCGAGAGATCCCCCGCGAGCACCGCGGGCAGCGCGTCGACCACGAGGGTCGCGCCCGGGACCGCGGCGCTCTCCCGAGGCAGAAGCTGGAGCAGGACCGGGGTGCCGCGCGACAGGTGGTCGCGAGCGAGCGCGTCGCGCGCCGCGGCCAGGCGCGGCGGAACCGGCGGCAGGTAGACGACGTCGTCGAGCGGCTGGCCGGTCAGGGAGGAAAAATCGCTCCCCTCCCCCGCCTCGCCGAGCTTGCCGCGCGAGAGGTCGAGCCAGGGCTCGTTCGCTCCCGGCCAGTCGCGAGGCGCGAACCGGACCCAGAAACGCGCGGGCTCCGGCCGCGTCGCCGCCCAGCGCAGGCTCACGCCCACACCCCCGCGAGCGATCCGACCCCTTCGGAGGCCGGCTCGCCCAGCCGCGCGACGAGCGCCCGTTCCACGTATTTGGCCAGGACGTCTACCTCGAGATGGACCCGATCGCCCGGGACGAGGCGCTCGAGGGTCGTCACCGCGAGCGTATGCGGCACGAGCGCCACTTCGAATCGATCCGCCGTGAGGGAGGAGACCGTGAGGCTCACACCGTCCACCGTGATCGAGCCCTTTTCCGCCAGATAGCGAGCGAGCGCCGGGGGCGCCGCGAACGCGAGGACGCGAAACCCTTCCTGCTCGCGCCGGTCGACGACCGTGGTGGTACCGTCGACGTGCCCCTGCACCCAGTGGCCGCCGAGCGGATCGCCGACCCGCAGCGCCGGCTCCAGGTTGACCGTCGCGCCCGCCTTGAGGTCGCCCAGAGCGGTCCGGTCGAGCGTCTCCCGCGAGAGCTCGAACCGCGCCCGCCACGGAAGGGACTCGACCGAGCTCGGCTCGAAGGCGACCACGGTCAGACAGACGCCGGAGACGGCGAGGCTCGCCCCGAGCGGGGGCGAAGGGAGCCGGCTCGAGACCTCGGCCGGAACGTCCACCGCGAGACGGCAGCCCCCGCCCGGCATCGGTTCCGGATCCGAGGGCAAGCGCCCGGTGCCGAGGATCAGCCCGCTGAACATCGGCGTTTCGCCCTCCCGGCCTTTCGGTTCGATACGACTTTCTTCACCTTTCGAATCGTACCAGAGCGTCGAACGAACGAAACGTTTTTCAGAGCGCGCGAAGCAGCTCGGATAGGGCTCCGGCGCGCACGCCGGAGAGGATCACGTCCGCTCCGCGCCGTTTGACCTCGATCGATTCGAGTCCCGGAGCCTCGACGAGCCGCGCGAAACCGGCTCCTCCCACGGGCGTCGGCGCGGAGCGCCCACCGATCACCCGAGGCGCGAGATCGACGTGCACCGCGTCGTAGAGACCCGAAGAGACGAAGCTCGCGTGGACTTCTCCGCCCCCCTCGACGAGGACGCTTCGCACGCCGCGCTCGAACAACGAGGCGAGGATCGCCGCAGGCTCGACCTTCGCCAAGCGCACCACGTCCGCGCCGGCCAAGGTCAGCTCGAGCGCCGCCTCCACGTCGTCCGATTCGGTGAAGATCACGATCGGACCGTCGCTCTCGAACATCCGCGCCTTCCCCGGTGTCCGCAGCCGCCGGTCGAGCACGACGCGAAGGTTGGCTCCCCGGGACCGTCCCAGCCGCCGGTCGAGCCGCGGATCGTCCGCCAGCACCGTGCCCACCCCGACGAGGATCGCATCGTGCTCTTCGCGGAGAAGAAGGGCGGTTTCGCGCGCCCGGACCGAGGAGATCCAGCGGCTCTCACCTGCGACGGTCGCGATCTTGCCGTCCAGGCTCATCGCCCATTTGAGCGTCACCGCGGGCCGGCCGAGCACCTGCGAGACGAAGAAGGGCAGGTTGATCCGCACCGCCTCGCGGGCGAGGGCACCGACCTCCACCGCGACCCCCGCCGCGCGCAATCGGGCGAACCCCTGCCCGGCGACCTGGGGGTTCGGATCGCCCACGGACGCGACCACGCGGGAGACGCCGGCGGCGATGACCGCGTCGGCGCAGGGCGGCGTACGGCCGAAATGCGAGCAAGGCTCGAGCGTCACGTAAAGCGTGGCACCCTCCGCGGCGCCCGGGGCCGAGGCCGCGGCGGCGAGCAGGGCCTCGACTTCCGCGTGAGGCCCCCCGACTTCTTGGTGCCATCCCTCGGCGACGACCGCACCGTCGCGTACTAGGACGGCACCCACCCGGGGGTTGGGCGCCGTGCGATACCGGCCGAGACTCGCGAGCCGAAGCGCGCGTCGAAGGTGTTTGAGATCGGTGCGGTCGGCCAAGCTCGATCCACCGGGTGAGTCGGTCGCCCTAGCCCAGCAGAGCGCTCGCGAACGCTCGCGGCTCGAAATCGACCAGGTCGTCCGCCTTTTCGCCCACTCCCAAGAACAGGACCGGCAGCTTGAGCTCGCGCGCGATCGCGACCGCCATGCCCCCTTTGGCCGTGCCGTCGAGCTTGGCGAGCAGGACGCCGTCGACCGGTACGACCTGGGAGAACGTCCGCGCCTGGGCGAGCGCGTTCTGGCCGGTCGTGGCGTCGAGCACCAGGATCGTCTCGCGCGGCCAGCCGGCGGCTTCGCGGTCGATCACCCGGTTCACCTTCGACAGCTCGGCCATCAGGTGGTCCTTGGTGTGGAGGCGCCCGGCGGTGTCGACGATCAGCCGGGTCACCCCTCGGGCGCGGGCCGCCTGGATCGCGTCGAAGACCACGGCGGCCGGGTCGGCCCCGGTCGCCTGCCGGATCACGTCGACCTCCAGGCGCTCCCCCCAGAGGGCGAGCTGCTCGATCGCCGCGGCGCGGAACGTGTCGGCCGCCGCGAGCAGCACGCGCTCCCCCTGATCCTTCGAGCGGCGCGCGAGCTTCGCGATCGAGGTGGTCTTGCCGACGCCGTTGACCCCGACGACCAGGGTCACCCTAGGTCCGTCGCCGAGCGGCTTCTTCTTCGGCGCCTGCTCGAGCAGGAGCGCGACCTCGTTCGAGAGCCGGGCGCGAAGCGCCTGCGGATCCGCCGTCTCGCTACTCTTGCGCAGCTTTTCGACCAGATCGAGGGCGGTCTCCACCCCGAGGTCCGCGGAGATCAACGCTTCTTCCAGATAGTCGAGCGTCGTCGCGTCGAGCACCGCGCGGCCGGCGACGGCGGCGCCCACCCGCTCGATGATCTCGGTATGGGTCATCAACAGCCCGCGCTTGAGCTTGGTCCAGAATCCCGCCTTCTTCGCCGCGTCGGGATCGGGGACCTGCGCCTCGGGCGCGAGCGCGAGGTCGATCGGAGGCTTCGTTTCCTTCATCTTCCGGATGATATCCGATGGGGGCCGCTCGCCTGGGCCGCACGACACTCCGAGCGGTTCGGATCCGGCCGGGATCACCCTGGCCGCCCTTCTCTCGGGTAAGGTAGGGAAAACCCAGTCCGGGATGCATTACTTCGATTTCAGGCTCGATTTCGTTCCGCACGGCCTCGACGGCGTCGCCGTGAGGGTCGCCTATTCGCCGGCCGGCGAGGGGAGCCTCGAACCGCTCGAGCCGAGCACCCTGCGCGACAATCTGGCGCTTGCGGCTCAATGGATGGCGGACCGGCAGGCTCTCGAGCTCCGCCCCTCCGAGCCCGCCGCGCTTGGCTCGCTCGGCGGGCGCCTGTACGACGGCACGTTTCGCGGCTCCGTCCGGCGCCTCTTCGAACGGACCCTCGGCGCCCTGCGGCCGGATCAAGGGCTACGGCTTCGCCTCCAGATCGACCTCCGCGAGCCGCGGCTGTCGCCGCTCCACTCCCTACCCTGGGAGCTGCTCTTCGAGCCGACCGACCATCATCCGTTCGCGTTGGACCGACGCTTCTCGATCGTCCGCCACGTCCCCCGCCCCCATGGGCGTCCCCGGCGCGAGCCACCCGGCCGGTTGCGCATCCTGCTCGTGGCGGCCCAGCCGCGGGCGGCGAGGCTGCTCTCGATCGAGGAGGAGGTCGAGCGAATCCATGGCGCCCTCGACGGACGCGCGGAGATCGAGGTGCTGCCGCTCGTCCGTCCGACCCAGGAGGCGCTCCGCCGCGCGCTCGTGGAAGAGGATCCGATCCACGTCCTCCACTTCATGGGCCATGCTGAATTCGACGTCCTCTCGGGCGCAGGCAAGCTCCTGTTCGAAGATGGCCGGCGTGGCGCCGCACGGGTCTCGAGCGGATCGCTCGCCGACCGTCTTCGCGACCGGTCGACGCTGCGGCTGGTGTTCTTGAACGCCTGCGGCACCGCCCGTTCCGCCCCGTCCGAGCCGTTCGGAGGAGTGGCCGCGGCGCTGGTCCGGGCGGGGATCCCCTCCGTGGTCGCGATGCAATGTCCGATCGCCGATCGGGCGGCGATCGCCTTCAGCGAGACCGTTTACCGCCGCCTGGCGGCGGGCGACTCGATCGACGCTGCGGTGACCGAGGGGCGCCACGCGGTGGCCGTCCGTTGCCCGGAACCTGGAGCCTGGGCGATACCGGTCCTGTTCTCTCACGCTCCCGACGAAAGGCTTTTCGATCCTCCTCCCGCGGCGCCCGAGGCCGGCCCGCGCGGGCGGCCGTCAAAAACCAACGCCTCTTTCGGCGGCGAACCGGTTTCGTTTCCTGCCCCGCGCCCCTTGCATCAGTTGCCCATTCCACCGGCCGACTTCGTCGGGCGGGATTCGGAGCTGCGCGAGCTTCGAGCCGCGATCTCGGAGGGGACCGCGGCGGTCTGCGCCCTGTTCGGCATGGGCGGCGTCGGCAAGACGACCCTCGCCGTCCGCCTTGGCCACGAGTTGCGCGAGTCCTTCCCGGATGGCCAGATCTTCGTCGACCTGCGGGGGATGAGCGAAACTCCGCTCTCGCCGAGCGAGGCGGCCGCGCACGTCATCCGCTCGTTCCACCCGGAGTCGCCCCTCCCCGACGACGCCCGGCTTTTCGCCCTCTATCGCGAGGTCCTCCAAGACCGGAGGGTCCTCCTGCTGCTCGACGACGCGTCCGGCCGCGAGCAGGTCGAGCCGATGGTTCCCCCTGGGCGCTGCGCGCTTCTCGTAACCTCGCGCCAACGCTTCAGCCTTCCCGGCCTCGTTCGGCAAGATCTCGGGCTGCTCCCCGAAGCCGAAGCCTGCGCACTGCTGCGGAGGATCTCGCCGCGCATCGGACCGAACGCCCCCGAGATCGCCAAACAGTGCGGCGAGCTGCCGTTCGCCCTGCGGCTCGCCGCGGGCACGCTTGCCGAGCGCTCCGACCTCTCGGTCGCCGGCTTTCTCGATCGATTGACGCGAGAAGGTCAGAGAGCGAAGCTCGGCCACGCGGTCCTCGGCGTGGGTCACGCGCTCTTGCCGGAACGTCTCCAGCGGAGGTTCCGGCTGCTCGCCGTGTTTCCCGCGGGCTTCGACGCGCCCGCAGCAGCCGCGATCTGGGACCTACAAGGGCAGGAGGACGAGACCGACGACTCGCTCGGCGAGCTGGTACGCCGGAGTCTCCTCGACGGCGAAGATGGACGCTACCGCCTGCACGATCTCGCCCGCGCCTTTGCCGGCTCGGGCCTTACGGCGGACGAACGCGAGGCGGCTCAGGAGCGCCACGCCCGTCACTACCTCGACCGGCTGGCCGCCGCGACGGAGGTCTACCTCCGAGGCGGCGAGAACATCCTGGACGCGCTCGCGGTCTTCGATCGGGAACGCCCTCACTTCGTCGCCGGGCAGGGGTGGGCCGCGGCGCGAGCCGAGACCTCGAGAGCGGCCGCGTGGGCCGCGGCGCGCTACGCCTACGAGGGGTCGCACCTCCTCAAGCTTCGGCTTTCCCGCGAGGAGCAGATCGTCTGGGTGGAGGCGGGACTCGCCGCCGCCCGCCGCCTCGCCGACCGGCCGCTCGAAGGGGCGCTGCTCGGCGACCTCGGAATCACCCGCGCCTCCCTCGGCCAGTCCGAAGAAGCCTGTACCTGCTTCGAGCAATCTCTCGCCTTGGCGCGGGCGATCGGCGATCGGCGCGGCGAGAGCAACGCGCTCGGCAACCTCGGCAACGCCTATGCCGAACGGGGCGATCCACGGCGCGCGATCGACCTCCACGCGCAAGACCTTGTTCTCCGACGGGAGCTGGGGGATCGGCGGGGCGAAGGCAACGCGCTCGGCAATCTCGGTACGGCGTATGCCGACCTCGGAGACACCGAGCGCGCGATCGAGCTCTATCGGGAACGGATCGAGATCGCGCGCGAAATCGGCGATCGGCGCGGTGACGCCAACGCCTGCTGGAACCTGGGCGCCGTGTACGAGACGCGCGGCGACCTCTCCCGAGCGGTCGATTCGATGCAGGTCTGCGTCGATTTCGAGCGCGAGATCGGCCATCCCGACGCCGAGCGTGACGCCGCGCACGTCGAAGCCCTTCGGGCTCGCCTCATCTGATCCGGAGGACGCCGTGCCGGTGGCGCACTCCGAGCGAAGGACCGCCTAAATCTGCCTGCATGAAAGTCTTGAGCGTCCGAGAAATTCTCAACTTGCACACCTGGGCGTAGCATGGTAGCCGTGCATTCGCATCAACGAGCAGTACCGGGTGTGTTTCGTCTGGGTCGACGGTGAGCCGGACGAAGTCGAAATTGTCGACTATCACTGAAAGTGAGGATCTCATGATTCGAGTTCCTAAACATCGCGAACCCACTCATCCGGGCGACATGTTACTGGAAGAGTTCTTGAAGCCCATGGCCCTTTCTCAGAGAGATCTGGCGGACGGAATTCACGTCCCTTACCAACGTGTCAACGAGTTGGTGAATAAAAAGCGGGGCATGACGCCGAGTACAGCTCTTCGCCTTTCCAAATTTCTCGGCACTTCGGCTGATTTCTGGATGAACCTCCAGCTTCGCTGGGATCTCTATCGAGTAAACCTCGATGAAGCCGCGGAGTTGAAGCGAATCCAAAGGATCACGCCAAACGAGAATCTTCGGCAAGCGAGCTGAGACTCTCTTAGCCCCGGTTCTTCTCGTAGATCAGCTTCAAGCCGACCAACGTGAGCATCGGGTCGACCTTCTGGATGAAGCGCGAGCCGGAGGCGATCATTTCGGCTTGGCCCCCGGTGGCGACGACGTTTTCGAGGCCCGGCACCTCGGAGAACAGCCGCTCGAGGATGCCGTCCACCAGCCCGACGTAGCCGTAGTAGATGCCCGCCTGCATCGCGGTCACGGTGTTGCGGCCGACGAGCTGGTCCGGCTTCTTGACGTCGACCCGATAGAGGCGCGAGGCGTGGGCGAAGAGCGCCTCGGCCGAGATGGTGATGCCGGGGCAGATGATGCCCCCCACGTACTCGCCTTTGCCGTTCACCACGTCGAACGTGGTCGCCGTGCCGAAATCCACCACCACGACCGGAGCGCCGTACAGCTCGCGCGCGGCGACCGCGTTCACGATGCGGTCGGCTCCCACCTCGGCCGGGTTGTCGTAGCGGATCGGCATGCCGGTCTTCACGCCCGGCTCGATGAACAGCGGTCGTTTGCCGAAGTAGCGCGCGGCGAGCTGGTCGAGGGTGAAATGGAGCGGCGGCACCACCGAGGAGACGACCACCGCCTCGGAAGCCGTCGGGTCGATCCCCGCGCGATCGAACAGCGGCAGCAGGAGCGCTCCGTACTCGTCGGCCGTGCGCTCGGCGTCGGTCGAAAGGCGAAAGCTCTCGATCAGCTCGTCGCCGCGATAGACGCCGAACACGGTGTTCGTGTTGCCCACGTCGACCAGGACCAGGAGCCCTTCGGTCGAGCGGGCGGCGACGTTCTTGGGGCGGTTCATTGGATCACCTCACCCGCCGAGATCGTGATTTCTTCGAGCGGCAGCGAACCGGCAGGAACGCTGCCCGGGGGGGATACGGTCGCGAGCCGCAATCCGCCGGTTTTGTCGAAACCGAGGAACGTGCCCGCGACGGTCCGCTCCCCCACGCGGCAGACCATCCGGTCGCCCACGGTGTGGATCGACAGGTCCCGGTAAGCCGCGACGGCGTAAGCCGCGTCGCCCAGATGGGCGAGCTCCGCTTCGAGCGATCCGATCAGGCTCGTCGCGAGCTCCGGCAGCGTCGCGGTTCCCCCCTCGAGCTCGAGCGAGGTCGCGGCGGCGATCGGCAGGTCCTCTTCTCGATGCGAGTGGTTGACCCCGAAGCCAAGCATCACGATGGCTCCTTCGTCCGTGCGGAGCGCCGCCTCGATCAACAGGCCGCCGATCTTCTTGCCGGCGACCATGACGTCGTTCGGCCACTTGAGCCGCGCCGACGCCGGATCGCCGAGCAGAGGCGCGAGGCCGCGGCAGATCGCCACCCCCGCGAGCAGCGGCAGGGTCGACAGGTGCTCGATATTTCCGACCCAGGTGAGCAGCGTCGCGTAAACCCCCTTGCCCGGAGGGCTCGTCCAGACGCGCTTCTCGCGACCGCGCCCCGCCGTCTGCTCCCAGGCGAGCAGATAGGCGCGCGGCAGGTTCTGGCGCTCGTCCTCGTACTCGGCGGCGATCCGCCGCGCGAGCAGGTTGGTCGAGTCGGTTTCGGCCACCACGAGCACGTTCTCGTCGCCTCGCGGATGCCAACGCCGAAGCTCGTCGGCGAACGTCGAGTAGTCCAAAGCCTCTCTACCTCAGGCCCCGAGGCTCGCGCGCAGGCTCGAGCGGCGGTCTTCCATCTGGGCGAGCACCGCGCGGCGCTTTTCGACCACCGGCGGCGGTGCCTTGGCGAGGAAGCTCTCGTCGGCCAGTTGGGCGTGCGTCCGGGCGATTTCCTGATCGAGCTTCTCGATCTCCTTGGCGAGCTTCATCCGCTCGGCGGCCTCGTCGCCGCGGACCTTCGCGCCGAGGATCTTGATGCCGATCCCCGCGACGAGGTCCTCGGGTCCCCCTTCGCCGGTCGACCACGCGCGCGAGCTGACCGTCAGTGAATCGAGGCGGCAGAGCGAGGCGAACAGATCGCGCTGCCCCGCGAGGAACGCCTCGAGCACCGGCGAGGCGGTCCAGAGACCCACCTTCCGCTCGCGGCCCGATTCGGTCAACAGAGCGCGGACGCGGGTGACCGCTTCGATCAGCGCGGCCATCTGCGCCTCGACGTCCTCGTCGCGCCAGGCGGCGACGGCCTCGGGATACGGGGCGAGGCAGATCGTGGTTTCGTGGATCGCCTCGCGCCCGGGCAGCCGCTGCCAGACCTCTTCGGTCAGGAACGGCATCACCGGATGGAGCATGCGGAGCGCCTGGTCGAGCACGGTCAGCAGGACGTCGCCGATGCGCGGCCGGAGCGCCCGGTCGGCGTCCGAGCCCATCAGCGCCGGTTTCGCGAGCTCGATGTACCAATCGCACAGCTCGCCCCAGAAGAAGTGGTAGAGCCGGTGGCACGCCTCGTCGAAACGGAAGGTCTCGAACTTGTCGTGGACCTCCGCGGCGGTCGCCGAGAGCCGCGAGAGGATCCAGCGCTCGGGCGCCGCGAGCTCCGCGAGCGCAAGGTGGTCGTTCGCATGATCTTTGGGACGAGCGAGCACGCGCGACCCTTCCGGGATGCGCGCGAGCGCGAAACGCGTGGCGTTCCAGATCTTGTTGCCGAAGGCGCGATAGCCGGCGATCTGGTCCGGGTTCAGCGGGATGTCGCGCCCGGGGCTGTCGAGCGAGGCGAGGGTGAAGCGCAGGGCGTCCGCGCCGTACTCGTCGACCAGGTCGTTCGGGTCGAGCACGTTCCCCTTGGTCTTCGACATCTTCACGCCTTCGGCGTCGCGCACCAACCCCGTCAGATGCACCGCCGCGAACGGCGACTCGCCGGTGAAGTGCAGGCCCGTCATGACCATCCGCGCGACCCAGAAGAACAGGATGTCGTGGCCGGTGATCAACACCGAGGTCGGATAGAAGGTCGCGAGGTCCGGCGTCTGATCCGGCCAACCGAGGGTCGAGAACGGCCAGAGGGCCGACGAGAACCAGGTGTCGAGCACGTCGGGGTCCCGGGTCAGCTCGGCGGCGCTCGCGACTCCGGCGAGGCGCACCGCCTCCTCCTCGTCGTGGGCCACGATCGTCCGCCCGTCCGGCGTGTACCAGGCCGGGATGCGGTGGCCCCACCAGAGCTGCCGCGAGATGCACCACGGGCGGATGTTCGACAGCCAGTGCTCCCAGGTCTTGTCCCACGTCTCGGGGATCAGAAGGAGCCGGCCGTCCTGCACCACCGCGAGCGCCTTTTCGGCCATGCTCGACACGTCGCAGAACCATTGGGTCGAGACGAGCGGCTCGATCGCCTCGCCGCTCCTCTGGCTGTGGCCGACGTTGTGGACGTGGTCCTCCACCTTGACCAGGTGGCCTTCGGCGCGCAGGCGCTCGACCACCTTTTCGCGCGCCTGTTCTCGGGTGAGGCCGGCAAACTCAGGTCCGGCCTCCGCGGTCATGCGGCCGGTCTTGTCGATGACCGAGATGCCCGGCAAGCCGTGACGCTTCGCCACCTCGAAATCGTTGGGGTCGTGGAACGGGGTGATCTTGACCAGGCCGGTGCCGAACTCCCGGTCGACCATCGGATCGGGGACGAACGGCAGCCGCCGGCCGAGCAGCGGCAGGATCGCGGCCTTCCCCTTGAGATGGGCGTAGCGCTCGTCGTCGGGATGGAACGCCACCGCCGTGTCGCCGAGCATCGTCTCGGGCCGGGTCGTGGCGACCACGATCCGTTCGGAATCCGCCCCGCCTTCCACCCGGTAGGCGACGTGGTAGAGCTTCCCTTGGACGGTCTTGGTTTCGACCTCGAGGTCCGAGACCGCGGTCTCGAGCACCGGCGACCAGTTGACCATGTACTCGCCGCGCGTGATCAGCCCTTCGCGGTAAAGCCGGACGAACGCCTCGCGCACCGCGCGGTTGAGCCCCTCGTCGAGGGTGAAGCGCTCCCGCGTCCAGTCGCAAGAGGCGCCGAGCAGGTCGAGCTGCTGGCGGATGTTGCCGTGGTACTCCTCTTTCCACGCCCAGGTCCGCTCGAGGAACTTCTCGCGCCCGAGCGCCTTGCGCGTGGTCCCTTCCTTCTCAACCTGGCGCTCGACCATCAGTTGGGTGGCGATGCCCGCGTGGTCGGTTCCGGGGAGCCAGAGGGCGTTTTCGCCGCGCATCCGGTGCCAGCGGACCAGCAGGTCCTGGAGCGTCGACTGGAGCGCGTGGCCGATGTGCAGCTTTCCCGTCACGTTCGGCGGCGGGATCATGATGCAGAAGCTCGGCCGGCCGGCGACCGGGACGACGGTAAAGATGCCCGCCTCCGCCCAACGGCGCTGCCAAGCCTGCTCGTAGGTTTTAGGGTCGAAGCGCTTGTCCATCTCGGAACGAAGCGCCTCCCCTTCGGAATCGGGAGAGGGGGACGTCGGTTCGGTCGCGTTCATGAGGTCCGGTTCGTTCACCGGCGATCGTCGGAGCGCCGGAAGAGACGGCTCGGCGGGAGCGGGAACGACCCGCCCCCACGCCGCTGGTTCGAGGAAGGAGAGGGGCTCAGGCGTCGACCGCGGCTTCGAGCTCGCGGATCCGGTCCCGGATCACGACCTCGGCGAGGTCCGGGATGACCTCCCACGCGATGTCGCGGACCGGCCGGTCGCCGATCAGCTCGATGACCCGGCGGGCGATGCGGTCGACGTCGACGTCCGTGAGCTCGTAACCGGACGGAATGGGGGCCGGGGCGGCCGCGGGGCTGGGGGCCGGCGCGGCTGCGGCGACCGGCGCGCTCCAGACCGGCTCCACCGGAACGACCGGAGGGACCGGCGCGGGCTCGAACGCCGGCGTCGCCGCGATCGGCTCGGCCGAGATGTCGAAAAACGTCTCGGGCTCGCCGCGGACCCCGAGATCCGATTCGTCGAGGGGCGGCAGCGCGTTGGCCTCTTCGACATCGAACGTCGACCAGACCGGCTCGGCCGGCGGCAGGTAGCTCGGCTCCGCATCGGGCGCCGGCTCGTCGGCGAAACCGAAGATCGGCTCGGGCGCTACTGCCGGGGCGGGCGGGGCGACCGGGGTAGAAAATGCCGGAAACGGATCCGCCTCGCGGGTTGCCGGCGCGGCAAATCCCGGAGAGAACGAGCCGAACGGCTCGGCCGCGGGAGCCGCCAGCGGGGCCGCCGCCGAGAGACCCGGGAACGGATCGTCGGCGAACGACGGGGGGGCTGGAGGCAGCGCCGCCGCGGGACCCGAGGAGATCAGGTCGTCGACGATCTGCAGGAGCTCCTGCGAGTCGAACGGCTTCTTGAGATACCGATCGGCGCCCGAGGCGCGAGACTCGCCCTCGTCGAACGGCTCGAAAGTTCCGACCAGGAGGAGGACCGGGCGATCGTTGCGCAGCGCCTTCGCCCGGCGGGCGACCTCGTAGCCGTTCGCGCCCGGCATGTGGACGTCGGCGATCACCACGTCCGGTTCGAACGATGAAAGGAGCGAGACCGCCTCGTCGCCGTTGCCGACGGCGCGAACTTCATAGTCTCCGTCCATGAAAGTCAGCTCGATGACCTTCTGGATCGTCACGCTGTCGTCGGCCAGCAGGATGCGTCGGCTCATTCTGATCTCCAGGCTCCTGATCTCCAGGCGGGGTCCGGACTCGTTCCGCGGCCGTTAGGCCGCCGCCTCCAGCTTCTGTTTCAAATAATCGACGATGTCTCGGGTCGCAGTGCCCGGGAGGAAGATCGCGTCCACCCCCGCCTCCTTCAAGGTCGGGATGTCGGTCGCCGGAATGATCCCCCCGGCGAAGACCAGGACGTCTTCCGCGCCCTGATCGCGCAGCAGGCGCGTCACCTCGGGCAACAAACTGTTGTGCGCGCCGGACAGGATCGAGAGGCCGACCGCGTCGACGTCCTCCTGCACCGCGGCCGCGGCGATCTGCTCGGGCGTCTGGCGCAGCCCGGTGTAAATGACCTCGTATCCGGCGTCGCGCAACGCGCGCGCCACCACCTTCGCCCCCCGATCATGGCCGTCCAACCCCGGCTTCGCGATCAAGACCCGCACCCGTCGATTCGTCATAAGCATCAAGTTTATCAGACGCCTACCGGGTTTGCCCCCGATCCGCCCTCAACCGTGCGAAGCGGGAGGGCGTCCCGGGCGGGCCGGAAAGCCCATCGATCTGTTAGAATAAGTCACCGGTCGTTCGACCGAGAGCTCCTTCATGGGACCCGGATCGGGTTCCGGCTCAGGCCCTTCTACGGGCCGCGTTTCAGGTCCTCCAGCGGACCAGAAATCAGGACTTTTTCGAATGCGCTACGTTCTTTTCGATGCCGTAGGTGTACGTCGTCTCCTTGCCGCCCTCGCCGTCTTCTCCGTTTTCGCCCCGGTGCTCCGCGCCCAGCAGCCGCTCCTGCCGGCCAACAAGACCGGATTCCCGGTGACGATCGCCGGCCAGGCTTCCGGCCAGGGCAACGCCGTGTTCAGCCAGCCGGTGGCGGCCGACCTCGGCCTCTCCCCCGGCTTCAAATCGATCGTCTTCGGTCTGCGGAACGGCAAGCTCTACGTCATCTATCGCAATCCGGCCAACGGCGTCTGGGGCGTCGCCCCCGGCTTTCCGATTCAGCTGCCGAGTCACATTGCGTCGAGCCCCACGGTGGCTGACGTGACGGGCGACGGCGTCGCCGAGATCGCGGTGGGCTACGGTTCGACGCTCCAGGGCGCGCCGCCCAACAGCGCCCCGGGCGGCTTTCGCGTCTATCGCAACAACGGCACCCTCCTTTGGCAGAAAGTGACCGAGGACCGCGTCGAAGGGGTGGACGGCCAGCCGGATCCGGTCGTCGGCTCGGCGGCGATCGGCGACGTCGACGGCGACGGCGATCCGGACGTCGTGTTCGCGGGATTCGACTACAACCTCTACCTCGTCGACGGCCCGACCGGCGCGAACCTCCCCGGCTGGCCCAAGTTCCTGCGCGACACGGTGTTCACGACGCCGGTCCTCCATGACATGGACGGCGACGGCAAGAAGGACGTGATCCTCGGCGTCGACGCGCACGTCGAATCGTCGTTCGGTACGCCCGACGGCGGCTGTCTGCGCGTCTTCCGCTTCGACGCGAGCGGCACCGGCGCCGGCAGCCCGGGCGTTCCGGCCTCGCCGATCATCGACATCGCAGGCTTTCCGAAGTGCATCGACCAGGTGATCATCAGCTCGCCCGCGGTGGGTGACATCGACGGCGACGGCCGGCCGGAGATCGTCCACGGCACCGGGACCTTCTGGCCGAACCGGGCGCAGAGGATCTACGGCTGGCACTGCGACGGCTCGCCGGTCTGGGGCACGTCGCAGACCCCGGGCCTCGCGGTCACCGGACAGGTGATCACCAACCCAGCGCTCGCCGACATCACCGGTGACGGCATCCTCGACGTGCTGTTCACGACCGACAACACCCCGCCGGCGTCGACCTTCCTGCTCCACGCCGTGCGGGCGAACGGCTCCGACATCTTCCCGCCGGTCGCGCCGAAGAGCTTCTTCGGCAACACCCCGAACGCGGGCGACCCGATCGTCGCCGACGTGCTCGGAGACACCGGGCTCGAGATCCTGGTACCGGTCAATACGGAAATCGCCGCCTTCACCACCGCGGGCGTGCAGCTCACCGAGACGACGCCCCATCCGAACCCGATCGTCAAGCCGAGCTTCTATACCGCCAACACCGTCTCGGGCGTCGTCGTCACGGACCTGGAGACGAACGGAGCGGGATCTCAGTCCGAGGTGATCGTGATTTCCGCGATCCCGTTCCCCGACCAGACCACGACCCAGGTCAACGTCTGGAACCCGATCAATCGCGTCGGCGCGATGCCCTGGCCGATGTTCCACCAGAACCCGCTCCGCACCGGAGTCGTCCCCGGGACGGCCGCCTGTTCGACCCACGGACCTTGCACCATCTCGGCCGCCGCGCGGAACTTCTTCACCCTCTCCCCCTGCCGCCTCTTCGACACCCGCAACGCCAACGGCGCCTTCGGCGGCCCGGCGTTCGCTTCCGGCGCGTTGCGCGATTTCTCGGTGTTCAACGTCTGCGGCATCCCGAACACGGCGCGCGCTCTCTCGGCCAACGTCACCGTCGTCGCCCCGACGAGCAGCGGCTTCGTCCGCTTCTCGCCCGGCTGCGAAGCCCCGGTCGCCTCGGTCGTCAACTTCTCGACCAACCAGGTCCGGGGCAACAACGCGATCCTCTCGATCAGCGACACCGGAGTGCTGACCGGAAACGCCTTCGTCGGGGGTAACGGCACGGTCCACGTGATCGTGGACGTGAACGGGTATTACCAGTAGGTCCCTTCGGGGGCGAGCGGTTCGGCCGCCCCCGTTCCCTTCCTCAAGCCCGCCGGGCGAACGCGAGCAGTTGATAGCCGAACAGGGTCGGCAGCAGGCGCGTGAGCCCGGCGAGGATCGCCTCGGCCGGCGTGAGCAGCCACTCCGGCCAGCCGGGGAGCGCGAGCCGTAGCGGGATCGTCGAGACCGAGCGGCGCTCGACCGTAAACCCGGCCGCCGCGAGGGTGCGCTCGAGCGTCTTCCGGGTGAAGAAGACCCGATGGGTCCGGTCGAGAATGCCGCGATCCCGATATTCGAAGCGGCCGAACAGGAGCGCGAGCCGGACCGTCAGGTTCGCTACGTTCGGCACCGAGACGAGCAACGGAGAGCCGACGGGCAACGCCGAGGCGAGCTGGCGGAGCGCCCGCTCCGGATCGGATAGGTGCTCGAGGACGTCCGCGGCGAGCGCCGCGGTGAAACCGCGCGGCATCCGCTCCAGCGTTTCGAGGTCGACGATCGCCCCGCCCGCGAAGCGTCCGGCGAGCGGCGCCAGCCCTTCGAGCGTTCCTTCGAGCCCGAACCACGCGAGATCGCCGCGATCGGAAAGGACCTTCACTTGCCCCGTCCCGGGACCTAGCTCCAGAAGGCGCACCCCGGCCGGCAGCTCGCGCACCCACGCCGCGAGCCGGCGATGGCTGGAGCCGCGGAAATCTTTGAGGACGTAGTTGCCGGGGGCCGGCGCGATCATCCGACCTTCCCTGGGCCGGCCGAAGCGCCGCCCGCGTCGTCCGTCCCGGCCGAGGCAGTCGCCGGCGATGCGACCGGCGCCAGGCGCTGCCTCTCGGAGGCGGCGAGCAGCGGGTAGCGCAGGACCCTCTTCTTGTGCATCTTGTAGCGCGCGAGCACGGCGAGGATCGAAAAGCCGTATTGGACGCTCTTCCAAAAGCCGATCTGCGACGCCTCGTCGAAATAGCGCGTGGCGATCGGGATCTCGCGGATGCGCAGTCCCCTCCAAACCCCCTGGGCGATGATCTCGGTGTCGAACACGAAATTGTCCGAGTTCGCCTCGAGTGCGACCGCCTCGAGATACCGCCGCCCGTAGGCGCGAAGTCCCGAGTGGTATTCGGAGAGGAAAACGTAGAACGTCGCGTTCGCGAGCGCGGTGAGCCCGAGGTTCGCGAGGTACTTCCACTTCGGCATGCCCCCTTCGAGCGGCCGGCCGCCGAGCATCCGGCTGCCGAAGACCGCGTCGCACGTCCCGGCGAGGAGCGGCCCGACCAGCTCGGGGATCGCCTTCGGGTCGTACTGGTGGTCGGGATGGACCATCACCACGATGTCCGCCCCGCGGGCGAGCGCCTCGCGGTAGCAGGTCTTCTGGTTGCCGCCGTACCCCCGATTCTTCGGATGGACCACCGTGTAGATGCCGAGCGACCGCGAAAGCTCGACCGTCCGGTCGCGGCTCCCATCGTCGACCAGGACGACGTCGTCCACCCAATCCCCAGGCAGATCGGAAAACGTCCGCTCGAGCGTCGTCTCGGCGTTGTACGCGGGCATGACGACGCAGATCTTCTGCGCCCGGCGAGGTCCGGCGGGGCTTTCCACGGCTGCGGAGTTTAGGGGGGACGGCGTCGGGAATCCAGCGCGAAGGGCGGCGCGGAGCCGCGGATATCGTCTACCGCCAGCGAGCTTGGGGCGAACGGGGGCGGAGGAGGCCCTCCGCCCCGCCGGTTTGCGGACCCTAACGAGAGATTCCCGGTCCTTCGAGTAGGAAGAAGGAAGGCTCGGCGTTCTGCCCGGCGTCCGCCTCTCCCCGCAAGCTCATGGTGAGAAAGAGCGACAGGCAGCCGGCGCTGGTGTTTCGAATCAGCTGGCACTCCGAATCCGAAAAGCGATCGTTGGCGTCGAGCGAGCCCTCGCACCGGTCGGTGCGCACGTGGTCGCTGTAGCCCGGATCGGTATAGAAGGTGAGATCGATCGAGAGATTTCGATTGGTGCGGTTGAAATTTCCCGTCACGGTGAAATAGAGCGGATCGCCATCGTAGTCGTGTCCGCTTCCCCGGCCCGAGAAAGGTCCTCCCGTCAGGTTGATCGGAACGTCGACGAACAGCTGCGCGGGCCTTCCGGCGCAACCGAGCTGGCCCGCCGCCTTCTCGCAGTAGTTGTTGTATCGGAGGAATTTATAGCCGCTGTAGCGGGTCCACGGAGTGGAGCGCCGTACGACGCGATCGAACTTCTGGTCCTTCGTCGACTCGTAGATCTTGACGTCGGTTCCGGCCGCGTCGACCAGCACGACATGGTGAGCGTCCTTGTTGATGACGTCTCCGAAGCGAAGCTCTTCCTTCGTGATGCGCGTCGAGATCTGCCCGAGGGTGGCCGATCCCTTTTTCATCGACAGCTTCCACACCTGAGAAACGAAGCCGGAACAGTCGACGCCTTTGGAGCAGGCGACGTTGCCCTGCTTGTCCGTATTCACGTCTCCGGCTTGCTTGCCGTCGGCCATGAAGTCGTTGAACATCGCGACCGAATCCCAACCACCCCAGTCGTACGGCACCGAGGTATACGTCTTCGGACCGCCGAGATAACGCGGCTTCGTCCGCGTGGAGCAGGTGCCGTTGAGATTCTCCGCCGTCAAGCTCGTGGCGTTGTTGACGTACCCGTTCGCGATCGTTCGGATCTGCCCTGGAAAGACCTTGCATCGTCCGTCGTCGACGTTCCCTTCGAGCTCGGCGGATTCCGGGAGCTCGAACGACGAATCCGCCGTCTGCGAATCTTCGCGCGCGACGGTTTCGGAGTCGCCGAAAAGGACCTCGTGGATCTCCGCCCGGTCACGGTAGGCAAGAAGCAGGAGAACTCGATCGCGAAACGCGTCGATCGCGAAACGATTGGCGACGAAAACGTACGGATCGTCCGGCATTCCGCCCGATACCCCGTCGAGACGCCCATCGGTCGTGAATCGATAGATCGACTCCCGTACTCGGATCACGCCGCCCGGCGTGGTCACCTCGACGGAGCGGGCATAGATGTGGCTTCCGGAGCTGCCGAGAAGCGTGAACGAAACGATCGCCGGCCCCGCTTCGATCTCGGTTCGCCGATCGCCGACCTGCAAAGTGAGGCTCCGGCTGCCGCTCTCCCTGCCGGCCTCTATTCCCGCGGAGATTCGCGTGCCGTGATCGGACATCCCGGTTCGAGCGGCGCCATCGGCACCGGTCGGGCCGTCGCCCGAAAGCGCGAAGGTCGTCGCGCCTTCGTGCAGGCCGAGGCGGACGTTGTGGCCGTCCTCGATCATGAGATCGGGCAGTTCCTCCGCGAGCGGCTTGGCGACCGGGAAGCGACGCACGACCGAGCCATCGGCACCCAGCTGTAAGACCACCGGATGGGGCGCGACGGCGTCGAGCACGAACGTGCCCTCCGGAGTCTGCTTGACGTCGCTCATCCCCATCAGCTTGCCGCGCAAATCGGTGGCGCGGAGGAAGGAGCAATCGGCTCGCAATTCGATCAGCCGCGAGGCCGCGGCATCGGCGATTACCATCCCGCCTTCAGGTCCTACGCTGAGCGTCGAGGGTCCCCAGGCGAGCATTTCTTCGACATCTTCGTCCTGGTAGTGGACGCCCTTCTCGGCGTTGACGGGGAGGGTGCATTTTCTGACCGTATGCCCTGGCGAGGCGCCGGCTTGGGCCTGCCCAGAGAGCGACACGAAAAGGAACGTGAAAGCGGCGAGGTAAGCGATGGACGGTTTCCGTGGCATGGACATGTCCTCCTATTCTCGAGACGCGACGGTGTCAGGAGAATCGGTCCACGGACCCCGCTATCGACGACGGGTCCTCTGGGAAAAAGCCTTCGACGCCTGGAAGCGCCGCCCGGTCAGCTCGCGGTCGCCCCCTTACGCGTCCGGGGTATCCGAAACGAGCCTCTCGAAGTAAACCAGAGGCACCTTCCGATAGACGACGCGCCCCATCTCGCGAAAGCCGCACTTCGCATAGAAGGCGCCGGCACCTGCTTCGGAGTCGTACGCGTCGAGCCGGATCGACTGCGCAGGGAACTCGCGGGCGACGGCGTCGGCCGCTTCGAGCAGCCGGCGCCCGATCCCGCTCCCCTGCAGGTCCGGGTGGACCGCCATGTCGATCAGATAAAGCGCGCGGCGCACGGGGGTGAAATACGCCGGATCGATCGCCCAGGGCTTCTTCGTCACCAGGCGCAACGTTCCGACGATCCGATCCTGCTCGCGAGCGACGAGAACCCGGGCGTGCTGGAAACCGAAAAGCACGCCGCGTTCCGAGACCGCCGACGACCAGTGGCCTTTGCCGTGGTCGCGGGTCAAGCCCTCGGCGACCGCCGTGCGGAGGGCGGCGAGCTCCGGGGCATCGGATTCGGTGGCGGGGGCGATGAGGAGGGGCATACGTTCTGAGGCGCAGACCACGACACGATCCTTTTAGGGGCGGCGAACCCGAGACCTCCCCTCCGGCCATACCTGATGGAAATGGCCGACATTGAGAGTCAGAAAGACTTCGACTTCGGCGACTTCGGCAGCCCGTGCGATCAGGCCGTCGTAGACCACTCCGCCGGCACAGCCAAGATCCGCCAGCCTTTGGATCGTGAATTTGAAGTCGTCCACCGTAAGCGCGATCGGCGTGAAGCTGGAAAGTACGTTCTCCCGCAACAATCGCGCCGCCAAGTCTGGAGAGATGCGAGGTCTCGTCGGTATCCGGGTCAAGGTGGCAAACAACTCGGCCAGAGAGTGTGCCGCGACGAAACCTTCGATTTCTCCGGCGAGCGCACGATCGAGCCATGGAAACGCCGATTCATGAGACTCGTGGCTCTCGATGAGCGCCGCGACCAGGGGCGAGGTGTCGAAAAAAACTCTCACCGCCCCAATTTAGCCAGACTGCGAAGGCGTTCCTCTTGGACTTCATCCACCGTGCCTTCGATGTCGCCAGCTCGCTTGCCCGTGAAGACCAGCACGCGGCCTTTCCGCGACAAGGGACCCCCCTCTCGAAGAAGCGTCAGGCGAAAGCCCCCTTCGATCGGTTCCAATCCCAGCTCGTCGCCAGGCTCTAGGCCCACGTCGGACCGCAGGTCCTTCGGGATACGCACGCGCCCGGAGCGATCGATCGTCGTCTTGACCATGTCGGTATTCTAGTCGCTGGCGAATGAAAGAATCGACTCAAGCCACACTGCGGCGCATCCGGTGGGCCGGTGGCTCTCGCGGTCTTCGGCTCGCGGGACGCTCGGCGGTAGAAATGCCCCTGTCAGCGGAACGCGCCCAGCCGCCGAAGGACCACGCCGCCTGGCTTAGGGCGCCCGACTTCGGCGACCTTCCCGCCGGAAGGCTCGATGCGATGCGATCCGCAGCGCTTGCCTCCTAACCGCCGGAGGGCGAAGCATCTGCCGCGACCTCCAATTGTGCGGCACTCCGCCCAATCCGCACAAACAGAAGACTCGAGACCGGTCAAAACGACGCTGTGTTGTGCGGCACTAACGGATTACCGCACAACGCAGCGCCCAGGAACGGGTTCCGAGGAGCGAGAAAACCGAATTTGCGACATTGGGCCGCACAAAATCGCGACGGCGCTGTACATCACGGATGGCCGGCAGCGGTGCAAAGCGCTCGAGAAGTGGTGTTTTGGCTCAGAAAATGGGTTTCGGGGCTCGCGTACGCACAGACGTCTTTCCGCGCCGCACATCGCGGAGCGGCTGAACCTCTCCGCGAGGCCGGTGTCGCACAGCACAGCGCTGCGTTCGCACAGCGCGGCTTCCCGAAAGCGGTTCGTTGACCGTCGGCGGCCGTCCAAGGAACCACCGCCGCACAGCCTTCCATCGGGTTTGTACATCGCGGGGGCACGGAATCTTCTCCGGAAGATCGAGAACGCTCGTCTCGCATAAGGCGGCCAGGTTCCGACGAAGTTCCCCCGGCGACGCGGCCCCGACGAACAGGACGGCCGAGTACTCGTCCGCGTAGCGCCAGCCGTACTCGATCGCCAGCCGCGACTTGCCGACCCCGCCGAGGCCGTGGACGGCGTTCGCTTTCGCCGCGATGGCGGTCGCCTTGCCGCTCTTTCCCTCGGTGAGCTTTTGATGGAGGGTGGCGAGCACCTCCTCGCGCCCCTGGAAAAGATCGCCGAGGGAGGCGTAGCGGAGGTGGATCACGCGCCCTTCTCGCAATCGCTCCGGAGGAAGATGGAAGAACTCAGCTAGCAGGCGCGGATACCGCTTTACCCTCAGGTCCAGCTCGTTGCCGCTCCAGAAGTGGCAGGTCGCTCCTCACCCCAAACGGCGCGGATCGCGGTGCGCGTGTCCGCCCGAACTCCGCGCGAGACGACGAAAACCAGCTCGTCGGGTTGGTCGCTAGGGGGGAGCGCCCGAAGCTTCGCGATCTCCGTCGTCGCGTCCGCCAGGGAAAACCGCCGCATCCGTTTGCACTGGAAGACCCAGCGACGCCCTCCCTTCGAGGCCACCACGTCGCGGCCCCCTTCGCTCCCCGCCTCGCCGAAGTGCTCGACCTCTTCGAATTTCTCCTCTTCGACGAGCCATATGCACAGCCGTTCGAACTGCCCCGGCTCGAGCTGATCGAACGACAGCGGATTGGCCGTGCGAGTCAAAACCGGTTTCGTCGTCGCCATGGCGTGATTGAGCGTTGATTGTAGCGCGGCGAAGGAGCCGGGCTGACGGAGTGCGGCCCGGCGGTTCCGGAGAAAGCGTCACGGTATGAGGGACTTGCACGTTGTAGCGCCCCCACCTCGATCCTCCCCCGCGAGCGGGGGAGGAAGTTTGACGGAGGCTTTGGTGGCCCCTTGGACGAGGGTCACCAAGTCCTTAGAAGGTCCGCTCAGTCCCACTCGACCTCCCGCCGAAGGGTCCCTCCCCCCGCTTGCGGGGGGAGGCCAGGAGGGGGGATTCGCCGTTCGCCCCAGCGCCTCCCCACGACCTGCAAGTCCGGGTATACTCCCCCTCCCTTTTCGAGGTTTTTGATGCCTTCTCTCGAGACCGTCGAAGCCAGGCCATTGTCTGCCGCGAAACTGAACACCAGCCGTTTAGCGGACGCTCTGCACGATGCCGAGCGTTTCGGCCGCTTGGAGGCCGAGGCGTTCGATACCCAGCTGTCGGAGCTCGAACGCCGCGAACGCGACGCGTTGCTCGGTAAGAGCGCCCTGGCCTGCGAGCAGTTCCTCGGTCCCTCGCCCGAGGAGGGGCAGGTGGTCACCAATACCGAGGTCCTGCGTCTGCGCCGCGAGATCGACCGGCTCGCCGATTTCCACCGCTCGCTGCTCCACTCTCGGTCGTGGCGCCTGCTCCAGGCGCTCAAGCGCCCGCTCGGGAGAGCATGGTAGGGCCGCGGGAGAACTTCAGCTCGATGACGGGCGACCCGGATCCCCTGGAGTCGGCCCTTCGGATCGCCCGCTTGGAGGCCCGCGTCGTGGCGCTCGAGGAGGCGCTGGTCCGGCGCTCCAACGAGCTCCGAGAGCTGCAGCGCATTCTCCCGAGCCGAGAGTTGCTCAATCTGTCGCGCCTGGCGGGCGGTCTGCCGCCGGTGCCCCGCGGGCGTTACGATCTCGAGGTATGGCGCGAGACGACAGCCCTCACCCACGCCAACGTCCAAGAGACGCTGCTCGACCTCTGGCAGAGCGTGGCGCCGGCTCCCGCCCCTCGATGACCGAGTCCCCTTCGAAATCCCCCTCGCGGCCGCGCAAGGCGACCCTGCTGGTCCTCGCCTGGAACCGCTGGGACCTCACGGAACGCTGCCTCGCCACGCTGCTCCAGACCGACCTCGAGAACGCCGAGGTCCTGGTGGTCGACAACGGCTCGACCGACGAGACCCCCGAGCGGCTCGCCCAAATCACCGGCATCCGGGTGCTTCGGCTGGAGAAAAACCTCGGCTTCGTGCGGGGCAACAACGCCGGGCTGGAGCAGACGGATCCGGAGTCCGACGTCGTCCTGCTCAACAACGACCTGATCTTCACCCAGCGCGATTGGCTGGCGCGCCTGCGCGCGGCCGCCGCCTCGGAACCGAAGATCGGCGTGGTCGGCGCCCGCCTCCGCCTGCCGGACGGACGGCTGCTGCACGCCGGGACCTACATCCTCCCCGACACGGTCTGGGGGCAGCAGATCGGGGCGCTCGAGCAGGATCTCGGCCAGTACGGCCAGGAGGTGCGCGAGGTCGAAGGGATCGTCTTCGCCTGCGCCTTCATCAAGCGCGAGCTGATTCGGGAGATCGGCGGCCTCGCGCTCGATTTCGAGTCGTACTTCGAGGACACGGACTACTGCCTCCGCGCCAAGGGGGCGGGCTGGAAGACGGTCGTCTGCGGCGGCGTGACGCTGATCCACGACGAGCACGGCTCGACGCAGAACGATCCCGAGGCGCTCGGGCGCCTGTTCCAGACCAGCCGAACGGCCTTCCGACAGAAATGGCACGCGGAGCTGTCCGGACGCTATCGCCGTCGCCTGCTCTGGCAATCGATCATGAACTTCCCCACCGGCTACGCGATGAGCTGCCGCGAGATCCTGCGCGCGCTCGACACGGAGGGTGTCGAGGTGGCCTACCGCTACGTCTACGGGCCGCGCACGGTCTTTCCGCCGGTGGAGCCCGAGGACAGCGAGGACTACCGGCTCAATGTGATCCGCTCGCGAAAAGTACCCTGGCGGCCGAAGGCCGCGGTGGTCTACGGCCAGGCCGACGTGTTCGGCAGCAACCGGGGGCGGATCAAAGTCGGCTACACGATGCTCGAGGTCGACGGCTTCCCGCGCGACTGGGTGCGCGCGGCGCAGAAGATGGCCGAGGTCTGGGTGCCGAGCGAGTTCAACCGGCAGGGATTCATCGATTCGGGTCTCACCCGACCGGTCGAGATCGTGCCGCTCGGGGTCGATACGAGCTACTTCCACCCCGGCCTCAAGACGTTCCCGAACCCATACGGCGAGTACGTCTTCTTTTCCGCTTTCGAATGGGGCGAGCGGAAAGAGCCGGGGCTGCTGCTCAAGGTGTTCAACGAGGAGTTCTCTTGCGACGAGCCGGTGCGGCTGGTCTGCAAGGTGATCAACCGCGACCCGGGGCTGAAGCTCAAAGAGGTGATAGGCGCCCTGCGCCTTCAGGATGCCGGCGGGAAGATCTCCTTCCTGTTCAACCAGGAGTTCCCGCATTACCAGCTGGGCTCCCTCTACCGCTCGATGGACTGCTTCGTGTCCGTCTCGCGCGGTGAGGGTTGGAACATGCCGCTCATGGAAGCGATGGCCTGCGGGCTCCCGGCGATCGCGACCGACTGGGGGGCGCACCGCGAATTTCTCCACGAGGGGAACGGCTACCCGCTGCGCGTGCGGGGAACCATCCCGGCGATCGCCAAATGCCCCTATTACACCGGCTTCCGCTGGGCCGACCCCGATCCGGAGCACCTGCGCCACCTGATGCGTTGGGTCTACGAAAATCGGGCCGAGGCGGCCGTGAAGGGACGCGAAGCGGCCCGCGAGGTCGCGAGCCGCTGGACCTGGCAACACACGGCGAAAAAGATCGTCGCGAGGTTGGAGGCTCTCGGGGCGTAGAAAAGGGGTATGGGGCGGGCCTTCAGCCCTTGGTCCCCCTCTCCTTCCTTCTGAACCTGGGGCGTTGCCCCAGGCTATTATGGGTCGCGCCTTTGGCGCTCCGTAAAGGGGCCGACCAGCCGTAGCAAGACGTCTTTGGCGCTCCGTAAATCGGAGAGTTTCCCGGGACCTCACCGCGTCGGTTTCAGATCCGGAGCCTCCCGGAATCTTGCCGAGTCGGCTTGAGCGTCGGTGTTTCCAAGGCCACTTCCGCATCAGTTTGAGCGCCGAAGGCGCGCCCGATAATAGCCTGGGGCGAAGCCCCAGGCTCCGAACCGCCAACCGAGGAAAGGGCTGTAAGCCCGCCCCATCAATCGATCGCCAGCCCCTTTCCGACCTGGTCGATCAGGTTCTCCAGGTTCTTCTTCGCCGCGTCATCCGGCGCGGTGGCGAGGGCCGCCTTGAAGTGGCGGATGGCCTCGTCTTTCTTGCCCGCGGCGGCGCTCGCTCGGCCGAGGCTCACCTCGGTCGGCCAGACGCCGGGGTAGCGCTTGCTGTTCGTCTGGAGCACCTTGATGCCGAGGGCGGTCTTCTTCGCCGCGAGCAGCTGCCGGCCGGCGACGTGGATTTGAAACGCCGTGGCCGCCGGGTGGTTGATCGCCTTGTCGAGCGTCTTTTCCGATTCCGCGGTCTTGCCGTTCGCCTCCTGGAGCGCCGCCAGGGTGGAGAGCGTCGTGAAGTTCTCCTGGCCGCCGAACGGGCCGTCGACTGCGGCCTGCGCCCACTGGAGCCCCTCCTCGAGGTTGATCTTGTGGGTCAGGCAGAAGTTGGCCGCCTGCTCCCAGTTCTCCCAGGCGAAGCCGGGCGAGTTCTGGAGTTGGCGGCGGATGTTCTCGACGTAGAGCTGATCGGAGTTCGGTACCTCGATCTTCCAGGGAAGGGCGAGGCTCTCCCATTCGAGCTCCACCGTCGCGGAGGCCGGCTGGCGATCGACGAACTCGTAGGTCAGGAACTCGCGATAGGCGCTCTCCTGCGGCTTGGCCGTCACCCGAAGCGCGTCTTCCCTGGCGTCGTAGAAGAAGCTTCCCCAGGCGGTCGAGTTGTTCGAGAAGATAATCGTCCACTCGTCTTTGCCCGGAATGAAGTGCAGCCCGTAGGTCCCGGCGGCGAGCGGTTTACCCTGGATCAGCACGTCGTGATTGATCGAGAAGGTCGTGTTCTCGTTCGAGCCGCCGCGCCAGGGGCACTGGTCGCCGCACGAGCCGAAGCCCAGGTTCGTCATGCCGTAAGGAACCAGCTCGCCCCAGATCTTGCCTTTTCGGTCGGTGCCGTCCGGGGCGTGGACGTTCGGGCTGTTGTAGGTGATCTCGACGTTCACCAGGCCGATCTGCTGGCGCACCTCCGAGTGCTGGTTGTCGCCGCTGTTCGGCAGCGTGAGGCTCTGGGCCGAGGTCGAAGCGGGCGAGCCGGCGCTGGCAGCGAGCGCGAGCAGGATTGAGGCGGTGGTCGAAGCGAAGCGTTTCATCGATGGGTCCTCCCGAATCGGTAAGCGAATGTCCTCTCGGCTGTCTACAAGAGCTACGCATCGAGTGGTCGAAGGTTTGGCGATTTGGTCCCGTCGGGCGGCGTTCCGATCCCAGGGCCAGGATCCACGACTTCCCGCGCGACCTTCGATACGATCCCCCGCCATGCGCACCTACGCCGGGGTCTTCCTGCTCGCCGCCGCGGTCTCCCCTTCCTTCGCCGCGGAACCCCCGTCCGCTCCCGTCTTCGACGCCCGGGCGGCGGCCCGATTCGCCGATCTCGCCCTCGCCTGCGTGGGAAAGGAGTACCCGAACAAGATCGCCCACGTGATGACAAGCGACGCGGACGCCAAACCGCCGCGAGAGCTGACTCCCGCCTTCTTCGGCTGCTACGACTGGCACTCGTCGGTGCACGGGCACTGGCTGCTCGCAAGGCTCGCCAAGAGCTTTCCCGACGCGCCGTTCGCCGCTCCCGCCCGGGCGGCGCTCTCCCGGAGCCTCACGCCGGAGAAGATCGCTGGCGAGGCGCGCTATCTCGACGGACCGGGGCGGATCTCGTTCGAGCGACCGTACGGTCTCGCCTGGCTGCTCCAGCTCGGAGCGGAATTACGCGGCTGGGACGATCCGACGGCGAAGTCCTGGGCGGCCGCCCTGGAGCCGCTCGAGCGCGCGGCGGCGCAACGCCTCTCCACCTGGCTGCCGAAGCTGTCGCGGCCGATCCGGATCGGAGAGCACGATCAGACCGCGTTCGCCTTCGGCCTGATCTTCGACTGGGCGAAAAGCGCCGGCGACGCCGACCTCGAGCGGTTGGTCCGCTCGCGGGCCGAGGCGTTCTACCTCGCCGACCGCTCCTGCCCGCTCGCCTATGAGCCGTCGGGCCAGGATTTCCTCTCTCCGTGCCTAGCCGAGGCGGACCTGATGCGCCGCCTGCTGCCGGCCGACCGTTTCGCCGCCTGGCTCGGCGACTTCCTCCCCCAGATTCCCCGCCAGGCGGGGGCCGCCGGTGCCTCAGCGTGGCTCGAGCCGGCGGTGGTCACCGATCCCTCCGATCCCAAGCTCGCCCACCTCGACGGTCTCAACCTTTCGCGCGCCTGGATGCTCGAAGGGATCGCCGCCGGACTTCCCGCCGCCGACCCGCGCCTCGCCGCGCTCCGGGCGACCGCCCTTCGGCATCGCGCCGCGGGCCTCGCTGCGGTGACCGGTGAGCACTACGAAGGGGGACACTGGCTCGGTAGTTTCGCAACCTATCTGGTGACCGGGCGAGGTTTGGGGCGATAGGAACCCAAGGGATGCCGCGCGGAGGAACCGCCGATTCGCGCGCCGGGGAGCCGCAACGGACTGGGAGGGTAGATCGGTGACCAACTTCGGGATCTCCGTCGCATTCTTCCTGCAGATCGCGATCGTCCTCGGGGCCTGCCGGCTGGTCGCGCGGTTGGTCAAACCGCTCGGGCAGCCCCAGGTGGTGGCCGAGATGATCACCGGCGTCCTGCTCGGCCCTTCCCTGTTCGGTCTGGTCGCCCCCGATCTCCAGGCGCGCCTCTTCCCCAAACCCACGCTCGCCGTGATCTACGCCGTGGCCCAGGTGGGTCTCGCGCTCTACATGTTCCTGGTCGGGCTCGAATTCGACCTCGAGCTGATCCGCAAGCGGGTGAAAAGCGCGGTCGTCGTCTCCTGGGCGGGGATCGTCACGCCGTTCGCCCTGGGCGCTCTGCTGGCCTGGGCTTTCCAAAGCCGGTTCCCGCTCTTCGCTCCCGAGGTCGCCTCCTGGGAGGCGATGCTCTTCATGGGCGCCGCGATGTCGATCACGGCGTTCCCCATGCTCGCCCGGATCATCTACGAGCGCGGGCTCTCGGGCACCTCGCTCGGCACCTTGGCCCTCGCCGCCGGCTCGTCCGACGATGCGATGGCCTGGTGCGTCCTCGCGGTGGTCCTCGCGAGCTTCACCGGCAAGCTCTCGATCGCGGCGCTCGCGATCGGCGGCGGCGCGCTCTACGCCCTGTTCATGATCGGCTTCGCGCGCCCCCATCTCGGCCGGTTCTTCAACATGTTGGAAGCGAACCCGCGGCGCCGTTCCCTGGTGTTGCCGTTCACGCTCATTCTCGTCGCGCTTTGCGCATGGGCGACCGATTCGATGGGGATCTACGCGGTCTTCGGCGCCTTCATCCTGGGCGTCGCGATGCCTCGCGGCGAGGTCGCCCGCCACATCGAGGGAGAGACCTCCGCGCTCACCGGCACGCTCCTCCTGCCGTTCTTCTTCGTCAACTCGGGACTCAATACGAAGATCGGTTTGATCGACAGCCCGAGCCTTTGGGGCCTCGCCCTGCTGGTCCTGCTCGCCGCGACGTTCGGCAAGGGAGTCGCCTGCATGCTCGGCGCGCGAGTCTCCGGCGAGCCGTGGCGGGATTCGGTGGCGATCGGGGCCCTGATGAACGCCCGCGGGCTGATGGAGCTGATCATCCTGAACATCGGGCTGGAGCGGGGGGTGATCACGCCGACGCTCTTCACCATCATGGTGTTGATGGCGATCGTCACCACGCTCACCGCGGTGCCGGCGTTCAACCTGGTCTTCGGCGAGAAGAAGGGCGCGGAGATCGAAAACGCCCGGTCGGAGGCCTCCTCCCGAGCGTAAGCGTCCTCGGTACGAGCGCCTGGCGGTGGGCCAGGCGGGATCGCGGAGCCCTACAGCAGCTCGGCTTTACGAGCCCGACGCAGGACTTCCCCTCCCAGTTTGCCGTAGGCGGCGGCACCGGTCGACCACGACTCGTAGTCGAAGATGCTGCGGCCGTGGCCGGGAGCCTCGGCGAGGCGGACGTTGATCGGAATCTCCGTCTTGAGCACCTTGGAGCCGTACTTTTTGCGTAGCGTTTCGACTAGCTCCTCGGTGAGCTTCGTCCGGTGGTCGACCATGGTGAGGAGGATGCCGAGCAGCTGCCCTTTGCCCACCCGGTCGCGGTTCATCTCCAAGAGGTCGAAAAAGCCGCCGAGCGCGTCGGCGTCGAGGTGGTGCGGGGCGAGCGGCACCAGGTAGGCGTCGGATGCGGCGAGTCCGTTGACGGTGAGCACCGAAAGCCCCGGGGGGCAGTCGATCACGATCGCGTCGAACCGTCGCTTGATCGGCTGGAGCGCCTTCTTGAGCAGCTTCTCCGGTTCCTGCTTGCGCGCCACCGCGAGGTCCAGCCCGGCCAGGGCGAGCGCGCCGGGGATCACCTGCACCCCCTCGACCGTCGACTCCCGGATCGCCTCGACCGCTTCGACCTTGCCGAGCAGCAGGTCGGCGGTCGACGGGTCAGCCTCGGCGCGGGGAACTCCCAGCGAGTAGCTCGCCGAGCCCTGCGGGTCGAGGTCGACGACCAGGGTCTTCAATCCCCCCCGGGCAAAGGCCGCCGCCAGGTTCACCGCCGTCGTGGTCTTGCCGACTCCTCCCTTGACGTTCACCAGAGCCAGATTCATGGCGCCCTCCTCGTTTCAATCGATTCTACGAGAGTCTATCCGCCGGAAGGGGGCGAGCGCGAATCCTGTGCCGGGCTCGTCAAACGGTCGAAACCAAGCGCGATCAATGTGCGGAACGCCTCACGCGGCCCGGCGGTGCCGCCGCCCAGCCTTCCGACCGCCCAACTTCGCGAAAGCGGGAGAAGCCGCCTGAATACGGTGCATCGCCTCGGGCGGGTATACCTTCTCGGCACACATGGGGCAAGCGTAGTAGGCCAGCGCCTTTACGCTGTACTTTTCTCCCTGAAAGGTCGAAGACCAATCCTGGCGGACCCGCTGAATTTCCGGACTGCCGCAATTCGGGCAGGTCGACACGGCCAATTCTTCTCTCGTTTGGGGCATTTCAGTCAGACCTCTTCGAGGAGACTAGGAAGTAGAAGCGATCTTCGCCACCTTCCTGCACGAGTTTGCCTTTGGAGTAGATCATGAGTCCTTCGAGGTTCGTGGCCTGGATCACATAGAGATACTCGGTTCGGCGAGCGCGAAATTCGCTCTGAGATCGAAGTCGCTTATAGATCGCAACGGCATTCAAGATCGATTCCGCGACGTCGAGATCCGTGAGGCCGTCGACCTCCATCTCGACTCGCGCTTTTTCGCTGAACGCAAACCGACCTGAGAGAACTGCGCGCTTGATCCGAACCAGGATCTCCATTCGGGAATGTTACCAGCGATGCTGGAAGTGGAGTGACCGCACCGGAACCGGGGCGCCTGCTGGCGCGCCCCGGCATTCCGGGCTGTCTTGCCGAGGAAACTCGCCTCAGGCCGAGGCGATCGACCAGAGGAAGAGGAGCACTCCACAGCCGACCAGGAACGCCCCCGGGAACATGAAGACGATGAAGGCGAGAGGATGCGCCGAGCCGAGGGTGGCCGCCTGGATGGCGAGGCCGGGGCCGATGAGCCAGGCGGCGCGTCGCAGGCGTCGGTCGATCTTCCGCGGAGCGACTTCGGCGGTCGTCATGGCGTCTCCTCCTTCCAAAGGGCGTGCTTGGCAAGGTTCGCCGCGTCGTGGATGTCGCTATGGCACTCGATGCAGGAGGTCTTGCCGGTAGCGAAATCCTCGAGCTGGTCCTCGTGCCCCCCGCTTTCGACATAACCGCGCGCTCCGGCATGACAGTGCAGGCACTCGCGGTTCTGGAACGGCTCGTAGAGCTCGATCTTCTTCGGGATCGTGCCCAGGTAGTTGATGTAGAGATGGCGTAGACCTCGGACCTTCGCCTTCATGCCCCCGAACATCGCGTAGTTCGTATGGCAGGTGTAACAGGCTTGATCGCGGGGGATGCGCCGGTTCTGGTAATGCGCCGCCGGAACGAAATCGCCGCTATCGATCCGCAGGCTCTTTCCGTACGGCTCCATTACGTGGCACGAGAGACAGAACTGAGTCGACTTCGACCGGTCCAGGTGCTCCTCCAGCGCGAACGCCGACCCTAGGAGGGGCAGCAGGAAGAACGCCAGGAACGCCACGATCTTGCCGCCCCGAACTGCCGTCAGGTCGGGACGTAAAGCGAGGACCGCGACGAGGGCGATCGCGAAGACGATCAGTGAGATGACGGCCAATGCCATGGGATTTTCCCTCCCGTCGACGCGAGTGCGCCGTCATTTCGCCTTTTGGGTCGCCAACCAGTCGAGGATCGCCTTGATTTCTTCGTCTGTTCCCTTAAACTCTTTACCGTGCTTCTTCCCATCCTTGTTGGGCTCCAGCTTGCGGACGAACCGGGTGAGCCGCGCCTCGTCGGCGACGGTCACCGTGCCCGTGAGGTCCGGGGCCTTCACCTTTTCACTGGTCTTCGCCACGCCCGCGGACGACACGCCGTGACACAGGTTGCACTTCTGGGCGATGAAGACCTCCTTCCCATCGAGAGCGTGCGCGGAAGACGCCGCCAGGAAGCTGAGGGCGGCGCCCGCGAGCGCCAAGCCGAGGGTTCGTGCGGTGCTAGCTGGTGTCTGCATGATCCGGTCTCCTCCTTCTTGTAGGACGGCTGAAGTCTAACGCCGCGATCGGCGCGCCGAAACCGGGACGAATCGGCCGGGCGCCGAGTCTACCCCGTGGCGAGACGCCGCATGGCCAGCCCTACCTTGGGGGGTGGGGCCGAGGCCACCTGCCAAGGGTGCGACATTCGGAACACGTCTTGAGACATTGTGCGCGTCGTTCTTTCCTCGAGTTGGCTTCACCAGTGAACCGGGACCTACCCCGGTCGGAGGGGATCACGGTATGAATCCCAGACTTCGAGTTACGCTCCTTTCACTCGCCGGCATCCTTGCGGCAAGCGGCGCAGTCCATGCGCTCGGCTTCGCACTGATCCCCGGGCACGGCTCCGACGCTCCCGCGCAACGGACCCTGGCCGAGCCGGCGACCACCGCACCGGCGGGTTCGGGATACGCCGGCAACGAGGCATGCATCGGCTGCCACGGGGACCAGGCGGATCACATCGCCAACACCCCGCACGGCCGGGCCGGCTTCCAGAAGCTCTCGTCGCTCGGCTGCGAGACCTGCCATGGGCCGGGCAACGCCCACGCGGAATCGCCCGACGATCCCGCCCTCTTTCCAAAGCTAGAGAAATTGCCGGCCGCTCAAGCCTCCGCCGTTTGCCAGGGCTGCCACTCGGGCGGCAAACAGTTCTTCTGGCACAACGGGCGCCACGAGGCGCGCGGCCTGTCGTGCATCTCCTGCCATAGCGTCCACTCGCCGAAATCGGAGAAGGCGCAGCTCAAGCAGGCGTCGGTGACCGAGCAGTGCTTCTCCTGCCACAAAGACGTGCGGGCCGACACGTACAAGACTTCGCACCACCCGATCCGCGAAGGAAAGATCTCCTGCGTCGACTGCCACAACCCGCACGGCAGCCAGTCGCCGAAGATGATCGAAGCGGAATCGGTCAACGAACAGTGCTACGCCTGCCATACCGAGAAGCGCGGACCGTTCCTCTGGGAGCATCCGCCGGTACGGGAGAACTGCCTCAACTGCCACTCGCCGCACGGATCGAACCATCTGAAGCTTCAGAAGACCTCGGTTCCTTACATCTGCCAGCAGTGCCACGCCAACACCCGGCACCCCGGCACGCTCTACGACGCCACCACCCTGGGCGACGGCGCGCGGGCGAGCAACCGAATCTTCAACCGTGCCTGCCTCGACTGCCACGCTTCGATCCATGGCAGCAACAACCCATCCAGCCCGTATCTCGGCCATTGACCCGAACGTCTTTACCGGAGCGAGAAGATGAGAACTCAACGGAAAGTCTCCCTTCCGATCCTGCCGCTGGTGCTGCTGCTCGCACCTCTCGGCCCTCTATATGCCGATAGCGGCGGCTCGGGACAAGGCCCCTTCAGCTTCCACTTGGACCCCGTGGTCCTCGAGTACCTGAGCCTCGACCAGGACACGAACTCGTCGAAGTTCCAGGAGTATCGAGACCTCGACAGCGGCTTCCGCATCCCCCTGCTCAAGGCGTGGGGCGAGAGCGCCGACGGCAACCGGACGATCGATTTCACCGCCCAGAACGTCTGGCGTGACGACGCCCGCCTCGGCCTCGATTACGCGGTGGCCGGCAAGTACGGCGTGTCGTTCTCGTACGACAAGATCCCGCACCGTTTCGGCAACGACGCCACGTCCCTCTGGACGCGCACGGCGGCCGGCCGGTTCGAGATCGACGACTCGATCCAGCGCGCGAACCAGACGGCTCTCGCCGCCCAGTTCGCGGCGAACCGAGCGCTGATTACCTTCCCCTTCCTGAACAACCTTCTCGCTCCCGAGCTGGCCGCCGCCCGCAAGATCGACGTCTCGCTCGAACGGGAGCGCTCCCGGATCGACTTCGACCTCGGCACGTTGAAGGGTCTGTCCTGGGACATCTCGCTGTTCAACGAGAAGCGGACCGGTCTACGGCCTTACGGCGCCGCGTTCGGATTCAGCAACTCGACCGAGATCGTCGAGCCGATCGACTACGACACCTCCGAGGTGACGGCGCGTGGCGAATGGGCCGGCAAGAACGGCGGTCTGGTTTTCGGCTTCCGCTCGTCGCGCTTCGAGAACTCGATCAAGAGCGTCACCTGGGACAACCCCTTCCGCATCACCGACGCGACCGATCCTTCCGCCTACACCGCCCCAGGCAGCGGCTCGATCAACGGTCCGGCGATCGGAAGGAACGCGTTGGCCCCCGACAACAAAGCCGGGAGCTTCTTCCTGGACGGCCGCTGGCGCTTCAGCAGCGGCTGGTGGGCGAACGGCAGCGCCAGCAAGACCCGGATGACCCAGGACGAGGCGTTGCTCGCCTACACGACGAACACCGCGATCAACACCCGCGGCGGCGCGCCGTTCGACGCGACGTTGCGGTCGAACCTCCCCCAGCAGACGGCGGATCGGACGGCGGACGTCACCACGTTCTCCGCCAACGCGGGCGGCAAGTTCGCGAACGTCTTCGGCCTCACGTTCCGGCTCAAGTCGTACGAGTACAAGGACGATAGCGATCGGATCACGATCCCCGGCTACGCCCGATTCGACGCGGCCTGGATCGCCACCGGCCGGATCACCGTGCCGCCGCAGTTCAAGCGGACCGATTTCGGCAGCGAGCTCACCTGGGACGTCGCGCCCTCGACCAGCCTCGGTCTGTCGTGGAACCGTCAGACCTGGGATCGGAAACGCCGTGAAGTGGAAAAGACCGACGAGGACGTCTTCAAGCTGACCGCCGACTCGCGGGCGTGGAAAAACGTCACCCTGCGCGCGGCGCTCGAGCACGGCGACAAGTCGATCGGCCACTACGACGTCGAGGCCGCCGAAGACAGCTTCGTGATCTCGACGGGCGCCACCAACCTGCCCGATCTCCGCAAGTTCGACGAGGCGGCGCGGACCTACGATGCTTGGAGAATCGGCGCCGACTTCGTGGTAGGCGAGGCTTGGTCGTTCAACCTCGGCACGACGGGACGGAAGGACGACTACGACAAGAGCGCGTTCGGCTTGATCTCGGACGACACGCAGCACTTCGACTTCGAGCTCGGCTACACGCCGAACGACAAGTTGGACGTCTACCTGTTCGGCGACCGGTCGGACCGCAAGACCTTCCAGAAGTCGCGGCAGTCCGGGGCGACCCCCTCGACCAACCCGCTCGACAGCTGGCAGGCCGAGTTCAAGGAAGTCAACGACACGTGGGGTCTCGGTTGGAACCAGACCTACACCGCGCAGTGGAAGAGCTCGGTCGAAGGCCGCTGGTCCAAGTCCGACGGCAAGGCCGACCTGTTCAGCCCTCCCGGTGGAACGCCGGACCGCGCGGTCGGTTTCGACAACTACGAGGACATCGAGCTGTTCTCGATCTCGGGCAAGCTCGATTTCACGCTCAACAAGAACGTCGGTTTCGGGCTGTGGTACCTCTACGAGGACTACACGATCGACAGCTTCATCCGCCAGGGACTGCAGAACTACCTGCCGGGCTCGCTGCTCCTGAACGCCGACAACGGCGACTACAACGCGAACCTCTTCGCGGGCTACGTCCGGTTGAGCCTCTAAGAAGCAATCTCCCCTGCCCGGGTGCGGACGGCGCCCGGGCCTGAACCAAATCCCGGGGCGGAGCAATCCGCCCCGCTTTTTTTTGGCGAGAAGGTCCGACGGGATCGAGGGCTGAGAGGGCGAGGGACCGCCGCGCGGCGGGAGGAGGGACGGCGACGGCGGGTCCGCTCGAACCGTATACCTGACGAATCCACCACCGCCAAGAGAACCGAAGCCCCTTGCCCGCGATGGGAACTCTTCAAATCCTGCGCCGTTTCGGCGAGCCGCTGCTCGACGACATCCTCGCCGGCCGCAGGCTCGCGCGGACCGCAGCTCGACTCGTCGTGACGATGGCGCTCGGAGCCGCGATCTACGGCGCGGTCTTCGGCTCTTGGCACGGCTCGCTCCTGGCGCTCTACGTCGCGGCGAAGTTCCCGCTCGTCCTGCTCGCCACGACCGCGGTCACTCTGCTCTTCAGTTGGATCGCCGCGCGCCTGCTCGGCCTGCCGCTTTCGCTGGCGCAGGCCGCCGTCCTCACCCTTCTCTCGCTCACCGTCGCGAGCCTCGTGCTCGCCGCTCTCGCGCCGGTGGCCGCCCTGTTCGTCTACGGTTCGCCGCGGCCGACGCCGGAGGCGCGCACCGCCCATAACGTGCTCTACCTGATGCACACCTTTCTGGTCGGCCTGGCCGGCATCGCGGGTACCCGGGCCCTCTGGAGCGCGCTCTCCCGCCTCGCGGCCCCTCGCTCGACGCTACGCGCCGCCTACGCCCTTTGGTTGTTCGTCTTCGCGCTCGTCGGCGGCGAGATCGCCTGGGCGATGCGGCCTTTCGTCGGCAGCGTCTACGCCCCGGTAACCTTCCTGCGCGAGCGTCCGCTCGACGGCAACGTCTACGAATTCGTGGTCACCGACGTGATCCCCCACCTCTTCGACCGCCTTTTTCCCGACTTCGACTGATCCAGGAGCCGAGAATCGCCATGACCGAAACGACCGAAGTTTCGCCCCTTCCCGCTCCCCGAGGGCTCGGCGCCTGCCACGAGCTGTTGACCGATCCGCTCGCCCCGGTTCGCCGCGCGGTCGCCGGGCGTCCAACCTCGGATGTGGCTCTCGCCCTCTGCGGCTTCCTGGGCTTCGCGGCGTACGGCGCCGCGGCAGGCCTGTTCCAAGGGGGAGCCCAGGTGGCGATCGCCGCCTGGAAAGCGCCGGCGATCGCCGCGCTCACGACCCTGCTCTGCGTTCCGAGCCTTTATGTGTTCGGGGCGCTCGGCGGCGCGCGCTGGACGGTCCCGGCGTTCCGCGCGACCGTCTTCGGGCTCCTCGGCACGCTCGGCATGCTTCTCGGGGGCCTGCTGCCGATCGCCTGGCTGTTCTCCTCGTCCAGCCGCTACCTGGGCACGGTGGTCTGGATCCACGTCCTGCTCTGGATCGTCGCCCTGGGACTCGCCTTCCGCTTCCTGACCGGCGCGTTCCGAGAGTTGGGAGCCCGCGGCGGCTCGTTCCTCTGGATCCTCCTCTTCACCCTCGTGTCCTTCCAGTCGGCCACCCTCCTGCGGCCGATCCTCTGGCGCCCGGCCGGGGCTCCGGTCTTGCGTCTGGACGAGAAGAAGAGCTTTTTCGAGAACCTCGGCGATGCGTTCCGAGTCAAACCTCTCGAAACCCAACCTACCCGGTCCGAAGCGATCGAGCCCCGATCCGTCGGATCCAAGCCGACCCCGGTTCGGACTCCGGTACCTGGCCGGGGGCTAGGCGACCCGCCTCATCCGCCAGCAACTACGGAACCATCCCCCGAGCACACCGCGCCTCAGCGCTGACAGCGGGCCCGCTTCAGCCGCCGTGCGCCTTGATCGGCTTGCCGAGCATCCGGCGCACCGAATCGAGCACGTCGACGTCCTTCTCCCGCTCGACCCGACCTTCGACGATCTTGAGCCGGCTGTCGAGATTTCGGTAGTACGGCTCGATCCAACCTTTCACCTGATCGAAAACCAGGGTCGCCTCGCTCTGGAACCTCTCGACGCGGTCATAGAGGCTCACCGAGCCTTCGGCGATCAAGTGGACGTCGCTCCTCAGCCCCTCGATCAGGACGTTCGTGTGGCGAATCGCGGTCTCCAATCCTTCGAGGCGGCTTTCCACCGTTTCGAAACGTTGGTCGATCCGTTCGAAGCGTTGGTCGACCTGTTCGAAACGTTGGTCGATCCGCTCGAACCGTTGGTCGATCCGTTCGAAGCGGGCGTCGAGGTAGGCGATCAGTTCGGTGTCCATACAGGTCTCCGGAGAGGCTTCCGATCCTACCCTCCTTCTCGAGCGGAGATCCAGTCGCCGAGGGTCCGGTGGCGTCCCGTCTTGAGATGGGCAAACCGCCGGCAGCCCTCAACACGGCGGCGGCGAAGGGCCGGTCGCCCTCCCCTCCGGAACGCCGTTTCAACCCGCGACGGCGGGCGCCCGGAGCGCAGCCAAGATCTCCACCACGTCCAGCTCCGGCACGAACATCCGGGGCACCAAACGGGCGAGATGGTCTTCGACCAGAGGCAAGCCCCCGGGGAGATCGGGAAGCGTCTCCCGCGCCTCGGCGCTCGCGGCGTAACGGAAGTAGAGGCTCCCGGCAGGGGTACGCTCTCGAAGCAGGCGGTCGACCAAGCCGCCGGTCGCGGGGTTGACGCGGCCGACCACGCCCTCGACGAAGACGACCGCTACCGGCCCATCGCGAGCGAAGCGCTCGGCCTCCCGTCCCACCTCGTCGGCGAGGTGGCGGGCCGCGAGCGGGTACTTCGGCGCGAAGGGTCGCTCGACCGGGCCGGCGAGCTGGCGATCGATCCGGAGGCGGAGCTCTTCGAAACTCCAGCGCTCGGTCCCCTCGAAAGAGAGCAGGTCGAAGCGGTCGCGGGCGCCCACGCGGACTTTGCCGTGCTCCGAACGAACGCTGGTCGGCGAGTTGAAGTACACCCGGCCCGAGAGAGGATCGACGACCGGCGGAAAGAAGCCGAACAGACGCCCCTCGAGCTCGCGCCCACCCTGCGCTTTTCGGGCGTCGAATTCCTCCTCGACGAGGGCGGCAAAGTGCGGATCGGTGAGCCATCGGGTCGGCTCCGCCGCCACCCGGGAGAGGACCTCGATCGAGGCGATCGCACCAACCGATCGGGCGAGCGCTCGCCGCGCGACGGCCTCTTCGAATGCGAGGACCGGCTTTTCACGATGGTCATCGAGCAGATCGCGCCATTCGTCGAGCCGCCGTATATCGATCGCGGGGTGGGCCGCGGATTGCGCCGCTTCGACCGCCGACCCGTTCGTCTCCCCCACGACGCTGGCGAAGGCGGCAAAGAACAGCTCGGCGGCGACCGGGCAACCGGCTTTCCCATCGTCCGCCTCGAAGGCGTAGGGGATCCAGCGCTCGCGCAGCTCGGCGATCGCCTCGCGACGCGCGGCGCGCCGATCGGGAGCGAGGCGAATCGAGCGCCGGATGGCGGCGAGCTCGTCGTCGGACCGGTGATAGAGGACGCTGTACTCTTCGATCGACTGGCCCGCGTCGATCACGAGCCGCACATGCGATTCGACGCCGGCACCCGCGAGCCGCTCGGCGAGGTATCCCGCCTGGGTTAGGTTGAGACAGGCGTCCTCGCGCAGATGGACCGACTGGCCACGAGCCTCGACGACCACGAGGGCGCGAGGGGTCACGAGCCTCGAGTCCGCTCCGGATCGAGCTCCGGAGCCGCGACGATCCGCATCCAGCGCTCGCCCTCGATCTCGACCTCTCCCTCACGCCGAAAGTAGCTACACGGGCGCCCCGCCTGTTCATCGTAATAGGGGGAGAACAGGTCGACGAAAGCGGTGTCTTCGAGCGCCCGGAGGTGATGGAGGTTGCCGTCGTTCGGCGAGAGAACGTCGCACGGATCGTCCGGACCGACGCACCGCGCCGGCTTCGATCGGGCGAGGCCCGGGCGATCCGGCACCCAGTCGTATGAGGAGATCTCCAGGCGCCCGACCAGCACGCGCAGCAGCACCGTCATCTCCGGGTGGTCGTGGAGCGGCAGCTCGGCTCCTCGCGGAACGAGGAAAAGGCACGCGTAGAGGTCGGGGCGGTGAAACAGAACCTCTTCGGTCCAGGAGCGGCTCCGGTCGAGCGTCGAGAAATCGATTCCGAGGTCGGCCGCCACGAGCCCCCGGAGCTGGGCGGCCAGAGCGCCGAGGTGCGGTCCCTCGGTCGCCTTGCCGGCCCGGGCAAACTCTTCCGCCGCGCGATCGGCCAGCCGGGACAGCTTCGCGTGCATGGGGGATAGAATATCTCTGAATCCTGTCAGGACCCGAGAAAAGCACGCCTTCTTCACGCCATGGACGTTCTCGTGCTCCTACCCGACGCCTTCGATCGGGCGTCGTTCTCCGCCGTACCGGGCCACCGCTACCGTTTCGTCGAGACCGAGATCGACCACTGGCGGCCGACCGGATTCGATCCGCTCGCCTATCTGGAACGTGCCCGAAACGCAGCCCGCCAGGGGCCGGTCGACGCGGTCGTTTCGACACACGATCTCGGCGACTACCTGGCGGCGCTCCTGGCGCGCGAGCTCGGCCTGCCGGGCCCTTCCCCGGAGTCCGTCTTTGTCGCCCTTCACAAGTACTACGAGCGGCAGGCCGAGCGGCGCGCCGGGTTCCCCTCGGTCCGATGTGAGGCGCTCGACCTCGACGACCCCACGCCCCGCGCGTTCGGCTATCCGTGCTTCTTGAAAGCACCGTTCTTGAAGCTCGGCTTGCTCGGTTATCGGCTCGACGGTCCGGACGACCTCGCCCGCGCCTGGGCGATCGCGCGCCGCGAGCTCCCCGCCTGGTGCCGCCAGTACCTGCCCCTCTTCGAGGCGACCGTCGACCTCGACCGCTATCCCCTCGCGGCACGTCCGGTCATGCTCCTGGAAGAGTGGCGGAACGGTCCGCAGGTGACCGTCGAGGGATGGATGCGCGACGGGCGCTTCCATCTCTGGGCGATCACCGACACGAACGTCTTCCCCGGCTCGCGCGCGATCGACAACTTCTCCCTCCCCTCGCGCTTGCCCGCCGACGCCCAAGCGGCCCTCGCGGAGGCCGCGGAACGCGCCGTCCGGGCGATCGGATTCGACGGCGGCTTCGCGAACGTGGAGCTCTGGTGGCTCGACGGCGAGGCGATCCCGATCGAGGTGAACGCCCGCTCGGCGGCGAGCTTCTCGATCCTGTACGAGCACTGCCTCAAGGCCTCGCACTGGCAGGCGATCGTCGAGGTCGCGGGGGGTGGAGCCCCCGCGAACCTTCCGGCACCCGACGGCACGGTCGGCGGCCAGTTCAACCTGATCACCTTCGCCGAGGGACGTTGGGGCGAGCTGCTCGATTTCGACGCGGCGCGCGAGATCCCCGGCCTCTCGATCGACCGCAGCCCGCAAGACCTCGCCCGGCCGTTGAGCGAGTTCGGCGTCGTCCTCGCCCAGGTCGAGCTGTTCGGCCGGAGCTACGAAGAGATTCACGCCGAGGCGACGCGCATCCGGCGCCGGCTCTTGAAGCGGCCGGAGGCGTCGCCGGGGTAAGCGCGAGAGGGTTCGGCCTCGCTTTCCGCCATCCTCGAAGAACACCCATTCGAGGGAGCCGCCATGCTCGGACGCAATCCGTCTTCCTGGAGCAACCCCCAACCCAGGTTGCGCCCCTTCTCGAGCTGAACGGACCTGGAGCCCCCCTGCGTCCTCGTCCGGAGTGGAACCCCCTCGTAACACATTTCCTCGAATTCGGAATCTCCCCTTCCCAGAGGCCCCTGGATCCAGGGATTTTCTCAAAGGAGGTTCCCCGATGCGCCGACGTTTCCCGGTGGCTCTCGCCGCCTTGATCTCATTCGCCCTGGCTTGGGCCGCGTCGCCTCTCCGAGCGGGAATCTGTTCCCTCGACGAGGTCCCGGCGGCGACGCTCCTGCTTCCCTATTTCGAGGTCGATCTCGTCGACTCGAACGGCCCGAACACGTTGATCTCGGTCAACAATGCGGCCAGCGCTGGGGTGGTCGCTCACGTCGTCCTCTGGACGGACATGAGCGTGCCGACGCTCGATTTCGACGTCTATCTCACGGGCTACGACTCCGAGACGATCGATCTGCGGGACATCTTCATCAACCGCAAGTTCCCGCGGACGGCTCCGGCCGGCCAGGATCCGAACGACACGATCAGCCCGCGCGGCCCGTTCTCGCAGGACCCTGAGCTCGCGTCCTGCGCCGGCTTGCTCCCTCCACCGAATCTCCCGACGTCCTTCGCGACCCACATCAGGGCGGCGCACACGGGCAACTTCTCAGCGATTCTGAACGGCTGCGCCGGACTGAACCATGGCGACGACATCGCCCGCGGTTACGTCACGATCGACGCCATGAACCGCTGCTCGCTCAAGTTCCCCGGCGACCTCGGCTATTTCCAGAACGGTGGTACCGGCGATGCCTCGAATCAGAACGTGCTTTGGGGCAGCTACGCGTTCGTCGATTTCGGCGGCGTGATCTTCCAAAACGATACCCTGGTCCACATCGAAGCCTCGACCAGCGCCGAAACGGCGGCCGTGGGGCAGCACACGTTCTACGGCCGATACGTCAACTGGACGGCGGCCGACAATCGCGAGCCGCTCGGTACCCGATTCGCCGCCCCCTTCGTGACCGTCCCCGGATCGTCGAATACCGACCTCATCGTGTGGCGCGATCCGAAGCTCCGTCAAAACGCGTTCAAATGCGGCACCGTTCCGTCTTGGTATCCGCTCTTCCAAGACCGAGTCCTCTCCTTCGATTCCTCCGAGGAAATCGAAGACCTACCGGGTACGGAGTTTCCCTTCCCAGCGGCGGCCCAACGAACGAGGGTCGACGGATTCGACTTCCCACTGTCCTTCCCGTCGGGTTGGACCTTTCTCGATCTCAACACGGCGGTCATCTCAGCCGGCCTGAACCCGCCCGAAGACCCGAGCGCCGCGCAGGGCTGGGTCAAGACGGTCAGGAACCAAAACGGGCTTTTCGCGGGCGGCTTCGACGCGATCCATCTGGATTCCGCCTGCCAGGCGAAGCACAAACAGCCGGGCCCCCCGTAAGCGGCAGTCGGCGCGACGTTCCCAGCAAGACCCGCTGTTCTTGGTGGAGGATGACACCGTGAACCGGGCGGGGGCCGGAGCCCCCGCCCTGATTCGAATCGTTACGCTCCCGCGACCGCGAGCTCTTTTTCGCCGAACAGGCGCTCGGCGTTGACGCCGTGATCGAGGCAATCTTTGATCAGGCGATCCGACGCGATGATCGGGTCGGAATCGGGAGCGTACTCCTTGGCCATGATGTAGCGCAGCCAGGGCTCCATGCCCATCGCGTAGACGTAGGCCTCGCGGCAGTTGAAGCTCTTGACGATCTCGATGCCGCGCTCGTAGTTCGAGCCCGAGAGGCGTCGCGAGTGGTCCATTTTGCGGTCGACCGGCTTGGTGATCAGCGGCCCGTACAGCCAAGAAAGCGGCGCACCGTCGCACTCCATGCCGAGGAACAGGATGTCCACGTCGCCGGTCACCGCGCGGACGTGCTCGTAAACCTTGGGCTCGACGTTGCACGAGTCGGCCGCGAGCATCAGGCTACCCTGCTCGGTCCGCACCATGTAGGCCATCTTGGTGAGGATGTTCAGGTCGGAGTGCTCGCCCAGGAACGGGATGCCGGTGATCGTGCCGCCGTCCATCTCGATCTCTTCCATCTCGTCGATCTCGTAGACGTTCTTGAAGCCGAGCTTCTGGAGGAAGAGCTTGAGCGAGGGATCGGCGAGATAGCCGCCGCCGTTCCTCGGCACGATGATGTTCTTGACCTTGTGCCGCAGCTGGAGCATCGACTCGAGCAGGATGTGATCCTGGTGGTTGTGCGTGATGACCACGTAGTCGATGACGTCCGGAAGATCCGAGTAGGTGAAGCGCGGAATGTCGCCGTGCTGGTCGTAGGCGATGACCGGATCGGAGAGGATCGAGAAACCGGGAGCCTCGACGAGGATGCAGGCGTGGCCGAAGTACCGCGTGCGCAGCTTGTTCCCCTCGTACCGACGGTACGGAGCCGGCGCTTCGGAGGTGAGGAAGGTCCGGAAGATCTCATCGTGCTCGTCCGGCACCCCGAGCATCTCCTTGATGAAGCCGAAAGTCTGCGGCTCGCGCTTCATCTTGAACAGCTCGTCGATCGCCGGGCTCATGAACGGGATCTTCAAACGGATCGTGCCGGGACCCGGCAGGTTCGGCGTCGAGAGGACGAACGGCCGATCCTGCTCGTCTTCCATCAAGCGGAGCGACAGCTCCTGGAAATCGGTGCGGTAGTACTTGCTCGAGTAGAGCAGCCGCTCGATCAAGCGGAACGACGGGTTGTTGTTCAAGTCGTAGAGCAGCTCGACGTAACCGCGAAGCGGCTCGGGAACGCGCGGATACAGGGGCTCCAGCGAGAAGCCCTTGGCCTCGTTGCGCAGCATCTCGTCGAGCTCTTTGATCGCCTTGGCGAGGACGATCAGCTCGCCCTGCTCCTTCTGCGTCCACTCGACCAGCGCCTTCACCTCGTTCGCGCGGTTCGGCGGGTAGTTCACGAACGGACCGCCCAGCATCGCCGGGTTCTTCACCGCCGCCCAGTGGACCATCGGCGCCTGGACGTACGACTTCATGATCGACAGATGGCGCTCGAGGATGTTCAAACCATAGGTGGCCGGCGGCAGCAGATGGGGCCAGGCGTACCAACTGCCGACCAGGGGCTCGGCCAATACGTTGGGCTTTAGGTAGTACTTCTCGCTATTCAACGCGGATTCCTCCAAGTGCTGTCGGGCCGGGATGTCTCGGTTTGGATGAAGAAAGGGCCAACGGAGCGCGACGGCTCCCTCTATCAAGTGCCCTCTCGGGCTCCAGACGAGACAGGCGTCGACTGGATTCTCGAACGAACGGACGAGTGAAAAACCGCCCCAAAAGGCGGGGACAAGAACCCTCCGCCGGTGTCCGAACCTCGACGGGAATTCGAGCTAGGCGCGAGCCCGGAACCAGGACGCCGTGCGCGACAACCCCTCGGCGAGCGGCAGGGGCTCGGGCAGACCGAGATCGCGTCGGCCGCGCGAGCCGTCGATCACCGAACGGAGCTGCTCTCCAGCCTTGGCGGGGCCATGCTCCGCCGGCCGGTCGACGCCCAAGGCGGCCGCGATCTGCCGGTAGAGCTCGACCACGTCGGTCTCGATCGCGGTACCGACGTTGTAGGTGAGGAATCCCGGCCGGCCGGCGGCCGCGAGGTTCGCCCGGACGACGTCCGAAACGTGCACGTAGTCTCGCGTCTGGCGGCCGGTTCCGTTGATCATGGCCGACCCGCCCCCGAGCAACCGTTGGAGGAAGATCGCGACCACCCCGGCCTCCCCGTGCGGGTTCTGGCGCTCGCCGTAGACGTTGGCGTACCGTAGGCAGGCGACGTCGAGCCCGTAAGCCACGTGGTAGAAGTACAGATAGCGCTCGACCGCGAGCTTGCTCGCGCCGTACGGCGAGACCGGACGCGTCGGATGCTCCTCCGTCGCCGGAAACGCTTCCTGCTCGCCGTAGATCGCGCCGCCGGTCGAGGCGAACAGGACCTGGGAGAGCTTCGCCTTGCGGCCGGCTTCGAGGAGGTTCAGCGTGCCGACCACGTTGACCTGGGCATCGAACACGGGGTCCTCCACCGAGCGGCGGACGTCCATCTGCGCCGCGTGGTGGATCAGGAGCTCGACCCCCTCGTCGGCGATCATTTGGGCCGCCTCTGGCGACCGGATGTCGAGGACGAACAGCTCGGCGCCCGCGGGGACGTTCTCGCGCTTACCGCCCGAGAGATCGTCGAGGATCAGCACCCGGTCGCCCGCGGCGAGAAAGCCGTCCGCGACGTGCGACCCGATGAATCCGGCTCCGCCGGTGATGCAAACCGTCCGTTGCGTCTCGTTCCGTTCGTTTCCCATGGCCCCCGAAGAGTAGCGGAAGCGGCCCCGAGGCGCCAATCGCCCGAGGGGCGAAACGGGAGCGACAAACCGCGCGTGATACGTTCGCCGGGACTTTTCGCGTTTTCCTCTAAAGCCCTCGTGCTGCGAGATCTCCTCCCTTCCCGACTCCGCTCCTGGCTGCGCCGCGAGAGCGGTCGCGAGGCGTTCGATTGGAACGCCCCGCCCGGACGCGTCCACGACGACCGCGGCGCGCCCGAGGAGACGACCGTGGTCGTTCCGGTCTACGAGGCGCCTGAGCCGTTCGCGCGCTGCCTCGCGGCGCTGGTCGCCCACACCGACCTCGCCCGCCACGGCGCGATCCTGGTGCTCGACGGCCCACAGCCCGAGGCGACCGAGGCGCTGCTCGCGCGGCCGATCCCGGGGATCGAGGTCGTCCGCGCGCCGGAGCGGCGCGGGTTCGTCCGGAGCGTCAACGTCGGCATGGAGCGCGCCGGAAGGCGCGATGTCGTCCTGTTGAACAGCGACGCGATCGTCACCGCCGGCTGGCTCGAGAAGTTGCGCGCCGCCGCCTACTCGGCCCCAGAGGTCGCGAGCATCACCCCTTTCTCGAACACCGCGACGATCTGCTCGCTCCCCCGTTTCCTCGCCGCCAACGCCCTTCCGGCGGGCGAGACGATCGAGACCTTCGCCCGGCGGATCGAGACGCGATCGGCGCGTGGTTCGAGGGAGCGCTATCCGCGCCTGCCCACGGGGGTCGGCGTCTGTCTCTACCTCAAACGCCGTGCGCTCGACGAGATCGGCCTCTTCGACGAGCAGACGTTCGGCCTCGGTTATGGCGAGGAGAGCGAATGGTGCCAACGAGCGCTCAAGGCCGGCTGGCGCCACGTGCTCGACGACGCGACGTTCGTCTACCACGAGGGGCACCAGAGCTTCGGGCCCTCGCGCCGGCGCCGGGTTCGGGGCGCCCATCGCGCGCTTTCGAAGCTCCATCCGGACTACCTCGCGACGGTCGCCCGCTTCGTGCGCGAGGATCCTCTCGCGGAGGTCCGTGAGCGGGCGCTCGAAGGGCTGATTCCTCCGCGCCGCGCGTCGCGCCCCGGGGGGCCGAAGAAAGTCGTCCACCTGGTCCACGGCTGGCCGCCGTGGAGCTCGGCGGGTACCGAGCTTTATGCCGCCTGGCTCGCCCGGCGGCAGACGACCTGGCGCGAGGTGGCGGTCTACGCTCGGATCGAGGACCGCTCCCGCTCTCTCGGCGACGCGATCGAGCAGATCGACGCGGGTGCCCGCGTCCGCTTGATAGTCCACAACTTCCTCGAGCGGGATCCGCGGTCGAGAAACGCCCTCTCCTCGAAGATCCTCGAGCGCGATTTCGCCCGCTTTCTCGACCAGGAGCGGCCCGACCTGCTCCACGTCCACCACCTCGCCGGGCACGCCGCGACGCTGCCGCGGGAAGCACGGCGGCGCGGCCTGCCGATCGTCTACCAGGTCCAGGACTGGTGGAGCGTCTGCGCCCGCGCGAACCTCCTCGACCGCCATCGCCAGCCCTGCTCGGGGCCCGGGCTCGCGAAGTGCTCGCGCTGCCTGCCGCTCACCGGGCTGCCCGGGCGGTCCCTTCTCAACCCCCTGCTCTACGCCGAGCGCCGCCGCCTCCATCTCCGGGCCCTCGCGGAGGCCGACGTACGCATCGCCGGCTCCCGTTTCCTCGCCGAGAGCCTGCGCGCGCTGCTCGGCCCGGCGGCGCCGCCGATCGAGGTAATCCCCTACGGCGTCGAGCTGGGCGATTGCCCTCCTCCGGCGCGGAACGCCGCCCAAGCTCCTCTCCGCTTCGGATTTCTCGGCTCGTTCCTCCCCCATAAAGGGCTCCACGTCGCCGCCCGCGCCTTCGCCGGCATCGACCCTGCGCGCGCGCGGCTTCACGTTTACGGCGATCCGGCGATCGACCCCGCCTATTCGGAGGACGTGCGCCGGATCGGCGGGGAGGCCCTGGTCTGGCACGGCCGGTTCCCCGAAGACGAAAAAGCCCGCGTCCTCGCGGATCTCGACGCGTTGATCGTCCCCTCGCTCGGACTCGAATCATTCGGCCTCGCGGCGCGCGAGGCGATGGCGGTCGGTACGCCCGTGCTCGCGGCCCGTCGCGGAGCGCTCGCCGAGCTGCCGCTCGAAACGCTCGGCTGCGGGGCGTTCTTCGACCCCGAGCTGCCGGAGGAGCTGCGCGGCTGGATCGAGCGGCTTGCCGACGACCCGGCGATCCTCGACCGCTGGAGCGAGCGGCTTCCGGCCGTCGAGGGAATGGACCAGCATGCCGAGGCGATCGAGGCCGTGTACGAGCGCGTTCTCCAAGGAAGGGAGGGGCGGAAGCGACGATGAAGGCGCTCGATTCTTTACGTCTTGCCTTCGCCCTCCTGTCCGCCGAGGGTCCCGCGTCCGTAGTTCGGCGCACGCTCGACCGCCTGGCCGAGCGTAAGGAGCGGAGGTCGTTTGCGCCCGGCAACGACGCGCCCGAAGGGGTGAGCGCGCCGGTGCTCCACGTCCTCTCGACCCCACCCGCCCCGCGGCGGGGAGGAGTCCAGACCCAGCTGGTCGCGCGCCGCCTGCGCGAGCGAGCGGCGGGACGGCCGTTCGCTCTGTTCTTCCCCTGGGCCGGGCGCTACCGGCTGGAAATCGAGCAGGGATCCCGTCGCACGGCGATCGACCTCGCCCCCGCGACGCCGGGTCCTCCCCTCGGGCCCCCGGAGCCGGAAGCCGGCACCTGGGTGCGCGCCGTGCGCGACGCTTTCGCCCGCACCCACGCTCGGATCCTCCGGATCGAAGGGACGGCGGGCCTCCCGCTCGACGGCCTGGTCGAGCTGTCCACGACGCTCCCCCTGACCCTTGCCATCCACGACTTCGCGCTCTTCTGTCCGCGGCCCCACCTGGCCGAAGAGCCGACCGAGGCCTTCTGCCACGCCTCGCGCGACCTCGCTCGATGCCTCGCCTGCCTGCGCCGGAGCTGGACGGTCAAGGAGGATTTCCAGGCCCGGCGACGAGAGCTGGCGGCCCGGCTCGTGTCCGGCGTGGATCGGATCGTCTTTCCGTCCGAGTTCCTGCGTCGTGCTCACCTCGAGCTGTTCCCCAACTTCGAGACCGCGCGAGCCCGGGTCGAGGCGCCGTCGCACCTTCCCGCGGAGAATTCGCCTTCTCGGCGTCTTTCGCGCCTCGAACGACCGCGGGCTCCGCGCCGCATCGCCTTCGTCGGCGCGGCGCGACGATTCAAGGGGGCGGAGGTTTTTTCGCGGGTGGTCGCCCAGCTCTCCGCCGACCATCCCGAGATCGAGTGGCACGCCTTCGGCGGCGGCGATCTCGAGCTGCTCCACCGGCTTCGAGCCCAAGGGGTGGTGGTCCACGGCTACTACCGCGCGGGATCCCTTCCGGAGCAGCTCGCGCGCCACCGGATCGACCTCGCGCTCCTCCTCTCGATCGTCCCCGAGTCCTATGGGCTCACGCTGGACGAGTGCTCCCTCGCGAGCGTGCCGTTCCTGACGTTCGACCTCGGAGCGCAGGGCGAGCGAGCCGCAGCGCTCGGAGGCACCGCGGTTCCGCTCGAGTCGGACGCCGCGGGCATCGCGGAGCGGATCGCGGCCCTCGTCTCGCGATAACACGCGGCGTTGACGCCGCCCGGCCGAGACGACCGAGCCCCCTCCGCGAGTTTTCGAGCACCGTCCGTTCTGGTAGGGGTGAAAAAGCGGAAGCGGAAGAATTCCATTACAAAATTTTTAGGTGCTTATGCGACCATTCTCGACATGGATACCTCTTCTGAATTTTGGGTCCTTGCCATGGGCACTCCCCTTCTTTCCATGGCCATCACGATCGCGCTCCTCCACGCCACCCGCCCCGAGCGAAGGCGAAGTCGCCTGGCGAAGCTCCCTCCCAACCTGACGGTTCGAGATCTCTGGTTGCAACCTCTGCAGCCGGCGCTGGCGCGACGAGGCCAATCGGTGCTCCTCGAATTCGACGATTTCGCGCCGACACCCTTGGAAACGCATTTCCAGTTTGCGTTCGAGCGAGCCGACAAGACCGAGATCGAGCGCCTCGAAGCGGACCTCATGATCTCCCGGGAGCTCGGCAATCGGCCGGCCCAGAGCGAGCTGCTCGGCCTTCTCGCGCTCGCCCACTCGGCGCGCGGCGACTCGGCTCGCGCGGTCGAGGTCTACCTTCAGCGCCTCGAGCTCGCCTGCGAATGCGGCGATCGGGCCCGAGAGGCGAGCACGCTCGACCACCTCAGCCTCGCGTACGCCGATCAGGGCGATCTCCTTCGCGCCCAGGAGTGCCACGAGGGGGCACAGGAGATCTGCCGAGAGCTGCGAGAGCGGCCGGCTCCGGGACTTTCCTTCCCCCCGGCCCACTTGCTGGTGAAGGCGCGGCCCTCGCGATTCGATCGGCGGCTCGGGTCTTCCTAAGCCCGCGCGCCTCAGCCACCAGAGCGGCTTTCACCCGCGCTCGGTCAAAGCAACCGGGCGAGCCAATGCAGCACGTTGAGCAGCAGCTGGCGGTCGTCGGTCCCCGGATGGTTCATGCCGAAGCGTAGATCCTGCGCGAGGCCGGCCGCCTTCGCGGCCTCGCCGGAGATCACCTGGGCTCCGAACAGACCCGCCTCGCCGACGATCACGACGCGACCTCGACCGGCCTCGAGCGCCACGGCTTGGGCGAGGCCCCCGACGGGCTCGACCTTCGAACCCACGGTGTTCGGGTCGGCCACCGCCTCCGCCGCGGGACCGAGGCGCAGGAGGACGGTCGCCCCGGCGCCGTCCGCACGTAACGCCTGACCGCCGAAGGTGACCCCGCGGGAGATCACCTCGGACGCGCTCCGGCCGCGCAGGATCGGATGGTCGCCCAAGAGGGCGTTCTCGCGTGTGAACTCGAGGAAGTAGGGCCCCGGCAACTCCCGGGCCGCATGGGCCTCGTCGCGCACATGGCCGTCGATCATCGCAACGCCGAACGCCGCGGCGAGACTCTTCGCGGCCGAGCCGAACGGGGCATGGTCGGCGATCAGGAAGAGAGCGCCACCCCCCTCGACCCAGGTTCGAATCCGCTCGATCTCGGCGGCGGAAAAGGCATCGTCCGTCGTCGCGCCGCGGGCGTTCGCGATCACCAAGAGGGCTCCCGTGGGGGGCGACTCGGAGCCGAACGAGGCGGCGGAGGGCTCGACGCGGAAGCCGTCGTGCGCGGCGACCGCGGCGAAAGCCTGGTACCGGCCGGACGCCGTATGCAGGTTCCGATGGGCCTCGTCGATCAGCAACCGCGGCCCGACGTTCGGCCCGAAGGCAGGGCACGAAACCGCCGGATCGAATTGCGGATCGCTCTCTTGCGCCGCGGCGGCGAGGGAGACCGAAAGAAGCGAGGCGAAGAGAACCGTCGCCCGCGCCCAACGGGCGATCTGCCTCCGAGAGGATCTCGACATGGGTCTCGCCTTCCCGTGCGGCGTGCGGCGTCCCTTTACGCGACCGGCTCCTGCAGGAAGTAGATCAAATCCGTGCCCGCCGCCTCGTAGCCCATCTGGCGGAGCATCGTGACGATCTGCCCCCGGTGGTAGCTCGAGTGATTCACCAGGTGGAAGACCGGCTGCCAAAGGGGGCGGTTGAAGGCCTCGCCCCGAGAGTTCGCCCAGGCGAGGCTCGCCTCCAGCTGCTCGTCGGTGAGGCCGGCGAGAAACGCCTCGATGCCCGCGGCCGTCTCCTCCCACGAGACGAGCAGCGGGATCAGCTCGGTAAAGTCGTTCTCGGTCGGGAAATGATCGAGCCCGGTGCCGAGGAACCGGGAGAGCCAGATCTTCTCCGCGCCGGCGATGTGGGCGATCGTCTGGAGCAACGACGGGAAGCTCGAACCGGTGTCGCGCAACAGGTCTTCCGGCGTCACCTCGCGCAGAGAGCGAAGGATCACCCGATCCGCCCAAAGCATGTAAATCAACATCTGTCGGGCGATGGCGGCTGATCCGATCATCCGTGTACCCCCTTGTTGGACTAGTGCCGCAGCAGGGCGTTGGCGAGCAATCCGAACGTCACGCCGGCCGCGAGCATGAAGACGCCTGCCGCGTCAGGACGTTGCGCCAGCAGGCAAGCGATGGATCCGACGAAGCTCGCGAGGCCGACGATCCACCCTCCGATCGTCACGGCTCCCGCCATGCCCGTCGCGCGCTCTTCCGGATTCCACTTGGCCATCGTCGTTTCCCCCTAGAGATCCATCTCAAAACACCGCCGGCTCTTCCCACGTGCTGTAGACGTCGCGCAACGCGTCGCTGATCTCGCCGACCGTCGCGTACGCCTTCACGCAATCGAGGATCAGCGCCATCGTGTTCGCGCTGCCCGCGGCGCCGATCTTCAAGGCGTCGAGCGTCCGGGCGACGGCGCCCGCGTCGCGGCGGTCCTTGACCGCGTTCAAGTCGCCGACCTGCCGCTCGGCGAGCTCGTCGCTGATCTGCAGGATCTCGATCGGCGGCTCGTTCTCGACATGGAAGGAATTGACACCGACGATCAACTTTTCGTTGTTCTCGACCGCGCGCTGGTAGGCGAAGGCGGCGTCCATGATCTCGCGCTGCGGGAAACCGGCCTCGATCGCCTCGACCATGCCGCCGAACTCGTCGATGCGCCGGAAGTAGTCGAACGCACCGTCGACCATTCGCTGGGTCATCTCCTCGACGAACCAGCTACCGCCGAGCGGGTCGATCGACGAAATCACACCGGATTCGTGGGCGAGGATCTGCTGCGTCCGGAGCGCCGTGCGGGCGTTCTCTTCGGTGGGAAGCGCGAGCGTCTCGTCGAGCGAGTTGGTGTGGAGCGACTGGGTGCCGCCGAGCACCGCCGCGAGCGCCTGCACGGTGGTGCGGACGACGTTGTTGACCGGTTGCTGGGCGGTGAGCGAGCAGCCCGCCGTCTGAGTGTGGAAACGGAGCATCCACGAGCGGGGGTTCTTCGCGCCGTAGCGCTCGCGCATCACGGTCGCCCAGATCTTGCGCGCCGCGCGGAACTTGGCGATCTCCTCGAAGAAGTCGTTATGGCTGTTGAAGAAGAAGGAGAGGCGCGGCGCGAAGTCGTCGACGTCGAGCCCGGCGTCGATGCCGTACTGGACGTACTCCATCCCGTCGCGGAGCGTGAAGGCGAGTTCCTGGAGCGCCGTCGAGCCCGCCTCCCGGATGTGGTAGCCCGAGATCGAGATCGTGTTCCAGCGCGGCACCCGCTCGGCCGCGAACGCGAACTGGTCGGTGATCAGCCGCATCGACGGGCGCGGCGGGAAGATGTACTCCTTCTGCGCGATGTACTCCTTCAAGATGTCGTTCTGGAGCGTGCCGGAGACCTGGGCGGCGATGTCGACCCCCTGCTGCTCGGCGACGGCGAGATACATCGCGAACAGGATCGGCGCGGTCGAGTTGATCGTCATCGAGGTCGTCACCTCGCCGAGCGGGATGCCGGAGAACAGGACCTCCATGTCGGCGAGCGAATCGACCGCGACGCCGCATTTGCCGACCTCCCCCTTGGACATCGGGTGATCCGAGTCGTAGCCGTAGAGCGTCGGCAGGTGGAACGCGACCGAAAGCCCGGTCTGCCCCTGGGAGAGCAGGTACTTGAACCGCTGGTTCGTATCGGCCGCGGTGCCGAAGCCCGCGAACTGCCGCATCGTCCAGAGCTTGCCCCGGTAGCCGGTCGGATGGATGCCGCGCGTATACGGAAACTCGCCCGGCACGCCGATCTCGGAGGAGATGTCGATGCGCGCGGTCTGCTCGGGGGTGACGAGGTGCGGCACCTCCATCCCCGAGACGGTGGTGAAGTCCTTCTTCCAGGACGGGGAGCGGCTTTCGATTTTCGACCGCGCGCCCTCCCACCGGGCGCGCGCCTCGCCCATGGTTTCGAGGGCGTCCTCGCGATAGACCGGCGCGGCGGCCGCCTGCGGCCGCTCCGGCGCGCTGGGCACCGCGGGCGAAACGGTTGCGATCGGTTCGAGATCCTTGACGGCCATGCCGGTCTCCTCGGGGGTGGCTCCCCCAACGTGCCGGCGGAGTATATCCCTTGCCTTCTGGGCGCCTCGGTGGATCCACTCCCCCTCCTGGCCTCCCCGGTACGGCCGGAGGCATGGGTAACACTTCAGACCGGGGACATGGGTAACAGTCCTGGGAGCGGGTGATTGATCGATCCCGGTCGATGGGGAGGATCGAGGTGCGGGCTCACACAACCCTCCCGGATGGGGGTGCCCCCCGGCGCCTCTCTCTGTTACCCTCGGGCGCACATGCATAAGTTGCTATCGGAGGCTCCGTCCATGCATCGCACGCCGACCGCCGTCCTCGCCGCCGCCCTCGGAATTTGCGTCCTCGCCTCGCCCGCCTTGTTCGCGGCGATCCCCGCCGGGTTCGTCGACGAGCTGGTGACCGCGGCGACCGGGCCGACCGCGATCGCTTTCACCCCCGACGGCCGGCTGCTGATCACGCGCCAGACCGGCGAGCTGATCGTTCGCCAGGGGACGACGAACACCTCGGCGGTGACCTTCCCAACGAGCCAGCTCTGCTCGAACTTCGAGCGCGGGCTGCTCGGCGTCGCGGTCGATCCGAACTTCGGGCCGGGGGTCGGCCAGAACCGGTTCATCTACCTGTTCTACTCGTTCCACAAGATGCCGGCGATCGCCTGCACCTCGACGGGATCGTCGGTCAACCGGGTCTCGCGCTTCGTCCTCGCCGACAACAACACGGTCGATCTAGGAACCGAGACGATCCTGGTCGACAACATGCCTTCCACCGCCGGCAACCACAACGCGGGCGACGTCCAGTTCGGCAAGGACGGCTACCTCTACATCTCGATCGGAGACGGCGGAGCCGATTATGCCGGCGGCGGCAGCGGCGGAACCAACGACGCGGCGCGCGACGAGTTCACCCTGACGGGCAAGATCCTGCGGATCACCAAGGACGGCGGCATCCCGCCGACCAATCCGTTCCAGGGCGCGGGCACCGCCCGCTGCAACACGACCGGCGGCACGACGGCGGGAAACAAGTGCCAGGAGACCTACTCCTGGGGGCACCGGAACCCCTTCCGCATCGCGTTCGATCCGAACGTCGCGGGCACCCGCTTCTTCATCAACGACGTCGGCCAGAACGTGCGCGAGGAGATCGACCTCGGCACCGCGGGAGCCGATTTCGGCTGGAACTGTCTCGAAGGAACGCGGGTCAACAACACCTCCGGCCCGTGCAACCCGACGCCGGCGAACATGGTGCCGCCGATCTTCGAGTACTCGCACGGCGCCCAGGTGCCGGGGTCGACCAGCTCGACGAGCTGCAACTCGATCACCGGCGGCGCTTTCGTGCCGAACGGCATCTGGCCGCCCGCCTACGACAACGTCTATCTGTTCTCCGACTACGTCTGCGGCTGGATCTTCCAGCTCGCGGGGGCGAACGGCGCGGGCCCCTTCACGACGGCGAGCGACTTCGCCACGAACCTGGGCAACTCCTCGGCGGTCGCGCTCCAGTTCGGCCCCTACCAGTCCACCCAGGCGCTCTATTACACGACGTTCGCCGCGGGCGGCCAGGTCCGCCGGATCCGCTATTCCCCGGCCGGCAACAACGCGCCGTCGGCGAGCTTCACCGCGACCCCGCTCGGCGGACCGGCGCCGCTCATGGTGAGCTTCGACGGCTCGGCCTCCTCCGACCCGGACGCGGGCAACACCCTCACCTACTTCTGGACCTTCGGTGACGGCACGCCGGAGACCTCGACGACGATCGCGACGACCTCGCACACCTACGCGGCTAACGGCGTCTATATGGCGAGCCTGCGCGTGCGCGACAACAACTTCGCGTTCTCGGCTCCCGCGACGCAGTCGATCCAGGTCGGCAACACCGCCCCCACCGCGCAGATCGTCTCGCCCACGTCGTCCGACCGCTTCTTCGTCGGCCAGACGATCACCTTGAACGGCCTGGGCACCGATGCCGAGAGCGGCACGCTCCCCGGCAGCGCCCTCACCTGGACCGTACGCCTCCACCACAACGAGCACACCCATCCG